>NZ_WMJY01000004.1 GCF_009711055.1 Myroides pelagicus
TTTAAATGCTGTTGCATTTATTTGTTGAATCTAAGCAATTATAAATTTTATTCTTCTGAATTTTCTCCCAATAAATGATCGTAGTCTGGGTACAAAAAGTTGTTGTAAGGAAAACGTGTTATGTGTATTTCTCTTACTTTTTCGTAAACTTTTTTTCTGAATTCTTCGAAGTTTTCTTTATTCGTAGCTGAAATAAATATGGCGTTGTTTTCACCAACTTTATTCATCCAAGTATTCTTCCACTCTTCGATAGAGTAATGTTTAGAGGTACGCTCAGTCATTAGGTCATCTTCTTGAATAGTTTCAGGTACATAAGCATCAATTTTATTGAAAATCATTATAGTTGGTTTATCATCACTCTTTATGTCTTTAAGAATTTCTTTTACTGAAGCTATATGATCTTCAAAATCGTGATGTGAAATATCAACGACATGTAATAACAGGTCTGCTTCTCTTACTTCATCTAGCGTACTTTTGAATGATTCAACTAATTGAGTTGGTAACTTACGGATAAATCCAACTGTATCTGAAAGTAAGAAAGGTAAATTACCAATTACAATTTTTCGTACTGTTGTGTCAAGTGTGGCAAATAGTTTATTTTCAACGAATACCTCACTTTTACCAATAGCATTCATTAATGTTGACTTACCAACATTTGTATACCCTACTAAAGCGACACGCACCATAGCACCGCGGTTGCTACGTTGAGACGCCATTTGTTTATCGATCACTTTTAGTTTATCTCTTAATAGGGCTATTCTATCACGTACAATACGTCTATCTGTTTCAATTTCTGTTTCTCCTGGTCCTCTCATACCAATTCCTCCTCTTTGACGCTCAAGGTGTGTCCACATCCCTGATAATCGCGGAAGTAAATACTGAAATTGGGCAAGCTCTACTTGAGTTCTTGCATAAGAAGTCTGCGCACGTTGTGCAAATATATCTAAGATGAGGTTTGTTCTATCTAGTACTTTGCAGTCGAGTAATTTAGAGATGTTTTTTTGTTGTGCTGGAGATAGCTCATCATCGAAGATTACCGTGTGTATATCGTTTTCTACAATATACTGATGTATCTCTTCCATTTTTCCCGTACCTACAAACGTCTTTGGATTTGGTCTATCCATTTTTTGAGAAAAACGTTTATGTACTTGTCCTCCTGCAGTAAAGGTCAAAAACTCTAATTCGTCTAAATACTCATTAAGTTTTGACTCATCTTGGTCTTGTGTAATAATTCCTACTATTACTGAACGCTCAAAGTTTATTTCTTCTCTTTCTATCATGAATGTGAGTTATATGACAAAATTAGTAAAAATGTGAGACTAATAGTTGGTCTAGGCTAAAAAGAATTATTGCTGATTTGAGACTTATACGTTTATACATTAATAATTTAGCAAGTTGTTAAAGGTTTGATATCTTCATTTTCTGTATCTTGCTATTGCATTGGTACGTTTATTGTTTTTAAACTTACTCTTGTCAATTAAAATACTATTTGATTATGAAAGAGTTGAGATTTTTGATGTGTCTATTTTCCCTGTTGATAGGTGGAGTAATAATGGCACAAAAAACTACTATACAGGCTGTGAATTATGGAATTAGTGATAATTTAGATATTCAAGCTGTTGCCTCTATATTTGGGCAATCGACTGATTTAGCCGATTTTGAATATCGTTTAAATGACCCTAACGCGCGTATTTCAAATCTTGATTTGAATAATGACGGTTATGTAGATTATCTACGAGTTGTAGAAGTTGTTGAGGATTATACACACCTAATAATAGTCCAAGCTGTTCTTGGGAGAGATCTATATCAAGATGTCTTGACGATTGAGATTGAAAAGGACAACCGTAGAGGAACGACTTATATTCAATTTGTAGGGAATCCATTTTTTTATGGTCCAAACTATATTTATGAACCGGTATATTATACTCAGCCTCCTTTGTTTTCGATCTTTTGGAGTTCTTCTTATCGACCTTATTATTCGGGTTGGTCTTGGGGGTATTATCCTAGTTATTATTACTCGTATTCACCTTACCCGACTCAACGTTATGTAACCCATGTTCACGCTCATATTAATGTGAACAATAATTATTTCTATCATCCATATCGCTATAGTTATCGAGCGGAATCAATGTATGCTAATAATCGTACAACATATTATGAGAAGAGTAATCCTAGTCGAGATTTTCGTACGACTTATAAAGAAGCAGGTTATACTAACCAGCGTGATTTAAACTATAGTAGAGGTAATATTTATTCTAACAACAGCAGTTATAGCCGCTCTAATTACTCAAGAGGGGATAGTGGAACAAGTAGTAGCAACAGCAGTTATAGCCGCTCTAATTACTCAAGAGGGGATAGTGGAACAAGTAGTAACAACAGCAGTTATAGCCGTTCTAATTACTCAAGAAGTAATAGTGGAACAAGTAGTAACAACAGCGGTTATAGTCGCTCCAATTACTCAAGAGGTAATAGTGGAACAAATAGTAACAACAGCAGTTATAGTCGTTCTAATTATTCAAGAGGGAATAGCAACTCTAGTTCAAGAAGTGGAAGCACTACTTATAGTCGATAACATATAAACAAAAAAGGAGACGTTTTACGCGTCTCCTTTTCTTATTCGAATATTTCATTCAATACCTTGGCTAAACGAAGACCACCTTTCAATAATTGACTTTCTACGTCATATTTAAAGTCATAATGGTATCGGTAACTAAGAGATTGATTATCTTCAACACTATCATATAGTTTGTTAGCTAAAGTATAGGAGTCATATAGCCAATCTTCTAAAGAACCTTTAACAATTTCAGTATTGTGTTTTTTGTCGTGTACATCTAATACTGTAGCATATTCTGTATAACTGTATTTGTCGAAATCTACTAAAGCAGAATCCCATAAGCTATGTAGGTTAGTACTTTTTCTAAACCATTCTACTTTAACGCGATTCCCCCCTAGGTCTTCTGGTCGACCAAGGTGTAATGGTTGGTGAGCATCTCCAATTAAGTGAATTAAGAAATAGAGCTTTTGTTGTTTTTCCTCAAGGCTTAAATTGCCATTTTTAAGTTCATCTATTAGTAAAAGTGTTCGCTTATATAGGTTCTTCTCAGTAGATTGTGCTAATGTATTGTCAAATGCCTCTCTATCAATATTAGCATCAAGATTGATGTAATGCCATGAGTCTGCGAATTTCCATGCAGAGTCTGATTTTAAAAAGTCTGGCCAATTTGCCCAATACGCAAGTTGTTGTTTGCCAATGATTTTAGCAAGTTCTCTTTTTGATTTCTTCGTTAGATTGCGTTCTGCGATTTCTGAAACTACGCGGTGACCAGTAGTTCCCCATGCTAAAGCTTCTGTTACTTGTAATGTAAATAGGAATACAAGTATCAAATAAATAGATTTTTTCATATGTATGGTATGGTTATTCTTTGAATAGAGCGATTAACTCTGTTGCTTCATTTGCTTTCATTTTTCCAGCTAATACTAGACTCAACTGTTTACGTCTTAATGCGCCAATATAACGCTCTTGCTCTAGGTCTGATTCTGGAAGTATTTCAGGTATTTGTACTGGGTGTCCTGTATCATCTACAGCAACAAAAGTATATATTGCTTCATTTGCTTTCTTTTTCGAACCTGATTCTCTGTCTTCGATCCAAACGTCGATATAAACTTCCATTGAGCTATTAAATGCTCTTGATATTTTAGCTTCTACTGTTACTACACTTCCTAGTGGAATAGGTCTGTTGAAAGCTACGTGATTTACTGAAGCGGTAACACACACTCTTCTAGAATGTCTTCTAGCTGCAATACCTGCTGCTCTATCCATTCTTGCTAATAGTTCACCACCGAACATATTGTTTAAAGGGTTTGTTTCTCCTGGAAGTACCAAGTCTGTCATATAAGTCGCTGATGCAGATACTAATTTTGCGTCCATGTATTTTAATTTTGCGCAAATATACTATAAATAAAAATCCCGAAAGCCTTCAGTTTTCGGGATTTTGTTATATCGTTATTGAACAAGTATCCAAGCATCAGTATTTAATGTCTGATGGATTTTTCTTAGTTCTTTTTGAGCTTCAACTTGGGTGGCATATCCACCGTAAGCCACTGGGTACATTCCATATTTTGTTCTCTTAAGTGCTTGTGCATTAGTATAGCCTTTCTCTTTAAGCTTTTGAGCAACTGATTGGGCACTGTTTTCACTTCTGTATGCCGAAGCAATAATATAATATGGTGTGTTTACTATTTCTTCAATTTCATTTTTTACGGGTAAAGAAATTGTAGTAGCAGAGGGTTCCATTACGAAGGTAGCTTGTTGTATTTTGCTTTGGACCTGTGTTTGTACATTTTTTTCTATTTGTACAGCTTGAGCTTCTAAGTAATTGTCATATTCGTTGTACAATAGACTGCCTATTCCCGCGATTATTGTTATAGTTGCAGCATATTTAAAGAAGTTATATACAGGTCTTCTTCTTTGAATAGGCACTATTTGTTTTTCTACAGTCTGTGGGGCTTGTCTATCGATTACTGCTGCATTAAGTGGTGTAAGCCCAAAAGCAGTCTTAAGTAATAAGTCAGAGGCTACAGGTTCAAAGGTTATTTTATTCTCTTGATTTGTTGTAAAAGTTCCAATACCATCAAGAATTAAAGCTTCCTCTGTTTCTAGTTGCTTGTTCCATTTATTAACCAGGTTTCTAATCGCTTGTAAAGCGTCTTCATAACCTATCTTTTCTACTCTCATTATGTAGTTTGCAAGTAAACCATCGTTGTTAGTGATACTCGCATTAAAAGATAGCTTTTTTGAAGGTGGGTAAAATGAGTTGCTTTCCTTGTCAAAATAAGAAGATCTCATTTCTGTCAAGAATGCTCCAAACCCTGGAATTATAACGCATTGATAGCGGTATAAAAGTGTTGATATGTATGCCTGTATATTCATATCTTACAAAAGTACATTAAACCTAAAATATTTCAAACTTTTTTTCTCGCTTATATTTGTATCGCTTTATTTTAAGTGGTTGATTTATTTGTTTTTAAATAGTAATAACGATGCTTTTTTATCCTTTTTGGATTAGTTTTTGTGGCTCTTTTAATAAGTGTAATATACTTAAACTTTTTAATATGACAAAGGTAGAATTATCAGACGACGAGTTGTTTTATGCTATTGCTCTAACTAAGATAAGCGGTATTGGACCTGTATTGACTAAGCGTTTAATTGAATTCGCAGGTAGTGCTACTAATGTTTTTTCTCTCTCCTCTAAGGAATTGATTCAGGTTCCTAAAATTAACGAAAACTCTATAAGAAATTATTGGAGAAGTCTGTTTTTGAATTAGCAGCGAAAGAGATGGAAGAGCTAATTAAGGCAAATTGTTTTGTTTATTATTATTATTATGATTATTACCCTCGTTTGTTGAGAGAGTGTGTTGATAGTCCATTACTTGTTTATTCTAAAAAACCATTATTCGATTGGAATAACTGTCGAGTGATTAGTATTATTGGTACTCGACAACCGAGTAGTCGTGGGATTGCCTTTTGCGAAAAGTTAGTCGATGATTTATCGTATTATAACCCTGTTATTGTGAGTGGTTTAGCGTAGGGAGTTGATGTGTGTGCTCACAAGCGCGCTTTAGATAATGGTCTTCAGACCATCGCTATTCTTGGGCATGGATTAGATAGAGTTTATCCAGAGTATCACCAATTTATAGCTGACCAGATTTGTGAGTACGGTAGTTTACTAACAGAGTTTCCTTTGTTCAGTAAGATTGAGAGGGAGAATTTCATTCAAAGGAATCGTTTGGTTGCTGGTATCAGTTATGCTACAATTGTTATTGAAAGTGCTTTTAAAGGTGGGGCAATGAGTACGATTAATTATGCAAATGATTATAATAGAGATGTATTTGCTGTACCTGGCAGAGTTAATGATATTATGAGTCAAGGTTGTAATGAAGTTATCCGAACGCATCGTGCACAACTTTTGACTTCTGCTAGAGATATTATTACTGCTTTGAATTGGGATTGCGAGCCTCGAAAAACAAAGCAAGTACAACCAGTTTTATTTCTTGATCTTACAGTAGAAGAGCAACAGGTTTTTGATTATTTGATTGAAGCGAAAAGGGAACTGCTAGACTTAATTGCTTTAGGAACAAGCCTTCCTATTTATAAAGTTAGTACTATTTTGCTTAATCTTGAATTAAAGGAGGGTGTTCGTCCCTTACCAGGTAAGTATTACGAGATTGTATAAAAAAGTCGATAAGCTTTAACTTATCGACTTTTTACTTTATTGTACTTTAGTATATCCTAATTTCTCACGAACTTTATTTAAAGTTCCTGTTGCGATGACTGAAGCTTTCTCTGCACCTATACCTAATAAGCGATCCACTTCATCTAAATTGTTGATGTAGTAATCGTATTTCTCACGAATATCTTTAAACTTCTCTACAATCAGTTCGAAGAGTTCTTGTTTAGCATGTCCATATCCGTAGTTACCTCCTTGATACTTAGCTCTCATTTGTTTTTCTTGTTCTGGAGTAGCTAATAGTTTATAGATTGTAAATACGTTACAAGTATCTGGATTCTTTGGGTCTTCTAATGGTGTACTATCTGTTTCGATACTCATCACTTCTTTTCTCAATACTTTATCAGTTTGGAAGATATTGATTGTATTGTGTCTTGACTTAGACATTTTGTTACCATCAGTTCCCGGAACTACCATAACTTGCTCTTGTATTTTTGCTTCTGGAAGTACGAAGGTTTCTCCCATTTGATGGTTGAAACGAGATGCCACATCACGTGTTATTTCCAAATGTTGTAATTGATCTTTACCTACTGGTACAAATTCAGCATCGTATAATAAAATATCAGCTGCCATTAGCATTGGATAAGTAAATAACCCTGCATTTACATCTGATAATACATCTGCTTTATCTTTAAATGAATGTGCTAATGTAAGGCGTTGATACGGAAAGAAACAACTTAAGTACCAAGTCAATTCTGTTGTTTGCGGAACATCTGATTGACGGTAGAAAGTTACGTGGCTCACATCTACACCACAAGCAAGCCAAGTAGCTGCTACACTATAGGTGTTTTCTCTTAATGTTTTTGCGTCTTTAATCTGCGTTGCTGAGTGCAAATTCGCAATAAAAATAAAAGACTCATTCTCTTTTTTATTGGCCATTTCTACTGCAGGTAGAATAGCTCCTAAAAGATTCCCTAAGTGTGGAGTTCCTGTACTCTGAACTCCTGTTAGAATTTTAGCCATTGCGTAATATAATTTTTTATTGAGTAACAAAGATAGGTTTTTTGACGGTGTTTTTAGTTTTATTACATCTTACATTTTTTTATTGTTTACATTTGGTCATCAGAATTCTGTATTAAGCTTTAAGTAATGATGAGATATTTACAAACTTTTTTTAGTTCGTTATGGCGATTGTGGTTTTATATTTTGATGATTATCGTCATCTTGGCTTTAAGTCCAATTCTTTTGTTTACAATATGGTCAGATCGTACCTATAAGTATTTTTTTCAGTTAGCACGTATTTGGGCATATATTGTTTTCTATGGTTTGGGAATGAGATACCATATTGAACGCTTTCAACAGCTAGAAAGAGGTAAGAGTTATATGTTTATTGCCAACCATACTTCTATGCTTGACATCATGATGATGCTTATTTTAGTTAAAGACAATCCTTTTGTATTTGTTGGAAAGAAGGAGCTTTCAAAACTCCCTATATTCGGTTTTATCTATAAACGTACTTGTATTTTAGTGGATAGAAGAGATGCAAAAAGTAAAAAGCAAGTTTTTGAAAGTGCACAAGATCGTTTGAGTAAGGGGTTGAGTATTTGCATATTTCCTGAAGGAGGGGTAACTGATGATCGAACTATTATACTCGATAGTTTTAAAGATGGAGCTTTTCGTTTAGCTATTGATCATCAGATTCCAATTGTTCCAATTGCCTTTGGCCATTTGAGACACTATTTTCCCTTTGTTTGGGGCATTGGTCGCCCTGGTAATGTACCTGTAAAGGTATTTGAACCTATCGAAACCATTGGATTAACCATTGAAGATAGAAAACAATTAAAAGATAAGGCTTATAATCTGCTTTATCAACCAGTAGCACAATGGGAAGAAGAATTTAGCAAATCCTAGTTGATTTTTACATAATAGAAAAAGGCTCTCTTATCTTGTATAAGAGAGCCTTTTTCTATTAGAAGTAATTTTATGCTTCTTTATTTTTTATTTCGTCCTTGATTAATTGTTCAAGCTCGTCCATTAATTCTGGATTGTCTTTTATAAGAGCTTTTACTGCATCACGTCCTTGTCCTAATTTAGTATCGCCATAGCTAAACCACGACCCACTTTTCTTAACGATATCAAAGTCTACAGCCATATCTAGTATTTCACCTACTTTAGAGACTCCCTCTCCGTACATAATATCAAACTCTGCGGTTCTAAAAGGTGGCGCTACCTTATTTTTTACAATTTTTACTTTTGTGCGATTACCGATTACATTGTCTCCGTCTTTGATCTGAGTTGACTTACGTATATCTACACGTACTGAAGCATAGAATTTTAAGGCATTACCTCCAGTTGTCGTCTCTGGGTTACCAAACATAACGCCGATTTTATCTCTCAACTGGTTGATGAAGAATACTGTACAGTTTGTTTTGTTAATTGTCGAAGTTAGCTTTCTTAATGCTTGAGACATCAAACGAGCGTGTAATCCCATTTTAGAGTCTCCCATCTCTCCTTCGATCTCACTCTTTGGTGTCAAGGCAGCTACAGAGTCAATAACTACGATATCTACTGCTCCAGAACGAATTAAGTTTTCTGCAATTTCTAAAGCTTGCTCCCCATTGTCTGGTTGAGAAATGATTAAGTTATCAATATCAATACCTAATTTTTGTGCATAAAAACGATCAAAAGCATGTTCAGCATCAATAAAAGCGGCTATACCTCCTGCTTTTTGTGCTTCAGCAATAGCGTGTAAAGTCAATGTCGTTTTACCTGAAGACTCTGGTCCATATATCTCAATGATTCTTCCTTTTGGGTATCCTCCAACTCCTAGAGCTAAGTCCACTCCTAAAGAACCTGATTGTATCACTTCTACTTCTTCTACAGCAGTATCTCCCAACTTCATTACTGTACCTTTACCATAAGTTTTGTCTAACTTATCAAGTGTAAGTTGTAACGCTTTTAATTTTGCTTCTTTATCTGCACTCATTTTTTTAAAAAATTAGATTCTTACTGATGTAAAAGTAATATAATTTATTTAGAGTTCAAGAGTAGGTTTGTATTATGCTATGAATTATAGCAGTGGAATTCGGGCTTTTTGCTATGATATAATTTATAGCAAAACACATTAATATTCCTAGTTTTAGGGGTATATATGAATTATATTAGTCTATATTGGTTTATATGTTGAAACTATTTTATTTTGCAGCAAATTAATAACGAAAATGAAATTACCGATTTTAGCATACGGAAACAAGACTCTTAAAGTAGATTGTGATGCTATTGCTACTAACTCTGATGATTTAAACAAACTGATTGATGATATGTGGGAAACTATGGAGCACGCTTATGGGTGTGGATTAGCTGCCCCACAAGTAGGAGAGACTATACAGTTGTTTGTTGTCGATAGTATAGTGATGTATGAAAATGCGGATATTGATGAACGCAAAGCAAACTTTATAGAGGGTGATGAGGGAATGAGAGAGACTTTTATCAATGCTCGAATAATTGGCAAATCTGATGAGACTTGGGACGAGATAGAAGGGTGTTTGAGTATTCCTGATATTTTCAAACGAGTTACACGTCCGTGGTCTATTACTATTGAGTATTTAGATAGGGATTTTAAAGCACATACCAAAACATTCCATGGTACTACTGCGCGTATTATACAACATGAGTACGACCATATACGTGGGGTGTTATTTATAGACCGCCTTAGTGCATTTACTAAAAAATTAATCGGAACTAAACTGAAAAAAATAATGAGTGGTAAGATTTTTACAGATTATAGAATGAAACAATAATTACTGAATTTATACCAATTGAAGCTTCTTTGTACATTGGTAAGTTATAAAAGCGTTTTTTATTTTTAGTTCTTTTTACATGGTATTCGTATGGTATTCAGGCAGGAAGAGCTCAAAGTAATGGATTGTATTATGTAAATAACTCTGTATTGTCGTTTACAATCATAACCATGCTTTAGTGTGAAAACAAGTAGTTATTTGGAAGCGCAACTTATAAATCTGACTATCTAATACTTTAGTGAGCATTGTTTATTAAAAGTTAATCAGTTTCCTGCAACGGATCATCAACGGATCATCATTTTTTCTCCCTACTTTCTTGACCTATGCTTGCAGTATGCGTGCACCTTGCTTGCCAAGGAAGTGCTCTTGGGCTCGTAAACTGCACGCATAGCACTAGCTTGCTTGGCAACAAATACTGTTGTTTTGAAATTGCTATGAGTAAAAACAAGTTACTTAAAAAAAAATAGTACCGCTAATAATTATTATACTAATGGTTTAATAATAAAAGTAGTAGATTTTCGAACTGTATTACTATGTTGTTTTAGTTAGTGAATATCAATCTATCTTACGATATTAGATTTAACAAACTTACAGAAAAATAAGTTTCTTCTGTGAGTTTTAATATTTAATAAAGGTTATTAATCAGTGTTTTAACTTGAAAAAAACAGTTGGTATTAAAAATTATAAATCAAAATAGTATCTTTGCACCGAAATTCTTCCATTTAGGATTTCAAACATATATAATCTACACTTAAAAAAGTATATAGCATGCAACTGTATAACACATTAAGCGCAGAAGAAAGAGCAGAACTTATTGAACAAGCGGGAGAGAACCGTTTGACTTTATCTTTCTATGCGTATGCCAAAATAGAAAACCCACAACAATTCAGAGACGATTTATTCCTTGCTTGGGATGCATTAGGCGCATTAGGGCGTACTTATGTAGCTCATGAGGGGATTAATGCTCAAATGTCTGTGCCTGCATCTAAGTTTGATGCCTTTAGAGATACTTTAGAGCAGTATGACTTTATGAAAGGAATTCGTCTGAACGTTGCAGTCGAACAAGATGATTTGTCATTTTTGAAACTAACAGTAAAGGTTAGAAACAAGATCGTAGCTGATGGATTAAATGACGCTACATTTGACGTTACCAATAAGGGAATTCACTTAAAGGCAAAAGAATTTAATACTATTTTAGAAGATCCTAACACTGTAGTAGTGGATTTTAGAAATCACTATGAAAGTGAAGTTGGTCACTTCGTTGGAGCGATTACACCAGATGTGGATACTTTCCGTGAATCTCTGCCGATTATCAAAGATCAATTAGAAGATATTAAGGAGGAGAAAAATTTAGTCATGTACTGTACAGGTGGTATTCGTTGTGAAAAAGCTTCGGCTTATTTCAAACACCACGGTTTTAAAAATGTTTACCAATTAGAAGGAGGTATTATTGAATATACTCGTCAGGTCAAAGCAGAGGGATTAGAGAGTAAGTTCATTGGAAAAAATTTCGTGTTTGATCATCGCTTGGGAGAACGTATTACTGATGATATTATTTCTAACTGTCACCAATGTGGCAAACCGTGTGATACTCATGTCAACTGTGCTAATGAAGCTTGTCATTTACTTTTTATTCAATGTGATGAATGTGCAGAACAGATGCACGGATGTTGTTCTGATGAGTGTTTAGACATCATTCAGTTGCCTGTTGAGGAGCAAAAACGCTTGCGTCAAGGAGTACAAAAGGGAAACTTAGTATTCAAAAAAGGTCGTTCAGAAGCATTGAAGTTTCAAAAAGAGCGTGCTGCTACTGGTGATATCAAGGCTGTAAAAGTTAGTGCGGTCACTCAAATTCGCAAGAAGCAAGTTGTGCGAAAAGTTCTTATAGGTATAGCTCAACACTACTTTACGAAAGTAGGTGTAGGGCAGTTTATTGTTGACAAGGAGATAAATGTCGGTGATAAAATTGCAATTGTTGGACCTACAACAGGTGATGAGAGACTTACTATTGAGAAAATGATGGTTAATGGAGCTGAGGTTAGCGTAGCTAATAAGGGAGATAAGATGACGATGGAGCTAAGTTTCCGTATTCGTAAGAATGACCAATTATATAAAATAATAGACTAAGATACAATATATGACAGTTTCAGGAAGAGTAGAGCTTATGGCTCCTGCAGGTAATTTTGAGTCTTTGCAAGCCGCATTAGATAACGGTGCAGACTCAGTATATTTTGGAGTTGACCAGTTGAATATGCGTGCGCGTTCTACAGTGAACTTTTCTATTGACGATTTAGAAGAGATTGCGAGAAGATGCAAAGAAAAGAATGTACGTACGTATTTGACATTAAACACTATCGTTTATGACCACGATTTATCAGTGGTTAAGACTTTATTGAATAGGGCAAAAGAGGCAGGGTTAACAGCAGTTATTGCATCTGATCAAGCGGTTATTGCTTCGGCAAGAGCTATAGGATTAGAAGTACATATTTCTACTCAACTGAATGTGACAAACATTGAGACTGTCAAGTTTTATAGTTTATTTGCGGATACTATTGTGCTGTCAAGAGAGCTGAGTTTGCGTCAAGTGAAGAAGATTACAGAAGCGATCGAGAGAGAGCAAGTTAAGGGGCCTTCAGATAACTTAGTAGAAATAGAAATCTTCGGTCACGGGGCATTGTGTATGGCAGTATCTGGTAAATGCTATCTAAGTTTACACTCACATAATTCCTCTGCTAATAGAGGGGCGTGTAAACAAAACTGTCGTAAGAAATACACTGTTATTGATCAAGAAAGTGGTTTTGAGATAGAGATAGATAACGAATATATGATGTCGCCAAAAGACTTGTGTACGTTAGACTTCTTAGACCAAGTAATCGATGCCGGTACTAAAGTACTGAAAATAGAGGGTAGAGGTAGAGCTCCTGAGTATGTAGCTACAGTGATACGTACTTATCGCGAGGCAATTGATGCTATTGCAGATGGAACATACTCTCAAGAGAAAGTAGCGGAGTGGATGAAAGCCCTAGAAACGGTATATAACCGAGGGTTTTGGAGTGGCTATTATCTAGGACAAAAATTGGGAGAATGGAGTGATAACCCAGGCAGTAATGCTACACAGAAGAAAGTGTATGTAGGTAAAGCGGCACACTATTTTCAGAAGGCATCAATAGGAGAGTTTAAGATAGAAGCTTATGATATTAAGGTTGGGGATAAGATTCTTATTACAGGCCCTAGTACTGGAGCGCAGGAGTTAATCGTAGAGGAGTTGTTTGTCAATGAACAAAAGGTTGAGAAAGCAACTAAGGGAGATGATTGTACGATCAAGATACCTTTTAGAATACGTTTATCAGATAAATTGTATAAAATAGTAGAGGCATAATGGTCATAGTTACGCTACAAAGAGACAAGTGTATTGGATGTAATTATTGTGTTGAGGTTGCCCCTCAACAATTTCAGATGTCTAAGAAAGACGGAAAGACGGTTCTATTGAAGTCTATTAATAATAAAGGATTTCATACGTTAAAGTCGCCAGATTATACTATTTTAGAGGCCTGTGAACAAGCAGAGAAAGTTTGTCCAGTACATATCATTACCGTAAAAGATGTATAGTTATGAGAAAGATATATTACCTAAGTACTTGTGGTACGTGTAAACGAATCTTAGCAGAGATGCCAGAGATAGAGAGCTTCGAACTACAAGAGATTAAGAAAAATCCTGTGACAGCAGAGCAGTTGCAAGAAATGTACGATAAGGTAGGGAGCTATGAAAAGCTGTTTAATAAACGTGCACAATTGTACAAAAGTGAAGGATTAAAAGATAAAAATCTTCAAGAAGAAGACTTTAAGAAGCTTATTCTGGAGCAGTACACCTTTCTAAGTCGTCCAGTGATGTTTATCGATGATACCATCTATGTAGGGAATAGCAAGAAAGTAGTGGAAGCTGCGATAGAACAATTAAAGAATAAATAGAAGAAGAGTCAGCATACCGCTGACTCTTCTTTGTTTTTGAGTGAAAAATGGACAATAAGATGAGAAAAGTAGTTTTGTATATTTCGTGTAGTTTAGATGGGTATATTGCCAAGCTAAATGATGATTTAAGTTTTTTGGAATCCGTTCAACGTTAGGGCGAAGATTATGGATATGCGGAGTTTATAGATACCATTGATACTGTGTTAATAGGAAAGCGAACTTATGATTGGGTGGTTAGTCAGGGACATGGATTTCACCATGCAGAGCGCGAGACTTTTGTAGTAACTAGACAAGAAATACCAGCAACTGATAATATTACTTTTTATTCGGGTGATTTAGAACTGTTAATTAGCAAACTAAAAGCAAAAAATGGAAAAGATATTTTTTGTGACGGAGGTGCACAGCTTGTTCATCAGTTAATGAAAGATGGCTTAATTGATCGAATAGTTTTATCAATTATACCGATTGTTTTAGGAGGCGGTATTCGATTGTTTGCCGAAGGTATACAGGTGCAAAAATTAATTCTTGGAGAAACAAAGACTTTTGAGTCTGGTTTGGTTCAACTGAATTATCTGGTTTCTAAATAAAGTAATAGTTGTTCGATTACCTTAGAATTAGTGTAGTAAAAAATTTTTTTTTAAAAAATATGTGACCAAATCATCAAGTGGTTGTCTTAATATCGAATTACGAAAGGGAAGGATTGCTATGAAAGCCTTTTCGCTATTCACACAAAGTGTTTTTTAAGGTGTATTAAGTTGGTAAAGATCTTTGTAGATTTAATTTGAGTTAGGGGTAATGCAAATTAAAGCAGTTTACTAAGATTTACCACAAGTGTCATTATTGTTTTGTTGACACATTAAGTTATGATTGTTTTGGTTTACACTAGAGTATCTTTAGTGTAAAAAGTAAAAAAAGACCTTCTTTTTAGGAGGTTTTTTTTTGTGTTATACTTTTTCTTATTGACTGTTTTTTTGGAGAAGAATAGTTATTTGCTGTTTGGTCTGCATCTAATACTCTAGGGTTTAATCAATACTATACTGAGTGACTGGCTCAGAATTTTTTAGTTTCTATAGTGAGAATATTGATATTTTTGGGGTTGATTCTAAAAACAGTTAGGTTTAGCACTAAGTTTTTTCTTAGGAAACTGAGTGAAAAAGGGTTAAGAATCGACTATCTTTAAGAATTTACTTGAATATTAAATGGTAAAACTGAGTTTTTTAGTACCTTTGCGGCTATTATTTTTCAGTATATGATACATTCGATGACAGGTTTTGGTAAAGCATGCTTGCAATTACCAACTAAGAAAATCACAGTAGAGATTAAATCGTTAAACAGTAAGAACTTAGATTTAAATGTTCGTTTGCCTTTAACGTATAGAGAGAAGGAATTGCCTTTACGCAATACTATCGCTCAAGAATTAGAAAGAGGTAAGGTAGACTTTTCGTTGTACTGTGAGATAACTGCAGAAGAAACATCGAATAAGATTAATGCCCCAATCGTAAGAGAGTATATCAATCAGATGAAGGTTATCATACCTAATGGTGATGAGACTGAGTTCATGAAAATGGCTGTTCGTATGCCTGATGCTTTAAAGGTTGAGCGTATTGAGTTAGATGAAAATGAGTGGATTGAAATTGAAAAAGTAATAAAAGATGCGATAGTTAATATCAATGCTTTTAGAAGAAATGAAGGAGCTACTTTAGAAAACGATTTCCGTTTAAGAGTTGATAATATTCGTCAATATATGGATGAAATTGCAAAACTAGATGGAGAGCGTATCCAAGCTGTAAGAGAGCGTTTGAAGACAAACTTAGACGAGTTAAAAGTAAATGTAGATGAAAATCGCTTCGAACAAGAAGTTATCTATTACTTAGAGAAACTTGATATCAATGAAGAGAAAGTACGCCTAGCTCAACATTTAAACTATTTCATCGAAACTTTAGAAGGATCAGAAGCAAATGGTCGTAAACTTGGTTTCATTGCACAAGAAATGGGAAGAGAGATCAATACTATGGGATCAAAATCAAACCATGCAGAAATGCAAAAGTTTGTTGTGAAGATGAAAGATGAATTAGAGAAGATTAAAGAACAGGTTTTAAATGTTCTATAGATTAACTATATACAGTAGTATTTTTTATTATGAAAAAAGGTAAACTGATTGTGTTTTCAGCACCTTCTGGATCAGGTAAAACAACGATTGTTAAACACTTGCTTGAACAGAAAGAACTAAATTTAGAATTTTCAATCTCTTGTACTTCTCGTTCTGCTCGTGGTGAGGAAGTAAATGGTAAAGATTATTACTTTATTACTTTAGATGACTTTAAGAAGCATATTAAAGGAGATGATTTTCTAGAGTGGGAAGAGGTTTATAGGGATAATTTTTATGGAACTCTTAAATCAGAGGTTGAGCGTATCTGGGCAGAAGGAAAAAATGTTATTTTTGATATTGATGTAGCTGGAGGACTTAGAATCAAGAAGAAGTTTCCTGAAGAAACATTAGCTGTCTTCGTAAAACCACCAAGTATAGATGAACTTAAGATACGCCTTAAAAAGCGTTCAACAGAAAGTGAAGACAAGATTAATATGCGTATCGCTAAGGCATCAGTAGAGCTTGCAACAGCACCTCAGTTTGATATGATTATTAAGAACTATGACTTAGACACTGCAAAAGCAGAAGCGATTGAATTAGTTAAGAATTTTATTAAGTAAGATAATTAGAGCATGAAGGTTGGTCTGTATTTTGGGACATTTAATCCTATACATATTGGTCATTTAGTGATTGCTAATCACATGGTGCAGTTCACTGATTTAGATGAAGTGTGGATGGTAGTGACTCCTCATAGTCCTTTGAAGAAAAAAAAGGGATTGTTAGAAGACTTTCACCGTATTCATATGGTGAATTTAGCAACAGCTGATTACGATTACATTAAACCTTCTGATATTGAGTTTAATCTACCGCAGCCGAATTATACTGTGAATACGATGGCTCATTTACATGAGCGTTTTCCAAAGCATGAATTTGCACTATTAATGGGACAAGATAACTTAGATAGTCTACCTAAATGGAAGAATTACGAAGTCTTGTTAGACCGTTATCAAATATATGTGTATCCACGTATTTTTACCGGTAAGCAAGAAGAGAATCCCTTAAAGGATCATGCAAATGTACATCTCGTAGATAAGGTACCAATAATGGAAATTTCAGCGACTTTTATACGCAATTCTATTAAAGAAGGCAAGAATATTATGCCTTTACTAGATAAAGAGGTTTGGAAGTATATCGACCATAACTTGTTTTTTAAGAAGTAAAATTTATCATTTTTATATGAAAGAAAAGGGATGCATTCGCATTCCTTTTTTTAATTTTATAGAGTATTCTAGAAAAAAGAAAGGTTTATGTTGAATTTTGAATTATATAACCCTACAAGACTCTTGTATGGTAAAGGACAAATTGCAGAAGTGTCTAATTTAATAGCTCCGGGCTCAAAGGTTTTATTAGCTTATGGAGGTGGTAGTATTTTTAAGAATGGTATTTATGATCAAGTAAAAGCGGCACTATCAGATTTTGAAGTTATTGAATTCGGAGGAATAGAACCCAATCCTCACTATGAAACTTTAATTAAAGGTGTAGCGCTTGCTCAACGTGAAAAAGTTGACTTTATATTAGGAGTAGGCGGTGGGAGTGTGATTGATGGGGTTAAGTTTATAGCGTCAGCAATCTATTTTGAAGGAGATGCAAAAGATATTATTTTGAAGATACGCAGAGTAGATTGGCAAACGATGCCATATGGAGCAGTATTGACGTTGCCAGCTACAGGTAGTGAGATGAATAATGGTGGTGTAGTGACTATTGTAGAGACTAATGATAAAATGTCTTTTTCTGGAGAGCCTTTGTATCCACAATTTGCTATTTGTGATCCAACAGTTGTAGGCTCATTGCCTATTAGGCAAATTGCAAATGGTTTAGCAGATTCTTTTGTACATGTTTTAGAGCAGTATATTACTTATCCCCAGAATGCAGCATTACAAGATCGTTTTGCAGAGAGTATACTTGCCACGATCATTGAAGTTGCGCCGCGAATCTTGAAAGATCCAAAGGATTATGATGCAGCGATGACTTATATGTGGTCTTGTACGATGGCCTTAAATGGCCTTATAGGTAAAGGTGTGGCTCAAGATTGGGTTACTCATGCGATTGGTCATGAGCTGACTGCGATGTATGGTATTGATCATGGACGAACATTAGCGATAATTGGTCCGAACTTATATCGTGTAATGATCGATTCTAAAAAAGAGAAATTAGCTCAGTTTGGCAAACGTGTATTTGCTATTTCAGGTCAGGACGATGAGACGATTGCTTTAGAGGCTATTGAGCAGATGGTGGCTTTTTTTCATTCTTTAGGGATACAGACAACTTTGTCAGCCTATACAGATAAATATGAAGATGCTGCTGATCGCATAGTTAAACGTTTCAATGGGCGTAATTGGACGGTATTGGGAGAGAAAAAGCTAATTACCTTAGAAAAGGTCAACGAAATAGTAAAACGAAGTTATTAAGCAGCCAGATTGATAGATAAGGAACTAGCTTATGATGACTTTTACCGTACTTAGTTGGATAAGGTAAAGTTAATTTTAAGAGCACTTATGCTGTTGAGATAAGGTAGTCGGTGTTTTGTAAGATTGTTTGCAATGACTTTTTTATTTACTTTTGGCAGAGATATAATCTATAATTATGAATGATTATCCCAAATTTGCAGTAATAGGAGGTGGAAGTTGGGCGACCGCTATTGTTAAAATGCTAAGTGAGAATCTTCCAAAGATTGCTTGGTATATGCGTAATGAGACTGCTTTAGAGGAGATTAAAATTAATTTCCATAACCCAAATTATTTGAGTTCTGTTGAATTCGATGTAGATCAGTTATTTCTAACAAACGATATAAATAAGGCTATCTCATATGCTGATTATGTGATTTTTGCTATTCCATCAGCTTTCTTGAGTAAAGAAATGGAAAAATTATATGTAAGTTTAGAAGGTAAAGTTATTATTTCGGCAATTAAAGGAATTATTCCTGAAACTAGTCTGATTGTAGGTGAACATTTTCATACGGTGTATAATATTCCTTATGATAATATAGCAGTAATTACAGGGCCTTGCCATGCAGAGGAAGTAGCCCTAGAGCGATTATCTTATCTAACATTGGCTTGCGGTAATCCAGAACATGCAAAGACTGTTGCTGATTGCTTGAGTGGTCATTATATTAAAGTTAAAGAGACTGATGATATCGTAGGGACAGAATATGCTGCTATGTTGAAAAACATTTACGCAATTGCATGTGGAATGGCTCATGGATTAGGCTATGGAGATAATTTTCAAGCACTGCTAATGAGTAATGCGATACGTGAGATGAAAAAGTTTATTAAGAAAGTACATCGCATGAAACGCAATATTAATAATTCGGCTTACTTAGGAGATTTATTGGTGACAGGTTATTCTTTGTTTTCACGCAACCGTATGTTTGGAAACATGATTGGTAAAGGATATACTGTAAAGTCAGCACAAATGGAGATGAGTATGATTGCGGAGGGATACTATGCTACTAAGAGTGCATACGAATTAAACCAAAAATATGGAGCTAAAACGCCTATTATAAATGCAGTATACGATATATTGTACAACGGCAAAGATCCAAAAAAGACATTTAGAAAGCTAACTGAAAAATTAGATTAAAAATTTAGTTTATAGGCATTATTGTTTAGAATGATTTAAATATATAGCTAACCCTTTGTAAAACAAAGGGTTATTTTTTTATTGTCGCTTTTTATCTTGTGTTTTGAATTAATCTAAAGTATTGGTTTTTAATATGTTATAACAGTTTCTCTTGGGGAATAATATTATATTTACTTTTGTCGCATTAATAAAAAAAATAATGGATCATTTAATTAATCACCCTGGTTTACTAACAGGATTTGGAATCGTAGTCTTAGTAATGTTATTACTGGATTTGGGAGTTTTTAATAGACATAGTCACACAGTTTCTACAAAAGAGGCCTTGATATGGACAGTAGTATGGATCGGATTGGCAATGTGTTTTAGTGGTGTAATCTATTACTATATGGATTTTGAAAACTTTGCTCGTTTTCAGTCTGCATACTGGATAGAAAAGGCACTCTCAGTGGATAATCTCTTTGTTTTTATTCTAGTATTTACCTTTTTTAAAGTTCCTAAAGAATATCATCATAGAGTATTGTTTTGGGGAATTATAGGGGCTTTAGTCTTTAGAGCGATTTTTATTTTCGCAGGTGTAGAGATTATCAATATGACTTATTTGCCAGCTATGGAATTGTTTGGTAAGACTGTTAAGATCAATGCTGTATTGACTATTTTCGGTATCTTCTTATTAGTATCAGGAATTAAATCTTGGTTTGCAAAAGACGAACACGATGAGAATCAAGACTTATCTAAAAACTTTGCTGTACGCATGGTACACAAGTTCTTTAAAGTAAGTAATGAGTATGATGGTGAAAAGTTCTTTACTGTCAAAAATGGTGTGCGAATGGTAACGCCGTTGTTTGTTGCATTGATGGTTATTGAGTTTACAGACTTGATATTTGCTGTAGATAGTATACCAGCTATTTTTGCTATAGCACCAGATGATCCGTTTATATTATATACCTCTAATATTTTTGCAATTTTAGGATTGCGCTCGTTATACTTTTTACTAGCGAACTTTATGGATAAGTTCTCTAAACTAAAGTATGGTCTGGCAATTATCTTATCATTCATTGGTATTAAGATGATTATTTCTCCTTTCTACCACGTGGAGTCAGTTATTTCTCTTTCAGTTATTGGAAGTGTTTTAATACTATCAGTGGTTGCTTCTTTCTTATTTCCCAAGAAAGTAGAGAACTCGTAATGTAATTTTGTTGGTTATAAAGTCGAAAAGCCTGTAGTTAGTTGTTTACTACAGGCTTTTTATTTTTAACGCTCTAGGCGGTATATGTTTAATTTGGTAATATCGATGGCTCCGTTTTCAATCCCTAAGGTTAACGTATTATATGGTTCATTGGGAAATATTTGTTGGGTCATTGTAACTTTTCCTTTATTGATGAATAGTTCAGCCGATGTTTTATCTATAACTAGTTTAACCTTATATTTTTTAATTTCAAATAGACTTCCTTTTATTGGTATAGAAGTCAGCTTAGAGATGAGGTGTGCATGATCACTCTGGCTGCGATCAGCAATTAGTTCATTATTTTCAAAGTGAAAAAGATAGCTAAGGTGCTCATTTACTTCATTTGAAAGATTAAGTTTAAAGTATTTAGTGTCCACGTCGATGATATCGAAGTCAATGATCAATTCAAAAGTTCCATTGTTGTCTTCCAGTATAGACTTTAAACAAATTGTTTTATCTAACAGCCTCGAGGATAGGGTGTTTTTTTCAACGCGTAAAACCTTTGTTTCTTTGGCCGTATAGCTAGCAATGACATATTGTTTTTTAGCTTTAGTTAGGTCTAAAGTGCGTGGGTAAGTCATTGTTGAGGGCACTTTGTTTAGGAAGAGTTCTTTTGCATAGATGGGATTACTCATGTAACCAATGTAAATAGGTTTTTCCTTATTTTTTGTGTGTATTATGACCCCCCCAGCATTGTCAGTTCCATAATCTAATGGGAGTAATGTCGCATGTTTATCCCCTGAAAAGGTAGTTCCATCAAAATCTCCTACAAAGTAATAAGTTTGTGGCTCAATCTGTTTTTGGACGTTATCTTTTGTAATTAGGAGAACCCATTTTTCTTGTTTTCCATACCTCAAGGTTTGTAATGTTGGATTCTTCCATTTCTCTGAAGCCAATAAACCACGATGCTTAAATTCACTTAATATGTTCCAATTGATCAAATCTTTTGACTCGTAGAATACTATACTATAATCTGTACAAATAGTCATTACCCATTGACTTGTTTGCTTGTGATACGTGACTTTTAAGCCGTCAATAGAACTATAAGTTGAAGAGATGGTTAGTATAGAGTTGCCGAAGGGAATAAATGAGGTGTCACCTTCTTTTTTATAGGCTAGATAAACGCTGTAGTCTTCACTCGAATTGGTAAAATAAGCTAGTATGGTGTTTTTTCCAAGGTTACTTATATTTTCCGTATCTAATACGATGTGGCTTGATTTAAAGGTGCTGATAGGATTCAGTTGTAGAGGCAAAGAGTTGACTCTCCAATGCATTAAGTTAGATGATTTAGCTACTACCCACCCCTGATAAACATCTGAATGGTCTTTGCTTTTGTATGGACTAAATAGGAGATATTCATTTTTGAAAACGAATAATCCACATGGTGTGCCTAGAGGATACTGTTCAATAGCTAAATGACCAATCGGATGATGTGCTAGTTTATTTCGTTTTGGGCTAATGCTAGCTTGTTCTAGACTTAAATGAGCAGATACAATTGGATTGGCAGAATGAATATTTAAAGTAAGTTCTTTTCCCCTGTGTTTGCTTATTTCGATAGGCAAAAGGTCTCCCTTACTTGTTGTGTCTATTCGAGCTTTAAACTGTAGGATTATTTTCTTTTTGGAATCTACTATTTCTAGTATTGATTCTTCTTCTTTGGTGTTGGTTGGTATTAGAAGAAAGTTATTCTCCACTACAAATGAAATTTGTGTGTTATAATTCATAGTTCATTGTTTATATCATTATACTTTAGTACAATCGGTTGTAGTGGTCAGGTTAAAAGTATTAAAAAACAGAAATGAAAATATTATCCCAATGTTAAATATCGTTACATCAATGTTTTGCAAAAAAAAAAGAGATGTCATATAGACATCTCCTGTATTATTTAGCACTATTTAGCGTAGTGTGATTTTTATTGATTTACAGTGTAAAACCTTTTTTATTTTCAAAAGCTAAAGTTTCCAGATCTCTGTTTTCAATAGTGTTAGCTTGCAATACGTACTTCTTATCGAATAATTTACCTTCTTGAAAGAAAGTCAACATAAAAGTATTGTCTAACTGGAAGATATTTTCGTCTAGTAATTCAACTTTTAGAGCTTGTTTGGGTGCTAGTTTCGGAAATGCATGTCTGAATAGACTTGAGTTTCTTTGCTCTCCGTCTATTTCTCCTTTTGCTTGTGAGATTATCATGATCGCTTCAAGGTCTTTATCTGTATTATTGTATAAGTAGGCATACCAACAATCAGCTAGAAAATTGTCGTTGTACTCCTTTACAATAGCTATTTCAACATTTTTTACTTCAGGAATTTCGATATCTTTTTTCATTACATTCAAAATTAGAGAAGCAAAGATAAAAACTTATTTCTTGTATTATCTTCTTTGGCATTAAGTTTGTTTATTAACTAACATCATCATTAAGTTATTTTTAGTTATAAAAAACCATAGTTATATCCTTAATTACTATGGTTTTTTTGTTGTCAAGTTGATTCGGCAGTAGATTTGATTACTCCTGAATAGAGTAGTACGTTCGCGTAGAAGAGTAATATTTTAATATTGCCATTTACAACTTATTTTTTTGTATATTACATTGATTTTTAAGTGGTAATTACAAGGTTGTTCCTTATCACTTTACTATTTTGTATTTAATTCTAGTCTAAAAGACGTCTTTTGACGTACCGCTAAATACTGATCTCCTTTATTTTCTCCTATTTCCTTTTTGCTAATTATCCCATTTTAGGGTTAGGTATCAAAGTAGTTTTTTTCATGCTTTTACTTTTGTATGGTCGGGAGGTGATAGGGATATGGTCGGGATATTTGAGTCAAAAATATCCCGAGCATATCCTTTGCATTACCTAATAATATCCCTAACAAAAAGCAGCCAGCAAAAAAACTAAAAACCTATTTCACAAGACTCTTGTCTTTTCATTGAGGCTTTTGTCCAAAATGCTAAGTATTCAAAAATAGAAGTCGTTAGTGTTTAGACTATAAAACAAAAAATAGAAGCAAAGTCAATTAATGAGTTATCGTGTTGTTTAGGTAATTCTGTTTAGTTTCTTACTAAAGAATTTTTTTGAAAAGAGTCGTGCTTCGAAAATATTAAGTGATTAATATTTAGCTTAATATGAGGGAGTTGTTTGCAGTGGTAGTTTACTTTCCTTTATTACCTCTTTCAGATTGCTCATTTATTAAATGTGTTATCATGAAAAAAATGTTAAAAAAAATTGTAACGTTTTGTTATCTTCCTCGTCTTATAAGATTAATTAAAGTGCTATGTTATGATACAAAAATTGTTAGTGAGTTTGCAGAAGAAGCAATTCTCGCGTCGTGCTAAGTCAGGAATTGATATATGGGTAGCTGTATTGAAATGGTTTGCTTTTGGATATTTAGCTTTGATATTCTTAATATTGGGTATTGGAATTAATAAGATAGTTTTAAAGGAGTTTGACGGTCAGAGTATAGTCGATGTAGTGAGTCGTTTTTTTATTTTTTACTTGTCGTCAGAACTAATAATGCGTTATTTTTTTCAGAAAATGCCGGTTGCAATGCTAAAGCATTACTTGGTGTTATCTATCAAGAAGAAAGAGATAGTTTCTTTTTTTGTCAAAAGAACTTTTCTGACTCCGTTTAATTTTGTTCAATTGTTTTTTTATATTCCTTTATTAGTGAATTTATTGCGGTTTGATTATAATATAGTTGGCTCTATTTTTTGGGTTGTTAGTTTGTATTTATTGTCGTTTATCATGCACTTATTGGTTGTGTTAATTGAAAATAATAAGACTGTATTTATTGCGTTTGTAATAGGGATAATTGGTTTTGGTGCAATAACCTACTATGAAATTTTTGATTTTACCTCATATATACAACATATTTTTTCGGCAACGTATTATTATCCATTTTTAGTAGTTTTATTTGTAGGTATATTCTATTTATTGTACCGCCTTGTATTGCGCTTTTATTTATCCAGTTTATATATAGATGTATTAGATATCAAGAAAGATATTGATCGCAATGTATCTGATATTTCTTGGGTGGAAAAGTTTGGTAAACACTCATTATTTATTAAGAATGATGTAAAATTGATTTTGCGCAATAAGCGAGCGAAGTCTGTTATTTTGATGAGTATAGTCTTTGTTTTTTATGCCTTTATATTTGATTTCGGTTTTCGTTCGGCAAGTAATAGTTATGGGTTTCAAGTATTTTTAGGATATTTTGTGACAGGTGGTTTTATGATGTTGTTTGGACAATATGTGCCGAGCTGGGATTCGTCACACTATTCTCTGATTCTTACTCAAAAGGTCTCCTTTCACGAATATTTAGAATCTAAGTGGGTAATGATTAGCTTCGCTACTTTGATAAGTATTTTATTATGTAGTGTTTATTTAATCAAAGGGTTAGATTTTTATTTGCTGATCGTTAGTATGGGTATTTATAATATTGGTATTTCAAGTTTTTTGGTTTTGTACACAGGTATATATACGCGCTTTCCAATTGATTTGACTTCGGCTAAGAATATTATGGGTGATAAGAAAGCGTTTAACGCACGTTCATTTGTAATGGTTATTCCTCAACTGTTAATACCAGTCGTGATTTTTTATTGTGCTGATTGGGTATTGGGTTATTACGGTGCACTAGGTTGTTTGGCTTTATGTGGTGTTTTAGGTATTGTCTTTAGGAAATATACAATTCGCTATTTAGCTGATTTGAATAAAAAAGAGAAGTACAATATGATAATTGATTTTAAAAAGAAGTAATATGATTAAGATAGAAAATTTAATAAAGGAATATAATCTAGTAGAAGTAGTTAATATTCCTTCTCTGACGTTCGAGTTCGGTGAGAGTATTGGGTTGGTAGGAAATAATGGAGCTGGTAAAACGACCTTGTTCTCTATGTTGTTAGATTTGATTGCTCCAAGTAAAGGAACGATTTATAGTAAAGATACATCTGTCGCTTCCTCTGAGGAGTGGAAATCATATACGGCTTCATTTTTAGATGAAACGTTCTTAATTGACTACCTTACAGCTGAGGAATATTTTGAATTTGTAGGTCGTGTTCGTGGGGTGTCTGTTGAACAAATTAAGAGTCAAGTCTCTGAATATTCTTCTTTTTTTAATGGAGAAGTATTAGGACAAAAGAAATATATACGTGATTTTTCAAAAGGAAATCAGAAAAAGATAGGTATTGTTGGATGTTTTATTGGCAATCCAGAATTAGTTGTTTTAGATGAACCTTTTGCTAATTTGGATCCTACAACTCAGATTCGATTAAAGGAGCTTATTAGACGTAAGATGGAAGATCGAAAGATGACTATAATTGTGTCAAGTCATGATTTGCAGCATACTTTTGATATTTCAGATCGCGTAATTTTGATGGAAAAAGGTAAGGTTGTAAAAGATGTAAATAAGGCTTCTGGTTCATTCGATGAATTAATGGAGTATTTTAATCAGTAAGTAATAATTGAATTTTTCATAGGAAGAAGCTGTGTATAATTGTTTATATAGCTTCTTTTTGTATTTATATTTAAAGGGAATTGCCTAATGATATCGATTATAATTAAAGAAAAAGTACTTACTTTGTTAGACGTTTAAAATTTTAGTATTTTCAGTTGTTCTGCTAATTTAGCCTTTCGAAGATAATAAAATGGCGTTTGAGTAGTTTAAATGTTAAATTGTTAGTGGTGATTAATAGTGCAAGGTATTTCTTAATGATATTGTTTGGAGTGGTATTTCTTTATAGTTGTTCTGTGAAGAAAGATCGCCTCGTTAACCGTGGCTATCACGCGATGACTACGAAGTACAATATCTTGTACAATGGTGATTTGGCCTATGAGGAGGCATTATTTTCTTTAAAAGAAAACTACCGCGATAATTTTTGGGAGATTCTTCCCGTTGAGCGTATTGAAATTAAAGTCGATCCAGAAAAGCAATTTCAAGTAAGTGCCCCAATTCAAAGTAAACAAGGATCTATTTTAGACAATTTCTCTATAGACGGCAATGTGAGTCAAGATTCTTTAGATGGAGGGATTGGTTTTACTCGAGCAGAGAACAAAGCGACGAAAGCGATTCAAAAACATTCAATGTATATTCAGGGAAGAGAACGCAATTGGCAAATGGACGAGGCTTATATTATGCTTGGAAAGGCGAGATATCACGACGGTCGTTTCGTACCAGCTTTAGAAGCGTTTAATTACATTTTATACAAATACCCTGATAGTGATAAGATTGATGAGGCTAAAGTTTGGCGAGAAAAGGCGAATCTTCGTTTGTCTTATGACGATATAGCCATCAAGAACTTAAAAGAGTTTCTTGCCATGCGCAAAGGGAAAATGAGGAAGCAAACAGAAGCTGATGCAAATGCAATATTAGCCCAAGGCTATATTAACATCGAACAATATGATGAAGCTATAGCTCCTATGAAAAGAGCTTTAGAGATGACAACTACAAATGAGGAGCGTGCGCGATACTTGTTTATACTAGGTCAATTATACGCAAAAACAGGAAAAACTGCAGAAGCATTTCACTCTTTCGAGAACATTGTAAAGATGAAGCGCAAAGGGCCGAGGTCCTACTATATTCATTCCTATAGTCAATTAGCTGAGTTAGGAATGCGAAAAGTAAGTGATTCCACTGCCTTTTTGAAGACGTATAAGAAGTTGATGCGCAATCGTGAAAACAGGGGTTTTTTAGATGTTTTGAATCGTCAAGTAGGCTTGTTTTATAACGATGTGGGCAAAACAGACAAGGCTTTAGAATACTTAAAGCAGGCAGTTAAATTTGGTAAGACAGATGAGCAATTAAAAGCTTATAACTATCTAAGTATAGCGGATATTTACTTTAATAGTGCGGGTTACGCAGAGGCAGGTTCGTATTATGACAGTGCTCTGTCTATTTTGCCAGAAAAGTTTAGGGAACGCTATCGTCTGAGTAAGCGACGTGACGCATTGAAAGAAGTGGTAAAATATGAGCGTATTGCACATGTAAATGATAGTATTTTAAATTTAGTAGAAATGTCTGATAGTCAGCGATTAGTGTTTTTTCAGAAGCACGTAGAAGAGTTGAGAAAAGAAGACTTTAGAAAATTACAAGCTAATTTAAAAGAGAAGAATAGAAATAGTAACGTTGATTATTTTAATATGGCTAGCTTTGGAGATGCGGTAAGTTCATATATGGATAGTAATGAGGCTCAGATGCAAGGAGGAGCTAAGTCAACTTTCTATTTTTACTCTACGCAAGCAAGTGGGTATGGCAAGCAAGAATTTAAGCGAAAATGGGGTAATCGCCCACTAGTTGATAATTGGAAATGGGCATCTGCGCAAACGAGTAATGAATTAAGCGCCGGAAAAAATAATGAGACGAATACACAAGGAATTAATACATCAGCAATTGTTTCTGATGCTAGATATGATGTTACAATATATCTTAGTAAGATACCAGTTGATTCATTAACTATTGGTAAATTACGCGTAGATAGGGACTTTGCTTATTTTCAGTTAGGGTCAATGTATAGCGAGAAGTTTAAGAAGTATGATTTATCAATTTATCGATTTGAAACGTTATTAGCATTCGAGCCTAAACCTATGAAGCGCTTGATTCTCCCAAGTATGTATAAGCTCTACAAAGTTTATTTAGAGGTAAACCCTGCCAAAGCAATAGAGCTGAAGGCTCTTATAATTTCGCGCTACCCAGATTCTAGATATGCAAAGTTATTGCAAAATGTAAAAGTCGGTGAGATAGATGATCTTTCACCAGAGCAGCTATTTACTAATGTATATCGTGTTTATGCTTCTGGAGATATAGAGGCAGCTTATAAAGAAGTTGAGTATGTATTAGATCATTATGACAATGATTATATCAGTCGTTTCGAATTGTTAAAAGCACGAATTTTAGCACGTAAAGAAGGGCTTCAGGCTTATAAAGAAGCCTTAAATTTTGTTGCGATGGCATATAGCTCAACTACTGAAGGAAAAGAGGCCGAGAACTTATTGAATACTGAAATAGTAAAATTAAACAGCAAATCTTTTGTATTAAATTCTTCTGGTGATAGTTGGAAGATTGCAGTATTTAGTGATGCAGCAAACAGAGAGAATATTGGGGTTGTGCGTAGATCAATGGCTGATTTTGCAGCAATTAATTCCCAAATAGGGATAAAATTCTCTGAAGATTATTACTTAGCGAATGAAAAAATATTAGTTTTACATGGCTTTAGAACAAGGCAAGATGCAGAAAAAGTAATTGAGCGATTGGGAATTAAGGCTTATCCAATTGAAGCAGATAATTATGTGGTTGTTCAGATTAAGAAAAACTGGGAAGCATATGTTTCTGCATTTACAAACTAGATTAAAATAAGGTTGAAAAAAATAGATTATGTTTAAAAATTCAAACAAAGAGGTTTCTGTTGACTTAGGAAAAACCAATAGAATAGTGGAGTCGACAATAATTAGAGGTGATATTGAAGCAACTTCAGATATGCGATTAGACGGTGAATTACACGGTAATTTATTTGTAAAAGGACGTGTAGTAGTAGGAGCTAAAGCGAAGATTATTGGGAATATAGATTGTGAAAATGCAGATGTTGAAGGAGTGGTAGAAGGAATAATTAAAGTAAAGGATTTATTGTCAGTTAAAGCAAATGCTAATATCAAAGGTGAGCTTATAGTGGGAAGACTTTCTGTAGAACCAGGAGGAAATATGGAGGTGACTTGTCAAATGCTTGGACAAGGTGGTAAAGAAGTTAAAAGTGGAAATAAACAAGCTAAAGGAGAGTAGTCTACTTTAGAATAAAAGAATAAATTAATCAATTGAGTGGTGAGAATCAGAAAAAAGGAGGACCTAATAAGTGGCTTACACTTATTACCATGCCTTTTCAAATGGGGATAACTATTTTTCTTTTTCACTTGTTTGGGGAGTGGTTAGACGAGAAATATGGTATAGTAAACGATATTGCAAATAAAATTTGTACTTTATTGGGAGTAGGATTAGCTTTGTACCAAGTTATAAGACAAGTTCATCAAATTAATAAAGATTAAAATGGATAAACAGATTGTTGGCACAGGGGTAAAGGTTTTACTAAGTCTACTCATTTGCTTTTTAGTACACTACGCGATTGTTTTGTATACCTCATTTGGTGATTCACTCACAGCTTTAGGATATAATTTATTTCAATTTTATGGGCTTGGAATTGTATTCAGTCTGGTTATCTTTGTCGCGATAGTTGGGATAAAAGGTAGTTTGCCACAGCATCTAGGTTTTGTATTCATAGGATTCATTACAATGAGGTTAGTAGCAAGTTATCTGTTAGCGCAAGCAGGTCTAGATAATGAGGGGGTAGATATGGCATTCAAATCAAATTTCTTGATTTCGGTGCTTGTTTTCCTTGCAGGAGATGGATATTTCGCCTATTATATTTTAAATAACAAGGTTAGCTCAGAAAAAAGTTAACAAAAAAAGTTTCGCATAAAGGTATGATAATATAAGATTTATTGTACTTTTGCACAAAATTTTAAGAACCATAAATATTCAAGAAGTTAAGGTATGGTGACTCTGAAGAAATCACTGAATTTATTAGCAGCTGTTATTTTTACAGCATCGTCGGTATTTTCGTACGCACAAACTAACGCTCAGAATCTAGAGAAATCTATTGAAGAAACGGAGCAATCAGTAGCAGAAACATTGGAGGCTGCTGAGGAAGCGAATCATGAACATCCTATAGTTGAGAAGACTCAAGCTCAGAAAGTGCAAGATCACATCACGCACCACTTAGCAGATGACTATTCTTTTGTTTTCTTCTCAGATGAGGCGGAAGGAAAGAACTATGGTTTTTCATTGCCAGTTATTTTAATTGACAATGGACTTAAAGTATTTATGTCTTCTGAATTTGACTATGGTAAGAAAGTAGTTGAAAAAGATGGGCAATTCTACAAGTTATATCACGGTAAGATATATAAAACGGATGCTGCAGGTACAATTGATTACGATGATACGCATCATCCTACAAATGAGAAGCCTTTAGACTTTTCTATTACTAAAAACGTAGCGTCTTTGTTGTTTACTACAGCTTTGATTTTCGTAATGTTTTTAGGTTTAGCTAAAACGTATAAAAACGGAGCGAATAACCTTCCAAAAGGTTTCGCAAGAGCTTTAGAGCCAATGGTTCTTTATGTTCGCGATGAGATGGCAATTCCAAATATTGGAAAAGATAAATACAGGAAATTTATGCCATACTTGTTATCTGTATTCTTCTTAATTTTCTTGTTGAATTTATTAGGGTTAACTCCACTTGGATTTAACGTTACAGGTAGTATTTCAGTAACAGCTTGTTTAGCAATCTTCACTTTTATTATTACACAGTTTTCTGCAAATAAAGATTATTGGAAACATATCTTTTGGATGCCAGGAGTGCCAGTACCGATGAAAATTATGTTAGCGCCAATTGAGATCTTAGGAGCGTTGATTAAGCCTTTCTCGTTAATGGTTCGTTTATTCGCTAACATAACAGCAGGTCACTCGGTTGTATTTGGTCTTATCGCAATTATCTTCGTGATGAAAGAAGCGTTAGGTACTGGAGGTGCAATCGGTATAGGGTTCTTCTTGTCTACTTTCTTAGTATTCTTAGAAATCTTAGTTGCTTTTTTACAAGCGTTCATCTTTACAATGTTATCATCATTGTTTATCGGAATGGCTGTTGCAGAGCATGAACATGATGAGGCTCATCATTAATCAGTAAAATTTGAATTAAAAATAAAATTTGTTTAATTAATATAAATCAATCACTATGGAATTACCAAACATTATTGGTGCAGGTTTAATCGTAATCGGAGCAGGTTACGGTTTAGGAAAAATTGGATCTTCAGCTATGGACGCTATCGCTCGTCAACCAGAAGCTGCTGGAAAAATCCAAACTGCAATGATTATTATTGGTGCATTATTGGAAGGTTTAGCATTCGGTGCTTTAATCTTAGGTAAATAATCCAAGAAGGTAAAAGGAATTTATCTGTGACGGTTGGTCACTGATAAATTCCTTAATTAAACAAAATAGATATTAAAAAGTATAATTTTAGATAATGGATAAATTAATTAACGATTTCAGTTTTGGATTATTTTTCTGGCAATTCATCATCTTATTAGTGGTTGTTTTTGTTCTAGGGAAGTTTGCATGGAAACCAATTGTAAATGCTTTAGAGGCTCGTGAAGAGGGAATCGCTGATGCATTGGCTGCTGCTGAAAATGCAAAAAGAGAAATGGCTAATTTGAAAGCTGATAATGAGAAATTATTAGTGGAAGCACGTGCTGAGCGCGACGCTTTATTAAAAGAGGCTAGAGAGATTAAAGACCAAATGATTGCTGATGCTAAAGGAGAAGCTGAAGCGCAAGGTCAGAAATTAATTGCGCAAGCAAAAGCAGTTATTGAAACTGAAAAAGCGGCTGCAGTTAGTGAATTAAAGAACCAAGTTTCTTCTATTTCAATTGAAATCGCAGAGAAATTATTAAAAGATCAATTGGCTGACAAAGAGGCTCAATCGAAATTGGTTGAGAAAATGTTAGACGAAGTAAAATTAAATTAATCAATCATTATGATAGGCACTAGAGCAGCTGCAAGATATGCTAAAGCAATGCTTGAGATTTCTATTGAAAAAGGAAATTCAGAGGCTATTAATAGTGATATGATCTTAATTTCTCAATCAATAGCAGAGAGCAATGAATTAAAAACTTTTCTTTTGAATCCAACCGTTAAGGATGAGATTAAAATAAATGCTTTATTAGAGGTTTTTGCTACAACTAATGAAGTGACAAAAGATTTGTTTAAATTGTTAAGTACAAATAGTCGTTTTGAGATTTTGGACGGTATCGCTAGTGAGTTTAAAAAGCAATATGAGTCTTATAAAGGAATCGAAAGAGTATTGGTTACAACTGCAATTCCTATGGATGCAACATTAGAAGCAAAGGTGATCGCTAAGATTAAGTCCCTTGCTCCAAATAAAGAGATTATTATTTCTAATATTGTTGAGCCAGGTATTTTAGGAGGTTTTATCCTAAGAATTGGTGATAAACAATACAATGCATCTATAGCAAATCAATTACAAGTTTTAAAAAGAGAATTAACGAATTAAAAAATCACCGCACGAATTTTCGTGTATAAACATAGACAAAAATGGCGGAAATTAAACCAGCTGAGATATCAGCGATTTTAAAGAAACAGTTATCTGGATTTAGCTCTGATGCTTCATTAGAAGAAGTAGGAACTATACTAGAAGTAGGAGATGGAGTTGCTCGTGTGTACGGGTTAACAAATGCAGAATACGGAGAGTTAGTTGTATTAGACAACGGACTAGAGGCAATGGTTCAAAACCTTGAAGAAGACAATGTAGGTATTGTACTATTAGGTTCAGCTGTTGGAGTTAAAGAAGGTGATACAGTTAAAAGAACTGGTCGTATTGCTTCTTTAAAAGTTGGAGAGAAAATGGTTGGACGTGTTGTTAATACACTTGGGCAACCAATCGATGGTAAAGGTGCTATTGAAGGTGATTTGTTTGAAATGCCGTTAGAGCGAAAAGCTCCTGGTGTTATCTACCGTCAGCCAGTAACTGAGCCGTTACAAACAGGTATTAAATCTGTAGATGCGATGATTCCTATCGGGCGTGGACAACGTGAGTTAGTAATTGGTGACCGTCAAACAGGTAAAACTACAGTTTGTATCGATACAATATTAAATCAAAAAGAGTTTTACGATGCTGGTCAACCAGTATATTGTATTTATGTTGCTATTGGGCAAAAAGCTTCAACAGTTGCAGGTATTGCTAAAACTTTAGAAGATAAAGGTGCAATGGATTACTCGATCATCGTAGCTGCAAATGCTTCAGATCCTGCTCCAATGCAAGTTTATGCTGCAATGGCAGGTGCTGCTATTGGAGAGTACTTCCGTGATACAGGACGTCCAGCTTTAATTATCTATGATGATTTATCTAAGCAAGCGGTAGCTTACCGTGAGATGTCTTTGATTTTACGTCGCCCACCAGGACGTGAAGCTTATCCTGGAGACGTTTTCTATCTTCACTCAAGATTATTAGAGCGTGCTGCTCGTGTAATCGGTGATGATGATATCGCAAAAAATATGAACGACTTACCAGAGTCATTGAGACCATTCGTAAAAGGTGGTGGTTCTTTAACTGCATTACCAATTATTGAAACTCAAGCTGGTGACGTTTCTGCATATATTCCAACAAACGTGATCTCTATTACAGATGGTCAGATTTTCTTGGAGTCTGATTTGTTTAACTCTGGTGTTCGTCCAGCGATTAACGTAGGTATTTCTGTATCTCGTGTTGGTGGTTCTGCTCAGATTAAATCAATGAAGAAAGTAGCAGGTACTTTAAAACTTGATCAAGCTCAGTACCGTGAGTTAGAAGCTTTCGCTAAGTTTGGTTCTGATTTAGATGCTGCTACAATGAATGTAATCTCTAAAGGTCAACGTAACGTTGAAATTTTGAAACAAGCAGTTAATGATCCTTATACAGTTGAAGACCAAGTAGCGATTATCTACGCTGGTTCTAAAAACTTATTAAGAAATGTTCCTGTATCTAAAGTTAAAGAATTCGAGAAAGAGTATTTAGAAGCTTTAAATACACGTCATAAAGACACATTGAATCAATTAAAAGCTGGTAAATTCACTGATGAATTAACTGGTGTATTAGAGAAGGTAGCTAAAGAAGTAGCTGCTAAATATTAAGAATTAGATTTAGAATTGAAGAGGTGTTTTTTCACCTTTTCATTCTAAGGTAATATATATACTAAAATGGCAAACCTAAAAGAAATACGTAATAGGATTTCATCGATCGGTTCAACGATGCAGATTACTTCTGCTATGAAAATGGTTTCTGCTGCTAAATTAAAAAAGGCAACAGATACAATCACAGCAATGCGTCCATATTCTGAAAAGTTGACTGAATTGATTCAGAACATTAGTGCTACCTTAGAAGGTGATAACTCAGGAGTATACTCTCAAGTTAGAGAGGTTAAGAAAGTACTTTTAGTTGTTGTTACTTCAAATAGAGGTTTATGTGGTGGTTTTAATTCAAATGTGATTAAACAAGCAACGACTGTAGCTCGTAATAACTACCCTGGCGCTGATATTGATCTTTTAACAATTGGTAAGAAAGGTTTTGACATTTTGCACAAGCAATTTAATGTTATCGAAAATCGTAGTGATTTATACGATGCTTTCGATTTCGAGAATGCTGCTGTGATTGCTGAGCAATTAATGGACTCTTTTGTTGAAGAGAAATATGATTCTATTCAAATCGTATATAATCAATTTAAAAATGCTGCAACGCAAATCGTAGTTACTGAGCAATTCTTGCCATTATTGCCAATTGAGACGGAGAGCAGTGCGACTTCAGATTACATTTACGAGCCTTCTAAAGCTGAGATTATTGAGACATTAATACCGTTGTCATTAAAGACTCAATTGTTTAAAGCGATAGCTGATTCGGTTGCTTCTGAGCATGGTGCACGTATGACAGCAATGCATAAAGCTACTGATAATGCTAAGGACCTTAAAGATCAATTAACTTTAAGTTACAACAAAGCTCGTCAGGCAGCTATTACAAATGAAATTTTAGAGATTGTTGGGGGTGCAGAAGCATTAAACAACTAATCGATATAAATTAATTATACTTTTTAAAAGCGCTACCACTTTTGGTAGCGCTTTTGTTTTTTATTGAATTTAGGAATCTTATTTTTGTATATAATTTTAGAAAATTGTTATGAGTCAATCTAAAGTAATCGGAATTCTAGGAGCTATTCCTGAGGAAGTAAATGGGATAATTCATAGTCTAACTAATGTGACTGAAGTTGTAATTGGAGGGCGTAAATACTATAAAGGGCTTTTATATGGTGTTAACGTTGTTGTGGTATATTCGCGTATTGGTAAAGTCGCGGCTTCCGTAACGGTTTCAACATTGTTATTGCATTTTAATGTTTCCAATGTCGTTTTTGTTGGTGTTGCGGGAGGTATTCATGCAGATGTTAGAGTCGGAGATGTGGTTGTAGCTAAGGATTTGATACAATACGATATGGATGCTTCGCCCTTGCGGCCAAAGTTTGAAATACCTCTTTTAGGGCAAACTTATTTTCATTCTGAAGAAGCGTTGTCGCGTAAGCTTTTGGCTTCTATAGAGTCGTTTTTAGCTATAGATTGTTTGACAAAGCACATCGAGCCTGTGGAGTTGAGAAAGTTTAATATAGAGGCTCCTAGGGTGCATTACGGAACAATTGCAAGTGGAGATCAGTTCTTTTCCACGAATAAACAGAAGCAAGCTTTGATTGATGAATTACCTAATGTGTTGTGTGTTGAGATGGAGGGGGCTGCAGTGGCTCAGGTGTGTTATGAATTTGGTGTTCCTTTTATTGTCATCCGAACGATATCGGATAATGCTAATCAAGAAGCAAGCTTTAGCTTTCAGTCTTTTGTCCAAATTATCTCCTTGGTTTATGGTAGAGAGATTGTAAAGGAAATAGTAAAATCAATCTGATGTATGGATATAAAAAAAGACTCCTTTAGGCTAGATTAAAGGAGTCTTTTTTATTTATTGTGCTTCTCTGATTAAGTATATATATACAGGGAAGTGGTCACTATATCCAGGTATTCCATTAGTATTTCTAAGCGGGTAACCTTTGTATTGTCCAGTGCTCTGAATCATGAAAGGCTTTTTATATATTTTAGCCTTCCAATAACGCCAAGAGTCGTGTTCTGGTCTGAGGTAAGGCTCAGAAAGAATCATTTGGTCAAATATATCCCAAGCATCTCTATAGGCTAAAGTACCTAATCCTTCTTTTGCCATTTTTTCCATTGGATTGTATAATCCATCAGGTTTTACTTTAGATTTCTTAGCTTCTGTTTTCAATACTTTTTTCAAGCTGTTGTTGAAAGGGCCATCGTTTAAATCTCCCATTGTTATAATCTTAGCATCTGGGTTGATGGTTTTCAGTGAGTCCATGATTTTTACATTTAGAGCAGCAGCTGCTTCTCTAAGAGGGCTACTTCTTTTTTCTCCTCCTACTCTTGATGGCCAGTGATTCACGATAAAGTGTATTTCTTCGCCATCTAGTAATCCAGTTACTAATAGTTGATCACGTGTATAGACACGAACACCTTTTTCTCCTGTGTATTTGTCTACCTTATTCATATCGTAGATCATTGTAGGAATGGCTTTAGTACTAGTTGGTGTAAAGTGCTTTTTCTGATACAATAAACCAACGTCTATACCACGTTTGTCAGGTGAATCATAGTGTACAATACCATAGTCACTAGGAGCTAATTGAGGATCTTTAACTAGATCTTCTAGTACGTTTCTGTTTTCTACTTCCGCCACGCCAATAATAGCAGGTGTATTAATGTTTTCATCTGTTCCAATCATTGACATGACCTTAGCAAGGTTGTGTATTTTCTGATTGTACTTAGCCGATGTCCATGATTGGGCCCCATTTGGAGTCCATTCTTCATCGTAAATTTTGGGATCGCGAATTGTGTCGAATAGATTTTCACAATTGTAGAATGCGATTGTCTGAATCTGGTATTTTTTTTCTTGTGCTTGCACTCCTGCGGAGATGAAGAATAAGAAAAAGAATAGATCGCGGATACGAAGTTTTGTAACCATATTAAATTTTAGTAAAGTTTGACTTAATTCCTACAACAAAAGTAGCTATTATTATTTTAATACCATACCTTTGTGACACAAATTAGCGTAACGCTTTTTAACATAGCACTTTTAATCATTTTTAATTTATGAAGAAACTTTTATTTAGTTTGTTCCTTGTTTTACAGGTAGTTGTCGGCTACGCGCAAGGGGTTCAAGAAATTAAAGGGAAAGTTGTAGATGCGAAATCTTTAACACCAATTAACGCGGTGTTGGCAAGAGTAGAAGCTACAAATATTTCCACTTTGACAGACAATGGAGGAATCTTTATTTTAAGAGATGTTAAAGCTGGTAATTATAGTGTATTAATATCTTATGTAGGATATAATACTAAAAAATTTCCAGTGACAATCGATGAAGATGTTGTCGATTTAGGAACTATCTACTTAGAAGAAGATTTGACTTCCTCACAGATGGGGGTAATTACCCTTACTGAAAACGACTTAGGAGATGACGATTCTGGTTCTGAATCTTCCTCAAGTTTACTACAAGCAACCAAAGATCCTTTCCAACAAGCTGCTGCTTTCAATTGGGGTTCAGCATTCTACAGAATGAGAGGATTAGACAATGAGTACGGAAAGGTACTTATTAACGGTGTTGTAATGAACAAGATCCACGATGGTCGCCCACAATGGGGTAACTGGGGTGGACTAAATGACGCCACTAGAAACCAAGAGTATTCTTCAGGATCAACTACTTCAGATCAGACTTTTGGGGGGGTCCTTGGTACTCAAGCTATTTCTACACGTGCTTCTCACATTCGTCAAGGAGCTAAAGCAGGTTTTTCTCTTTCAAACAACAACTATAGTTGGAGACCTTATGCTATTTATTCATCAGGTTTAAACAAAGATGGATGGGCATACGTTGTTTCAGCTTCATATAGAGGAGCTAATGAAGGTCATTGGGAAGGTACTAACTACGATGCACTTTCTTTCTTTGCAGCTGTAGAGAAGAAGTTTAATGATAACCACAGCTTGAATTTATCAGCTATTTATGCAAAAAATAAAAGAGCTAAAAACTCACCAGTAACAGATGAGCAAACAGATCTTAAAGGGTATAAATACAATTCTTACTGGGGAGATCAAGCTGGTGATAAGAGAAATTCAAGATACAAAGATGTTGCAGAACCTATCTTCACTTTGACTCACTATTGGACAATCAATGACAAGAGTAAATTGACAACCACATTAGGTTATCAGTTTGGTCATATTGCTAATAGCCGTTTTGGTTATACAGATGGTATGAACCCAGATCCGACTTATTATCGTAAGATGCCTAGTTACTATCTTAATCGTATTGATGCAAAGTATTGGTCAATGACTCAAGACGAGTTTAATGCTTTACCTGATACAGATAGCTTCAAAATTGATACTCAAAATTACCTTGATCAAGCAAAAGCTGTAGAGGAAGACTTTGTAAATAATGGACAAGTAAATTGGGGTAATATTTATCGCTCTAATCAAGGTGGTTTAAGTAAAATTATTCTTTATGAAGATAGACAAGATGAGAATGTTTTTTCATTTAATACAGACTTCAAATCGACTTTAACAGATAATATTACTTTCGAAACTGGATTAAATTATAGAAGATCTACAATTTCTTATTATAAAAAATTAACTGATTTATTAGGAGGGACAGGTTACCGTGATATTGATACTTATCAAGAAGCGGATAAGCAAGATAGTGATATGCAGAACCCAAATCGCCTAGTAGATGTTGATGATAAGTTTGGTTACAACTATAAAATGTATGCTGATGTTGTAGACTTGTTTACGCAATTCAAATTTGATTACAACAAGTTTGACTTTTATTTAGCTCAAAAAATAGGTTATACACGTTACCAAAGAGAAGGGTTATATCAAAATGCTATTTATGCATACGACTCTTATGGTAAAAGTGGAGCAATCGACTTTAATAACTTTGGTTTTAAAGCAGGTATGACTTACCACATTACTGGTCGTCATGCATTAGACTTTAACGCTGCTTACTACAACCAAGCTCCTACTATTCGCAATACATTTGCAAACGCGAGGGTAAATAACTTAATCACTAAAGATCTTACGAATGAGGATATTTTAAGTGTAGATGCTAGTTATATTCTTCGTACTCCTAAGTTTAAAGCTCGTGTTACTGGGTATTTATCTGAGATTAAAAACAGTACACAAATTAATTTCTATTATGCTGATGGTGTAGGTATTGTTGATGCTAATGGTGAATATCTTACGACTTCTGGAGGAGCTTTCGTTTCTGAGATTTTAACAGGGGTAAACAAACGTAACTTAGGTATTGAGTTTGGCGCAGAGTATAAAATTTCTCAAACGGTTAAAGCAACTGCTGCAGCAGCGATTGGACAATCGTTCTATACTAATAATCCAAAAATTCGTTTAAACTCAGATAATGTAGCTAAAACGTTTGACTATGGAACTTCTTACTTAGAGAACGTTAAATTAGGAAATGGTCCACAAACTGCATTGTCTTTAGGATTAGAATATCGTGACCCTGCTTATTGGTGGGTTGGTGCAAACGTAAATTATATGGCTAATGCTTATACTAACGTTTCTGCTTTAAGACGTACTGATAATTTTGTAATCGATCCTGATACTGGAAATCCTTTCGCGGGATTGAATGAGGATAAGTTAAGAGATATTTTAAGACAAGAGAAATTAGCTGATTTTACTTTAGTAAATATTACAGCTGGTAAATCTTGGAGATTACCTAATAGAAACATTATTGGAGCTTTCGCTAGTCTTAATAATGTATTTAATAAAAAGTTCAAAACCGGTGGTTTTGAACAAGCAAGAAACGCAAACTATGAGCGTGAAGTGATGAATACACAAAGTGGTACAAATACTTTTGCCAATAGATATTGGTATGGTTATGGACGTAATTTCTTTGTTAACGTTTATTATAACTTCTAAATTCCCCTTTTAAACATGAAAAAACTACAAAAATCAATATTATATTTAGCATTCGCAGGGTTAATCTTTGCTGGATGTGCTAAAAATGACGACTTTTCTGTACCATCAGTAGAGTGTGTCGATACTGACTTAAACGCAAATCAGTCAATTACTAAACTTCATGAACTTTACCCTGAAAAACAAGCTGGTGCTTATGAAGGGGATGATACAGTAGTTGGGGTGGTTGTCTCTAGTGATAAAGGTGGTAACTTTTACCAAGGGATGGTTATCGTTGATGAGGAAACACAAAAACCATTAACTATTTCTTTAGATGTAACTAGTGGTACTCGTAAGTACTATAGCGAATACCCTGTAGGGTCTCGAGTATACATTAAGTTAAAAGGAACTAACTTACAGAATTACTTTGGTACAATAAGTCTTGGTAAAGGAGCTGATTCTAAAGGAAGACCAAATCGTATCGTTGGTGCTGATATTGCAAAGATTATTAAATTGTCTTGTAAATCTTATGTAGGAGAAGCATTTGAAAAGTATAATAATCAAGTGTCTTTAACGGATATTAAAGGTGATGAGTCTTTAATTGGTAAATTAGTTACAATCAATGGTATTCAGTTTGCAGATGACGCATTGAATAAGCCTTACTATGATAAAGATGATGTCGATGGTGGTAAGCAAACATTAAGAAAAATGGTTGATAAAGACGGGAACGAAGTTTTTATCCGTACTGGTCAATATTCTAATGATTTTAACACGTTAACGACTACAGATAAAAGTGGTTCTGTTACTGGTATTATAACCAAGTATCAAAGTACACTTCAGTTTTACCCTAGAACGATTGAAGATATTAAATTAACAGAAGCTCGTTTCGAGTATAATGGTGGAGGTGATCCTACAGATCCAACGGACCCTACTGAACCTACAGATCCAACAGATGTTAAGCCTGGTAAGTTTGAAGCTTTCCCAGGTTCGGATTTTAATAATTGGGATTTATTCTTAGGGTCATTAAATAATTTTGGACTTACAGAGCCTGCACATCAAGCCAAAGGGTTAGGATTTGACGGATCTGACGCTCTAGCTATTCAAGGTCCGGCTCCAGAGAAAAATGGTTATATCTTTACCGTTGAAAATGTGAAAGTTGCTACTGATGCTACTAAACTATCTTTCTTAATGAAAGGAACTTCTGTGAAGAAATCGTTATCTATTAATGTATATGATGCCCAAGGAGGATTTAAAGCGTATAATTTAGAGGAGCTTTCTACTAGTAAAGTTTTATCACATAATGAAGGCTCAAATTTATATAATGGAAATATTGACACAAAAGGTGAATGGATTAAAGTAACTTTAGACCTTATAGGTGTTGACTATAATAAGACGGGTAGTGGTAATTTCATAGCGTTTAAAGTAGGTGGTAAAGATGCGACTGCTACTTTTGACCTTGTAATCGACGCAATACGTTTTGAAGATGGAACACCAGTAGACGGTGGTACTACAGATCCAACAGATCCAACAGATCCAACAGATCCGGGAACAGGAGATGTTTCTTTGCCAGCAGATAAAAGTGTATATATTTCTGATTTTAGTGATTGGTCGGCATTTATAGGTAATCTAAGTTCTCATGGGATTAAAGCGTATGCTACTGAAGCTGCTGGACAAGGACCAAATGGGACAACTGCAATGAGTATTACAGGTGTTGCTAGTGGTAATGACTATGTTTTTACTTCATTAGCTAAAGATGCTCCTGCTGGTAAAACTAAGATTTCTTTTTATGTTAAAGGAACTTCAGATTCTAAATCGTTATCTTTAAACGTATATAAAAAAGATGGAAAATACAATGCCTTTAATTTACCTGGTATTAATGTAGGTGAAACAGAAGTGATTGTTCAAAGAGCTTCAAATAATCAATATAATGGTACAATAGATACTGGAGGTAAATGGGTTAAAGTGATTTTAGATTTATCTTCAGTTAAGAATGAATATCAAGAAGTGAATGGTGAGAGCTTGTTTTCTTTAAAAGTTGGAAAAGAGTCTAATATGAACCTTTTGATTAGTAGTGTATTTTTTGAATAACAACAGTTATTTTATATAATTACAAAAAAGCCCGGCACTGCCGGGCTTTTTTTTGATTTACAGCTTAGCTCCGCTAATGCTTGAGGTATGCCTGCAGAATTCGTGCAGTTTTCTTGCCGAGAACCACCTTCTGGGCACGTATACCTCAAGATTTGGCAAGGATAGGCTGTCGGAATAAAGTGTTATTTGTTTAAGGAATCGTTTGATTAGATTTTTCTTTAGTAAAAATTTGATAAGTAGGGGAAGATTTTTTTTCTGGTCCAATAGATTTGGATTGATATATTGGTAAAACCAATATACTAATTTCTTGGAAATGTTTTTTATTTTGATATAAATCAGTCATAAAAGGGTTATTTTTAAGAATGTTATAATCGTGAAAAAAAAAGTGGATTACCTTTTAAAAATAGTATCTTTACAGCAAATTTTCTTAAAAATAACCCTTATTTTGGGGTACTAATAAACATAAATTGAATGGCTTGTACAAATTGTTCGACAGACAAAGGAAGTAACGGACAACCAAGAGGTTGCCAAAATAATGGAACGTGCGGGACAGACAGTTGTAATAAATTAGCAGTTTTTGACTGGCTGTCAAATATGGTTTATCCATCTGGCAGCGAAGTTTTTGATATAGTAGAAGTACGCTTTAAAAATGGTAGAAAGGATTTCTACCGCTATCCAAAAGAGCTAACGATCTCCATGGGGGATATAGTTGCAACTGAGACGTCACCAGGACACGATATCGGAGTGGTATCACTTACCGGAGAACTGGTAAAGGTTCAAATGAAGAAAAAGGGGTATAATCCAGAAGGAGAGGTCCTAAAGATATATAGAAAGGCTACACAAAAGGATATTGATATCTGGCAAGAGGCTCGCGATAGAGAGGAGCCTGTACGTATGCGCGCTCGTGAGCTCGCTATCGCATTGAATTTGGAGATGAAGATTTCAGACGTAGAGTTTCAAGGAGATGGTTCGAAAGCTACGTTTTTTTATACAGCGAGTGAGCGTGTTGACTTTAGACAATTAATTAAAGACTTCGCACGCGAGTTTTCAATACGCATTGAAATGAAACAAGTGGGCTTCCGTCAGGAGGCAGCTCGTCTAGGAGGTGTTGGATCATGTGGTCGAGAACTATGTTGTTCTACTTGGTTGACAGATTTCAGAAGTGTTAATACAGCTGCGGCTCGTTATCAGCAATTATCGTTAAACCCACAGAAATTAGCTGGGCAATGTGGTAAATTAAAGTGTTGTTTGAACTTCGAGTTAGATACGTATTTAGAGGCATTGAAAGATATGCCTGAAACAGATACGAAGTTGATGACAACTAAGGGTATCGCCTTTTGTCAAAAGATAGACATTTTCAAAGGACAAATGTGGTTTGCTTATGCAAACAATTCAGCGAATTGGTATGTGTTGTCTTCGGAACAAGTAAAAGCAATCGTTGAGTTGAACAAGCAAGATATCAAAGGTGATGAGCTTGAGAATTATGCATTAGAGCAAGAAGAAGAAAAACTACAGAATGTAGTAGAGGAAGATAGCGTAACTCGCTTTGATCAGCCTAAACGCAGAAGGAAACCACAACGCAAGACAAGGGACCGCAAGCCTGCAGGTGAAGGTGCTGCAGTAAGTGCTAATGAAGGTAATGAAGCAAGAGCTAAAACAGAGAGACGCCCTAGAACGAATAATAGCCGTAATCGCAAACCAAATGATCGCAATGGGGAGAAAAAGGTTGTAAACGATACGACAGTTACAAATAATGAGGATAAAGGTAAAGGGGCAGCAAACAAAAACCCACGAACTAAACGTCCTAAACCTGCAGTGGCTAAAGATGAGAATCGCCAGCGTCCAACAACTGGCAAAGAAAGAGTAGCTGATGGTAAAGCAGAGGGTACGCCTAAAGTGAAAAAAGAAGGCACACCTCGTAAAACTAATAGCAAACCAGAAGAACATACGGAAGGTGGAGTGAAAAAAAATAATCCTCGCAATAAGAATCGAAGAAATAAAAAGCCAAATAATTCAAACGAAGGTTCAAATGCTAATGAAAAATAGTTGTATTCTATCTTTGATTGGACTAGTCTTCCTCTCACTAGTAGGCTGTCAGCGTAATGAGAACATAGTTTTTGATCAGTACCAGTCAACAAATGGGCAATGGGAGAAGAAGGACGTCAAAACATTTGTATATAAGGTGTCTGATACGACAGATACTTATACGATGTCCATGAATATTAGGGCTAATAAAGATTATCCATATAATAATATGTATGTTATCTTTAAGTTATATCAACCTAATATGACTGTACAAATAGATACACTTCAATATCAAATGGCTGATGTTAATGGCGAGTTATTAGGAGTAGGCTTTTCTGATGTGAAAGAGAGCAAGCTAGCTGTGAAGGAAGGTTTTGTATTTCCTGAGTCAGGGACGTATAAGTTTACCTTAGAACACGCTGTTAGAGCCTTAGGAGAAATAAAGGGAGATGAGTACTTACCTGGAATATCTGAGGTAGGTCTGAGTATAGAAAAAGAAACAAATTAAAACGAACTATAGATTATATGAGTTCAACACAAAACAAAAAAGAGAAGAACAAGCAAAAAGCACAAGGCGGATTTAAGAAGTACATTGTGGGCTTTTGGGTACTCTTCTTGGGTGGATGTGCCGCAGTGATATTTTTCTTTCTTTGTGCATCATGGGGAGTATTTGGACCGATGCCGACATTTGATGAATTAGAAAATCCTGCGAGTAATGTAGCTACAGAAGTAATCTCTTCAGATGGGAAGACGATTGGTAAGTTCTATTTAGAGAACAGGGTTCCTGTTAGCTATGAAGATTTACCAGACTACCTAGTTAAGGCATTAATAGCTACTGAAGATGAGCGTTTTTTAACGCATTCTGGTATTGATGCCAGAGGGACATTACGTGCTGTGACGGCAGTAGGTAGTAAAGGAGGAGCTAGTACGATAACACAGCAGTTAGCTAAGTTATTATTCCACGGGGAAGGAGCTAGAAACTTACCTAAGCGTATCGCTCAGAAAGCTAAAGAATGGGTAATTGCTGTGAAGTTAGAGCGACAGTATACCAAAGAGGAGATTTTGACGATGTATTTAAACAAAGCAGACTTTGTCAATAATGCAGTAGGTATTCGTTCAGCTACTCGTGTATATTTAGGAAAAGAACCAAAGGACTTAACGATTGACGAAGCAGCAATGTTTGTTGGTATGCTTCAAAATCCAGCTTACTTTAACCCTGTAAGACGTCCTGAGTTAGTATTGAAGCGACGAAATGTGGTGTTGCACCAGATGGCAAGGAATGAGTTTATTACTCAAGAACAAAGTGAAGAGATGCAAAAGTTGCCATTATCTTTAAACTTTACCCCAGAGAGCCATAGAGAAGGTATCGCTACTTATTTTAGAGAGTATTTGCGTGAGTATATGCGTCGTTGGGTAAAAGAGAACCCTAAAAAAGATGGTACTACATACGATATTTATAGAGATGGATTAAAAATCTATGTTACATTAGATTCTCGTTTACAAGAGTATGCAGAGGAAGCAGTTACTGAGCATATATCGAATTTACAAGAAGAGTTCTTTATTGATCAAAAGAACAATAAGATGGCTCCTTTCTATAAAATTAATAATGAGACAAGAGAGAGCATTATTACACGTGCGATGAAGTCTTCTGAAAGATGGAAGCAAATGAAGGAGGCTGGTAAATCAGAGAAAGATATTTTAGCATCATTTAAAGTAAAGACTAAGATGAAAGTCTTTACGTGGAAAGGAGATGTAGATACAGTGATGACTCCGCGAGATTCTATCATTTATTATAAGCACTTCTTACAAGCAGGTATGATGTCAATGGAACCGCAGACAGGACATATTAAAGCATGGGTAGGAGGTATTAACTATAAACATTTCCAATACGATCACGTAGGACAAGGAGCGAGACAAGTAGGTTCTACCTTTAAGCCATTTGTTTATGCGACGGCGATAGAGCGTTTACATTACTCTCCATGTGATTCAATAATAGATTCACAGTTTACAATGCCTAAAGGGCGTCATGGAATTAGCAAAGATTGGACCCCTCAAAATGCTAGTCGTAATTATAAGGGTATTATGACATTGAAGCAGGCATTAGCTGGATCAGTCAATACAGTAACAGCAAAGCTGATGGATAGAGTTGGGCCTGCTGCAGTGATTGACTTAATGCGTGATTTGGGAGTAACTTCTGAGATACCAGAAAGTCCTGCGATTGCTCTAGGAGCTGTAGATATTACGGTAAGTGATATGGTAGCGGCCTTTAGTACATTTGCAAATAAAGGGATTTATGTTAAGCCAGTTTTCATTACAAAGATTCAAGATAGAAATGGAGTTTTACTTTATAATGCGATACCAGAGACAAAAGATGTAATGAGCAAGGACGTAGCTTATGCGATTGTTAAGTTACTGGAAGGAGTTACAGAATCTGGATCAGGGGTTAGATTGCGTACGACATGGAGTGGAAATGGATACAAACGCGTGACAGGTCACCCTTATAAGTTTACCAATCCAATAGCAGGTAAAACAGGAACAACTCAAAATCAAAGTGATGGTTGGTTTATCGGTATGGTACCCAACTTAGCTACTGGTGTTTGGGTAGGAAATGATGATCGAGCAGCACACTTTAGAACGATGTTGTATGGTCAAGGGGCTACATTAGCCTTACCAATTTGGGGACTTTATATGAATAAAGCCTATGCAGATAAAACATTGGATATCTCAAAAGGTAAGTTTGAAGTTCCAGATAATCTTTCGATACGAGTTGATTGTTCGAAGATAATAGAAGAAGGACAAGCAGATGAAGAATCAGATTTAACCACAGAAGAATTTGACTTTTAATAGATTAAACGCCTTTTTTTAAAGGCGTTTTTTTTATACATTAGGGAAATTAATTAAACCAAAAAACTATGATTAATAAAAAAGTAGCTAATGTTCAAGACGCTTTGTATGACATTACAGATAATGTTACCATTATGCTTGGTGGATTTGGGCTATGTGGTATTCCTGAGAATTCAATTGCTGAATTGGTAAGGAAAAATGTGAAAGGATTAACTTGTATATCAAACAATGCTGGAGTAGATGATTTTGGTTTGGGATTGTTGTTGCAAAAGAGACAGATAGATAAGATGATTTCCTCGTATGTTGGAGAGAATGCAGAATTTGAAAGACAAATGTTAAGCGGCGAATTGGCAGTTGAACTAACTCCGCAGGGTACGCTAGCAGAGAAGTGCAGAGCCGCACAGGTTGGAATACCCGCTTTTTATACACCAGCAGGCTATGGAACAGAAGTAGCAGAAGGTAAAGAGACTAGAGAGTTCAATGGAAAGCAGTATGTTTTAGAACATGCATTTAAAGCTGATTTTGCAATCGTAAAGGCGTGGAAAGGAGATGAGGCTGGGAATTTAATATTTAAGGGAACAGCTAGAAACTTTAATGCATGTATGGCAGGTGCTGCAAAGATAACTATAGCAGAAGTAGAAGAGCTTGTACCAGCAGGTGTTCTAGATCCTAATGAAGTACATGTCCCTGGGATTTTTGTTAAACGAATTTTTCAAGGAGAAAAGTATGAGAAGCGAATTGAACAACGTACCGTGCGTACAAAGAAGTAATTCATCACCCTTAAATGCAAAGTAAATTATGTTAGATAAAGTCGGAATAGCAAAACGTATAGCTAAGGAACTACAAGATGGTTTTTATGTCAATCTAGGTATAGGAATACCTACATTAGTAGCTAATTATGTACCAGAAGGAATGAATGTTGAATTCCAGAGTGAGAATGGGGTACTAGGTATGGGGCCATTTCCATTTGAAGGAGAGGAAGATGCGGATCTGATTAATGCAGGGAAGCAAACCATAACCACATTAAAAGGAGCTTCATTTTTTGATTCAGCAACTAGTTTTGGGATGATTAGAGGTCAGCATGTGGACTTAACGATTCTTGGAGCAATGGAAATATCTGAAAAAGGAGATATAGCAAACTGGAAGATCCCAGGTAAGATGGTTAAGGGTATGGGAGGAGCAATGGATTTAGTAGCTTCTGCAGAGAATATAATAGTAGCAATGATGCATGTGAATAAAGCAGGAGACTCGAAGATATTAAAGGAATGTACACTTCCTTTGACGGGAGTTAGTTGTGTAAAAAAGATTGTTACAGAGCTAGCTGTCATGGAAGTGACAGAAAGAGGCTTGAAGTTGTTGGAACGCGCACCAGGAGTATCAGTAGAGCATATAAAGGCATCAACAGCTGTTGATTTGATTATAGAAGGTGATATACCTGAAATGAATATTGAATAAAAAGATAAAACACAAAGTCCCAATACAATCTACGTACTGGGACTTTTAGTTTATGCTTTATGCGCTTTATAAACGAGGAAAGGAATTTTTAGATGTTTAGCCAAATGTTGTGTTGTACTCTTTTGTAAAATGCTCTCAAAGAATGATTTGTTGCGTTGTATGGTGGCCACGATATCAATTGGTTTTTTGCTATCGATAAAGTCCATAATAGTTTGCTCAATATTTTCAGCATTTATGATGTGGAAAGTAATAGGCTTGTCTTTATAGCGCTCTTTCCATTCTTCATATACTTTATCGCAGTCTTCACAATCATTTCGTTTGATGTGAACACATTTAACATGGTAGTCAAAGTTTATAGCGCCTTCAATAATTCGGTCAAGTGTTTCTTGTTCTTCTAAGTTAAGCATTGTAGTAAAGACAATGTTTTTGACAGGGCGGTATTGAGCCTCTTTAGGTACGCTCAGTACAGGCACTTTAACTTTTGAGATAGTGTTTAATGTATTTGAACCTAAAATTCTTTTCGCGAAGTTAGCATTCGTGCCTTCAGTACCCATGACGATAAAGTCAATATGGAGCTCTTCTATCGCATTAATAATTTCAGGAATAAGCAATCCTTCTTCAACTTTGTAAAATACTTCTACGTGCTCTAAATTAAGCTCTGTGCGTATTTGATTAAGTTCTGGTGTATGCGTTTGTAGTTCTTCTAAGTTTTGAAATGCAGATCGTTTACTGACCCCATCTACAAGTTTTGGACTGATATGGCCTGATATTACAGGAGGATCATATACATGTAGTACGTATAAGTTAGCGTTTTTCTGATTAGCGAGTTGCAAAGCATATTTGAATGCATTATTAGCTGTCTCAGAATAATCAGTAGGGAATAATATTTTTTTCATAATAATTAAACTTTCTCAGTTTGTACAAGGTACGAATAATAAATAGCTTCTTTCACATTTCGCAGAAGTAATTGTAGTCCTGTTTAGCCTTGCTGTGAAACTCATCAGAATTGGTATTCAGTGTCTAACAAGCGACTGATTCGAGTTCCATCAACTTTTTTATATTCCTCTAGATTGTTTTTGCCTAAAGGAGGAAGTGTCAGTCTATATTTGTTTGCCTCTTCGCTGTAGTAGTCTAGTCGATTAGCAAAGTTAGGAGAGACAATGTTGTAGATTTCATCGGTATAGTTCTCCTTAGTAAGTAGCTTACTTATGAAATTTATAATATCCGTTTGGTGAGCCATATTAACAGGTAGGTCTGGATTGTCAAATGTTTCTCGTTTGCAGATATGAACTACGGGTCTTCTATCTTCACTATAGAGCCCTCCTAAGCGCAGTATAGTGGTGTGAAAAGTATTTTGGGAAAGCAGAGCCTCTTCAATAGCTCTAATGTGTACAGCTGTTGGTGCACTAGAATAGTTAGTACTCGTGTCCGTTATTGTTTTATTTGACGGAGCATACACAGAAACAGAGCTAGTCATGATAAGCTGTTTAATAGCTGTTGTTTCAATAGCATGGATTATTTTGTTAAAGGTAGTTACGTATTGGTTGTTATCAGCTTTTCTTGAAGGAGGAATAGTGATGATTAAGGAATCAATATTTTCTAAGAAAGCCAATAATGGTTCGAGATAGTCTTGACTGTTTAAATTAATTAAATAGCTATCGATCCCCACTTCTTCTAAAAGTGTTAGTTTTTCTAGTGTTGTAGTTGAACCTTTAATGTTATAACCTTGCTGTTTTAGGTTTACGGCTAAAGGCAATCCTAACCAACCACACCCTAAAATACCTATTGTTCTCATAACCTTAATATTCAATCGTAAATTTTTATAAAAATAAGCATTTCCTTTGTATGACTAAATTTATCTCTAGATATTTGAAACTTGAAAAACACGAACAACATGAATAAATTCCTTTTAACAGCTTTAGGCTTATTGTCTTTGGCAACGAGTACAATTACAGTAGCTCAAGAAAAAGAAAAACAACTTGTATTAGAGAATAGATTAAACAATCCAAAACAAGTTGATAAACCGTATGTAATCTTAATCTCTATCGATGGGTTTCGCTATGACTATATTGAAAAACACCAAGCGGAATTTTTGAAATCATTTGGAGAAGAAGGAGTAAGAGCGGAGTCTATGCGTCCTTCATATCCATCAGTGACCTTCCCTAATCACTATACGCTAGTTACAGGTTTGTATCCATCACACCACGGTTTGGTAGGTAATAATATGTATGACCGCAAAATGGATGCAAGGTATTCACTGCGCAATAAGAAAGCGGTAACGAATAAAGAATGGTACGGTGGAACGCCTTTATGGGTACTAGCCGAGCAACAAGAGATGCTTTCAGCATGTTACTATTGGCCAGGATCAGAAGCTGATATCAAAGGAGTATTGCCAACATACTACTATGAGTACACAGAGAAAACACCAATGAATGATCGAATAGGGGAAGTTGTTAAGTGGTTGAGTTTACCTGAAGAGGAGCGTCCACACTTTATAACTTTCTATTTGCCTGAAGTAGATCATGCAGGACACCGTTATGGACCTGATGCAGAGGAAACAAGAGAAGCTGTACAATATGCTGACCGTTCAATCCAACAGTTAGTAAACGAAGTCGATAAATTGAATTTACCGGTGAATTATGTAGTTGTTTCTGATCACGGAATGATTAATTTAAACCAAAAGAAGTTATTAGAGTTTCCGGTTAAGTTAGATGGAGAAGCTTTGAAAATAGCATCAAATGGAGTTTATGTAAGTGTCTTTGTTAATGATAAAACTCAGATAGATCATTGGTATAAAAAAATTGATAAGGCTGCAAAAAAGAAGTATATGAAGGTGTATAAACACGATGATATTCCTGCATCTCTTAACTTTGGTGGAGAACACGATCGTTTTGATCGAATAGGAGATATTGTTGTAATAGCTGAATCACCGTATTATTTTACGAATAAAAAGCTTCCTGGAAGTCATGGTTTTGATCCTAAGACGGTAAAAGAAATGCATGCAATCTTCTTAGCTAAAGGACCGCAGTTTAAAGAGAGACTTACAGTGCCTACGTTTGAGAATGTTGATGTTTACCCTATTGTAACTGAAATTTTAGGATTAGAAATCACAGAAGAGTTAGACGGTACGACAGAAGTTGCTAAACAAGTATTGAAATAAATATCAAGAGTATATTGTAGATTTATTATAACAATAAGGGCTATCAACTCGATTGATAGCCCTTATTTTATTTAAAATTGGTAGCCAAAGCCAATGTTTAAGTAAATATTGTGCATTGAAAATGAAATTGCTTCAAAATCATTGTCTAGTAAACTATTGAATCCATAAGTTAGATCCCCAAACAAAAGGAAATTGTTGTTTAGTTTCCATTCTGCCCCTAGTTGAGTACCCCATTGGAAGTTGTTTACTTCATTAGAAAAGTCATATTCTGCTTTTTTATCTCCTTCAAAGATTAGTTTTTGTCCTGTTGGATTAGTCTGTCTTAGGTATCCATTGTGAACATGACCTCCAAATGCTTTATCAATAGCAGTAGAGAAATATAATCCTCCATATACTCCCCATTGTTTATTAATGTTATATGTCGCAAGTAATGGAATGGTCAGGTAGGTATTGCGCACTTCTGTTCTTACTTCTCCTGTAAAGTTACCTTTGACTTGAGATCCATTGTAGTTGATTTGTGTCAGGTAGTCTTTAACTCTAGATTCAGTTTTCATACCTTTTCCTTCAACTCTAAGCCCTGTTCGAATTCCCCACTTATGTTCAGCTGAAAACCATTTAGTAAAGTTTGTTTCAATACCTAGTTGTAGGGTAGGGTTATAACTTTTTATCGCTCGGATTTCTCTAGGTAATCCTAAAGGAGAAGCTCCCCCAATACTGAATTGAGAACGCAACTGAACGGTTGTATTTTCTGTGAAAAAATTAGTTTTTTTAATTGGTGTATTGACCTCTTGAGCTGAAGTGAATAGAGAGGTGATGCCCAATAGTATAATAGAGAGATGTTTAAATTTCATACTTAGTGATACTTTGTTTAATTTTTTAATATTTCAACTTCATCGATATATAAAGTACTGCCTATTGCTCCGTTAAATAGACTTCCTTCTTCACTTGAGGAGAATACTAAAGCAAGTTTATACTTTTTATTTGCATCATATGTTTTTCCTTCAACATATTCAAAAGGTATTTCAAATAGGGTCCAAGTATTTGTTTCTATTTTTAATTCCTTAGGAATACGTGCAATTGAAACAATTTTGTCATCTTTAAAGTCATGGTCTCCAAAGAGGAAATCATCAATTCCAGCTTCGAAAAGTATTGCGTAAGCATCCCATCTATCTTCAGTTATTTTGTTCTTTTCAGTATTATTGATTTCAAAGTTATCACCGCGTTTGTATTTGAAAAAACCTCGTAGAATTGTAGGTTCGTAGTTAAAGTCCATACCAAACTTAGTTCCTTTAAGCGGTTTACTAACCGCTGTACTTAAGTCAAATTCTCCCAAGAAAAGATTACCCGCTGCTAGTGGGCTACCCATTATTGGTCCTAGTGGAGCAGTAGATTGTGTCGTTAGTTTTAGGCCTGTCCCTATAAATCCTTCAGTTGTAGCTGCAGTAGGGAAATTTTCTGGTTTTTTAGCATTTTCCTCTGATCCATCAGTCATAGCATAACCAATATTTCCACTTGCCCATTCGAAGAGTTCTTTTTCTTCATGTGTAGCATCGTCTAGTTGTGTTTCATAGAATACATGGTAGTAGTCATTACCATAAAACCCTCCAGCAACTTCTCTGAATTTGTCAAAGTGATATATTGTAGAAATTTCTGCATTGATGAATTCTACTTTATATGTTTTTGACCACTGCTTGCTTTCTGAGAATACTTCATAGGTTAGAGGTCCGTTGCTAAAGTCCCTAGCTGATCCGTTCGCAGGTACTATTGTTGCTCCAGGAGTTAGTTTGAATTCTGGCGCTACTTTAGTAAGGTCTAATGACTTGGAAACTCTAAAAGTTACTTTGTCATTTGATACAATTGGTGCGGTTAATAAAAATTCCTTTCCAATATTTGCCATTTCAATGTCAGCTTCATTATTTTCAGCTTCATCTTTTATACAAGAAGTAAAGATAAACGTTGTTGCCAATACCAAAGCTTGGAATAAATGGTTTATTCGCATAAAATCATCATTTTGTTAATTAGTAAATTGTGTAAAATATGTGTAGAACGCTTTGTATATGTTTAGTTCTGGACAAAGCGAACTGCAAAATTACTAATTAATCTGTTCTTGTATTTTAGGTGCGAATATCACTTTATTGATATAGTGCGTACTTTGAAGAGTTATTGATTCAAAAAAGTGCTTGTTTCGATTAATTTGCTATTAATTGTCTGAAAATAGCAGAAAGTAGTTAAACGTTACAATATAAGTGGTTTTAGTATAAATTTAAACTATATAACAATGACTTTTGTAAAAAAGAAAGAGGATCAACATTGTTATTGATCCTCTTGGTCATTATTTTTTTAGAATTGATAGGCAAAGCCGATATTAGCATAGATGTTATACATCTTGAAGGTAATGGCGTCAAAATCTTTTTTAAATACTTGATTTAACCCCCAATTAAGGTCGCCAAATAGTCGTAAGTGAGCATTTAGCTTGTATTCTCCTCCTACTTGAATTCCGAATTGAAATCTATTGAGGTCATCAGAAAAGTCGTAATCACCTCTAGCATTTCCTTCAAATTCTACTGGTGTACCAATTGGAGAGTCTTCTCTTAATACTCCATTATACACGTATCCAGTAAAATCTCTATCAATGAGTCCTGAAAAATAGAAGCCTCCATAGGTGTTCCATTGACTGGACACATTATAGGTTAATAAGATTGGAAAAGTGATATAAGAGTTTTTCATAGTGGTCTTAACATTTCCAGTGAAATATCCTTTTGTGTATTTACCATCTCCTTCATCGAGCTTCGTATAGTAGTTTTTTACACGGGCATCTGTTTTCATTCCTCTTCCTTCCATGCGCAGTCCTGTTCGAAATCCCCATTTATGATCATCAGTAAGCCATTTGGTAATATTAGCTTCTAATCCAAGTTGCATCGTAGGGTTGTAGCTATTAACTTCTCTTATTTGAGCAGGGAACCCTAAAGGAGTACTTCCTCCAATACTGAATTGTCCTCTGATTTGGTATTCTGTATTTGTCGTAAAAAATTCTTTAAATTTATTCGTATGTCCCTCTTGAGCTGTTGATAATACACTACTCCCAAGAATCATTAGCAAACAGGTTACATAATGATGTGTTTTCATCCTTTTATTCATCGTTATCTGTTTCATATACTAATTCTATTTCATCGACTAGTAAAGTACTGCCAATAGCTCCTTTGAACTCTGCGCCATCTATACTTGAGGTCATTACGATTGCTAAAACATATTCTTTTTTAGGATCGTACGTCTTCCCTTCTAATAGTTTGAATGGAGCATTAAATTCAGTCCATTGAGGTGTTTCTACTCTATCATTTTCATTTATTCTTGCGATGGCTATATTTCTTGGATCTTCAAAATTGTGATCTCCAGTAAGGTAGTTGTCTTTTTTACGAGCTTCGAATACTATGGCATAAATATCAAAACTATCTTTCGCGCCTTTTACTTCATTGAAGTTTTTATCCGTAACTATTGATCCAGCTGTGTACTTGAAGGTTCCTCTAAGTCCTGTCGGTAATGCGCCTGTGTAGGGTAGACCAAATTTTGTTGATTTCAACGTATTAAATATATTAAGCTTAAACGTGCCTAAGAAAAGATTTCCTGCAGCAATAGGATTTCCTGCTAGTTCTCCTGATTTTGAAGTATAGACTGTTTGCATTTTTACGGAGAGCCCACCTCTTCGTCCTGGGGCTATTGTTGTAGGGTATCCTTCGGGAGGTGTACTTCCCGCAACTGTTACATAGCCTTCATTACCACTATCCCAGTCATAAATATTATCGCCGTTTGTGCCAATTTCATAGAAACGATAGTATCTATTTTTGTTGGTAAGTTCTGCATTGTTAAATGTATAACGCGTGCTCAACTCATCACTCGTAAAACTAACTGTATATGTTTTCTTCCATTGTGTATCTTGGGCAGTGATCGTTACATTTTGACTATTTGTAAAGTCTCTAGTAGTTCCGTTTGGAGGGTACATTGTAGCATTGGGAGATATGATAAAAAAAGGGGATTGCTTTTCTAAATCAACATTTGATTTTACCTTGAATTCAATGGTTTTATTGGTTATAATAGGAGCCGTTTTTAGGTATTCGCTTGGAATATAAGCCTCAAGAATATCTGCGTTTGTATCCAGCTCTTCTTCTTTGATACAAGAGCTAAATAACAAGGGTATGGCTAGTAAAAAAGGTCTAACAAATTTTATCATATAATTATTTTGGTTTGTCTTTGCAATATTCTTGCCATAACAAGGAAGTATTACCTGTCGATTTTATTATTCAAGATTATTGTCCGATAAAAATAGAATAATTACAATTATGATGATTAATCCTTTTATAGTTTTTTGTTAAAGATTTTTAAAACAGCAAAAAGGCACTATAATTTGTGCCTTTTTGCTGTTGTTAATGAGATTGTATTATTTTAATTTGAGTGTTTCGTATAAGTCTAAACGTCTGTTTTTCATGATTTGAACACTACCGTGTTCGTGTAATTCTTTCAGTAAATGTACATCAACGTCAACGATTAAAGTCATCTCAGTATTTGGTGTAGCTTCAGCTTTTACTCCATTCGTAGGGAACGCAAAGTCAGAAGGTGTAAACACAGCTGCTTGTGCGAACTGTATATCCATGTTGTTTACTTTTGGTAAGTTCCCAACACATCCTGCGATGGCAACGTAACACTCGTTTTCGATCGCTCTTGCCGCCGCACAGTTTCTTACTCGTGTATATCCATTTTGTGTATCTGTCAAGAATGGTACAAATAGAATATCCATCCCTTCTTGGGCTAGCAAACGGGATAATTCAGGGAATTCCACATCATAACAAATCATTATACCAATTTTTCCACAGTCAGTGTCGAAGGTTTGTATTTTTGAGCCTCCTTGCATTCCCCAATAGTGTATTTCGTTTGGCGTGATATGTATTTTCTGATACATTTCATAGGACCCATCTCGCTTACAAAGGAAACCAACATTGTATAGTACACCATCAACTAAGTGAGGCATACTTCCTGTAATTATGTTGATATTATAAGAAATAGCGAACTCTTGAAACTTTTTGCGTATCGGTGTTGTATAACGTGCTAATTCTCGTATTGCCTCAGCTTCTGAAAGGTGATTATAGTCAGCCATTAAAGGGGCCGTGAATAGCTCAGGAAATAGAGCAAAGTCACTTTCATAATCGGATACAGCATTAATGAAGAATTCTGCTTGATCGAAGAACTCGTCTAGGTCATTCAGTGGGCGCATTTGCCATTGGATTAGTCCTAGTCGGATCACACTTTTCTTAGTGTTGATTAACTGTACTTCTTTTTCATAATAAATGTTATTCCATTCTAACAATACTGCATAATCTTTTGAACTGACATCTCCTTCTAGGTAATTGCGCATCAAACGTACCATGTGAAAGTCATTTGCCATTTGAAATGACATCACAGGATCGTGTATTTCTTTAGTTTTTACTTTTTCTAAGTATTGTTTAGGTGTTAATTCATCAGCAAACTTAGAGTAGTTTGGAATTCGACCAGCGAATACGATAGATTTTAAATTTAATTGCTCACAAAGTTCTTTACGGGCATCATATAAACGTCTTCCTAAGCGTAATCCTCTATATTTTGGATGAATAAAGACATCAATACCATAAAGGACATTTCCTTCTGGATCGTGAGTGTCAAACGTACTGTATCCTGTGATCTGATCATAGGTATGGGCAGACATAGCTTTCTTTTCATCAATAATCAAAGATAGTGCAGAGCCTACAACTACATTGTCTACTAAAATTACTAATTGACCTTCAGGAAAAACATCTAATAGCTTTTCTATCTCGTCTTTATCCCAATATGGGTCTTCCAAACCTTTATAAGATTCGAGCATTGAACGTTTAAGTTCTATATAATCGTCAATCTGTAGATTTCGTAGCTCAATCTTATTAATTGTATTATCCATGATTTTTTCTTGCAATTTACAAAGATTTAAAGATAGCTGTAGAGTAAAATAGATAAAATATTTGTAAAAATGTTAATTTCTGGTGTGTTTTTTGTGGTTGATTAGTACAGTAATACCACTTTTTATTCCTGAACTATTAATCTAAAATTATATAATTATGAGTTCATTAAAAAATCGCGTGCAGTTAATTGGACGTGTTGGTCAAGATCTTGATTTGAAACGTTTTGAAAGCGATAATATTCGCGCCAGTTTCTCTATTGCGATCAATGAAGTGTATTACAACGAAAAAAATGAGCGAGTGGAAAACACCCAGTGGCACAATGTCATTCTATGGGGAAAATTAGCTGAGATTGCAGAGAAATTTGTTGTAAAAGGAAAAGAAGTTGCTATTGAAGGTAAGTTGGTTAATCGGTCATTTACGGATAAGGAAGGCAATAAAAAGTATATTACTGAAATAGTGGTTGGTGAGTTATTGTTATTGGGTAGTAAATAAGCTTCTTTTTTTATATTCTAACACAAGGGTACTTATATGGTGTGTTTTTTGATACCTGTTTAAGTACTCTTATTTTATTTAAACAAAGCAAGGGTAAAAATAGTAACTTGCATAAAACTATAAATTTCTTACGGTGATTTCTATTTTAGTAATTGAAGATGATATTCGAGTAGCTGAATTATTGCAGCGCAGTTTGGAAGAACAGCACTATCATGTAGATGTTGTATACGATGGGTATATGGGAAGAAGGTTAGCGCTACAGCGTACGTACGATTTGATTATTACAGATGTGATTCTCCCCAAAATCAATGGGATTGATTTATGTAAGGAGTTGAAGAGGGAATTACCTCATATACCTATAGTCATGTTGACGGCTCTTGGGACTACAGATGATAAAGTAGAAGGATTTGATGCAGGAGCAGATGATTATCTTGTAAAGCCTTTTGAATTGAGGGAATTATATGTACGTATAAGGGCTTTGTTAAAGCGTTTTGAACACAAGAATACAACGCAATCAGCAGTATTGACATACGCTGATATGGCATTGGATTTAAATGAAAAGAGATTTACTCGTGATGGACAAGAAATACACTTAACTCCCAAAGAGTTTAACCTGTTGCAATATTTTATGGAGAATCCAGAGCGCGTTTTGTCTCGTAGTGAAATAGCGGAGAAGGTATGGGATACTCATTTTGATACAGGAACAAATTTCATTGATGTATATATTAACTATTTGAGAAAGAAGGTAGAGATTGACATTAATAATAAATTAATTCACACCAAATCAGGTATGGGTTTTATCCTGAAATTAAATGAAAATTAGAACACGCTTAACTTTACTTTTTACTGTACTTGTCGCTTCCTTGTTTATAGTTTTTGCCAGTATTTTATATTGGTCTTCTGCACAGCATAGAGAAAATGAGTTCTATGGGCAGTTAGAACGTGAGGCTATAACGAAAGCTAAATTATTTTTTGAGGCCAAAGTAAAACCTCAAACACTACATCGTATCTATAAGAATAATAGCCAACACATCAACGAGGTTGAAGTAGCCATTTATAACCGTGCGTTTGAATTACTGTACCACGATGATGTTGAGATTGATCGCGTTAAGGAAACTGAAGAAATGTTAGCTTCTATTATTGCAAATAAGATATTGCACTTTGAACAAGAAGAATGGCAGGTCGTAGGTTTGCGACTTACTTTTGACGATAAAGATTATATTATTACAGCTGCTGCCTACGATGAATATGGTTTTACGAAACTTCAAAATTTATTATATACTATCGCTGTACTGGCTTTATTATCTATTATTGTTATTGGTACAGCTGGAGTTTTTTTTGCGAATAGGGCTTTATCTCCTATTAAAAAAATGATTAATGAAGTTAATGAGATAACTGCGACTAGTCTAAACTTGCGATTGAGCCACGAACAAAATAAGGACGAATTAGCTCTATTGGCAAATACGTTTAATGAGATGCTCAACCGGCTGGAATATTCTTTTGATGCACAGAAGCAGTTTGTTTCCAATATCTCACATGAACTTCGTACACCATTAGCCGCTATTATTGCTGAACTAGAGCTGTCTTTAGCAAAGGAGCAAACAAGAGAGCAATATGTAATGACGATTGAAAATGCTCTAGCCGATGCGAGGCGATTAGTTCGACTGTCAAATAGTTTATTGGATTTCGCTAAGGCAAGTTATGACCCTACAGAAATAGCTTTTAAACCGGTATGCTTAGATGAGGTTGTGTTAGATGCTTGTCAGAAACTGCAACGCATTAATAAATCTTATAAGTTTAGTTTTTTTATTGAGGATTCGGTTAGCCGAGAAGAGATGATGGTTGTTTCTGCTAATCTTTATCTAATTCAAGTTGCCTTCGTGAATTTACTTGAAAATGCATGTAAATATTCTGAAAACGAGCAATGTAATGTATCAATTTTATATAAGGACAATCACTTAATAGTCAAAGTTAGTGATACGGGTATAGGGATTAAACCTGAGGATATGGAAGCCATTTTTGTACCTTTTTACCGTGGAGAGAACGAGTATTTTAAACAAGGAAATGGTATAGGTTTACCTCTAACGAAGAAAATTATAGACCTTCACAAGGCAAGGATTGCCGTAGAGTCTTTAGTAGGAAAGGGAACTACATTTACTATTCATTTTCCACCAGGCTAATTAATTTCTTTTACCCAATTTTGAGGGGATGTGTAGTTAATGTGTATATGTTCTAAAAAAGAAGCTTACCAAAGCCAATGATATTGGTTGTAATAGTGAAATTCTAAGTATTTTAAAGCTTTTAGTCTTTTTAGGAGTCTATTTATGAGTTAGTTAGTTAGGTAAGTTGGTCATTTAGGGAAATATTAATTAGGTTACAAAAAAACTGTATATTTGTATAGTACAAGTTTTAAAGGGGGTATAAATTATACTATTCAAAGCATAGAAACTTCTCTTTATTTAAGTAAAAAAATCAATACAAGAAAGTGTTTAATCTTCTCATTTTGCCCTATCTGTTTTGTTCAAATAGCTATCAAAAGTACAGCTAATCCTTGTGTTTACTAAGCTTTGTCCAATGTTTCTCTGAGTGTTCTTCGGTAACCCCCCTGATTTTTGAGACTTCTATCGAAGGTTCTCCGAATAACACTTGCATAAACCGTTTTGACCTCCTGATATTGTTGGGTTTGATGCTGGTTCGGTAGTTGTTGAACTAACTTTTCAGAATAAATTATTAAGGCTTTTTGCGAACAGTACAATACACCCAACAGAGGTTTGTATTAGCTTATAGATTTATACAAATCAAATATCATTAAAAGATCGATTTTTCTTAATTCAAAAACTTAATAGGATTGTCTTGGTTTATTATTTATAGCCGTACAAAGGTTTATTGTTTTTATTAAACAAACAATTTTTGAGTTAGGCCCTTGAATGTTTCCTTTTCGTACACATTTAATCTTTCTAATAGAATTCTAATTTTTTTCTAAAAGCTTTCTAATATGGTTTAGAAAGGGGAGTCAGTACTTTTGCCTCGTCAAAAAATAAAAATATGGACACAGAATCCCGATTGTATCACCCCGATTGTTAAACCATCTTTCTGAAAGACAATAATAAAAAGTTGCTCAGGAAGAGCAAAATTTTAAATCATGTTAATTTCAGTATTTATAGGAAGATTAGTTCTTGCATTTGTTTTAGGAGCTTTGATAGGAGTAGAAAGACAAGCAAGACAAAAAAGTGCGGGCTTGCGTACAAACACGCTAGTAAGCATAGGAGCAGCAGGCTTTGTATTAATGGCACATACGATAGGAGATGATGCTGTAGGACGGGTAGCTTCTTACGTTGTGAGTGGTATTGGTTTCTTAGGAGCAGGAGTCATCATGAAAGATGGTTTTAGTATTCGTGGCTTGAATACTGCTGCAACGATTTGGTGCTCGGCTTCAGTTGGATCAATGTGTGCAGTAGGGATGTGGAAGGAAGCTCTTGTCATGACGTTTTTGATTGTAGGGGCACATGTTTTACTTCGCCCAATTAGCGCTATCATTAATAAATTATCTTTTGCCACTGAGACTGATTCAGCTGAGGTTGTATATGAAGTTGTTATAGGATGTAAAGAAGAGATCGAAAACGATTTACGTGTGATGGTCTTAGGGCAATTAAAATCAGATAGCGAATTGCAATTGCGTTCACTTAAAAGTTCAGATAATGGTAACCCAGCTTTTTCTTATCTAAGATTTGAAATGTATTGTATTGGGAGGAAAGATGAAATTTTAGAAAGAATCACTAAGAAGCTTTCTTTAGAGCGTGGTGTTTCGGAAGTCTCTTGGGAGTTAAATACTTATTAATTAATCAATTATTTTTTAACATATTGCTAAACTAGCATAGTTATTGCGCTAACAATAGTAGATATGAAAAAAATGCGGATATAGGCTATGTATATTGAGCTATAGAAGATAAAAAGCAAGGGAATTGTGATTAGTATTAAATTGTCAGTAGCTAGAATAGGTGGCTTGTTTGCGATAATTAACAGAATAAGCTGTAAATTTATTGTTAAATACAGCTATATAAATAGAATTAAAGTAGAATTTTAAAATAACAAACATAATGGCTAAAAAAATACAACTAGCAAGTGTTTTAGGATTGAGTTTCTTATTGAGCTTTTGTGCAGATAAAAGTGAACAGAGTAATGATACAGCTCAGTATGTGGTGGAAAATAAAGTGATTTCACTAACTGAAAATTCAAATTTAAAGAGCAGAATAAAGACAATTCAAGTCAGTGAGGAAGACTTTACGTTTGATTTATTGACTGCAGGAGTAGTAAAAGCTATTCCAAACCATTATGCGGAGATTGCTTCTCCATTTTCTGGTAGAATCGTCAAATCACATGTGAAATTAGGACAAAAGGTAAGTGTCAATACACCTTTGTTTGAAGTTTCTTCCCCTGATTATTTTGAAGCACAGAAAGATTATTTTGACTCGAAACAAGAGTTCAAGCAAGCATTATTGAACTTAAAGCGACAAGCAGATTTATTAGAAAATGGTGTAGGAGTTCGTCAGGAATTTGAAGAAGCTGAGACTGAAAATTCGATAGCAAAGGCTGCTTTTGACAATGCTTCAGCAGCTATACGTATTTATAATGTTGAGCCATCTGGTCTTGTTTTAGGACAGCCGTTGATTGTTCGTTCGCCAATCTCTGGTGAAATCCTTGAAAATAATGTAGTTATTGGACAGTATATCAATGACGACTCAGAGCCCGTGATTAAAATCGCTTCGCTGAATAAGATATGGATTGTTGGAAAAGTAAAAGAAAAAGACATTCAGCATTTGTCAAAGATGGATAAGGTGCAAGTAGAGTTATCTGCTTATCCTAATCAGCCTTTTGAAGGAAAGATATTTCATATTAATGAAATTGTTGATGAAGACACGAGAAGTATAGATGTATTAATCGAAGTGAACAATGAACAACGTATATTAAAACCAGGTATGTATGTGAGTGTACGCTTTATTGATCAGCCAGAAAAAGTGATTCTAGTTCCCTCACGTGCTATTTTACAAGGAGAAGATGACTCTTATGTTTTTGTAGAAGTAGCGGAGAATAGCTATATCCGAAAAAATGTAAAAATTGGAGGAGTGTCTGGAGATAAAACAGTGATTTTATCAGGAATAGAAAAGGGAGATCGCGTAGTTAATGAAGGAGGAATATACTTACCACAACTTTAATAATTACAAAACACGGGAGAGATGAAGAAAAATATTATAGATACGGCTATTCATAAGAGATGGCTAGTTTCGGCTTTATTTGTACTGTTATGTGTATTTGGATACTACTCATGGAAGCAGTTATCTATTGAAGCATATCCAGATATTGCAGATACGACCTCTCAGGTAGTAACACAAGTACCTGGACTAGCAGCAGAGGAAATAGAATTACAAATTACGATACCGGTAGAGCGTGCGTTAAATGGAATGCCAGGAATGCACGTGATGCGTAGTAATAGTACATTTGGGCTATCCATGATTACATTGGTATTTGAAGACGGAATTGATGATTACTTTGCGAGACAACGTATTCAAGAACGTCTAAACGGACTTGATTTACCCTACGATGCAGTGCCAGAGCTAGACCCATTAACTTCGCCGATTGGAGAGGTGTATCGCTATATCATAGAAGGAGATGGGTATAGTTTAAGAGAATTGACAGATCTTCAAAATTTCGTGATTATTCCTAAGTTAAACCAAGTAGCAGGGGTAGCTGAGGTAACCAATTTTGGAGGTGTAACTACACAGTTTCAAATAGAATTAGATCCACATAAGTTAGAACAATACGACTTATCGTTAAGTGATATTACCGAAACTATTGAAGAGAATAACGTTAATGCAGGTGGAAGTGTTCTGACGAGAGGAGACTTAGGGTATGTAGTACGCGGGATTGGTCTTATCAAGGATTTAGAGGATTTAGGAAAGATTGTAGTAAAGGCAGAGAATGGGATTCCGGTATTTCTAAATGACTTAGGACAATTAAAATATGGAAATGTAGAGCGCAAAGGGGTATTAGGTTATTCAGATCGTGAACGAAATTACTCAGACAGTATTGAAGGGATTGTCTTGTTGTTAAAGCACGAAAATCCATCGGTTGTACTAGAGAAGATTCATCAATATGTAGATGAATTGAATAATGGGTTATTACCTGAAGGAGTGAAGATACATACATTTCTGGATCGTACAGACCTTGTTGACACAACCTTGAGTACAGTATCCACTACATTGATTGAAGGAATTAGTTTAGTTGTTATTGTCTTGATTGTTTTCTTGGGGAGTTGGAGAGGAGCTCTGCTAGTAGCAATTACAATTCCAGTATCACTTTTGTTTGCTTTTATCATGATGCGTTTTACGGATATACCAGCAAACTTACTGTCATTAGGCGGAATAGACTTTGGAATTATTGTCGATGGAGCGATAGTGATGATGGAGTCAATATTGAAGAAGCGTGAGGACAATCCTAAGGAGGAATTAAAAGAAAAATCCATTGCAGAACGCGCAAAAGAGGTTGCAAAACCAGTTTTTTTCGCTACGATTATCATCATAACTGCATATTTACCATTGTTTGCCTTTGAGCGTGTAGAGAAAAAGTTATTTACACCAATGGCTTTTACTGTTGGTTATGCCTTGGCAGGAGCATTATTGGTTGCCCTTATTTTAATTCCAGGCTTGGCTTATGCGGTGTATAGAAAACCGAGGAAAATTTACCACAATAAATGGCTAGAAAAGCTAACAGCTATATATCATAAGCGCATTGTAAAAATAGTAAGCAGACCGAAACAAGTATTTGTTCCTTTACTAGTTGTATTGGCAGTTACGATAGGATTAACAGTTAAGGTTGGGAAAGATTTCTTACCACCACTAGATGAAGGGTCGATTTGGCTTCAGGTCACTCTTCCTCCAGGAATTTCATTAGATAAGTCTAAAGAGTTGAGTGATACTTTACGTGCTAGAACAATGAAATATGATGAAGTAACGTATGTGATGGTACAAGCAGGTCGTAATGATGACGGTACGGATCCGTTTACTCCATCTCACTTTGAGTGTTCTATTGGTATTAAGCCGTATAAGGAATGGCCAAGTGGAAAGACAAAAGATGATTTGATTGAGGAATTAGCAGCAGAATATGAGAGCCTACCAGGTTTTACAGTAGGGTTTGCTCAGCCAATGATTGACGGAGTAATGGATAAGATTTCTGGCGCGCACTCTGAGTTGGTTGTTAAGGTATTTGGAGAAGATTTTCACGAGACAAGACGTATAGCAAATGAAGTATTGAGTACGTTGCGTACTGTAGATGGGGCTGTAGATTTAGCGATTGATCAGGAACCACCGCTACCTCAGTTACAGATTCATGCAAATCGCGATAAGATAGCACAGTATGGATTGAATGTTTCTGATGTAGCTGAGTTAATTGAGGTAGCGATTGGAGGAAAGGCTATTTCACAGATATTCATTGGTAATAAAGTGTACGATATTAGTGCTCGTTATACGGAGGAAAGTAGAAATACACCAGAAAAAATTGCGAACTTGATGTTGACTTCGAGTACTGGAGCAAAGATTCCATTATCACAAGTAGCTGATGTCAAAACGAGTACTGGAGAGAGTACCATTACACGTGAGATGAATAGACGCCATTTAACAGTTAAATTGAATGTAAGAAATCGCGATTTGGGTTCGCTATTGAAAGAAGCGCAACAAAAGATAGAGGAAAATGTTAGTTATGATCACGAGAAGTTCCATATTGAATGGGGAGGACAGTTTGAAAATCAAAACAGAGCATATAGTCGTTTAGCTGTTATTGTACCGCTGACATTATGTTTGATGTTTGTGCTGTTGTATGGGGCATTTGGACAGTTTAGACAGGCAGGATTGTTGATGGTCGTTGTTCCATTAGCATTATTTGGAGGGATGTTAGCTCTTAATGTGAGAGGTATGTCATTGAATGTTTCATCTGCAGTTGGTTTTATAGCCTTGTTTGGTGTTGCTATTCAGAATGGAGTGATTATGATTTCACATATAAACGATTTAAGGAAAAAGGGTACACAACTCAAAGAAGCAGTATTGTTAGGAGCCGAACAACGTTTTCGTCCGGTATTAATGACAGCTACGGTAGCAGTACTTGGATTGTTCCCAGCGTCTTTAGCAACAGGTATTGGGTCTGATGTACAGCGTCCATTAGCTACTGTAATTGTGTATGGATTATTATTCGCGACGTTATTGACCTTGTTTGTGCTACCAGCTTTGTATTATTTGGTAGAGCGCAAATGGGGGAAAGATAGTGATTTTGTAAAAAGTGAAACAGAAGAAAACTAAGCACTACAATGAGAGTATTGAAAAAATATATAGGAATAAGTCTAATTTTCTTTTCAGCAGGGACTAGTCTTGTTGCACAAGAATTGGAAAATACAGCGACAACGATTACATACAAGGATTTTTTAGGACGTATGATTACAAATAACCTTGCTTATTCTGCTGAACGGTTTAACCTTGATATAGCTGAAGCTGAGGTACAAGCGGCTAAGGCATTTCCTGATCCAGAGTTAAGTTTTGGTTGGGCGGATAATCAGCAGAAGCGTATGCAAATGGGCTATGCTTTTGAAGCAGAGTTATCATGGGATCTTGAATTAGGAGGAAAGCGAAAAGCGAGAAAGAATCTAGCAAATGATCAGAAGGTGTTAGCTGAATTATCGTTGCAAGAGTTTTTTCATACACTAAGAGCTGAATCAACTATTGTTTATTTAGAAGGACTTCAGAATAAGATGTTGTACGATATACAGAAAGATTCGTATTTGTCCATGATGCAAGTTGCAGAGTCAGATAGTATTCGTTATAAATTAGGGCAAATCAGTAAAGTAGATGCTATTCAAAGTAAACTTGAAGCTCGCTCAATGTTTAATGATTTGCAAGATGCAGCTGATGAATGGAAGAATAGTTTAGAGGAGATAAGAACGATTATTAGTGTAGTACACAATGATACACTATATACTCCAACGGGAAGTTTTGGAAAATTTGATCGCTTATTTACTCTTCAAGACTTGATAATAGAAGCACAAAATAATCGTGCTGATTTTCTAGTAGCAAGACAAAATAGAGTAGTTGCTGGTCGTCAAGTATCCTTGGCAAAAGCTGAGCGAGTGATCGATTTAGGACTTAATTTAGGAGTAGAGAATAATTCATTTGTAAAAAATGCTGTAGCACCAACTCCTGGAAATACCGTTGTTAAAGCAGGCATTAGTGTACCTTTGAAGTTTTCAAACCGAAAAGAGGCAGGTCTTAAGACTGCATTGTTTGAAGAAAAGCAAGCAGATTTAGAGTATGCATTAATAGAATTAGAGTTAGAAAAAGAAATAAAGCAAGCTTATCGAAATTATCTAACAAAGCAAAAGCAGATTAAGCAATTTGAGAAAGGTATGCTACAAGATGCAAAGACTGTGTATGAGGGGATAAAATATAGCTATCAACGTGGTGCGAGTAGTTTACTAGAAGTACTTGATGCACAACGTACATACAACGAGACACAACAAGCTTATGCAGAGACTTTATTTGCTTATGCATCTGCTTTAGTAGAATTGGAGAAAGCAGTAGGTATTTGGGATATCGACTTTTAAAACATTAGATCATGAGAAAGTATATAGTAAGTTTGTTATTATTAGTTACAACAATAGGAGTAGCTCAGGACATTAATGACGATTTGAAAGGGAATACAACTTTTGCTATTAAAGGAGGTTGGATACAATCAACTCTTAAAGGAGATGATTTAAGTTATTTGGCAGTAGATGGGAGAGTAGAAGCACGCAATAGTTTTTTTGGAGGATTAAGTGTTGATAATAGTATCGGAAAGTATTTTGGTTTAAAACATGAGTTGTTTTATCAAAATCAAGGAGCTTCTTTTACACGAGAGGTAGATGAAGTGTTATTAGATGCAACTTTGAGTATGCATAGTTTGCGTTTAAACCCGATTAGTGGGGTGTTTAAAATAGGTGGACTACAAGTTTATGGAGGACCTTATGTCAATATGCTGCTTTATTCGTCTATAACAGCAGTTGATGAAGCAGGGAATACATATAAAGATCACGGTATTTTTGGGAGTACAGAAGATGGGCAGTATTTACAAAAGATGGATTATGGTGTTGTAGCAGGATTGGAGTATCAGTTTAAATTTGGGTTAGTAATAGGAGCTCAATTTACTCGAGGCTTTGCCTCAATCTTTGATAACTCTAATACTTTTGGTTTAGAAGAAAATCCAGGAGTAGCTGATTTGAAGATATATAATCAGAATTTTAATGTATCTATAGGCTATCGTTTTTAAGTTAGCTATTTATATAACAAAAGCCTCCAATTTGGAGGCTTTTTGTTGTTTATAATAAGATATTTTTGACTTCTGAAAGTTTTTTGATCGTTTTGAAATTATTATGGATAATTGGGTGATCAACGTGTTCATGTAACCAAGTGGTATGAAAAGGCACATGCACGGCATGTCCTCCTAACTCTAAAACAGGTAACACATCAGACCTTAGGGAATTGCCAATCATAATAAATTCACTTGGATGAATATCTAGACGCTTAAGGAGTTTTTGATAGTCTATTTCCTCTTTGTCTGTCATTACTTCAATGTGGTGAAAATAAGAACCTAGTCCAGACTTGTGAAGTTTGCGGTGTTGATCTTTTAGATCTCCTTTTGTAGCGACTACAAGTTTGTACTTGGCTTGTAATTCTTCTAATATATTTTCAACATCATCGATTAGTTCAACTGGTTTTGTCAATAGTTCTTTTCCTAAATTTACAATTTTGCTGTAGATTGTTGGGTTGAGTGTGCCTTTAGAAATAATATTAGCAGATTCGATCATGGAAAGGGTAAAACCTTTAATTCCATAGCCATAGAGAGGTAAATTGTCGATCTGTGTTTTGAATAAGACTTGAGAAATACTTTGGTGCGTAAGATAGTCTTCAAGTAGAACACAGAAAGCTTTTTCAGCTTCATTAAAATAGGGTTCATTAACCCATAAGGTATCGTCAGCATCAAATGCAACTACTTTAATGTTCTTCATAGTAGATTAGTTTGCGTGTCATGCAAAGATAGGTGAAATTGTACCAAGGCAAGCCAATTTACTTTTCTTTTCGGATACGGCTTAGACTGACTTGTGTAATCCCAAGATAAGAGGCAATGTGTTTTAGTGGGACTCTTTGTAAGAGCGATGGTTGATTTTGTAAAAGCGTTAAATATCGTTCTTTAGCGGATAATACATCTCTCATGATCATGCGTCTTTCCACATTTAATAATTCTTTTTCGGCTAACTTTCTTCCCAAGTTAGCTAAGTGAATATCGGTTAGATAAAAATTAGTTAACTGGACAAAGTCAAGTTCATAAAGTTCGCAGTCAACTATGAGCTCGATACTTTCATAACTTTTTTTGTTTTCAACGTAATTCTGCATGGATAAGATAGTATCTCCTTCTTCTCCAAACCAGAAAGTACTCTCTCTTTGTTCACTTTGTGAAAATGCACGTACAACTCCTTTTTTGATGAAGTATAGTTTGTTTTCAATGCGGTCAGCATGTAGTAGAATATGTCCTTTTTGAAAATGTCTTTCTACTGCTATATCTTGTATCCGTTGAATCGAGGAAGGAGGTAGCAGATAGATAGTGTTGAGTATTTCTTTTAAGGTCATTTTGTGTAGAGTTATGCTTAGTAAAGATACTATTTTAGAAAGGACTGATTATGTAATCGAATCGTTTTTTGGATAAATAGTAGAGAAATCTGTTAGTCAAGTAGTAAAGAGGAGGGGTGCTGAGAAGCTTATTATATGCAAAGTTTTGAGTACAATGGATTTAAGGTGAGTTTATATTACTGTTAATATTTGTAATTTTAGGCAATGACTTTTTTTTTCAAAGAGTTACTTTAATAGATTTGTAACTCATAAATTACTTACAAGTAAAAAACACCTATAAAATGAATTTTAAATCAACTATGTATGCTGCTGTATGCTGCTTATTTTCAGTAGTAGCAATGGCAAATGAAACATTAGAAAAACCGAAATTAGTTGTCGGAGTTGTTGTAGATCAGATGAGATGGGATTATCTATATCGCTATTACGATCGTTACTCGGATGATGGGTTTAAACGTTTATTAAAAGAGGGATTCTCAAGTGAGAATAATTATATAGACTATGTTCCAACGTTTACGGCGATCGGACATAGTACTGTTTATACAGGAAGTGTACCAGCTATACACGGAATAGCAGGAAATGATTTTATTATTCAAGCTACAGGAGAGAGTATGTATTGTACACAAGATGATTCTGTAGTAGGAGTAGGTGGAGGAGAAGGAAAGATAGGAAAGCAATCTCCACGTAATTTATTGGTTTCTACTGTAACAGATCAGTTGAAATTAGCAACAAATTTTAGATCAAAAGTGATCGGTATTGCAATTAAGGATCGTGGAGGAATTTTACCAGCAGGGCATTTTGCTAATGCAGCCTATTGGTTAGATGGTAACACAGGAGATTGGATTACGAGTACTTACTATATGGAAGAATTGCCAAAATGGGTTAAGTCATTTAACAAGAAAGAGTTGGCAGATAAGTATTTTAAAGAGGGATGGAAAACATTGTATCCAATTAACAGTTACGTATTAAGTACGGCAGATGATAATGAATACGAACAGTCTTTTAAAGGAGAAGATAGACCAGTATTTCCTAGAAACTTGAAGAAACTAAAGAAAGACAATGGCTATGATTTAATTAAATCTACTCCATTTGGTAATAGCTTGACACTTGATTTTGCTAAAGAGGCTATTGCAAAAGAGTCATTAGGAGATAATGTTTATGGTGTTACTGACTTTTTAGCGGTTAGTTTGTCTTCCACAGATTATGTAGGACATCAATTTGCTATTAATTCTATAGAGATTGAAGACACTTATTTACGCTTAGATGCTGATATTGCGGATTTTTTAAACTATTTAGATGAGAAAGTAGGGAAGGGCAATTATACGTTTTTCTTTACAGCGGATCACGGTGCTGCTCACAACCCTAAGTTTATTTTAGACAACAAAGGAAAAGCTGGTTATTTTGATACGAAGGCAGTTAAGCAGTCTTTAAATGATAAATTGGCTAAGAAATTTAGACAAGAAGGATTAATTATCAGTTTGGCAAATTACCAAGTTCATTTAAACAATCCTTTAATTGAGAAAGAAGATTTAGAGGAAGAAGATATTTTAGAATACATTGTAAAAGAGTTGAAGAAAATAGATGGAGTTGCTTTTGTAACTGAAATGGACAAGGCAGGGACTTCAAGTATTCCTCACAAAATAAAAGAGCGTATAGTTAATGGATATAACATTAAGCGCAGTGGTGCGATTCAGTTTATCTTAGAGCCACAATGGTATAGTGGAAAAAAAGATGGAAAGGGGACGACACATGGTACTTGGGGATCATATGATGCACATATCCCTGCTATTTTTATGGGATGGGGTGTAAAGCCAGGTAAGACATTGAGAGAAACGCATATGACGGATATCGCGCCGACAATTGCAGAGATTCTAAAGATAGAAGTTCCAAATGGAAATATAGGAACACCCATTCACGAGGCAGTTGAAATAAAATAAAAAATTCTTTTAAAGGTTTGGAGAACGTCAGTATTGTGTAAATAATACTGACGTTTTTTTTGTATGTATTTGTTTTTTTATGTTGTCAAGTCAATTTTATTTATAGCTTTGATTGATCTACAATAATTATAATATGAAAAAAAGACTTTTAATTGTCGGTTTTATGTTGGCTATAAGTGCTACACTGCATGCTCAATATAAGACTATTACTAAAAAAGATGCTAATGGTTTCACTTATGAAATCGTTGAAAATGATCCATCAAAGGCGAGAGTTTATACTTTAGCAAATGGTTTAAAAGTATATTTAGCTCAAAATCACGATGAGCCACGTATCCAAACATATATACCGGTGCGTACAGGATCTAATAATGACCCTGAAGATAGTACTGGCTTAGCTCACTACTTAGAACATATGCTGTTTAAGGGAACATCAAATTTAGGTACTGTAAACTGGGAAGTAGAGAAGAAATTAATTAAACAAATTTCTGATTTGTATGAAGCACATAAAAAGGAGACAGATCCTGAGAAGAAGAAAGCTTTATATAAGAAAATAGATGAAATATCTAAGGAGGCGTCACAGTATGCAGTAGCAAACGAATATGATAAGTCAGTAGCTTCTATCGGAGCTTCAGGAACTAATGCGCATACATGGTTTGATGAAACGGTATATAAGAATGTGATTCCATCTAATGAGTTGGAGAAGTTCTTGATGATTGAGAAGGAAAGATTCTCAGAGCTTGTATTAAGGCTGTTTCACACCGAATTAGAGGCAGTATATGAGGAGTTCAATAGAGGTCAAGATAGTGATTATAGAGGTACTTATCAAAAGATGATGGAATTGTTGTTTCCTACAACAAACTACGGTATGCAAACTACGATCGGTACGTCAGACCATTTGAAGAATCCTTCAATGGAAGCAATACACAATTACTTCGATGAGTATTACGTACCGAATAATATAGCTGTTGTTTTGGTGGGTGACTTAGAATTTGATCCAACAATCCAGTTGGTAAATCAGTACTTTGGCTCGATGAAAAAAGGCGCTCAACCGAAAGAATATGTTGCAGTGGAACCTGCACTTACGAAAATACAAGTTGCAGAAGTATTCAGCCCACAGAGTGAGCGTGTAGAGATAGGATTCCGATTGGGAGGTGTTAAAACCGAAGATGCAACTTATTTATCATTGATCGATATGCTGCTAAGTAATGGACAGGCAGGATTAATCGATTTGGATGTAAATCAGAAGCAACGTGCATTATATGCAGGAAGTTCTCCAATGATCATGAAGGACTATTCAGTGCATAAATTTACAGGTATGCCGAATGAGGGGCAGTCATTAGATGAGGTAAGAGATATTTTGCTAGCGGAACTTGAGAAGATTAAAAAAGGAGAGTTTGACGAATGGTTATTAGACGCTGTGGTGAATGAGTTTAAAAAGAACTCTATGAAAGCATTAGAGAGTAATGATGCTATGGCAACTGAAATGTATGAAGCTTTTATTCATGGTAGAACATGGGAAGAAGCTGTTGCAGAAATTGATAAAATGGCCAAAATTACCAAGGCAGATGTTGTTAAGTTTGCAAATGAGAAGTACGGTGATAACTATGCGTTAGTGTATAAACGCCAAGGAGAGAATAAGGACTTAGTACGTGTTGAAAATCCTGGTATTACACCAATAGATTTGAATAGAGAGAGTGAGTCAACTTTCTATAAGGAATTAAATTCTGTAAAGGTTGCTGATATTCAGCCTGAGTTTGTTGATTTTGATAAGGCTATTAAGAAATCAAAAATAGGTAAACTTGGAGGTACTATGTACTTTATTGAAAATGTGACGAATGATTTGGCTACTGTAACCTACATAGCTAATGTTGGATCTGATCACGATAAGAAGTTAAGCTTAGCAATTGGGTATTTGGATTACTTAGGAACCAACAAATATTCAGCAGCTGATATTCGTAAAGAGTTTTATAAATTAGGAGTTGATTATTCATTCAGTGCTGATACAGAAAAGACTTATATTACACTTAGTGGTTTAAAAGAGAATATTCCTGCAGGAATATCTTTGCTAGAACACTTATTAACAGATGCTAAAGCAGATAAGGAAGCTTATGCAAACTTGGTTGATCAGATTTTAAAAAGCCGTTTTGATGCGAAGTCTAGTAAAGGAGGTATACAGAGCGCATTAAATAGTTATATTGTTTCAGGGGGTGAATTGTCTCGCTTTAAAGATATTTTAAGTGAAGAAGAATTGAAAGGAATTAACCCTGAAGAGTTAGTGAAATTAGTTCATTCATTCAGTGATTATAACCAAGATGTATTCTACTATGGTAATGACTTAACGACAACTAAAAAGGCAATAGAGAAGCATCATAATTTAGGAAAGAATAAAGTAGCTCCAGAGAAAAGAGTTTATGCAGAACCAGTAACTACAGGTAACGTTTACTTTGCTCCATATGATATGGTACAAGCTGAAATTTCTTATAGAGGAAGAGAAATGAAGTTTGACAAAGATTTATTAGCAACGAGTAGTGTGTTCAATAATTATTTTGGTGCAGGAATGGCATCTGTAGTATTTCAAGAAATACGCGAGTCTAAGTCATTAGCTTATTCTGCTTATGCATATTATAAGAACGCTGGTAAAGCGGATCGCTATAACTATGTAATGGCCTATGTAGGAACACAAGCTAATAAGTTGACACAAGCAGTCGATGCTATGATGGAGTTAATGAATAAAATGCCAGAAGCTGAAGGACAATTTGTAAATGCCAAAAATTCGGTATTAAAGAATATCGCTACACAGCGTTATACAAAAGCACAAATATTCTACTACTGGTTGTCATTACAAGAAAAAGGTATTGACTATGATATCAATAAAGATATGTATAAACAGATTCAGGAAATGGAGATGAAGGACTTAGTAGAGTTCTTTAATAAACACGTAAAAGGAAAAACATTTAATGTAGGACTTTTAGGTAAAAAGGAGAACTTAGACTGGAAATCTGTTAAGAAATATGGAGAAGTTAAAGAGTTAACGTTAGAAGACTTATTTGGTTACTAGTAATAGCTAATTGTCAAATAATAAGGGCTGTCTCACTTTGAAACAGCCCTTATTTTTGTTGTATATAACTGACTATTCGTTTAATAGTTCAATGTATTCAAGCCCTTGTTTGATAGATCTGACACTGTTAAAAGTTAGCAACAAACGCAATCCCGTTTTTGTTTGTTTCTCCTTCATTGTACAGATATTTGCACGTTGTTGAACGAAAAGCAATACTTTTCTAAACTTAGCTGATTGATAGAATTTTGATTGTTGATCGCCAATGAAGTAGCAGATCATCTTTCCTTGTTTCATGACTATTTTTTCTATTCCCATATTAATAGCGTATCGCTTTATGCGTAAACTATTATGCAGAGATACGGCCTGTCTTGGGAGTGCACCGAAACGGTCTATGAGGCGCTGTTCATACGCAATTAAAGTATCTTCAGTAGTGATTGTACTTAATTCGTTATACAGGTTAAGACGTTCAGTAATATTATTGATGTATTCATCCGGATAAAGAATTTCAAAGTCTGTATCAATTTGAACATCTTTTACAAATGTTTTGTCCTCTTCATTAGTTTCGTCTGTATATAAGTCTTTGAATTCATTTTCTTTTAGCTCTTCAATAGCTTCTTGCATGATTTTTTGATAGGTTTCAAAGCCAATTTCATTAATGAATCCGCTTTGCTCACCGCCAAGAATATCGCCTGCTCCTCTAATTTCTAAGTCTTTCATAGCAATATTGAATCCGCTTCCTAAATCACTGAATTGCTCCAAGGCTTGGATACGTTTTCGAGCTTCTTCTGTCATTGCAGAGTAGGGTGGGCAGATAAAGTAGCAGAAAGCTTTTTTATTGCTTCGTCCAACACGACCACGCATTTGATGTAGATCTGAAAGACCAAAGTTATTTGCATTGTTGATTAGAATTGTATTAGCATTTGGAACATCAAGCCCACTTTCGATAATTGTAGTTGCCACTAATACATCGAATTCACCATCCATAAATGCAAGCATAAGTTCTTCTAATTTCTTACCTTCCATTTGTCCATGACCTATACCTACTTTTGCATCAGGCACTAGGCGCTGGATCATACCAGCTACTTCTTTAATATTTTCAATGCGATTATTGATAAAATAGACTTGCCCACCTCTTTCTAGCTCATAAGAAATAGCATCTCTAATTATCTCTTCATTAAAGCCCACTACATTACTTTCAATAGGATATCTGTTGGGTGGAGGGGTATTAATAACGGATAAGTCTCTTGCTGCCATGAGAGAGAATTGTAGGGTACGTGGTATGGGTGTAGCAGTTAATGTTAGTGTATCTACATTTTCTGAAATAGTTTTTAACTTATCTTTTACAGCTACTCCAAACTTTTGTTCTTCGTCTATAATAAGAAGTCCTAGATTCTTGAATACAACGTTTTTATTGACTAATTGATGTGTACCAATGATGATATCTATTTTTCCTTCTGCTAGGTCTTTTAGAATTTCACTTTTTTGTTTAGCTGTTCTAAATCGGTTGATATAACTAATGCGAACAGGCATGTCTTTTAAGCGTTCTGTGAATGTTTTGAAATGTTGAAAAGCAAGAATAGTTGTAGGTACAAGAATTGCTACTTGCTTACCATTTTCAACCATTTTAAAGGCTGCACGGATGGCAACTTCAGTTTTACCAAAGCCTACATCTCCACACACCAAACGATCCATTGGACGTTCGCTTTCCATGTCTGCTTTTATTTCCTGTGTAGCTTTGAATTGATCAGGTGTGTCTTCATAGATAAATGAACTTTCTAGCTCGTGCTGGAGGTAACTATCTGGTGAACATTGAAATCCCTTTTTTAGTTTTCGTTTCGCGTACAGTTGAATAAGATTGAAGGCAATGTGTTTAACCCTTGCTTTGGTTTTGTTTTTTAAATTTTTCCATGCATTAGAGCCAAGTTTGTGGATTTTTGGTACGATACCATCTTTACCATTGTATTTGGCTATTTTATGTAAGGAATGGATGCTTACATAGACAATGTCATTATCAGCATAAACCAACTTGATTGTCTCTTGTGTTTTCCCTTCTACTTGTATTTTTTGTAATCCCCCAAACTTACCGATTCCGTGATCAATATGTGTTACATAATCACCAACAGATAAGGAGTTTATCTCTTTAAGTGTTATAGTTTGTTTTTTTGTATATCCGTTTTTAAGGTTGAATTTGTGATATCGCTCAAATATCTGGTGATCGGTATAGCAAGCTATTTGATTTTCTTCATCGATAAAACCTTCAAAGATTGGCTGTACGATTGTTTTATAGGACTGTACAGCTATTTGTTCTGGTGAATCTTTTAGAGAATTAAATATTTCTTTGAATCGCTTTGCTTGATTTTCGTTAGCACAGAACAAATAGTTTGTAATACCATTTTCAGTATTGTCATTGAGGTTGCGTACTAATAGGTCGAACTGCTTATTGAATGATGGTTGAGGTTTAGTGTGAAATTCATATGTGTTATTGACCTCAATTAATTTAGAGTCATCTAATTCTATGTAATTTAAGAGCGCTATTTTATCTAAAAACAGTGTGCTATTTACAAACATGTTTTCTGGTGACTTATGCGCTAAGTCCTTGTTTAGCTTTTCGAATATTACTGTTGCTTTGTCAAACAAACGATCTAATTGGTCTACAATTAATGCTGTGTTTTGAGCGATTATAACGGTCTTTTCGGAGATATAATCAAAGAAACTCTCCCTTGTCTCTGTAGAGAATTTGTTTTCAACATTTGGTATAATCGTGATTTTCTTTTTTTTCTCAATAGATAATTGAGTTTCAATATCAAAGGTACGTATACTGTCGATTTCGTTTCCAAAGAATTCTATTCGGTAAGGTTCATCATTTGAAAAAGAGAATACATCTACAATACCTCCTCGAACAGAAAACTCTCCTGGCTCAGAAACAAAGTCTACACGTTTAAAGTTGTACTCAAATAAAGTTTCATTGATGAAGTCTATGTCGTATTGATCGCCTACATTAACCTTTAACGTGTTTTTCTCTAGTACTTTTTTAGTAACCACTTTTTCGAAAAGTGCTTCGGGATATGTAACTATTATTGCTGGTTTTTTTCTCGAGCTAATACGATTTAACACTTCAGCTCTAAGTAGAATGTTTGCATTATCAGTTTCTTCTATCTGATACGGACGCTTATAAGAACCTGGATAGAAAAGTACATCTTGTTTGTTTAATAACGCTTCCAAATCGTTTAGATAATAAGCGGCTTCTTCTTTATCATTGAAGATTAGAAGATAGGGAATGTTTGTTTGCGAGAATAAACTAGCAATTTGAAAGGAGATAGATGAACCTACTAATCCTTTCATATGTATCTTTCTGCCATTCAACCCTTCTAGTTCTTTTATCAATTGAAGAGTGGTTGATGTATTGTTATAAAGTTGTTTGATATCCATGCTATTGCTCCTCTATTAATTTCCTGATTGCTCTTCAGGGTTTGCTCTTCTTTCGTCATTTAACAGTTCTAACATTTCTTCTTCACCTATTTCCAATGGGACTTTGGCTACTTCTAGGTTTTTTTCCATCTGCTTTGTTAGAATAGCTAGGTCTTTGTTTACTTGTTTCATCTGCGCGTCAACTTTTGCGATGTCTATAGGGTCTAGATTAAGAAACATATTTAGATTCTTAACTGAGTTAAAAAACACAGTCATTCTTGCTTTGACATCTCTTTCATCAAGCGCTTTAGGATATTTGATAAAGGTAATTGACTGAACTTTATTCTCTAATTGGCTTATTTTCTTTTGGTAGGCATCAATTGATGTAGTCGGTTTTAGCACGGCTTCTTTTTGAAACTCTTGCCAAGCATTCCACTCTTTTAATAGATTAGTAAGTTCTGGAGTTGTCTTTGGAAATTCTATTTTCCAATTTGTTTCAAGATAGTTGAATACACTGTCTTGATGTTGCATATATCGTTCACGTTGTGCTTGCTGTAATTGTTTGTCATCATTACACGAGGTAAGTACCCCAACTAACAAAATGATATTTAATAAAAAGAATAATGTTTTTTTCATCTTTGTACGAATAAGGCTCAAATTTACAAAGTTATCAGTATATTTATAGTAGTACTGTGTTATATTGTTATAATAGTTATAAACTGAATCGTATTAGGTGTATTTGCATTGATTTCTTTCTATAGTTCCTTTATATTTGTGCCTTATTTTAATTTCAACAAAATGGGAACCAAAATTCTTATCATCGGTGCTTGTGGACAAATAGGTTCAGAGCTTACACTAAAATTAAGAGGTATTTATGGTAATGATAATGTCATTGCTTCTGATATCCGCGAAGGGAATTCGAATCTTATGGAATCCGGACCTTTCGAAACTGTGAATGCTATGGATTTTGATCAAGTCTCCAGTGTAGTTGAAAAACATCAAATTGACGAAGTTTATTTGATGGCAGCTTTGTTGTCTGCAACAGCTGAGAAGAATCCCGCTTTTGCTTGGGAATTAAACATGAATTCATTGTTTCACGTTTTAAACTTAGCAAAAGAAGGTAAGATTAAGAAAATCTTTTGGCCGTCGTCGATTGCTGTGTTTGGACCGACAACTCCTCGTTTTAACACGCCTCAATATACTGTGATGGAGCCAAGTACTGTATATGGAATCTCTAAACAAGCTGGAGAGCGTTGGTGTGAATATTACTACAATAAGTACGGAGTTGACGTGAGAAGTATACGTTATCCAGGTTTGATTTCTTGGACTACTCCTCCAGGTGGTGGTACTACGGATTATGCTGTAGATATTTTTTATAAAGCTATTGAAGATAAACACTATAACTGTTTCTTGTCTGAACAGTCAGCTCTTCCGATGATGTATATGGACGATGCTTTGAATGCTACTGTGGGAATTATGCAAGCAGAGAAAGAAGATGTGAAGATCCGTTCATCTTATAATTTAGGTGGTATTTCTTTTACACCTGAAGAATTATATGCTGAGATCACAAAGCATATTCCGGATTTTACCATAGAATATGCACCGGACTTTAGACAGGCCATTGCTGATAGTTGGCCAGCTAGTATTGATGACTCAGCTGCTCAGAAAGATTGGAGTTGGAATCATAAGTATGATTTAGAAGCAATGACAACTGTAATGCTAGAGAATCTAAGTAAAGTCTTACAAACAAAATAAAATGAATGACGCCAGTATTTTTACTGGCGTCATTTTATTTTTTAAGCTTATTAAATACTAGTTTGTACAATGGTACAATAATAATGATTAGTGCAATTAGAAAGCAGACTGTACTCAAGCTTTCATTAAAAGTACCTTGTGCTTTCATGATAAGTGTTATTGCAAAAATTATTAATCCAAGTAATAATAGTTTTATATTGTTGTTCATTTTGTATAATTTGTCCAAAGATAGGCATTTAGTCAAAATATCATGACTTGATCGCTTAATTCATTATTTAGTAATTTAGTAATTAATGTGTTAAGGTGAGAAGTTGTTCATAGCAAAATAGTTTATTATGAAAAAAGAGATTATCGAAATTGTTGCCTGTGCGGAGCATTCTTTTCTTTCTTGGAAGAAAGTTTCAATTGAAGAACGCATAGCTTATTTAACTCAACTGAAGGTTAATTTATTAGCCAATAAGGAAGTATTCGGTCGATTAATGACTGAGGATATGAATAAACCTTTAGCGCAGGCTATTGGAGAGGTGGAGAAGTGTGGAAGGTTGATTGATTATTACATTGCTGAAGGGAGTCGTATTTTAAAGGGGCGTACTATACAAACGGATTGGTCTGAAGTATATACCGTGAATGAGCCGCTGGGGGTTATTTTAGGTGTTATGCCTTGGAATTTTCCTTTTTGGCAGGTTTTTAGATTTGCAGTTCCTACACTTTTAGCAGGCAATACTGTTATTGTAAAACATGCTAGTAATGTGCCTCAATGTGCTGAAGCTTTGGAACGTTGTTTTCACGTGGAAGGCTTTAGTCAAGTTTATTTTAATGCTATTCTTCCAGGGAGTGAGGTAGATGCATTAATTGAGTTAGACAGTATTAAGGGAGTATCACTTACAGGAAGTGAAAAAGCGGGAAGTGCTGTAGGGAGAAAAGCAGGAGAGTATATCAAACCGGTTGTACTCGAATTAGGAGGAAGTAATGCTTTTATTATTTGTGCGGATGCCGATTTAGAGCAGGTCGTTCCGTTAGCTGTCAATGCGCGTTTCCAAAATACTGGGCAAAGTTGTATAGCAGGAAAACGTATTTTAGTGCATCAATCGCTTAAAGAGGAATTTATTCGTCGTTTTGAGAAAGAAACTAAACGACTAGTTAGGGGGGATTTATTTGATTCATCGACAACTATTGGATTAATGGCTAGGGAAGATTTAGCAATTGAATTAGAGGACATCATGAAGGACTCTATTGCTCAAGGAGCAACGTTAGCTTTTGGAGGAGAGCGTGAGGGTTGTTGGTTTTCACCTACATTATTATGTGACGTGACCGATGATATGCGCGCTTTTAAGGAAGAAACTTTTGGACCTTTAGCCGTAGTAGTGACTTTCGATACATTTGAAGAAGCAATATCTTTAAGCAATGACTCACGTTTTGGATTGGGTGTTTCCTTGTTTAGTAAAGATGTAGCCTTTTTAAAAACGCAAGTGTGTAATTTTAATGAAGGAGCTGTTTTTATCAATGAAATGGTAATCTCTGATCCAAGAGTTCCTTTTGGGGGTAATAAGTTCTCTGGAATAGGTAGAGAGATGTCAGATGAAGGGTTATTGTCTTTTGTGAATAAGAAATCTGTAGTCATTAAATAATCATTTAGCTAAAATTGTTAATTTTGATTATAGTCTTAATGTTTTAGTTATGTTAGATTCTTTTTTAGAGTTTTATAATAAGATATACTTTGTCGATATTATTGAGTTCTGTGGAACTTTTGCTTTTGCAATATCTGGTGTGCGTCTAGCCTCAGCGAAAAGTGTAGATTGGTTTGGAGCTTATGTGATTGGTTTTGTCACAGCTACAGGTGGTGGTACTTTAAGGGATCTGTTGCTTAATACGACTCCTTTCTGGTTGCTATCTAGTGTATATGCATGGTGTACTATTTTGGCGCTGTTAGCTGTGATTTTATTTCGAAAGCAATTGGTTCGACTCAATAGTACCTTTTTATGGTTTGATAGTATAGGTTTAGGATTGTTCGTCGTTGTAGGTACAGAAAAGGCAATTTCTTTTGGTTATCCTTTTTGGGTAGTCGTTATTCTAGCAACTATAACTGGTACGGTGGGTAGTATTATCCGCGATATTATGATTAATGAAATTCCAGCGATGTTTAGACAAGAATGGTATGCATTAGTGTGTATTTTTGGAGTAATTATTTACTATGGTTTGAGTGCATTAAATGTTTCTGAAGCATTTGTTCAGATTATTACAGCAGCTTCTGTTTTTGTAATTCGCTTATTGGCAACACGTTATAAATTGGGCTTACCGACGTTGAAAGATGAGAGCTAAAAATGTAAATTTTTTATTTGCAAGTAAGAAAAAACGTTATATATTTGCATCGCAATAAAGGTAACACACCTTCCTCCTTAGCTCAGTTGGTTAGAGCATCTGACTGTTAATCAGAGGGTCCTTGGTTCGAGCCCAAGAGGGGGAGCAACAAGCCAGACAGAAATGTCTGGCTTTTTTTATGGCTTTTTCCTAGATATTTTTCCGTTTAGTTTGGATGCAACTGATATAATTTAGAGGTGGTCGGGATATTTTGACCTAAAATATCCCGACCACCTCTCGATCACATTTCGACCAAGTAGAAGCAATAGAAGGTTTCACTTGAATTTTGTGAGCTTTCCAAAAAGTTAAATTAATGAGTGAGGTAGAATTGCTCTGTATTGCTAGAAGTTATTTGCTAGCTTTATTTGATTAAGTACCTAAGTAGGACTATATAGTTATAGTTGAGTAGCAAGTAGTCGCTTTGGCTAATTATAAAATTTAATAGCGCAATTATAAAAAGCTACATTCTGTACTTTAATAAATGTTAGCTATTAAATTTAGCGTCATTATAGGAGCTTTTTTTTATCTTAGATAAAGAAATGAATTTTTGGGTAATAATACCTTTAAACGTCTTTAAAACAATTTAGAAAGGTTATTGATGTGTTGTTTCGATTATACTTTGTCAGATATGTTTATTTAGTTAATCAAAAAACGCTCTTAATCGTAAGGTTTAGTAGAGGTGTTGATTTGATAAGAAGATAATGCTTTATCGAGATTTACTCGCTTCGTTGTTAGATAGTGTCTCTATGTGTTGCATGTTTGTGATAGGTTGTTTTTAAATAATCGATTAGAACGATAGATGGATGGTGTTATTTGTATTGGGGTTAAAGGTGTGAGAAAATGTAAAAATTAGAATAAAACAAAAAGCCGATTCAACTTGTTGAATCGGCTTTTTTATTTTGAAAACTAACAATATTAGTTAGCTAAGATTATAACCTTGTTGTCACTTAGTTCAATCGTTCCTAGATTAATAGGTAAATGATAGGTATCATTACTAATCTTTTGGAATTTAGAAATAAATGCATCTTCAATAGAAATGTTAGACCCTGTAAACTTTACTTCACCTTTTGTTAGAATTGAAACAATAGGTGCGTGGTTATTTAACATTTGAAACTCTCCTTGAACTCCTGGAACTGATACAGAAGTAACTTCTCCAGAGAATAACGTAGCTTCAGGTGATACTATTTCTAACTTCATAATGATTAATTTTTAAGTGATTATTTAATTTCAGCAAGCATCTTCTCTCCAGCTTCGATAGCTTCTTGGATAGATCCTTTTAAGTTGAATGCTGCTTCTGGTAAATGATCTAATTCACCATCAATAATCATATTAAATCCTTTGATTGTATCTTTAATATCAACTAGTACTCCAGGGATACCTGTAAATTGCTCAGCAACGTGGAATGGTTGAGATAAGAAACGTTGAACACGACGAGCTCTGTGTACAGCTAACTTATCCTCTTCTGATAACTCTTCCATACCTAAGATAGCAATGATATCTTGAAGTTGTTTATATTTTTGAAGGATTTCTTTTACTCTTTGTGCACATGCATAGTGCTCTTTACCTAAAATTTCTGGTGTTAGGATACGAGAAGTTGAGTCTAATGGGTCTACTGCAGGGTAAATACCTAACTCAGCAATTTTACGAGATAATACAGTTGTTGCATCTAAGTGAGCAAACGTTGTTGCTGGTGCCGGGTCAGTTAAGTCATCTGCAGGAACGTAAACTGCTTGTACAGATGTAATAGATCCTTTTTTAGTAGATGTAATACGCTCTTGCATTGCTCCCATCTCAGTAGCTAATGTAGGTTGGTATCCTACTGCAGAAGGCATACGTCCTAATAAAGCTGATACCTCAGAACCTGCTTGTGTAAAACGGAAGATGTTGTCAACGAAGAAAAGTACGTCTTTTCCTTGGTCATCTCCAGCTCCATCACGGAAGAACTCAGCGATTGTTAATCCTGATAATGCAACACGTGCACGTGCTCCTGGTGGCTCATTCATCTGACCGAATACGAAAGTAGCTTTCGAGTCTTGCATTCCTGGTTTGTCTACTTTTGATAGATCCCATCCTCCATTTTCCATAGAGTGCATGAAGTCATCACCATATTTGATAATACCTGATTCTAACATCTCACGTAGTAAGTCGTTACCCTCACGAGTACGCTCTCCAACTCCAGCAAATACTGAAAGTCCTCCGTGTCCTTTAGCGATATTATTAATTAATTCTTGAATTAATACTGTTTTACCAACTCCAGCTCCACCGAATAATCCAATTTTCCCCCCTTTTGAATAAGGCTCAATTAAGTCGATTACTTTAATTCCAGTGAATAATACTTCTGTAGATGTTGATAAATCTTCGAATTTTGGAGCAGGACGGTGGATAGGTAAACCATTTGTACCATCTTTTGGTAGGTTTCCAAGACCATCAATAGCGTCTCCAACTACATTAAACAATCTACCAAATACCTCTTTACCAACGGGAACTTGGATAGGAGATCCCATAGCGATCACTTCGTAACCTCTACTTAATCCGTCTGTTGAGTCCATTGAAATTGTACGAACTGTATCTTCTCCAATGTGTGATTGTACTTCAAGTACTAATTTAGAACCATCTGGTTTAGTGATTTCTAATGAATCATAAATTCTTGGAAGTTCGGCATTCTCAGTGTTGAAAACTACATCAACTACTGGTCCGATAACTTGCGCAACTTTTCCTGTAACTTTAGACATTGCTTATGTATTTATTTAACAGCTATTTACGTTTATTGAAAAATTCTAGTTTTTCAGAGTGCAAAGATAGTTTTTTTCTCTGAAAATGAAAATGATTGATTTTTTATTTTAAATAAAAAATGCGAACCTATATTTGGAACGCATTTTTCCAATTATTCTACGGTCACTGATTTAGCGAGATTACGTGGTTGATCTACGTTGCACTCTCTCAGAACTGCTATGTGGTACGATAACAATTGTAGTGGTATTGTTGTTACAATTGGCGTTAATGCTTCAGATATACCGGGTACTTCAATTACATGGTCAGCTAATTCTCTAACTTGTCTATCTCCTTTGGTAACAATTGCGATGATTTTACCGTTTCTTGCTTTAATTTCTTGAATATTACTTACCACTTTGTCGTAGTGTTCTTGTTCTGGTGCTACAACGATTACTGGCATATGTTCATCAATTAATGCAATTGGACCGTGCTTCATCTCGGCAGCTGGATACCCTTCTGCGTGTATATAAGAGATTTCTTTTAGCTTTAAAGCTCCTTCTAAGGCTACAGGATAATTATATCCTCTTCCCAAGTATAAGCAGTTTGTAGCGTCTTTATATATTTTAGATATCTCTAGTATTGATTCATTTTGTGTTAATGCTTCTTCTACGCGTTCTGGAATTAATTCAAGTTCGTGTAAATATTTTAAATACTCTGAGTTTGCTAATGTACCTTTTGCTTTTGCTAAACGTAAGGCTAATAGCGTCAAAACAGTGATTTGAGTTGTAAATGCTTTTGTAGATGCTACTCCAATTTCTGGGCCTGCATGTGTATATGCTCCTGCATGCGTTTCTCTTGAGATAGAAGAACCTACTACATTACATACTCCGAATACAAATGCTCCTTTTGATTTCGCTAGTTTAATAGCAGCTAAGGTATCTGCAGTTTCTCCTGATTGAGAGATAGCAATGATTACATCTGTACTATCTATGATAGGGTTTCTGTATCTAAATTCTGAAGCGTATTCTACTTCTACTGGTATTCTTGCAAATTCCTCGATGATGTATTCTGCTACTAGTGCCGCATGCCATGAAGTTCCACAAGCTGCAATAATAATGCGTTTAGCATTTAAGAATTTGTCAATGTTATCTTCTATACCTGCCATGCGAATTAATCCTTGATCAGCTAGTAATCGACCTCTGAAAGTATCTTTGATTACTTCTGGTTGCTCATGGATTTCTTTAAGCATAAAGTGATCATATCCATTTTTCTCAATCTGTTCAAGGTTTAATTGTAACTCTTGTGCATAGTGATCAATTAGGCTATCATCTTTAATTTTTCTTATACGCAATGGTTTGTGCAAGCGAATAATTGCCATCTCTTCGTCTTCTAAATAGATAGCATTGTTTGTATATTCAATGAAAGGTGAGGCATCCGAAGTAATGAAGTATTCATTCTCTCCAATCCCTATAGCTAAAGGACTACCTAAACGAGCTGCTATGATTTCGTTCGGCTTTTTGATGTCCATTACTGCGATTGCATATGCTCCGATAACTTGGTTTAAAGCAATTTGTACGGCTTTACCTAGCTTTACACCTTGTGTTTTTTGTACGTCTTCTATTAAGTTTACAAGGACTTCAGTATCTGTATCTGATTTGAACGTGTATCCTCTTTTGATAAGTTCTTGTTTTAGTGAATCGTAGTTTTCGATAATACCGTTGTGTATAATCACTAACTCACCAGAGTTTGAAAAGTGAGGGTGTGAATTTACATCGTTAGGTACTCCATGAGTAGCCCATCTTGTGTGGCCAATTCCTGTTGTTCCTACTTTGATTGTATCGTCACTTTTTTCAACTAGATCCGCTACTTTTCCCTTTGTTTTACAAAGATTAATCTTTTCTCCATCAAAAATGGCAAGTCCAGCACTATCATAACCTCTGTATTCTAACCTAGACAATCCTTTGATAATTACAGGATATGCGTCTCTATGTCCTATGTATCCTACGATTCCACACATACTAATTCCGGTATTTTATTATTTTATAGCTCTTTTTGTTTTGTATAGAAAATTTCTAATTTCATTTTCTTGATTCCTGCCTCTTCTGTTGTACCGTTAATAACAGTTCCAATAGGTGTTGTAAGTGGCAAAGAAGGTATTTGTGTAATATCCTTTGGAGTGTTTTCAATTATAAATGACTGTCCACCACCAACGAATAAGTTTTTGTAATTCATGTAGCTTAATGTACTTGTATAGCTATTAGATACAGCTATTGCAAGTTTAGGACTTGATATTGTTTTAGACTTTAACAATGCTTGAATATGCCCTTTTATTCTGAAAGTATAGCTGTTTTTTTCGCGTTTAGAATCTTCAGCTCCTTTTTCATAAGCTCCACCGTATATTGGCTTTTGTCCTTGACTATCTGTAATGAAATCTATAACATTGCTAGTAGCGTCAAAGTTATATAAGTATAAGCGATCTGGATTAATTTCATCTGTCATTGACGTTTCATCAGTATAGACTGTCAGAAATGCGTCGTTTAATAAAAAACCATTCTTTTCAGCTTGTTCGCGAAGCTGTTTTAATTCTGCATAGTCATTTTCTTTGAATAGTTCAATGATTGCTAAACCACCTTCGCCACCACCTTTGATAAATAACTTACTATCTCCAGTTTCTTTGTTTGGTTGTTGTGGATATAGATCCTCAACTTTGTGTTCGTTACTTTCTAGGTTTACCAAGATGTTTTGCGACAATGCGATGTTTGGTAAGCTTGGATTAGCATATGTTACGAAAGGAAGTTTTAGTTCTCCTCTAACTGTTTTCTTAGTTTCTGTACCGTCTTCATTTGTTGTTTTCTCCTCTTTTGAATATGCGATACGTAGGTATCCTTGACCTGGATTTATAAGAGTAATAGTCCCTTTTCCATTTGCAGAAGGTAATGCTTTTAAGTATAATCCTCTAAAGTTATTCTGAAATTGCTCGCTGTTAGAGAATTTAACAAGTGCATTCTGGAAGTGATCTTTGTTTAGATCTATCCATAAACCTGGAACAAGTTTTTCTTTTACAACTTTTTTACCGTCCTCGCCTGTTTGGTCATTACCGTCTTTATCTTTCTGGTAGATAACAATAGACTTGTTATCTATTTCCATTGTTCTTTTAGAATTTAATACCTCAGATAGACCATTAGGACTGTTTTCAAACAAACCTTGTTGATTGCTGTAGTATTTTCTAGGTCCTCCTGCAGGGTCATCGTTGGTCATTAAATAGGAATGTTGATACACTTCAAGGTCGAATGTACCCTCTCCATATCTACCTTTTAGTTTGTAGGTAGTTACGTCATTTTCAGTTTTGTCTACTTCGGTATTGTAATAGGGAAGGTAAACATAAGCAGAGTCAACTTTAATTGTTTCGTCAAAATCTTTGATAACTGTAGGTGTTACAAAGTTTAAGGCAATGCTCTTAGACTTGTTTCCGTATACCCCATCTTTATATGAACCAATGGATACTTCAGGTAATCTAGCCGCATCAGTAGGGCCGTATGGCTGATTATATGCTTTGATGTCTTGTACGATATGTGACTCTATTGTAAAGTCTCCACCGCCTATGATGTCTGAGCCTGTCTCAGTAAAGTCAGTGTCACATGCTTGTAGCGACACTATTCCTAATGCAAGGACTAGTCCTTTGAAAATATTCTTTTGATTCATGTATAACTAACAGAATTTTTGATTAGTTGATCTTAAAAGAACTTTGCGTAAAATGCTGAATAAGCATCGGCAAATTGATCTTTTGCGACGTAAGGTAAAAAAGGTTTTTCAGAAGACTCTATATATTTTGTTAAATCTCCGTCAACATTTTCTGAGGCTACAATTACTCCATCTGAGTGATTAATTGCATTCTTCATGATACTTTCGTAGGTTGGTTGACCAAATTCAGCAATAACATCTTCTGGTAATTCATCAAACGCAACTTTTGCTTTCATATTGTCACTTAAGTTCCCTTCGAAGCCTTTTTCGAAAATTGAAGTAACAATTTTTGTATCTCCAAAGATCGTTTCGTCTTTGTAATAGTGTTTTAAGTAAACAGGTAATAATGAGGCCATCCAACCTTGTACGTGGATAACATCAGGAACCCAGTTTAATTTTTTTACTGTTTCGATAACTCCTTTTGTAAAGAATATTGCACGTTCATCATTGTCTGGAAATAAGTTTCCATCATCATCCGTAAAGGTAGATTTGCGTTTGAAATATTCATCGTTGTCGATAAAATATACCTGTATGCGTTCTTTTGGGATAGAGGCAACTTTAATGATTAAAGGCATGTCCATATCATTTACAACCAGATTCATACCTGATAGTCTAATTACTTCGTGTAATTGGTGTCTTCGTTCGTTAATACTACCATATCTTGGCATAAAAATTCTTATTTGCCCACCTTGGTCATTGATCATTTTTGGAGCATCATAAGACATTAATGAAACTTCATTCTCTGCTAAATAAGGTACCACTTCAGATGATACGTATAATATCCTCTTATCTTTCATCTTGATTTTAATTTCTTTAGTGAAATAATAAACGTTGCAAATTTACGAAATTTTATGGAGTTATTTTCTAATTAACTAATTTTGCCATTATTTTAAACACGAAGCAGATGTTTCTTTTTAGTACAAAAGCCGATTTACAAGCGTATTTAAAACCAATGCGTGATGAAAATAAGGCGATAGGCTTAGTGCCTACGATGGGGGCTATACATAATGGTCACCTATCATTAATGGAACAATCATTGAATGAAAATGATTGTACGGTGGTTAGTATTTTTGTTAATCCTACACAGTTTAACAATGCTGAAGACTTAGCTAAATACCCACGTACATTGGAGAGGGACATGGAGTTTATTGCCTCTCTATCTGATAAGATCGTAATTTTTGCTCCTGCGGTGGAGGAAATTTACGGGGATAATGCAATTGCTCAAGCTTTTGATTTTAATGGCTTAGAAAATGAGATGGAGGGTGCTTCGCGTCCAGGGCATTTTGATGGAGTAGGAACTATTGTTAGTAAATTGTTTGATTTGGTGTTGCCAAATCGTGCATATTTTGGAGAGAAAGACTTTCAACAGTTGCAAATTATCCGAAAAATGGTTGAGATAATGAAAACACCTGTGCAAATCATTGGTGTTCCAATTTTTAGAAATAATCAGGGATTAGCAATGAGCTCGCGCAATGAGCGTATTTCTGCTAAAGGACTTGAGGAGGCTACTTTCTTGTATGAAATTTTATTACAAGCTAAAAAAATGTTTGTGACTGAAAGTAGCGAAAAAGTTCAGCAATTTGTTGAGAATGAATTTAAAAATAATCCTACCTTTGACCTCGAATACTTTACAATAGCAGATGAAGAATCTCTGAAACCTATTTTACAGAAAGTTGAAGGTCACAAGTATAGAGGTTTTTTAGTAGCACATATTGAAGGTGTTCGTTTAATTGACAATTTATCATTTAACTAAATAAACTCAAGATGCAAGTTGAAGTAGTAAAATCTAAAATTCACCGTGTAAAAGTAACTGGAGCAGATTTACATTATATCGGTAGTATTACGATTGACGAAGTTTTAATGGAAGCTTCTAACATCATAGAAGGGGAGAAAGTTTCGATTGTAAACATCAACAATGGTGAACGCTTTGAGACTTACGCTATTCCTGGTCCACGTAATAGTGGCGAAATCTGTTTGAACGGTCCTGCAGCACGCAAAGTACACAAAGGCGATATCATTATTATCATTACTTATGGTATTATGGATTTTGAAGAGGCTAAATCATTTAAGCCTGCTATCATCTTTCCAAATGAAGAGACTAATCAATTAGGTTAATCATCGCATTGAGACAATTGATACGCAAAATAGCCAATATATTACTCCCACTTTTGTTGGGAGTTTTTTTGGTTTATTATGCATTTAGTCAGTTTACTTCTGAACAATTAGATGAAATGATTAGTCATTTCAAAGAAGCGAATTATAGCTACATTATAGCTGCCTCATTTTTTTCTTTAGTCAGCCTATGGGCTCGTGCTCATCGTTGGAAATACGCCCTAAGCTATATGGGATATTCTAGTAGTACGACGACAAACTTTATGGCTATATCTATTGGTTATCTGCTGAATTTAACCGTTCCTCGGTCTGGGGAAGTTTCACGGGCTTTAGTCTTGCAGAAGTACGAAGATATTTCCTTTGACAAAGGGTTTGGAACAATTGTTTCAGAGCGAATTATCGATTTATTCTGTTTGTTATTCTGTGTTTTGTTAGCCTTAGTTCTTCAATTTGAGGTGTTGAATAAATTCTTATTAGGTTATATTCCTTTGGAGAAACTTTCTTTTCTTGGACTTGTTTTTTTATTTGGTATTGTAGTTGTGTTCGCTGTTTTTAGATACGTTCAATGGAAAGTCATAGTCTTGATTAGACAAAAATTAAGAGGGTTAGGAGAGGGACTAGTAAGCGTCTTAAAGATGCCAAATAAAGGATATTTTCTTTTAGATACTTTTCTTATTTGGTTTGGTTATGTCGCGACCTTTTATTTTGGTATGTACGCTATTGAGGAGACTAGCGGTCTTAGTTTTCCTGTTGTTATGTCAGCTTTTGTGGCAGGTAGTTTTGCTGTTTCATTTACCAATGGAGGTTTTGGAGCCTTCCCTTTAGTTATCTCACAATTACTCCTTTTGTATCATGTGCCTCTAGTAGCGGGAACAGCTTTCGGTTGGATTTTATGGACAACACAAACAGCTATTGTTGTATTGTTCGGTGCTTTGTCATTTTTGTTTTTACCGCTTTATTACAAGGGTAAATAACCTTTATCTTCTTTTTTCGGTTTTAGGATTTGTTTCTCATAGTTTTTGAGAAAAGTACCGAGTGTTTTTTTTATAAGTAATCTTTTTTTGTCCTAAAAATATTTCAAAACCATCGTATTTGCTGCCAAGTTTGTGCTATGGGTGCAATATACGTGCAGTTTGCTTGCCCAGAAGTAGGTTCTTGGCAAGGAAGGTGCACGCATTCTGGAAGTATAGGTAAAGAAAGCAAGGAAAAAAATTGCCTGTAAGAAGGTTGTCAGTTGCAGTAATTTGATTGTTTTTAAAAAGTAATATAGACCCAAGTATTAGATAGTCTAATTTAAATGGCGTTTACGAATATCTGTTTGATGTAAGGAGGACGGCAAACACTTATAGTTGTTCTTTGTAGTGTTATGATGGCAAATACAGCAGTGATTTCACATTTGCTATAAGATCTAGCAGTTAAGCGTATATTAGTTTTCTGATTACGTGTAATTTTGTACTTTTAAGATTAAATATAGATATAGTTATGGCGAAAGTAAAGACCGCTTTTTTCTGTCAGAGTTGTGGGACACAATACCCTAAATGGTTAGGTCAATGTTCGGCTTGTAAAGAATGGAATACATTGGTGGAAGAGGTAATACAGAAAGAAGAGAAAACCGGATGGAAAGCAGCGGTGAGTTCTACGACAGGGACTAAATCTGTAGCAAAGCCATTGAAAGTTCAGGAGATTGATAGTACCGAAGAAATTCGTCTAAATACGATGGATGGAGAATTAAATCGAGTGTTAGGAGGGGGGTTGGTGCCTGGGTCTATGATTTTATTAGGCGGAGAGCCTGGTATAGGAAAGAGTACACTGTTATTACAAATATCGCTTAAGCTACCTTTTAAAACACTTTATGTATCTGGAGAGGAAAGTCAAAAGCAGATAAAGATGCGTGCTGAGCGCATTAACCCATTAAACGATAATTGTTATATACTTACCGAAACTAACACTCAAAATATTTTTAGACAAATTGATGAGATACAACCTGATGTGTTAATTATTGATTCTATTCAGACATTACATACTGATTTTATTGAGTCTTCGGCTGGTACGGTGTCTCAAATAAAGGAGTGTACAGCAGAGTTAACTAAGTTTGCAAAGGAGACAGGGACACCTGTATTTGTAATTGGACATATCACTAAAGATGGAAGTATAGCTGGACCAAAGATGCTGGAACACATGGTAGATACGGTATTGCAGTTTGAAGGAGATAGGAATCACGTATATCGGATTTTGCGTGCCAATAAAAACCGTTTTGGTTCAACAGCGGAGCTTGGGATTTATGAGATGCAAGGTAGTGGACTACGCGAGGTGAGCAATCCGTCAGAAATATTGATATCGCACAAAGAAGAGGAGTTGTCGGGTACTGCAATTGCTGCTACATTGGAGGGAATGCGTCCTCTTATGGTAGAGGTACAAGCTTTGGTAAGTACTGCAGTCTACGGTACTCCACAACGAAGTGGTACGGGGTATAATCTAAAGCGATTGAATATGCTGTTGGCAGTGTTGGAAAAGCGTGCTGGGTTTCGCTTGGGACAAAAAGACGTATTTTTGAATATTACGGGAGGTATCACAGTAGATGATCCAGCAATCGATTTGGGAGTAGTTGCAGCAATTTTATCTTCTGATCAGGACACATCTATTAATAAAGATTTGACCTTTGCAGGAGAGGTGGGATTATCTGGTGAAATACGTCCAGTAAGTCGCGTGGATCAACGAATACAAGAAGCGGAGAAGTTAGGGTTCTCGACTATTTTTATATCTAAATATAATAAAATCGCTTATAGCGGAACAGGTATAAAAGTGGTTTTGGTCACAAAGATTGAAGATGTAGTAGAATATCTATTTGGATAATTAAAAGGAAAAAGAGATGAAAATAAAGTTTAGTATTATAGCAATGGCCTTATGCTCTGTTGTTAATTGGGCGCAAAAGCCTGTGTTTACACAAGCAAAAATAGAGAGTGCTAGAGTGTATTTTAACGGGGCAGAACTGATGCATAAAGCAAAGGTGAAGTTGCCAAAAGGTACGTCGGAAGTGATTGTTTCTAACGTCGCAGATTATTTAAATGCCGAAACAGTACAGGTAGGTTCTACTAGTGGTGTTACTGTAATGGCTATACAGTTCAATAACCGCTATGTAGAAGAGTATGATAGCGTGGTCGATTTACCGTTGTTGAAGCCTGTTCGCGATAGTATTACATTGTTGCAAACAGAGCTGAGAAAAGTACAAAATGCTTTAACAGCTGAGAGAAAGACAATTGATGTATTAGACTCAAATACCAATGTAGGAGTACAAAATGGTAGTAGTGTTCTTGAAGTAACCAAAATGGTAGATTACTACAAAACAAAGCGCTTGCAATTGACAAATGAAGTTGATCGATTGACTGATAAAGAAAGAAGTCTGACCGATAAACTTACAGCATTGAAGAATAAGTTGGAATTTAGTAAAGATAAAAGTGAGAAATCGAGCAAAGGAAAACTTATATTACAAGTGATGAACGATGTAGAGGGAGAAGTACCATTGCAAATTAAGTATTACACGAATCAAGCAGGTTGGAAACCTTTTTACGATTTACGTGTTGAGAAGATTAATTCGCCTATTAAGGTGGTGTATAAGGCAGAGGTAAAGCAACAAACTGGTGTGGACTGGAAAGGAGTAAACCTGAGCCTAACAAGTGGGGTTGCTAATCAATCGAATAGTTTGCCTAAGTGGAATACATGGTTTTTGAATTATGGAAATTCTTCATCATCAGCCTTCCAAGAGATTTCTTTAAATGGGTATATTTCAAAGAGGATGAAAGCAACAGCGTCTTACGATATGGCAACAGAAGAAAATGTTGTTTACGAAGAAAGTACAATGGAAAACTTTACACAGGTAAATGAATCGCAGTTGAATGTGTCGTTTGATATTAGTATTCCATATACGGTACTTACAAATGGAAAGCCACATAGTGTAACACTAAACGACTTTAATATGCCTGCAGAATATAAGTATTATACTGCGCCAAAGTTGGATAGTAATGCGTATTTAGTGGCAACGATTAGAGATTATGGCAACTATAATTTGTTGCCCGGTATTGCAAACGTAATATTTGATGGGGTGTATGTAGGTAAAACAGCACTTGATCCTGCTAACACAGAAGAAGAGATGAAACTAAATATGGGTAAAGACCCGAAAGTGGTGGTAACTCGTACAGTAGTAAAAGACAAATCGGGAACAAAGATATTGTCGTCTAAAAAAACGCAAAAATTTGTGTATGATATTGCAGTGAGAAATAACAAAGCAGAGTCGATAGATATTCAGATAGAAGATCAATTTCCTATCAGTTCTAATACAGATATAGAAGTAGAGTTGACCGATACAGCTTCTGGAAAAGTGGATGTAGACAAGGGAGGAATAAAATGGGAGCTGAAGCTTAAGGGGAATGAAAACAAAATATTGCGCTTTGGCTACCAAGTGAAATACGATAAGAATCAGTATTTAAGTTTATAATAGAAGAGTGGTACTACTTGTACCACTTTTTTTTGTGAATGATTTTGTATAGAAGATTAAATAATCATTTGGTAATCATGTGTTAATTGTGAAGTAACAATTAGGCAGTTACTTTGGAGTATAACAAAAAAAGCAAAATGAAAAATAATCAATTAGATAGGAGAAAATTCTTACGAAACTCTTTACTAGCAACAGGAGGAATGTTTATAGCACCTGTAATTGTTAGTTGTTCAAATGATGATCAAGTTGTAGAACCGAACCAAGAGGTCGGGGAATATACGATGAAAGGTTTTAGTTACGGAGTGGCTAGTTTTGATCCAACACCACAGAGTGTGATTATTTGGACACGTTATGACTTAGCTGGAGAAGTAGTAACGTGGGAAATTGCAAAAGATATTGAATTTAAAGAAATTGTTCGACAAGGTGTAGCAACTGCGTTTGGAGAGACAGATAACACGATATCTATTGAGGTAAACGATCTAGAGGCAAAAGGAAAGTATTTTTACCGTTTTTATCAGAAAGGACGTAAAGAGATTTCTGTAATCGGAGAGACAATTACTCTTGCTGCTCAAGGTGATTCATCGTCTGAGGTGAGGTTAGCTGTATTATCGTGTTCTAATTATCCAGCAGGTTTATTTAATGTATATGAGGCAGTAGCGAAATCAGATGTAGATGTAGTGATTCATTTGGGAGATTATATCTATGAATATGGTCAAGGAGAATATGGAACAAACGCTTCTACAACAGTTTTAAATCGACAACCTAAACCTAGTCATGAATTAGTGTCATTAGACGATTATAGAACACGATATAAACAGTATCGCAGTGATGAAGATTTAAAATTGGCACATCAAAAAAAGCCATTTATCTGTGTATGGGATGATCATGAGATCGCGAATGACACCTACAAAGATGGCGCAGAAAATCATCAGAGTGATAAAGAGGGAGCTTTTGAAATCAGAAAAGCATCAGCAATACAAGCATATAGTGAGTATATACCAATGAAGACAGGAAAGGGTAAGCCTATTTATCGTGCCTTTGAATTTGGTTCAGTACTTTCTATGTATATGTTGGATACACGTGTTCTAGCTAGAGATAAGCAGTTGGAGTATGCAGATTACTTTACAGCAGAAGGCATGGATGTTCCTAGGTTTACAGCTGATTTAAGTAATCCGAACAGAAAGCTTCTTGGTATGGAACAAATGAATTGGCTAGCTAGTCAAGTGAATTCAAGTACCGCTAAGTGGCAGGTACTAGGGCAACAAGTATTGATGTCTAAAATGACTTTGCCATTGTCATTGTTACTATACGTACAGCGAGTAATGCTTGAATTTTCGGCAACTGGTACAGTACGTCCAGAGACTACTCAAGGTTTGTTTGTAGAAGCACAGCGATTGATAATGATTAAAGAACGTCTAAAACAAAATGATCCAACTTTAACACAAGAAGAGATTATGTCGGTCAAGGCGGTCGCACCATATAATTTAGATGCATGGGATGGTTATCCAGTTGAGCGTGAAATGTTGTATAAACTGTTTAATAATAAACAAATAATTACATTGGCAGGTGATACCCATAATGCTTGGTATAACACGCTTACTGATCAAGATGCAAATGTGATTGGTCATGAGTTTGCTACTTCTTCTGTTAGTTCTCCAGGTATGGAAGAGTATCTAGGCATTCAAGATGTTAGTCAGTTAAAAATGGTAGAACAAGTTTTTGAGTCGTTAGTAGATGATTTACAGTATTGCGACTTATCAAATAGAGGATATTTATACATGAACTTTACGACGAGTAGTATTCATTCCGAATGGCGTTATGTTTCGACTATTTCATCTAAAGACTATTCAATTAGTGTAAAAAAACAAGTAACAATATAATGAGAAATAGTATACCATACTTGTTTCGACGCGTATGGTTTGTTGTTTTAGAGTTTGTCTTAATGTGCCTGCTTATTCAATAAGTATAAGGCACATTTTTTTATTGTGATTTGGATTAAAAAGTACCCATTAAAGGCTGTTAATCTTTAGGAATTAAAGTATTTGTTGTCTTTTTTATTGAACTGTTAATTATATGGTTGATTTTATTTTTTTTTGATATACATTTGATAAAGAAAAAAGTTAAAATTTATGAATAAACTTGTATTTACTGTTGCAGTTATGTTATTAGGAATGACATCTGTACATGCTCAATTTGGTAAGTTTCGAGGGAAAAAACTTGATGCTATTACAACAGCTGTAACTGCTTTTACGGTATCAGATGAAGAAATCGCTGCTTCCGCTACCGAAGCTGTAAAGTGGATGGATGAGAATAATCCGGTATGTGAGTTAAACTCCAAACAAAAAGATATGCGTGAGTACGCGGAACGTTTAGAGCGAATTTTCGGTCCTTACAAAAACTATGATGGATTAGATTTAAATTATAAAGTGTATTATGTGACAGATATCAATGCATTTGCTTGTGCAGACGGAAGTGTACGTGTGTTTTCATCTTTAATGGATATAATGACAGATGATGAGTTGTTGGCTATTATTGGTCACGAGATAGGACACGTTAAGTTAGAGCATACAAAGAATGCTTATAAACAAATTCTATTGACAGAGGCGGCATCGAAATACGTTGGATCTACAAAGGGAACTGTTGCGGATTTAATGAATTCTGATTTAGGAGGAATGTCTCAGAAGTTGTTTGGAGCTTCGTTTTCAAGAAAGCAAGAGACCGATTCAGATGATTATTCATACGCTTTCCTAGTTGCTAATGGAAAAAACCCACAAGCATTAGCTGATGGCTTTCAGAAATTTGCCGATATGGAGAAAGAATATGGGGCAGATAAGTCTCTTGGTGCAAAAATGTCTTCAAGTCACCCAGATAGTGAAAAACGCGTTAAGCGTGTAGAGGATAAAATTAAGAAAAGCGCGAAAAAATAATAGCTGCTATAAATAAAAAGAGCCATCTTGCTTAAGGTGGCTTTTTTTATTTATCCTTAGGTGGTTTATTTGTGATGACGAGATATTTAATATAACCTGATAAGATTATGAAAATGAACGCATCAATGAATATTAAGAAGAAATAAGTCTTGGCGTAAATTACATGCCAAAACGTTAGCAGTACAAGTCCTATTTGACAGAATGCTAAGATTCTCATTCTTGTAGTAAAATACTTTGTTGATGGTTTTGTCATAAAAAATGAGGGTTACTTTTTAAATGTTTTCAACAAAATATTCCTTTCAGTAATCACGAGTACTAAACCAAAGATGAGAATAGCCGAAATACCTATGTAGTAGTTTCCTCTAAAACAATAAAAGTAAATAAAAGACAGGGTGATTGCTAACCCCATATAACCTCCAATTGCTTTTTTGTCATACGGTATTGGGTAGTATTTTTGACCTAAAAGGTAAGATATTAGCATCATAGAGCCATAAGCAATCAAGGTGGCTATTGCCGATCCCATATATCCCCAAATAGGAATAAGAATATAGTTAAACACTAAAGTTAGGATAGCCCCCATAATTGATATATAAGCACCTACCATGGTTTTGTCCCTTAGTTTGTACCAAACAGATAGGTTAGTATATATTCCCATACACAAGTTAGCTAAGATGATTAAAGGTACTACTATCATAGCGTCCCAATACGATTCGTTGCGAATAAAGAGTACTTTTAAAATGTCTGAAAATACAATGACCCCTAGCATAATGGCACTTCCAAAAATAGCAAAGTATTTAGTGATTGTTGCGTATTTAGTTGGAGCATCTTCATTTTTAGCATAGTTGAAAAAGAAGGGTTCGATTCCTAAAGTGTAAGCTTGTCTAAATAATACCATAAATAAGCCTAGTTTATAACAAGCAGCATATTTTCCTACCTCAGACAAAGCAATATCTGCTGGTAGTAAACGCTCCAATAAGATTTTGTCAAAACTTTCATTGATAGCGAAAGCAAGTCCTCCAATCATAATAGGGAAGCTATATACTAACATTTCCTTCAGCAATACTTTGTTGATGCTTAGTTTAATACGAAGATAATCTCTGTAAAAAACAAGGAAAGTGAATAGACTAGCGATGAGGTTGGCAATGAAGATATATGAAACTTGGTAGTTTTCAATATAAATAGTTTGAGTAAAACTATTTGGATGATTGTTATTTATGAGAGGTAAAAAGTATAAGAAAAATACATTTAAACCTGTATATATACAGACATTCGCAATGCGAATAATGCTGTAACGCATTGGTTGTTGATCAGCGCGTAGTTTGGCAAAAGGAACAATTACTAGTGCATCGAGGACTAGAATAATGAGTACATACTGAAGAATGTCTCGTGGAATATCTAAGAGTGTAACCCAATATTCTAAAGTAAGCATGCCAATGATAGCAAAAATGATCGTAGTAGTAGTTAGGAATAGTAGGCTGTTATTAATAACCTCACTTTTATTATCCTTTTTATTGTAAAATCTAAAAAAGGTTGTTTCCATTCCAAATGAAAGAACAACGTTAAGAAACATCATGATGGAGAAAATGACACTGTACTGACCATAAGCGTCATTTTTCATTAAGTCTGTATGAAATGGAACTAGGAAGAATCCAATTACTTTAGGGAATACAGCTGCTAATCCATAGATTGCAGTTTGCTTAAATATCTTTTTGTATATGCTCACGATTTTCTATTTTTAGAATCAAAACCCCCTTTATTAATTGGATTGTCGAATTGGAAGATCTTTTTTTGAAATATCAATAACGATGAAAGAATCTATTTCACTTTTATTAAAAACAACTTCATCAACTTTGTCTGTAAAGGGGTAATTATTTGGATTTATAAAAGTCATAATGAAGGTGTCTTCTAAGATAAAGATGTCTTCGGGGTATTCTATTTTACCTTGATTATCTTTTAGGTCCTCATAATAGTCTAGTTTGTCTGCAAGAAGTTTTGACAGTGAGTCCCAATCACTGAAAATGTCGTCTTCGTCAATTTCTTTTCCTGATTTTAGGTCATAGATTAAGCTTTTTTTTCCTTTGAAGCCATGAGCTCCACCAGCAAAAGTGTAGTAGTCCAATTCTATGGCAAGGATATTAGCATTGTAAAAGGTAGTTGACGCTTTGATTTTTGCATTCCACGCCAAGTCATCATCTGGGAATTGTTGAGAAAAATCAGTATAAGCTTGAAGAAAAGACTTAATTAATTCATCATAAGAATTTGTTTCGTCTAGGTCGTTTTCAAAAGAGATAAGTTCTGTGATTTCTTTAAGTATGTGTTCGTTTATTACTTGAACGACAGGATTGTTTTCATCTACAATCACAGGGACATTAATTTTGACTTCTGTAGTGCCAACTTCATTTTGTATCGTTGCTTCATAATGTTTGTCTTTAAAGAAAAGTGCAGTTGGAGTCTCCTTTTTTTCTTCTTTACACCCTATTAGGATCATACCTATGAATAGTAAGTAGAGTATTTTTTTCATATCAATCAATTTTTACAAAGCTAAATAATATACTATAAAACCCTCCATTAATTCTAAAAATATCTATTTTAAATTTACACAAAGAGGTAAGTTGAATAGATTTGCTAAGAAAGTATATTTTCTTAATTTAGTACTGCTACTAATCTATACATGGAAAGTGTATTTTTGGTTAATAGTCGATAAGATTAAGAAAGATGTTGATAAAAACAAAGGCGATTGTATTAAGCGCATTAAAGTATCAAGAGAAAAGTTTGGTAGTACGGTGTTTGACTAGAGAGGTAGGAGTGCAGACATTCTTTGTAAGGAATGCTTTTGCTAAAGGGAAAAGTGCGCAGAAGAACGTTTATTTTCAACCTTTAACGAATTTGGATATTGAGTTTCTACATAAGAATAAAGGAGGGATGGAATATTTAAAAGAGGTTAGAGTAGGGTTTATATATCAAGATATCTATTACGATTTTGTCAAAAATAGTATTGCTATTTTCATAAGTGAAGTATTGCATAATATTGTTAGTGAACAAGAGAGAGATGAACAACTTTTTGACTTTATTGAAGTAGCTCTTTTGTGGTTAGATACACATCAAGAGACAGCAAATTTTCATTTAATTTTAATGAAAGAATTGACCAAGTACTTTGGCTTTTATCCTGATACAACGGAGGATAAGCAGTATTTTTTTAATTGGGTAGAGGGGGAGTTTAGCGCTACGTTTGACAATAGATGTTTTGATGCAGAAGAGACTTACCTTTTTAAAAAATTATTGGATTTAGGTTTTGAAGATAATCAACACGTGTTTACGGGGAGAGATCGAAAAGTATTATTAGATTTGTTGATAAGGTATTTTGAAGAACATTTAAGTTCTTTTAAAAAGCCGAAATCACTAGAAGTATTAAAAGAAGTATTTAGCAATTAGTAGTTTTAATGTTTATCCAACCAATTAATTAGGTTGTATTTAAAGTAAAATGCTTAAATTCGCGCAATTGATAAAAAATAGTATAATTATAACAATGAGCACTAAATTTACAGAATATAAAGGTCTTGATTTGACGGGGGTAGCATCAGAGATGCTTGATTTTTGGAAAGAACAGTCAATATTCGAGAAAAGTATTAGTTCAAGAGAGGACAACAAACCTTTTGTGTTTTTTGAAGGACCACCTTCAGCAAATGGGAAGCCAGGAATTCACCATGTGATGGCTCGTGCGATTAAAGATATTTTTTGTCGATATAAAACATTAAAAGGATACCAAGTTAAGCGTAAAGCTGGTTGGGATACTCACGGGTTACCTGTTGAGTTAGGGACTGAGAAGGAACTTGGAATTACGAAAGAAGATATTGGAACGAAGATAACTGTTGAAGAATATAACCAAGCATGTAAACGCACAGTAATGCGCTATACTGACTTGTGGAATGACTTGACAGAAAAGATGGGATATTGGGTTGATATGAATGACCCTTATGTGACATATAAGTCTAAGTATATGGAGTCAGTATGGTGGTTGTTAAAACAAATTTACGACAAAGACTTATTGTACAAAGGCTATACCATCCAACCGTATTCACCAAAGGCTGGTACTGGTTTATCTTCTCATGAGATTAATCAACCAGGATGTTATAAAGACGTTACAGATACTACGATAGTTGCACAGTTTAAAGCAGTTGAAGCTACTTTACCTGCTTTTTTACAAGGCTATGGTACAATTCACTTTTTAGCATGGACAACTACTCCATGGACACTTCCTTCAAATACAGCTTTAACAGTTGGACCTAAAATTGACTATGCATTAGTAAAATCATATAATCAATATACTGGAGAACCTATTACCGTTGTTTTAGGTAAACCGCTTATTGGAAAACAGTTTACAGGTAAGTTTGTGGCTGTTGAAACAGAAGATGAATTAAATGCTTACACAGAAGGAGATAAGAAGATACCTTTTTTCGTCGTAAAAGACTTTAAAGGAGCAGATTTAGTGGGTATTAAATACGAGCAATTGCTACCATATACGTTGCCTTATCAGAATCCAGAGAATGCATTTAGAGTGATTGCAGGTGATTTTGTAACTACAGAAGATGGTACTGGTATTGTACACACGGCACCAACGTTTGGAGCAGATGATGCCAAAGTAGCAAAAGAAGCTACACCTGAAGTACCAGCAATGCTTATTTTAGATGCAGATGGTAATGCGGTTCCTCTTGTTGATCTACAAGGTCGTTTCGTTAAAGAGATGGGAGAAATGGGAGGTAAGTATGTGAAGAATGAATACTATGATGAGGGACAGGCTCCTGAGCGCTCTGTAGATGTGGAAATTGCTATTCGTTTAAAAGAAGAGAATAAGGCATTTAAAGTAGAGAAATATGTTCACAGTTATCCACATTGTTGGAGAACGAATAAACCAGTCTTATATTACCCGCTAGACTCTTGGTTCATCAAAATAACAGAGGTTAAAGATCGTATGTTTGAATTGAACGAAGAGATTAACTGGAAGCCAAAAGCAACAGGAGAAGGACGTTTTGGTAATTGGTTAAAAAACGCAAACGATTGGAACTTATCACGTTCAAGATATTGGGGTATTCCATTGCCAATCTGGAGAACTGAAGATAAAACGGAAGAGATAATTATCGGTTCTGTAGAGCAATTAGTAAGTGAAATTGAGAAAGCAATGGCTGCGGGACTACAAGAAGGAAATCCTTTTGACGGTTTTGTAGTAGGAGATATGACAGAGGAGAACTATGACAAAGTTGACTTACACAAGAATGTAGTTGATAACGTAGTGTTAGTTTCGCCATCAGGTAAGCCAATGTATCGTGAGTCTGATTTGATTGATGTATGGTTTGATTCAGGATCAATGCCTTATGCACAATGGCATTACCCATTTGAAAATAAAGAATTAATCGATAATAACTTATCTTATCCAGCAGATTTTATTGCTGAGGGTGTAGATCAAACGCGTGGGTGGTTTTATACATTACATGCAATAGCTACTCTAGTATTTGACACAAAAGCATATAAAAATGTTGTGTCAAATGGATTAGTATTGGATAAGAATGGATTGAAGATGTCTAAGAGTTTAGGGAATACTGTAGATCCATTTGAGACATTAGCAGAGCACGGACCAGATGCTACACGCTGGTATATGATTTCTAATGCAAATCCATGGGATAATTTGAAGTTTGATTTAGATGGTATTACAGAGGTTAGAAGAAAGTTTTTCGGTACTTTATATAATACTTATAGTTTCTTCGCGTTGTATGCCAATATAGACGGATTTACGTATAAAGAAGCAGATGTACCTTTAAAAGACAGACCAGAGATTGATAGATGGATTCTTTCAGAGCTGAATACTTTGATTCAGAAAGTGGACGAATATTATGCAGAGTATGAGCCTACAAAGGCTGCTCGTGCGATTACTGAGTTTGTTACAGAGAATTTAAGTAACTGGTATGTGCGTTTATGTAGAAGACGTTTCTGGAAAGGAGAATACGGACAAGATAAATTGGCTGCTTATCAGACACTTTATACATGCTTAGAAGTGGTAGCAAAATTAGGAGCTCCTATTGCACCATTCTTTATGGATAAACTTTACCGAGACTTAACATTAACTTCTTCAAGAGAATCATTCGAATCTGTACATTTGGCTGAGTTTCCGAAGTTTAATGAGGCGCTGGTAGATGAGAGTCTGGAAAGTAGAATGCACAAAGCTCAGATAATTTCTTCATTAGTGCTATCATTGCGTAAAAAAGAAATGATTAAAGTACGTCAACCATTACAACGAGTGATGATTCCCGTGTTAGATCAAAGACAGAAAGAAGAGATTGAAGCTGTTGCTGATTTGATTAAAGCTGAAGTTAATGTAAAAGAAATTGAGTTGTTAGATGATGCTTCAGGTATCTTAGTAAAGCAAATCAAACCTAATTTTAAAGTTTTAGGACCGAGATTTGGTAAAGATATGGGGTTGATTTCTAAGGAAATACAGAAGTTTTCTGCTGAACAGATTAACGAAATCGAAAAGAATGGAGAAATTTCGGTTACTTTAACAGAAAAAAGTGTTATCTTAACAATAGAGGATGTAGAAATCACGTCACAAGATATCGAAGGTTGGTTAGTCGCAAATGAAAGTGGTTTGACAGTAGCTTTAGATATTCAAATTAGTGATGAATTAAGAAAAGAAGGAATAGCACGTGAATTAGTGAATAGAATTCAGAATATCAGAAAAGACTCAGGGTTTGAAGTTACTGATAAGATTGCTGTTACTTTAGAAGAACAAAAAGAAATAAAAGAGGCGGTTTTAGCAAATGAAGAATATATAAAATCTGAAACGTTAACTTCAAGTTTAAGTTTTCTACCTGTTTTGGCGGATGGAGTAGAATTAGAGTTTGACGGGTTAAAAACGCGAGTGTTGGTTATAAAATAAGTTTAAATTATGAAAGAAGCAGGTGAATTAGTACGCTACTCTGATGCAGATTTAGCGGAGTTCAGAGAGCTTATTCAGGCGAAAATCGTGAAAGCAAAAGCAGACTTAGATTTGATTAAAAGTGCTTATATGAACGATTTGAACAATGGTACAGATGATACGTCACCAACGTTTAAAGCCTTTGAAGAAGGAAGTGAAACAATGTCAAAAGAGGCAAACTCTCAATTAGCTATTCGTCAAGAGAAGTTTATTAGAGATTTGAAGAATGCTTTAATCCGTATTGAAAATAAGACATACGGTATTTGTAAAGTGACAGGAAAGCTAATCGATAAAGAACGATTGAAGTTAGTTCCTCATGCGACAATGAGTATTGAAGCAAAAAATATGCAACGTTAATGTTTATTAAATTTAAAACGCTCAAATATTGAGCGTTTTTTTTATATCTTAAATTAATTTACATTTGTCAAGTAAAATTTGAAAAATGTCATTAAAGAAAGCAGGTATACTTGTATTGGTCATATTGATTTTAGACCAGTGGTTAAAGATTTATATAAAGACTAATTTTTTATATGATGATTACGTCTTAGTGTTTGACTGGTTTAGAATTCATTTTATAGAGAATGAAGGCATGGCATGGGGAGTTGCATTACCTGGTATGTATGGTAAACTAGCACTCACTCTTTTTCGTATTGTAGCTGTTTGTGGGATATTCTGGTGGTTAAGGGACTCTGTTCGAAAAAAGCAATCGAATTATCTAATCATTTCGATCGCATTGATTTTAGCTGGAGCAATTGGCAATATTTTAGACTCTGTCTTTTATGGCGTAATTTTTAGTGAAAGTACTCCTTCTCAGATTGCAACATTGTTTTCTGACGAGCCTTATGGTACTTGGTTTCACGGTAAAGTAGTAGATATGTTTTATTTTCCTATATGGAGAGGAACTTTGCCTGAATGGTTGCCTATTTGGGGTGGAAAGTATTTTACTTTTTTCAATGCTATTTTCAATTTAGCAGATGTTGCTATCTCTGTTGGTGTTGGAATTTTGATTGTATTCAATAAGAAAATATTTAAAAACTAAAATAAACAAAAAGCGCTTCTATTACGGAAGCGCTTTTTTTGTTCATTATTTTAAAACTTTTAAAATTTCTTGTATTGCCCTTTCTAGTTGAGGGTCTTTATCGTTCAGACGATCAAGGAATGTATTCTTGACATATATGTCTGGAGCCACTCCTGTTTTTTCTAAGTTTTGATTATCTAGTGTATATGTACCCCAAGCAGGTAATCTATAATTTGAACCATCAACTAATGATTTTCCTGAAGTAAATATTATCCATCGGTAAGTCTCTTGACCTATAATAGTTCCCAGTTTTAGGGCTTTGAACCCTGCTGCTGTCATTTCAGCATCACTTAAAGACGCTTCGTTGATTAATAGTACAATTGGTTTTCCACTAGGAGTAAAGTTACTTTGAATCGCATATTTACCTTCTCTGTACTTCCACTTTAAATAAGGACGTTGAGAAAGGAAGTTTAGCACTTTATCGTGTACGTTACCGCCAGTATTGTATCTCAAGTCTAGTATTACTCCTTCTTTTTGATTTTCTTGAGCTACCATATCTAGTAGAAATGTGTCTAATTCACTTGTCGTCATGTTTTTCATGTAAGTATAGACTATTCTATTGTCGCTTAGTTGATCGACACGTTGTTTGTTATTGTAAATCCATTCATCATATAGCAAACCTTTGAAAGAATTATACGATATAGGATGTAACTTTACAGTATGCTCTTTGCCTGCTCTGTTAAAAGTTAAGGCAAGTTCTTCTTGTTTATTAGGGAAGGTAAAGTATTGGTCTCTATTCTTTGAAGCCTCCACTTTGATACCATTAACCTTTATTAATTCATCTCCAACTTGAATATTAGTTTTTCTTGCGAAGACAGGAGATTTACGTACAATACGATCTACTTGATAAGGATTGTTTGTGTTGAATACAAGTCCTGTCTCGTAAGTGATAGCTTTATAGTCGGTTTTTTCGTCATTACCTCTCGTAGAGAAGCCTAAATGAGACGAGCCTAACTCACCTAGCATATCGTTAAGAAGCACGCGTAAATCGCCTCTTTGTGTTACGTATGGCAATTGTTTTGCAAAGTCTTCTTTTGTTTTAAACCAATCGATTCCATGGAAGTTTTCATCATAGAAGTTTTCTTCTACTCCTGCCCAAGTCTCATAATACATCTGGTTAAATTCATCTGTTAAGTTTTTCGTAAACGAATATTTGAAAACTATTTTTTCAGCATTGCTTTTAGATAATGAAAATTTATAGATATCTCCTTTACTCAGTGCGTATAAGTTTTTTTCCTTTTTGACGATGTCCCATACTTGTAAGTCATTTACTTTTTCTGTTTTTTCTTCCTCAAACGGCTCGTATATTTTGCGGTATAATGCTGATTTGCCATTTTCTTGGTTTGATAAGTAATAAACATACTCTTTGTTATCATCTTTAAATACAATAGGGGCACGTTGGTTTCCAAAGCGATCACTGACTAACTCTATGCGATCAAGAATATCCACAGTATTTACATTAATTGTTTTTTGTGTAGATTTTTCTTTGTTCTCTTTATCAGTAGCTTTCTGTTTGTTTTTTTTGCGCTTTTTTAAATCAGTTTCTGCCGTTTTTTCTTCTTTGAATAGTTTAGTGTATTCGTCTGAACGGAATGGCTCACTATACCAATCCAATGCCAATCGGTAGATTTTTGGGTTTTGTGCGCCTAGTGGGTATGATGGATTGAATCGATCACTTGTAAAATAGATATGCTTTCCGTTTGGAGACCATATGGGGTTAGATTCAGCGACACCTGTATTTGTTAGATTAATCGTTTCCCTCTTCTCTATATGGTGAATAAAGATGTCATCTTCAAAGTTTCGCTTAGCAGTGAATAATACATATTGATCATCTGGAGAGAACGATGGCGCAGAGTTTTGAAAAGCCCATATTTCATCTTTTACTAATGTAGTCGATACAAATGTTTTTAAGTCAAGTAATCGTACTTCATCTCGTCCACTTATATAGACGGCCTTGTTGCCCTCTTCATTTAAGACTAAGTCGCGGTTATTTCTGTGGTCCTTTGTTATTTGTTGAGGTTTTTCTGTGCCATTGGTTTTTACTTTGTACCAGTTTTGATACCCTTGGTAAGTCTGGCTAAATAGAACCGTCTGGTTATCTTTAAGCCATTTTACTTCCATGACACGTTCTTTTCCATCTGTGATCTGCTGAATGAATTTTCCTTCAATATCTGACACGAAAAGAATACCGCGACTTACAAAAGCAATTTTTTTATCGTCAAAGGCTACGTCAAAGGCACTTATGTTTTTGTCAATGTCATAGGCTTGTTGTTTTTCGATAGCTGTGTTAGTATGGATATTGACCGCCAACTTTTCAGATGTGTTTGACGCTGTATTGTATAGGTATAATTCATAGTCTTTTTCAAAGATAACTTTACTACCATCAGCTGCTGCATATGGCGTCTTGATTGATGTATCAAATGATGTTAGTGCTGTTTTTACACCGTCTTTGATTGTGTATAAATTATAGTTGCCATTGTTTTCATCAGAGATGAAATAGATATTACCTTCTCGGTCAACAGTAGGATTGAAATCTTTACCGTTGTAGGTAGTATGTGACTTAAATGTGTTTGTTTTTGGATTGTATCCAAGGATATCAGGATTATTTTCCCCTTTGTATCGTTTACGCGCTGTTTGATTAGCACTTTCCATTGAACTAGTGAATAAATATTCGCCATTAGGTGTTGTCACTAAACCATTGGTGTAGTTAAAATAGTTTGTAAATAATGGCGTAGGGGTACCACCATCTCTGCTTATCTCAAATGAAGCAAAATTGTTATAGGCGTTTGTAGTAAAATATATTTTTTTGCTATCCCAGCTCCAACTTTCCATTTCTTCATTGGCTTGGTGATAGGTCAGTTGAATTATTTTGCCACCTGTTAATGGCATTACAAATACATCTTTGTTGCCGTATTGTGTTGATGTAAATGCTATCCATTGTCCATCAGGTGATACTCTTGGATTAGTAGCTTCTCCTTCCAGAGCTGTAAGTCGTAAGGCTTCACCGCCTTGTGTAGGTACTTGCCAAATATCTCCATTGTAGGTGAAGTAGGCTGTTTGTCCATCTGGACTTAAAGAAGGGGAAGATAAAAACTTCGCTTTATCTTGTCCCCATGCCGTAGTTATTAGCGTAAGTGCTAGTAATGTGATTGTGTTTTTGATCATTAGGGTTTAATTTTTTCTAAACTTAAGAAATAATTTTTTTATCCCTAGCATGAATATACTGAATGGTCAAAAACACAAGATGAATTGTTTTTTTGTAACGATTCTTTTAAAAAGTGTAAACTTTAGAAGGTGTTATACAATAGTCTAAAGGGAAGTCACCTTCGTATATATCCGTAATTTCTGTTTCGGGACAAAAGAAGCTTAATCCTACTTTTATAGTTTCAGGTTTACACTTTGCTAAAAAGCGATCGTAGAATCCCTTTCCATAACCTATGCGATTTCCTTTTCGGTCATAGGCAAGTAGTGGTACAAATACAACTTCAAGTTGACTTTCTTGGATTTGAATTCCATCTATAGGTTCTGGAATGCCGTAGTTATTGAGTTTTAAGCGTGTATTGTCTGTCAATAAATAGTGTGTCAGTTCCCCTGATTCAAAGTCTGACTTTGAAATGATAATGTTCTTGTCTTTACCTGCTAATACTTGTAACAAGTATTCTGTGTCTATTTCTTTTTTGTTCGCTATTGTTAGAAAAAGATGGTAGTTAGTCTTTTCCCAAATCGGAAGTTGTAATGCTTGGTTAGCGATGTCTAAGCTAAAGTTGTCTATAGCTTCCTCGGAAAGTTGATCTCTTAGTGTTTTGTATTTTTTACGTAAGCTAGCTTTGTCCATTATTTTAATGTTTTTGAAATATGAAAAACAGCATCTCCTTGGAAGGTTATAGGTGCGTCATTTACATTGATGATGTATCCACTACACGGTGCCTTGATCGCTACGTTTTCTGCGCCATAAGGGTCTGATATTTCTGCTAAAGTACTGCCTTTTTCTACAAATGTGCCTATCTCTACTTGATCGTGTAGCAATCCTGAACGTTTTGATCGTACCCATTGTGAATTAATGATGGTAATCATCTCTTTTTCTTCCTCTTTTACATTGAATTCGTTTCTTAGCATATCGAATGAACGGAGGAAACGCTTCGTTCCTTCTACCCCCATCGTTGATACTTCTTTGTTAATGTCCATTGACTTCCCTCCTTCAAAAAGTAACATTTTCACACCTAGTTTTGCACAAGCATTTCTGAATGAACCTGAGATTTGAGCAGAATACAATAAAAAAGGTGGGTGAAATATCTTTGCTAGGTTTTCTAATTCGTCAATACCTGGAGCGATTCGAAGTTGGGGTGCGTTGAATCTGCTTTGTCCTCCAGCGTGAAAGTCTATAGCATAATCCACATAAGGGATTATGTGTTTTAGTAAATGATGAGCAAATCGACCGGCTAATGAGCCTGACTTGCTTCCTGGAAAGACGCGATTCATGTCTCGTCCGTCTGGAAATTCACGGCTTTGATTGATAAATCCAAATATGTTTATAACTGGAATACAGATGATTGTTCCTCTTTTCGGTATATTGATGCGCTGGTGTACGATTTGTCTGACGATATCTACCCCGTTGATTTCATCTCCGTGAAGTCCTGCGGATAATAGTACCGTAGGGCCTTCTTGCTTAGCTCTTGATACGATTACAGGGATCTTTAACTTAGTTGCGGTATGCAGTCTTGCGATTTCTAAGTTGAGTGTTTTTGTTTCACCAGGGTGTATTGTTTCATCTAATATTTTCATGACAGCAGCATTTTTTAAAAAGTGAAGATATTAAATCTTTTTGAACGATTGTTCATTGTTTATCGCAAAAGACGTACCTTTTTTCATGACTATTAGCTTTGTTTTTAAATCTGTTAGTTATTGAAAGTGTGACGTGTGTCATCTGTGTTGTTTTGAACTTGTTGTATTTATTTTGTGGGTTGTTGTTTTTACAAGTAATAGTTTCATTTTTAATGGGTCAGGAAACTTGAATAGTGAATTAGATAGTTTATTTTTGTTTGAATATTATATGATTATGCAGGTTTCACCTTCTTTAGCGATACAAATACAAACATTACCTGACCAACCAGGGGTTTATCAATATTATGATAAAGACGATAAAATACTCTACGTTGGAAAGGCTAAGAACTTAAAGAAAAGAGTTAGTTCTTATTTTAATAAAGTACACGACAATGCCAAGACGAATGTATTGGTCAAAAAAATTGTTACGATTAAACATATCGTTGTACCTACAGAGACTGATGCTTTGTTGCTGGAGAATAACTTGATTAAGAAGTTTCAGCCTCGTTATAATGTATTACTTAAAGACGATAAGAGTTATCCTTGGATTTGTATTAAAAAAGAACCTTTTCCACGGGTATTTATGACGCGCCGTATGGTGAAAGACGGTTCTGAATATTTTGGTCCATATACCAATATTAAGACAGTTCATACTTTAATTGATCTGATCAAAGAGTTATATCCTTTGCGTACGTGTACACTTGACTTGACCACGAGCAATATACGCGCTGGTAAGTTTAAGGTTTGTCTCGAATATCACATAAATAACTGTAGTGGACCTTGTGAGGCTTACGAGACAGAGTTACAGTATGAGCAAAAAATTTTAGCTATTAGAGATATTCTTAAAGGGAACTTTAAGGAGAGTCTAAAAGGGTTTAAAAATTATATGATGGAATTGGCCTCAGAGATGGAGTTTGAAGAAGCTCAGAAGATCAAGGAGAAGATAGACTTATTAGAGAACTATCAGGCGAAATCTACCATTGTAAATTCAAAGATTAGCAATGTTGATGTATTCAGTATTATTTCTGATGAATCTGCTGCTTATGTCAATTTCTTGCAAGTTTCCTATGGTTCTATTATTCGTTCTCATACTATGGAACTGAAGAAGAAGTTAGACGAGACAGATGTAGAATTGTTAGAATTAGCGATTGTAGAGATGAGAGAGCGTTTTCACTTAAATTCAAAGGAAATCATTGTACCATTTGAAATAGAAGTGCCCGAAGGGATAAAGGTTACTGTTCCTAAGCTTGGCGATAAGAAACAATTGCTAGAGTTGTCTATTCGAAATGCAAAGTTTTACCGTGTGGATTTAATGAAACAAATGAAAATTGTTGATCCAGAGCGCCATGTCAATAGGATTATGCAGCAGATGAAGAAGGATTTAAGGTTGCCGCATGAGCCTCGGTACATTGAGTGTTTTGACAACTCAAATATTCAAGGTACAAATCCTGTATCGGCTTGTGTAGTGTTTCGCGATGGTAAACCTAGTAAAAAGGATTATCGACATTTTAATGTCAAAACTGTTGAGGGACCAAATGATTATGACACGATGGAAGAAGTCGTATATCGTCGATATAAGCGACTTGTAGAAGAGCAAGCCCCATTACCTGATTTAATTATAGTAGATGGTGGAAAAGGACAGTTAGGAGTTGCGCTTAAGAGTTTAGAAAAGCTAGGGTTAAGGGGAAAGGTTCCTATTATTAGTTTGGCAGAGCGTTTAGAGGATATTTATTTTCCTGGAGATAGTGTGCCAATGTATATAGATAAGCGATCTGAGACGATGAAAGTGATCATTCAGTTAAGAGATGAAGCTCACCGTTTTGGTTTGACTTTTCATCGCAATCAACGCAGTAAAAATGCTATTACGAGTGTACTCGATACTATTCCTGGTATAGGAGAAAAAACAAAATTGTCTTTGATGAATCACTTTAAGTCGGTTAAACGCATTAAAGAAGCTTCATTAGATGATTTAGAAAAAGTTATAGGAAAAGCTAAATCAAAGATTATAATTGAATATTTTAAATTAAATTAGCGTTAAAAAAGAGTGAATCATGAAAAAACTATATATAACTTTTATTGTGGTAATGCTTGTTGCTCTTGGTGTACATGCCCAAGAAAAAGAAGCCTCCGCACAGCGTCCTAAGGTTGGACTTGTTCTGAGTGGAGGGGGGGCAAAAGGACTAGCGCACATTGGTGTGTTAAAAGTGCTAGAGCGAGAAGGCGTGAAAGTTGACTATGTAGCGGGTACTAGTATGGGGGCTATAGTGGGGGGACTATATTCTTCAGGTTACACTGCGAATGAATTAGATTCAATTTTCAATTCGATTGAAGTATCTGCTTTAATTAGAGACTATATACCGCGTATTTCGAAGTCATTTTACGAAAAAAAGAATGATGAAATCTATGCTTTGACGTTGCCTTTCAATGGCTTTAAACTTGGTTTCCCGAAAGCATTATCTAGAGGAATGTATAATTATAATCTCATGAATACGTTGTTGGCTCATGTACGTCATGTCAGGGATTTTAATGAATTAGAGATTCCTTTCCTGTGTATAGCTACCGACGTTGAGACCGGGAAAGGGGTTGTTTTAAATAAAGGATATCTACCTCAAGCAATTTTAGCGAGTGGTGCTTTTCCATCATTATTTGCTCCAGTAGAGATTGATGGACGATACTTAATTGATGGTGGGGTAGTGAATAATTATCCATTGCACGAACTGAAAGAGATGGGGGCTGATATCGTTATTGGCGTTGATGTACAAGATGGACTCAAGACAGCTGATGAGATGCAAGGTGCTCCTGATTTACTCTTACAAATATCGAATTTCTCGACTATTAGACAGATGAATGAAAAAAAGCCATTTACAGATGTTTATATCAAGCCTGATATTACGGGATATTCTGTTGTGTCTTTTGATTCCGGTGATGTGATCATCAAGCGAGGGGAAGAAGCTGCTGAGAAGGTAATTGATCAGTTGCGCGAAATAGGTGGTACACCGAATGTCTCAGAAGAACATTATGTGACCAAGTTTCATGATTCTCTATCCGTTAAAAATATTCATATCAGTGGATTGAGCAAATATACCCAGCGTTATATACATGGTAAGTTAGGGTTTAAGCCTTTTCATAAGGTTTCTTATAACCAATTATCAGAAGGTATTACAAAGTTGAACGGTACAGAGAACTTTAGTAGTATTTCCTATAAATTTCATGAGAGTGAGACGGGGTCTGGCGATGATATGGAGTTGGATTTAGTCGAAAATCCTATACACCGTTACTTGAAGTTAGGGTTGCATTACGATGGGTTGTATAAGGCTGCGGCTTTAGTGAATTTGACTCAAAAGAAGCTTTTCATGAAGAGTGATGTGGCTTCTTTTGATTTGGCACTTGGGGACAATGTACGTTATAATTTCAATTATTTTGTGGATAATGGATTTTACTGGAGTGTTGGAGTAAATTCAAGGTTTAATAAGTTTAGTAAAGATTTACCATACGAAATAATCGTTGCTGCAACTGGTGGAGACTTATCAATTACAGACGCACCAAGTAAGTTTAATGTAGAGTATGCCGATTTAGAAAATCACATTTATTTTCAGACTTTTTATCAACAAAAATATCTGTTTAATATCGGTATTGAGCATCGTTATTTAGACATCACAAGTAAGACTCTGAAGATGGATCAGCCTCGTTTCGACGCAGGTCATTATTTTGGTGGGTTTGCTAATGTGACAATAGATACGTATGACAATAAGTATTTTCCGCGTAATGGTTTTATGTTAAAAGGAGAGTATAAAAACTTTTTTGCTTCAAGTGACTATAACAAAAATTTTGACAACTTTTCGACGATTACCGGACAGATTGGTTATGCAAAATCAATAACAGATAAGTTTTCAATAGATATGAAATCTAGATTAGGTGCTGTAGTAGGACGCTTGCCGAGTTTTGGGTTTGGGTATGCCTTGGGTGGTTTTGGATTTGCAGAACGAGATAACATCATTCCTTTTCACGGTTATGATTGGTTAAGTGTAGGAGGGGATTCTTTTATCATGGGAGTCTTAACGTTAGATTATGAAATTTTCAAAAAGCACCATATTAATATAACTGCTAATTACGCCAATGTTGGTGAAGATATATTTACTCAGGCCAATTGGTTTTCCCGAGTTAAATATTCGGGTTATGCTTTAGGATATGGAATGCAGACGCTTTTGGGTCCTATTGAAGCTAAGTTTAGTTATTCTCCAGAAACAGGTCGTACGTATAGTATGTTTTCTGTAGGGTTTTGGTTTTAATTTGACTTTGTGCTTAAAACGAATAAGTTAAAATATTTTTTATATATTTGAATACGAACCGATTAAAACAATATGTTTTTAATCGGTTTTTTTATTTGATTTGTAAAGCGCTTTGTTGATGAGTCGTAGTTTAAGGAAGGTAAAAGCCATTTTTTGATTACACAGAGGTGTTAGATGTGTTAGATTTTTAGGGTTCGTAGTTTTGATAATGGTAGAAAATACAGGATAATGAAGTCAATTTTTTTACTCGTTTGTTGCCAAGGTTTAGCTATAAGTGCAGTATGCGTGCACTTTACTTGCCCAGAAGGGGGTTCTTGGCAAGAAAACTTCAAGCATACTGCACGCATTGGTCAAGGAGCGTAAACTATATTTCACGTTACTATAAGTAAATTAATGGAAAGAGTTGAATTGATATTTCCATTAATACGGGTGGTCAGTAAGAGTAGTTGGATTTTTTTTGCAGTAAATAGGTTACTCATTGGTTTGGAAGCTATACATCTAGTATGCGTGCATATAAAATGTTTGATTATTTATCATTATTAAGTAAGGTATTTTGTTTATTCGTAAAGAATATTTTGTTTAAAATTTGCATAATATAAATTTATTTCGATATTTGTGACATTATGAAAACAGCGTGGAATGGTTTATTGGCTTATTTAAAATTCCTCATCAAGAGAAATCCTGAATGAGAGAATGACTTATTTTATATTATCTATTACCAACCCAAAAAATATAATTAAGTATGCCTTTTTATCATCAATTAGGAAAAATTCCTCCTAAGCGTCACACTATTTTCCGCAAGGAAAATGGCGATTTGTATTATGAGCAATTATTCGGTACAATTGGGTTTGATGGAATGTCAACCAATATGTATCATGTACATCGACCGACTCAAGTCAAAAAGATTTTAGGACAATATAGTGTTGCACCGAAAATCGCTAAATCAAATAATATTCAGTCTTATCGCTTTCGCGGTTTTGAAGTTAAGCGTGAAGCTGACTTTTTAAAAAGCCGTAAGGCTGTGCTGACCAATAATGATTGTACTATTGTGTTGGCTGCTCCAACACAATCAACTACGGATTATTTCTATAAGAATACAGATTCAGATGAATTGATTTTTGTTCATCGTGGGACGGGAACGTTACGCACGATGCTGGGCAATTTGAAGTTTCAGTATGGGGATTATCTATTGATACCAAGAGGAATTATTTATAAGATCGATTTTGAAACAGAAGATAATCGACTGTTTATCGTAGAATCTAAGAGACCGATGTATACGCCAAAGCGATACCGCAATTGGTTTGGACAATTATTAGAGCATTCGCCATTTTGTGAACGCGATATTCGAAGACCTGAACAGCTGGAAACACATGATGAGAAAGGCGACTTTCTGATTAAAGTACGTAAGCAAGATGAGATTTTCGATATGATTTATGCTACACATCCTTTTGATGTAGTGGGATATGATGGGTATAATTATCCTTATGCGCTATCTATCCATGATTTTGAACCGATTACTGGAAGAATACACCAACCGCCTCCAGTACATCAAACTTTTGAAACAGATGCGTTTGTCGTTTGTTCTTTTGTGCCGCGACTTTATGACTATCATCCACACGCTATTCCTGCTCCTTATAATCACTCTAATATAGATAGTGATGAGGTGTTGTATTACGTTGATGGAGATTTTATGAGTCGTAATGATATCGCTGCCGGGCATATATCACTACATCCTGCAGGAATACCACATGGGCCACACCCGGGAGCGGTAGAGCGCTCTATAGGGAAAGTAAGTACAGAAGAGTTAGCTGTCATGGTGGATACTTTTAAGCCTTTGTTGGTGACAGAAGAAGCTATGGGAATTGCTGATGAAACGTACTATCAATCTTGGTTAGACCACTAGTTCTATACAACAACTTTAAAAACTATAAATTATGAGTAAAGAAGTCAAATCCGTAGAGTTTGGCTTAGAGAAGATATTTGAGGGAGCTCAAGACTTCTTGCCACTTCTAGGAACAGATTATATTGAATTTATTGTGGGTAATGCAAAGCAAGCAGCTCACTTTTATAAAACAGCATTTGGATTTCAGTCTTTAGCTTATGCTGGATTGGAAACAGGTGTTAGGGATCGTGCATCGTATGTTTTGGTACAGGATAAAATACGCATCGTATTGACGACACCCTTGACAGCAGAGTCTTCGTTAAATGATCATATTGTAAAACACGGAGATGGAGTCAAAGTAGTTGCTTTATGGGTAGAAGATGCTCGAGCAGCCTATCAGGAGACGACGAGTCGTGGAGCGAAGTCATATATGGAACCTGTGGTAGAGCAAGATGAATTTGGAGAGACAGTTCGCGCTGGTGTATATACTTATGGAGAGACAGTTCATATGTTCGTTGAGCGCAAGAATTACAACGGAGTATTTTTACCTGGCTTTGTAAAGTGGGAGAGTGATTATAATCCTTCATCAGTAGGTTTGAAGTATGTTGATCATATGGTAGGTAATGTGGGATGGAATGAAATGAATACTTGGGTAAAGTGGTATGAAGATGTGATGGGGTTTGTGAACTTTTTGTCTTTTGACGACAAACAGATTAACACTGAGTACTCTGCATTAATGAGTAAAGTAATGTCAAATGGCAACGGTCGTATTAAGTTTCCAATCAATGAGCCTGCAGAAGGAAAGAAAAAATCCCAAGTAGAAGAGTATTTAGATTTCTATAATGGGCCTGGAGTACAGCATATTGCTGTAGCAACAGATGATATTATAAAGACAGTAGCTGCGATGAAAAGTAGAGGGGTGGAGTTTCTCTCAGCACCTCCTCAAGCGTATTACGATATGATTCCATCTCGTTTGGGTGTACACATGGACATGATGAAAGAAGATATTTCAGAGTTGCAAAAATTAGGTATTATGATTGATGCTGATGAAGAAGGGTATTTGTTGCAAATTTTTACTAAGCCTGTAGAGGATCGCCCGACTTTATTCTTTGAAATTATTCAACGAATGGGAGCTCGTGGTTTTGGAGCGGGTAACTTTAAAGCCTTGTTTGAGTCGATTGAGCGTGAACAAGAAAAAAGAGGAACGCTTTAGAATTCAGTTAATTAAAACTTAAAAAGCCATTCAGAATCAACCATTGAGTTAAAAACAAGTTAAAAGCATTTAGCAGTTGATTTGTTAAAGAAAAAGCTATACATTTGCACTCGCAAAAATAAGGTCGTCATAAGCTTTATTTGAGTGTAATAAATTTTTCATAATTTATAGTTTTTTGGTTGGTTAATAGCATAAAAACTCAGTCATTTATTTGGCTGGGTTTTTTTGTTTGTTATTTTTGAATAAAATTAGAACCAGCTATGAAAAAACTATTTTTACTTCTACTTTTATTCCTTTCCTTCGGAGAGGTTTCTGCCCAAAAACAAATTAAAGCTTTTGAATCAGGAGAGTTTTTAAAATTCCGTGTAAGTTATGGTGTTTTAAATGCTGGTATTGCTACTTTGCAGCTGTCTGAAACAACTCAGAATGGTATTCCAGTTTATCATGCTAAGGGAGTCGGGTATACCACAGGAGTACCTAAGTTGTTTTTTAAGGTGTACGACGATTATCAGAGTTATTTTGAGAAAGGAGCTGTAATTCCTCATCGCTTTATTCGCAAGATCGATGAAGGAGGGTATACCAAGAATCAAGAAGGTTTTTTTGATTACAAACAACAACAAGTGCTGGTTAAAGATTACGAAAAATCGACAGAGAAGAAATATCCGATAGTAAAAGATGTTCAGGATATTGTGTCAGCATTTTATTATTTGCGGAAATATCCAAAATTGAATGAATTAAAGAAGAATGAGTCTATAGAAATAGATATGTTTTTCGATGGAGAGGTATTTCAGTTTAAGTTAAAATATTTAGGAGAAGAGACTCTGAAAACTGCTTTTGGCAAGGTAAAGGCAATGAAATTTAGACCTTATGTGATGGCTGGACGCGTATTCAAAGAGCAGGAAAGTTTGACTGTTTGGGTGTCTGCGGATTCGAATAAAGTGCCTTTGCGCATCAAAGCTAGTTTGGCTGTAGGATCTCTAAAGGCTGACTTGGAAGAGTATAAAGGGTTGGTGTCTAATTTATCGATTATTAAATAAGTGAATTTATGAAAGAACAAGATATTGTAAAGGCATTGCACGATAAGTTTGATGCTATGAATCAAAATACAGATACTTATTTGGAAGGATTGCTTCACGCTAAGCCTTTGACGTATTGGGATTATATCAATGTTGATGGATTGTTGTCTTTGCAAACCCAGCGAACAGTGGTAAAAGATGAAATGGTTTTTATTCTTTATCATCAAGTCAACGAGTTGCTGTTTAAAATGATCTTATGGGAGATCGATCAGATAGGAGAGCAAGAGCAAATAACAGCAGCATTTTTCACAGGGCGTCTTCAGCGAATAACGCGTTATTTTGATATGTTGACCTCTTCTTTTGATATTATGGGTGATGGAATGGAGAGAGAACAGTATATGCAATTTCGGACAACACTGACTCCAGCTAGTGGATTTCAAAGTGCTCAATATCGTTTGATTGAGTTTGGATCAACGGATTGGAAAAATCTGATAGATATTCGCTATAAAAATACGCTGTCTGAAAATATTTCTGAGGAAGAAGCGTTAGATTTTATGTATTGGCAAGCAGCTGGGAAAGACTATAAGACTGGAGAGAAGTCATATTTGTTGACTCAGTTTGAGAAGAAGTATAAAAAAGTTTTTATTAATGCCATGAAAGATTATGAAAAAACAAATTTATGGCAGAAATTTGTGGAATTGCCATCTGAAATTAGAGAGACCCCGTCTCTAGTGGAAGCGATGAGGTATTATGATTACACGGTTAATGTTACTTGGGTGATGGGGCATTACAATGCTGCGTTGAAGTATTTGGAAGGGCCAGAAGGATCAAGTGAGGCTACAGGAGGAAGTGATTGGAAGAAATATATGCTGCCAAAATATCAGAAGAGAATATTCTTTCCAGAACTGTGGAGTGCTGAGGAAATTGAGAATTGGGGAAGTTAACTATTAATCAAGTTGAAAAAAGAATAAGTTTTGAAGCGAATTATATGTGGATTTTTATTGCTTGCATCACTATACAGTTGTAAGGATAAACCAGAGGAAGTAATTATAGAAGAAAAAGATGCTACAGAAAATATCGATGAGGTAGTAGCTGAGTTATATGGGTTTAGTTTAAAGGATTATGAGGTTGTCGATGATACATTAAAAAGTGGAGATAATCTAGGTAAAATATTTGGAGAGAATCATCTTGACGCAACCCAAGTTTACAATATTGTCACTCGTGTGAAGGACAGTATTAATGTAAGAGGAATGCGCATTGGTCAACCTTATTCCTTGGTAAAGTATAAAGACAATCCAGATAAATTAGCAGCATTCATCTATCACCCTAATATTTCAGGATATCAGGTAATCGACTTGAGAGATTCGATTACAGCTTATACGATTACTTACCCAGTGACGATTAAACGTCGTACGATAGCATCTAAGATTGATGGTTCGCTGTCGAATAGTTTGCACAATGAAGGGGTTGATCAATCATTAGCGACGCGTATGTCTCAGATTTTTGCATGGTCTATTGATTTCTTTAAGCTTCAACCAGAGGATCGCTTTGCAGTTACTATTGAAGAGAAGTATATCAATGATACAGTCTATGTAGGTATATCTAAGATTGATGCAGCTTATTTTAATTATCGTGGAAAAGATTTGTATTCATTTCCTTATCAACGACCTGGAGCTAAAGGGATAGATTACTATGATGAAGAAGGGCGTCCGATGAAGAGTATGTTTTTAAAGGCACCGCTTAAATTCTTTAGAATTACCTCTCGTTATACAAAGAAACGTTTCCATCCAGTACAAAAAAGATGGAAGGCACATAATGGAACAGACTATGCTGCTCCTTCGGGCACGCCAATTATGTCGACTGCCTCTGGAGTAGTTGAGAGAGCTGGATATACTGCTGGAAATGGAAACTACGTGAAGGTTAGACACAATGGTACCTATTCTACACAGTATCTGCATATGTCAAAAATTTTAGTAAAGGTAGGTCAATACGTTGATCAAGGACAAACAATAGGTTTGGTTGGTAGTACAGGTTTGGCAACAGGGCCACACGTATGTTACCGTTTTTGGAAGAATGGGGTACAGGTAGATCCTCTTTCTCAGATACTTCCAACATCTTCGCCAATGGATAAAAAAGATATACCAGCATTTAAAGAACATGTTGTACCTTTGAAGCAAGAATTAGATAAAGTTATCCTTACTAAATTTTCACAAGAATAGTATACATGTTAGAGAATGTTAATCCATCGAAGACAGCCGCTTGGAAGAAATTAAAAGAACATTTCAAGGTGATGGAGTTTGTGCAGATGCAAGACTTGTTTGCCAGTAATAGTAAACGAGCAGAAGAGTTTCATATTTTATGGGACTCACTGTTGTTGGATTTTTCTAAAAACAAAATTACTTCAGAGACTCTGAATTTACTATTGGAATTAGCAGAAGAAGTGAAGTTGAAGGAGGCTATTGATAAGTTGATTTGTGGTTCAAAGATTAATGTTACAGAAGATCGCGCCGTGTTACATACAGCTGCACGTTCATTCTCTGGACATAAGACTATTCTAGATGGAGGGTTTTGTGTGAGTGATGAGGTTGTTAAAACTAGACAGAAAATTAAAGATTTTACTAGCCAAGTAGAGTCAGGTCAATATGTAGGAGCGACAGGAAAGCCTTTTACAGATGTGATTAATATTGGTATAGGAGGATCTGACTTAGGTCCTAAAATGGTGGTTGAGGCTCTGGCTAATTACAAAAATCACTTAAACGTTCACTTTATTTCGAATATTGATGATGACTATTTATTTCCTCTTTTAAATCGATTAAATCCTGAAACTACCTTGGTATTAGTTGTTTCGAAGACTTTTACTACCCAAGAGACTATTGAAAATGCAAAGCACATAAAAGCATGGTTGGATAGTCAGTTGAAAGGTGAGATAAGCAAGCATCTTGTCGCTGTTAGTTCTGCGCCAAGTGAAGCCATTGCTTTTGGAGTGAAAGCAGAGAATATATTTCCGATGTGGGACTTTATAGGAGGTCGTTTTTCATTGTGGAGTTCTGTGGGATTATCCATTGCGTTAGCATTAGGATATGACCATTTTGAAGATTTGTTGAAAGGAGCCTATAAATTAGATGTGCACTTTCAAGAAGAAGCTTTTGATAAAAATATACCAGTGATTTTAGCCCTGTTGAGTATTTGGTATAATAACTTTTACCAATATGAGACAGAAGCTGTAGTTCCTTATAGTTCTCTATTAAAAAGTCTACCTGCACATTTGCAACAGATGATTATGGAGAGTAATGGTAAAGATAAAAATAGGGAAGGAATCCCAGTAAATTATCAGACAGGAACATTGATTTGGGGTGAAGTAGGAGCAACGGCTCAACATGCTTTTTTTCAATTATTTCATCAAGGGACAAAGGTCGTTCCGATTGACTTTATAGGGTTTAAGAAGCCTTATTTCCCGAAAGATAAAACGAATCATGACATTTTGATGTCTAATTTTTTTGGACAAACAGAAGCTTTGTTGAACGGTAAACGCGGATCACGACAAAGTGCGGATGAGTTGGATATGCTTAAGAACTTTAGAGATTTTGAAGGTAATAAACCGACGAATACGATGCTTTTTGAGAAACTAACACCGGATACCTTAGGGAAAATCATCGCTATTTATGAACATAAGACCTTTGTTCAAGGGATAATTTGGAATATTTTCAGCTTTGATCAATTTGGAGTTGAGTATGGCAAAGTTTTGGCAAAGAATATACAAAATGAAATAAAAACGAAGAAAGTCAGTAAACACGATAGCTCAACAAGCTTTTTACTTGATTATTATTTATCTGAATAGCATTTCAGCATCGGGATTGTAAAGGAAAAAAGTTAAAGTTAATCTTGACTTAACATAGAAATTAGATGATTTCGTACATTTGTTGCGAAAAAATAATTTATCACTTACACTTTTACAATGAGAAATTTGAAGAACTGGATGCTATCTTGCGTAGTAGTACTGACGTCAGCATCTGCATTTTCACAACACAAAGTAACAGGTATTGTAGTTGATCATGAGTTTAAGCAAAGCTTACCAGGTTCAACCGTACTAGTTAAGGGAACTCAAAATGGTACATCAACTGGAGTTGACGGAAACTTTGAGTTAAATGTTTCAAAAGACACTGGAGAGATTACAATCTCGTTCATTGGATTTAAAACAAAAACTGTTCCATTCAAAGTAGGAGCAGATAACAAAATTAATTTAGGTACAATCGTTCTGAACGCAGATGAAAATATGCTGGATGACATTGTAATTATGGGAGTTGCTGATGTAGCAAAAGACCGTAAGACACCAGTAGCTGTATCTACTATTAAAGCTGCTGCAATTCAAGAAAAACTTGGTTCTCAAGAATTTCCTGAAATTTTAAACACAACTCCATCTGTGTATACTTCTAAAGGTGGTGGTGGATTTGGTGATTCTAAAATTAATATCCGTGGATTTGATCAAAAGAACATTGCTGTTATGATTAACGGTATGCCTGTTAACGATATGGAGAACTCTTCTGTGTATTGGTCAAACTGGGCTGGTCTTTCTGATGTAACTACAGCGATGCAAGTACAACGTGGATTGGGATCATCAAAATTAGCTATTTCTTCTGTAGGAGGTACGATTAACGTATTAACTCGTACAGCTGATGCTCGTCAAGGAGGTTCGCTTTCTGCCGGAGTAGGTAACAATGATTACTTTAAAGGATTAGCTTCTTATAATACAGGTATTCTTGAAAATGGTTTATCGGCATCTGTTTTACTAGGTTACACTAGAGGAGATGGTTACGCACAAGGGACTAATTTTGAAGGTAGTAATTATTTCGTTGGTTTAGGATATCAATCTAAAGATGCTAAACACAATATTCAGTTTACTTTTACAGGAGCACCTCAAACACACGGACAGCGTTCTACTTATATTTCAATCGATGAGTATATAGCTCAAGGAAATAATGGGGATCCAAATATTCGTTATAATAAAGACTGGGGATACCTTAATGGTAAAATGTATAATGGTAAAGAAAACTATTATCACAAACCAGTAATGTCTTTAAACTATGATTGGAAAATCAACGAAACTACTAACTTTAGCGCTGTAGTATACGGTTCTTGGGGCCGTGGAGGTGGTGGTTCAATGAGAGGTAAAGTTGAAACAGGAGAGGTTGATAAACATGGTAAACCAATTACCCGCAACCCAGAGGACGTTTTAGGTGCAGATGGTCAATTAAGAATGGATGATTTCGTAGCTTATAACTCAGGTAGAAGTAATGCTTTTGGAGGAAGTATAAAATCAGATGGTATAAACAATGGTTATTCTGGAATTACAAAAATTAATTCTGTGAATTCACACAACTGGTATGGAACAATCCTTAATTTGAACAAAAAGTTAACGGAAAATTTGACACTTGACTTTGGTGTTGATGCACGTACATATAAAGGATATCACTTTAGAAACGTTTCTGATTTCCTTGGAGCAGATGGTTACCAAGAAACAGGAAACTTAAACTATGATAAGGAGGGGTACATCGTAACACAAAGTTATGGGTCTAAAGTAAGTTATAATCCTTGGGCTCCAAAAAACAATGAAAGTATTGTAGCTTATAGTAACGATGGAAATGTTCGTTGGTACGGAGGTTTTGCGCAATTAGAATATTCAAATGATAATTTTACAGCTTTTATTCAAGGAGCTGTTTCTAATCAAGATTTTCAACGTATTGACGGTTTTGTTCAGGATGGAAGGCTTGTTGATAATAAAGGAAATGATTTACCAGCATGGAAGCAACAAGCAAAAACTTCTTGGAAATCAATAGTTGGAGGAAATGTTAAAGGGGGAGTTAATTACAATATTGACGAGCATCACAATGTTTTTGGTAATGTTGGGTATTACTCAAAACAACCTTTCTTTAATGGAGTGTATATCAACAATACAAACCAGTTGAATCCAGATTTAATGAATGAAAAAATCTTTGGTATTGAATTAGGTTATGGATACCGCTCTGCTTTGTTTAACGCTAATGTGAACTTGTACAGAACTTCTTGGGAAGACCGTATTGAGAGAAAATCTACTAAAGTAACTCTTGATGGAATAGATTATCAAGGTAATGTACAGTTAAATGGTCTTTCTCAGCTTCATCAAGGAGTAGAATTAGATTTTACACTTAGACCAACAAATCAACTTACCTTTTTTGGTGCATTCTCTTATGGAGATTGGAAATATACGAAAGATGTAAAGAATGTATCTTTGTTAGATAGAGATACAAATCAAGTTATTACAGATAACCAAGGTAACCCAGTAGTGTATGACCTGTATCTAGATGGTGCAAAAGTTGGAGAGTCAGCTCAGTTAATGGCTTCTTTAGGTGCTGATTACGAGGTTGTAGAAGGTCTTAAGTTTGATGCTGGTTATCGTTTTGTTGATAAATTGTATTCGAGTATAGATATTCGAAATATGTCAGAAAAGGATAATCAAGGAGCATTAAAATTACCAAGCTTTAATTTATTCGATTTAGGGATGACTTATACAATGAAAGTTGGAAAGGATAAACAAAATTCGGTAGTAGTTAGAGCTAATGTTAATAATGTTTTTGATACTACTTATATTGCTGAGTCAAATACATCTATTCATACAAGTGATAAAACTAAAAATACTTGGAAAGGTATTGATACGAAAAATGATGTATGGTTTGGAACAGGAAGAACTTGGAATGTTACATTACGTTATAACTTCTAATCAGAGTTATACATGAATATAAAAGAAGGAGGCCATTACGGTCTCCTTTTTTAGTATTTTTATTTTTTAAGTATTAGAAATGGAAAAATATGTATTAGGTAAGTCCGACTTGTACGTGCCGAAGTTGTGTTTTGGAGGTAATGTTTTGGGTTGGACACTAGATGAGCGTGCTTCAATGCGTATGCTCGATGCATTGTACGATAACGATTTGACGTTTATAGATACGGCGAATAACTATTCTCATTGGGCTCCAGGAAATAGAGGGGGTGAGTCAGAAGCTATTCTAGGTAAATGGTTTAGAGAAAGTAAGAAGCGTCATGATGTCGTATTATCTACAAAAGTAGGGGGGAGTATGCAAGAGGTAGAACGAAGTTTGTCAAAAGAGTCAATCATTAAGGGTGTTGATGCTTCCTTAATGCGTTTGCGTACGGATTATATTGATTTGTATTTTTCACACCACGACGATTTGGATACGCCTATAGAAGAAACTATGGAGGCATTTAATCACCTAGTGAAGGTCGGTAAGGTACGCTATTTAGGTGCGTCTAATTTATCTGCTGACCGCATTGAACGGAGTAATGCAATAGCTCGTACGAAAGGCTGGGCAGAGTATATAGCACTACAACCCTTATATAATCTTTATGATCGATCGAAGTACGAGCAAGAGTATCAGCCTTTGGTAGATAAGGAAAAGTTAGCTGTAATGAGTTATTTTGCCTTGGCAAGTGGTTTTTTGAGTGGGAAGTATGATTCCATTGAGGATACTTATGGAATTGCACGAGAAGAAATGCTAAAAGATTACTTTAGTGAGCGTGGTACAAGAATCTTAAATGCAATAAAAGTTGTAGCGCAGAGACATAATGTAACGTGTAGTGAAGTAGCAATAGCTTGGCAATTGTTTCAAGAGTATCGAATCATACCAATTGTGAGTGCAACTACTCAGCAGCAATTAAATAGCTTATTAAACAGTATTAACTTACCATTGACTACAGAAGATATGTTGTTACTTAATAGTGCGAGTGAACTATAGACAACTGGTTTATTTCGTACTCTGTAAAGTTCTTGTAAGCTGTTTTGCTTTTGCCTCTCTATAATACATGATTAACTTTATAAGAAATACAAGATAAACAATAGAAATCGCTATTGATACAGCGTGTATAGGAATATTCTTATTAGTGGGATTGTTGTTGTAGATAATTATATTGGTATAGACTTCCTGAACGAATAACCCTGTAAAAGCAGGTAAACGTACACCATATAGAAAACCAACGACTCCCCATATTTTTAAAGGTCCTTGAAGAACAGCTGTTAATATCCCTACAAAATAAAGTATGATCTGTAATACTGCAAGCTGAATTAGTACATCTACTTGTTTATTAGTGTCATAGATATATTGTTTGCCAGTCTGTTTATCTACATATAGGTTTACGGTTTCTCCCTCTCTGTAAAAGTTATAACTGTCATATTCTGTATAATATTGCACTATTTTCTGATCGGGTGTCTGTAGAAAAATGATACTATTATCAGGTTTTTGATAGTATTGCATTTCCCTATCATAATCCACTCCTCTTGAAGTTACTAAGGCAGAAACTTTCTCATAAGTTGTAAAAGCAATAATGGAATGAGGAATAGTAGAATCCGCTGAGAAATATTCTTTATAGGTACTATATATTAACTCCTATGAGTCTTTTAAAACAAAGTAAAAGAAATACTCCTACTATAAAAGCATATATGTATCGGCTGTATTTATACAAAGTGTAATTAGTTTAAATGGATAATTAAAGATACTGTTTTTACCCCATACTCAACACCCCAAAAAGACAAAAGGCAAACTTTATACAAAGTCTGCCTTTTGTGTTTTTATATCTTGATTGACTAATTAATAGTCGCTCCGTTTTTTACATTGTCTTCATCTGGATTGACAAATACCAATTTACCATCTTGGTCTTCTGTCATCAAGATCATTCCTTGACTCTCAACGCCTCTTAAAGCACGTGGAGCAAGGTTCGCTAATACAGTTACTCGTTTGCCAATGATGTCTTCAGGTTTGAAGTGTTCTGCAATACCTGATACGATTGTACGTACATCTATACCTGTATCTACTTTCAACACCAATAGCTTATTTGCTTTAGGCATCTTCTCCGCTTCTACGATAGTACCTACACGAAGGTCAAGCTTAGCGAAGTCGTCATAAGTAGCAGTCTCTTTCTGAGGCTCTACTACTTTAGCTGCTGCAGCATTTGCTTTTTTAGACGCTTCTAAGCGGTCTAATTGTTTCTGCACCTCTTCGTCTTCTATCTTAGCAAACAATAGCTCTGCTTGTCCGATAGTGTGTCCTGCAGAGATTAATACTTTATCTTCAGAAACCGTACTCCATTGAATAGGAGTGTCTAACTTCAAGATAGATTTTAATTTATCTGCAGTAAAAGGCAAGAATGGTTCTGCCAAAGTACTCAATGCAGCAGCAATCTGTAAAGCTATATACATCTGTGTTTTTACTCTTTCAGGATTCTCCTTGATTAATTTCCAAGGCTCTTCATCTGCAAGGTATTTGTTACCCAAACGAGCTACATTCATCATCTCTGACAATGCCTCTCTGAATCTATAGCGCTCTACCGAACTTCCAATCACATTTGGGTAAGCTCTAAGCTCAGTCAAAGTAGCTATATCGACATCAGAGAATTCATTTGGTTGTGGAACAACTCCGTTGTAATACTTATTTGTCAATACAACCACACGGTTGATAAAGTTACCAAAGATGGCTACTAACTCATTGTTATTTCTTGCTTGGAAATCTTTCCAAGTGAAGTCATTATCTTTTGTTTCAGGCGCATTAGACGTTAATGCATAACGTAAGACATCTTGTTTACCAGGGAAGTCTTCTAAGTATTCGTGAAGCCATACTGCCCAATTCTTAGAGGTAGAAAGTTTGTTGCCTTCTAAGTTTAAGAATTCATTAGCAGGTACGTTATCGGGAAGGATATAACTACCTTCCGCTTTCAACATCGCTGGAAATATCACGCAGTGGAATACAATATTATCTTTACCAATAAAGTGTACTAATTTTGTGTCATCAGACTTCCAATAAGGTTCCCAATCTTTACCTTTTTTTTGAGCCCATTCTTTAGTCGAAGAAATATATCCGATAGGAGCGTCAAACCATACATAAAGTACTTTGCCTTCAGCACCCTCTACCGGTACAGGAATACCCCAATCTAGATCACGTGTAACTGCACGTGGTTTCAGCCCGTCTTCTAACCATGATTTCACTTGGCCATATACGTTTGGTTTCCAGTCGTTTTTGTGCCCTTCCAAGATCCACTCACGCAAAAAACTATCATATTGATCTAGCGGTAAAAACCAGTGCTTTGTCGATTTTAATACAGGTTTACTACCCGTAATTGTTGATTTAGGATTTATTAAGTCAGTAGCATTCAGTGAAGTACCACATTTTTCACATTGGTCTCCATAGGCTTCCTCATTACCACACTTAGGACAAGTACCTGTTACGAAACGATCAGCTAAGAACTGATCCGCTTTCTCATCATATAATTGTTCTGTTACTTCCTCGATGAATTTACCTTCATTATAAAGTTTTTTAAAAAACTCAGAAGCAGTTTGGTGCTGAATTGAAGAAGAAGTACGTGAGTAATTGTCTAGTGAGATACCGAAATCCTCAAACGACTGTTTGATAATACCATTGTATTTGTCAATTACTTGTTGAGGAGTAATACCTTCTTTTTTCGCTTTCATAGAAATAGCTACACCGTGTTCATCACTTCCACATATAAAAGCTACATCTTTTCCTTGTAAGCGAAGGAATCTTGCATAAATATCAGCAGGTACATATACACCAGCTAAGTGTCCAATGTGAATTGGTCCGTTAGTGTATGGTAGAGCCGCTGTAATCGTATATCTTTTCGGTTCTTGTATCATATATCAATTACTGTTAATCTCAATCGAATTTATAAGAATGCAAAAATAAGCATTCGAATTGGAATTCATTAATTTTATTTAGGGCTTTAAATAATTCATTATAAATAAACTAAAAAATATTCAAATCATTACTATTATACCCCCTTATTTATTTTACTCTTCTATCTTTAGATAAACAAAAAAGCTCTTCTAAACAGGAGAGCTTATATGATGCAAATGATTGTTTTACTTGTTAGCTTCTTGATTCGATTGGAAGCTTTTGTTTGTAGATGAAGAGCTATTTTCTTTTGTTCCATGCATGGGTATCTGTACACGATCACTCTCCTTTGTATTTTTTTGGATAAGGATTACCTTCTTCTCTTCGGTTTCTTTTGTATTGTCTTTACAAGCTACGAAGCTACATATAAAGATAGCTAGGGTTATTGTTTTTAGCATAGACATATTTACTTGTTTTTGAGTTTGTCGCAAGGTATAAAAATTAGCTTAGATTACTTTCCTCTACTGTTTGATTTTCCCCTGAGTTTATTGGTGTAAGTTCATCTAATACAACTTTTTTCTTGCGCAAGAAGAGGAATACGGTGCAGGTAATTGTCCAACTAGTCCAAAATAGGTAACTGCCTATTCGAAACATCATTCCCATCGTTTTATGAGAGGTCGTCGTTAGATCTACATGAGTAAGGTAAGCACCTATAAATCCAGCCAAGAAGGCAAAGAGAATAACACTTACGCTGACATAATGAGCCGTGTAAAACTTAAAAAGAGCTAAAAGAATAATCAACGCAACTTGTATGGCAAAAATGATTATTACGGTCTTCCAAGGTGTTTTTAGTACAGTGTACTGCGTGTACACAAAGTTAATTCCTTGTCTTCCGATAAAAGACATTCTCCCCATTAGTTCGGCTGAAGCATAGGCGAGAATAAGTTGTACTAATGTTAGTATGGTGATATTTTTAAACATAGCTTTTAATTTATAATCCAGCCATTTGTTTCGTTATAACGTAGCTTATAATTCTTAGTAATGAATTTTGTGTTTGGGCTAGCATCTTTGGATAATATGATAAATGGGGTGTATTCCTTAATTAACATAACTGAAACTGTAGCTGATTTTTTGCTGTGGTTGTTTAGCTGTAGATTATCTTCATCTCCTAAATTGTACATTATCGTCTTAACCGTAATTTTGTCTTTGTTTTGATTAATGACATATGGGTGAGCTTTACTTGTTAATTTGATGGTTACATTCCAAATACTATCTTTCGATAACCATTTCTTTTTTGAACTTTCTTCGGCAAACTCTATATATCCTTCGTGCTCAAGTTTTCTATACTTGCTTACTTCAAGGCTATCCTTGCGTAGGCGGAACCTTTTTTCGCCAACTGTTATTGTTGTTTTTTCGTATTCAGGTTTGCTAACTAAATGACTTTGTACAGTGTCATATGCTTTAGACGTACTGATGTCTTGGTTGTCACAGCTGTAAAATAGTGTGATGATAAATAATGAAGATAGTATTAATGGTAATAGTTTGATTTTCATTGGTTTTATTTTGTTCAAAAATACGAAATAAGTGAATAAGTTAACAAAAAAAGAGTAGTTCAACTTTTGAATTGACTACTCTTTGTTATTTTTATACAATATGTTAGGTTATCTTACCCAAACCTCTATGTTTTTTTCAGCCTTAAAACCATTTGATTCTATGGTTAAAGTAAAGTTAGACTTGCCTGTTTTTTCATTTGTTGTGAAGACAAAGCAATCTTTGATTACTTCTTTACCATTGTCACTAAAGGTTCTTTTGTCAAGGGTTATTGTTCCAAAATCGTCTGCTAAATTAGTAACGGACTTATTAATTAAAGCAAAAGGTGAATCTTGGTCGATAAAGAATTTATCCATTGGAATAGCAAATTCTTTTGCGGATTTCAAAATAATTTGATTGGTAAATATTTGTGGAACATTATTGTCCTGAAAGAATGGCATAGCGGGAAACCAGAAGTAACCACCGTCAGCATTAAGTGTACTACTATCGGCTGTACCTCCTCTTAGGAAGATGTTTTGTACAGTTGTACCCTGAGGGGAAATGATTCTTGTCCAATTGTATGAAGCATTACTTCCGTAACCATCTCTTTTAATGGTCAAGACAAGATTATCCGTATGTGGATCTACGCGAAGACCTGCGCCATAAAATGATAGTTTATTACCTAAATCGTCATTACCTAAATCATAAAATTTTGGATTGACAGTACCTGTTTCTGTATCGAATTGAGCAATGGTGTTTCCTCCACTCCAAGCGCCTCCATTAGCATTCCAATAGATGTATTTACCATCATTTGAGGCAGTCATTGAACCAGCGTTCCAAGCGCCCCATTGACCTACAATAGATGTATCTACTAGGTCGTAATTTTTAGGAGTGAATGTAGTTAGATCGGCTTTGTCGATTGTTTTTGTATCGATTTTGCTTAGTTTATTACCATTTCCTACCCATAGAATGCCTGTATGGTCTAAGGTTAGCTGTGCATAGCTGTCTTCTAGTGAATGTATTACTTGATCTGTTGTAATATCGATAATGTGTAACTTTCCATCACTTGAAACGGCAAATAATAGCCCATTGGCTACTGCCATATTTCCTGTTTGTGTGGTAATATTTGGAATAACTCCTGTCGTGGTTAAGTTTTTAATATCAAAGATAGTAATACCATTACTTGTTGAGATATACCCTTTATCTGGTGTTGCACCTACAAAGGCACGACCATCACCATTGATATCTGTTAAGGATTTTACTTCTTTAAAATCTTTATCTGTTACAACTAAGCTCTTGTCCATCTTGGATACGATATAATAATATTTCCCATAAGTGGTAGCGTACTGTGTAGTCACACCAAGTTTTTGTCCTGGGTTAGCTTCTCTATAAATACGGTAGCTCGGCGAATAATTAGCGTTTATGAAGTTTACGCTACCATTATCTGTTCCAAACCAGTCTTCATTTGCAATATAGAACCCTGTCGGCTGTATCTTTTGGATTATTTCATCTGCTGGAATAATGCGAAAACCTTCTTCATTTGTTGTGCTTTTGTCGTCGCTAGAGCAAGAGAAAAATAATGCTATTGCTGCTATTGATAAGCCTTTAAAATAATATTTAGTATTCATGTGGTTAATTCGTTTTTAGTATTTATGTCTTATTACAAATGTAATTTCAACGCATTAGAATAGCAAATAATTGTACAGACACTTGTTTTTTTACCAGCTAGTAAGTTTAAGATTAATAGAATATGATGGGTTTGTAATTTTGGATTGACGATTTTATGTGTATTTTTAGCTTCTATAAACAATGAATTTATGAAATACTTATTGACCTGTGTGATGGCTTGTGCTGTTTTGTTAAGCTGTAATACAAAGCCAAAAGAAGAAAAACAAGAAGAAACGGTTGAGATAAAGAGCTTACCATCGACTACTTTGCTGGGTATTGCGGAAGCTAAGAAAATTATTGAATTGCCTTTACATTGTATTGAATTAGAATATCCCAATCGATTAGGGCAGACGTTAGGCAGTGATGAAGACTTAAAGAGTCCTCAAGCTTTAAGACCTATATTTTATGGATGTTACGACTGGCATTCTTCTGTTCATGGATTTTGGTCTATCGTGACACTGATGGAGAAGTATCCTGAAATTGATGCTGATAGATCGATTCGTACACGATTAAACAAGTTGATAACAGAAGAGAATTTAGCGGTTGAATTAGCTTTTTTTGACGATGTTAATAATACCTCATTTGAACGCACCTACGGTTGGGCGTGGTTTTTAAAACTTCAACAAGCACTACTTCAATGGGAAGATGCAGATGCACAACGTTGGGCTAAGATATTTCAACCCTTGGCAGATAAGTTAGTAGGTCGCTATACTGAATATTTACCAAAATTGTTGTACCCAATCCGTACAGGGACGCATAACAATTCTGCTTTTGGTCTATCTCTACCTTTAGAATATGCACAAGCAACTGGAAATAAGGCTTTCGAGAAAGTTATCGTTGATAATGCGAAACGCTTATACCTATCTGATAAAGATTGTAATTTAAGTTATGAGCCAAGTGGTAGTGATTTTTTATCGCCTTGTTTGGAAGAGGCACGTTTAATGAGTAAAGTCTTGCCAGCAGCTGAATTTAAAGTGTGGTTGAAAGCATTTCTTCCGAGTATTTATCAAGCTGATTTTGCGTTGGAAGTTGCTAAGGTATCCGATCGAACAGATGGTCAATTGGTTCATTTAGATGGTTTGAACTTTAGTAGAGCTACTTGTCTTCAAGATATTTCGAAGACTGATCCATCGTTAGCAACAGTCTTGTTACCTTTAGCCGATAAGCATTTCCAATCAGCTTTTAAGAATATTTCTGGTGATGATTATATGGGGAGTCATTGGTTAGGATCATTTGCTTTATATAGTTTGTTACACAAGTAAAGATTTTTTATCTCATCAATTATACACAAAAGCAGTTGTCTTCTATAAGGTAGCTGCTTTTGCGTTTGATAGATTTATCCTATTCTCAAGCCATTCTTAGTAGGTTTGTCCATTGTCATCAGCGTTACCTCTTTACCTTCCACGGCTCCCATGACGAGGCACTCACTCATTAGTGTAGCAATTTGTTTAGGAGGGAAGTTAACCACCGCTACGATCTGTTTACCGATAAGTTCTTCAGGGGTATAAAGCTTGGTTATTTGAGCAGACGATTTTCGGGTGCCAATTTCTTCCCCGAAGTCTATGATTAGTTTATAGGCAGGGTTGCGTACCTCAAAAAACACTTCAGCTTGTATGATGGTTCCTACGCGCATTTCTACCTTTGAAAATTCCTCCCAAGTAAGCTTATGATTGTTGTTTTCCATTGGATAAGTTGATGATTTGTTTTAATTAATAAGAGGAACTAATTTACTAAAAAAAGTCAATTGCTCGTCTTCTTTATCTTCTAGACTTTTAAAAGGTATGTATTCGATAATATCATATTGTCCACGAACAGGATTGAATCGTCGCAAGGCTATTTGGCTACAAGTAAATGGTAAATTAGGTTTGTCAAAGAAAGCAAAAGCTTCTTGCAGTCTATCTGGATCTAGTTTTCTAGCAATGGATAAGTGGGGGTCACTACTTTTGTAGATATAGGATAGGTCGATTTTCTTGATTATTTTCTTAGCATAGGTTTTTAGTGTTGATTTGTTTTTTTCATCTACAGCTAAAAAAAAGGCTCCATTAGGGTAATGACCAAAGGTGTCTAAACTTCCCTCAATGGGGACGAAGTAAAGACATTGTTGTCTAATGCGTTCCATGACCTGATCAATACCTAACTCGTCAGACTGAAACTCTGCGATAGTGATATGTGCGATAGAGTTTTTGCTATTGTACCATCCAATCTGATCTGCGAGAGCTAGTTTCATTTGCTTGACTTTTTGGATCAGCGCCTCATCGGGTAAGAAACACAAGGAGTATTTATAGCTAGTTGTCATAGTTTTATTTTTTTACAAAAGTAGTTGTTTATCGATTAGTAGAAAGTTTCTCAGGGTTTTGTTTTTTGATGGTGTTTTTTTAAATAGTTTAAGAAAATATTGATCTTGTTTACTAGTTGCTATTACAAGTGTTATTTTTGTATATTTATATGTTCTTTTTTAGGATTTGAAAAAAGAAAAAGCACTTCAATGGTTACATATAGTAGAATTAAATTATGAATAAAAAACTAAGTAGCAACGATTTTTTTAGCAAGAAAGTAAACCCTGCATTTATTGTGTTTGCAGTAGTTGCATTTTCGATGATGAGTTCCATCTTTGAGTCTTTTGGAATGGTTCCTTTTGATATGACTAAGGCAATGTTGAACGGTAATCTATATACAAACATCTTAAGTGAAGAAAGGGATGAGTATGGCAATACAAATAAGGGGATTGTTGTGATAGACGCAGATGGAAATGAGTTTTTTCTTCCTGCTTATCGCATTGGTGATTTGACTGAGAAAGGGTTTGAAGGGACTGAAGTATCCGTTTTTTTAGACGATAAGGGTAATACTTTTTGGTTGACCTATGAGGATCTAGGAATTGTCTTTGTTTCATTATTACTGACTTTCTTTTTGATGCGCTATATCTTTTTATTAGCCTTGTTTATTTTATCAAAAGTTAATGTGTTTGACGATGTAGTTTATATGCGCTTACAGAGTTGTGTAAAGTTGTTTCTTCGTCCCTTACGTATGATGTTTTTCATCTTTATTCTATTGATGTTCTATCAGTATAGAGTTTTTAGTGACGAAGAAGAGAAAGACGTGTTTACCAAAGTGATGTATGGGTATATGATTTTAACTTTTGGTATACTGGTATTTCGAGTGACGAAACTTCGAAAGCTGACTTTAGAGGGGCAAGGAGCTTCGGATTCAACTCATGTAACTTCCAAGAATAAAGCAACAGGTGATAGAGATGTTGTTGTTTCTGTTTCTGAGAAAGGAAATGGGATTAATAATGATTTAATCAAAAGAGAAAAAGTGAAGTACAAACATGCTACTTCACGTTATAATAAATAAGAGCATAGCTAATGTTAACAAGTTTTGGATGGGGCGTTATTCTGACTATATTATTTAGTTTTTGGGTAACTTATAAGATTGGCCAAAGGCAGTTAAATGCTGGAAAAGGAGGAATGGGTTGTCTTGGCTTCGGCTATACCTTTCTTGTGGTAGTCTGCGTAATTGGTATGAGCTTAGGAGGAGTGATAGGCATTGGTTCATCGATATATACAAAAGCAAAAGTATTGATGAATGGAGCTAGTTATACTTCGAAAGTTGTGAATTATACCTCTTATGATAGTTATGATTCTGATTCAGGGAGTTATACCACTATGTATACGGCTGTTGTTGAGTTTACAACAAATGAAGGAGATGTCGTTACGTATTCGCCTTCGTATTCTTCTAGTTCCAAACCTACCATTGGAAGTTATATCAAGGTATTTTATGATGGATCAACGAACAAGGCTATGGATTTCAGTGTCGGATCAATTGTTTTATTTATTGGCTCTTTACTGCTGATGACTGTATTACTCTTTGTTTTTTTTGGGATACTACTGTTTGCAATCGTGAATTCAAGTTATAAATGCAACATTAGTCAT
>NZ_WMJY01000040.1 GCF_009711055.1 Myroides pelagicus
AATGACTAATGTTGCATTTATAACTTGAATTCACGCTATATTTAAATTCAAAGTATTTTATTTTAATGAAACTGTTATTTCCTTTCCATTTGAAAGTGTGATCTTTTTAGAATCTTGATTATTTATTTTTAAATCGTTTATTGTTTTATCAAATAATAAGACATCTTGTTTATTACTCAATATTTCATCAAATTTTGAAGAATCATCTCCTTGCATAAAAATATCTTTAAGCTTTGTTATTAATGAGTCTTCATTAGTATTTGAGAACAAAAAATTTTTAAAAAATGTATTTGTCATGGCAAAAAGGTATTAAGTTGTGAGGACACAATATATACATATTTATATAATTTATTGTATAACAATGTGTTATTTTTTATTCATTTATATGAAAGAACTAAAAACTGTAATAACTGATGATTTTTAGATGAAAAAATAATATATATTGTGCTAAATTTATCTCTAAACTTAAAAATAAGATAAATATGGCAAAAAGAGCTTTATCTGAAGAACTTCTTTATTGTACAACTAAAATTGACTGCTTTCTATATAAATGAAAATAAATCATCTGGGACAGGATATTTTTACGATATAGATGATATTCAAACTAAAGAAGTTGTTTATACATTAATTACTGAAGAGGTATATTGTTTTAGATACTTGTTTACCCAATAATTAAAAGTAGGTGTGGTATCAAAGGATCATGTTCATCTTCACATAGAGTATCGTCCATTTTAAAACATAAGCAATATTGTCAAACTCTTCAAAGGTCGTACTTCAAGAAAATTACAACTAGAATATCCTGAGTTGAAACAACGCTACTGGGGGCGTCACTTTTGGGTAATAGGTTTTGGTTGTTGGAGTACAGGAAATATTACTGATGAGATGCTAAATCAATATCTTGAACACCATCGTAAACCAAATGATAACGGAGGTAATTTCATACTTGAGTGAGTAGCTCTACCCAGGCAAACTTTAGTCTGCTTTAACAAACTATGGACTTTCAATCCGTAGTGGTTTATTACTGAGAAGTGGAAAAGTCTATGTGAAACTAATTTTAGAGAATTTGTTCAATCATTTATACTAAACTAATGAAAAGACTATTTATTCAATATTATATATAACTCTTAATGCAGCTTTAAATGAAAAGATTAGCGTTGGGATGGTTATGTCTAATGGTTAAGAGCATTTTTATAATTTTTCTTTTAGTACACGACAAAAACTAAAGCAGTTAATACTTAGCGAAGGGTCGAGTAATGATCTTTTATGGTAGTAAATCTAAGTTTAAAGATGCGGGCGACTCTTGAGAATGATAGGAGGACCTAACAACTATCCTATTGGATTGTGAAAATAATATCCAAAAGTAAAGAGCCGTTCACCGATCACTATATTACACCACTCAAGTTTTGCACCAATTTGCTTTCACGTAGTAGTCTGATATTTAAAGTTGTAATTATTGGATAAAAGTCCCTAAGATTCGATATTATCAATTATTCTAGTTGTAATATCATGAATATCAATAGACTCCACCACTTTTTCCAAAATATCAAGCATTAAGGCTACTATAGCTAATAATCTAACGTTCAATTTGTTTTTGGATATTCCGGTTTGATTTGTGTTAGTGATTTGAGAGTACTTGTATCTAATTTTGAAATAATTACAAACCAAGCTGTATTGTTTTTTAACGTTTTTTGTTTAAGCTTTTATACTAACACGAGTATCATCTTAAATTTGTTTTAATATTTGTAAACTGGCAAACTTCTGTTTCGCGATCAACTACGATAAGAGTTGTCTTTGATATTTATAGCTTTTCTTCTTTCGCCTCGAAACTCTCCAACTCCTTATTTACCTCTTTCAAAAGCTGCTTTTCTGTTGGTAAGTAAAGTTTATATTGACTTGCAAAAATCTGTTTTTGATTCTCGGGTAATGTGAAACGTACAACAGCATCATTTTTATTAGCGCAAAGCAGAATACCGATTGTCTGGTTTTCATGTGGCAGTTTTTCTATACGATCATAATAGTTTACATACATTTGTAATTGACCAATATCTTGATGTGTTAGTTTGGTAGTTTTGATTTCGATAATAACAAAGCATTGTAGTAAGCGGTTATAGAAAACCAAGTCCACAAAGAACTCATCGCCTTCAATATGTATTCTTTTCTGCCTTGCTACAAAGGAAAATCCATTGCCTAGCTCCAACAAAAACTCTTGTAAGTGTGTGATGATGGCACTTTCTAAATCTTTTTCATAATATGATGCATCCCTTTTCAGTCCTAAAAATTCCAAGTACATCGGGTCTTTAATGATTTCTTTGGCATCAGAGGGCTGTTTCTCTTTTTTAGCAACTGCTAAAACACTTTCTTTATCATTACTTAATAAAAGACGTTCGTACAAATTGCTGTAAATCTGCCGTTCCAATTGACGTACCGTCCAATTATTTTTTATTATTTCAGCAATATAAAACGCTATTTTCTCTTGATTATCAATCCTGATAAGTAGTTTGTATTGGCTCCAACTCAATTGCGAATACAGTGTATTCGCAATTGGAAAAGTGCGATAAAATTGTCGGAACAACTCTATCTGTCTTTTGGAATATCCACTGCCATATTCAGGCTCTAATTCATTAGCTATGTATTCTGTGAGGTATTTCCCGTAATCTGCCCGGTCTTGACCTTGCTGTTCTTCTTCAAAAATACGTTTGCCAATATCCCAATACATTAGTGTTCGCTGATGGTCAACGGCACGTATAGCTTTTTCTTTTGACTGAGCTATAAGGGCTTTTATATCTGTTATAATGTGTTGGTTTACAAGCATACTTAAATATTAATATATATTTAACTAAGATATAAATTATTTTAGTACACGATAAAAACTAAAGTAGTTAATACTAAGAGAAGGGTCGAGTAATGATCTTTTATGGTAGTAAATCTAAGTTTAAAGATGCGGGTGACTCTTGAGAATGATAGGCGAACCGAACAACTATCTTATTGGATTGTGCAAAATATCAGCCCAAAGTAAAGAGTCATTCACCGATCACTATATTATACTACTACTTTTGCTCTGTTTTAATCACTGGAATTTTAAAGCCGATTAGCTTTTCAATTTTCTTGAGTTCTTTGCGCTCCTCTGTATCACAAAACGAAACAGCAATACCTTGAGCTCCTGCACGACCTGTTCGTCCGATGCGGTGTACATAACTCTCAGGGATATTGGGAAGTTCAAAGTTTATCACGTGTGGCAATTCCTCTATATCAATACCTCTAGCGGCAATATCAGTAGCGATAAGCACGCGAATGCTGTTGCTCTTGAAATCACTTAAGGCTCTTTGTCTTGCATTTTGGGATTTATTACCGTGTATAGCCGCTGCACTAATTCCTACTTTGGTTAGTTTTTTGACTAATTTGTCTGCGCCGTATTTCGTTCTAGTAAAAACTAAAGAACGATTAATCGTTTTGTCTTTTAATACCTTATGAAGTAGCTCGACTTTGTCTGCTTTTTCCACAAAATAAACCCCTTGTTTAATGGTCTTAGCGGTAGAAGATACAGGAGTTACGTTGACTTGTTTTGGGTCTTTGACAAACTCCATAGCAAGCTTTTTTATCTCTGGAGCCATGGTCGCGGATAAGAATAAGGTTTGTCTTTTAGCCGGCACATAGGTCATTATCTTCTTTACATCTCTGACAAACCCCATGTCTAGCATACGATCAGCTTCATCGAGAACTAAGATTTCGACTTTGTTTAAACTCAAACATTTTTGACTGAGTAAATCTAACAGACGACCAGGGGTAGCGATTAATATATCCACACCATTTTTGAGTTGTCTTTCTTGTTTGGCTTGAGGAACTCCACCAAAGATAGCCAGATGTCTTAACCCAAGGTGTTTGCCATAGGTTGAGAAGTTCTCGTCGATTTGAATAGCCAATTCTCTAGTTGGTGTTAGAATAAGCGAGCGTATGGCTCTTTTAGGAACTTTTTGCTCTTGTAATAGCTGTAAGATTGGAATAGCAAATGAGGCCGTCTTACCGGTTCCAGTTTGTGCGCAACCGATAAGGTCATGCCCGTTTAGGATATGGGGAATTGCTTGTGCTTGTATAGCTGTCGGGGTGTGATAACCAATCTCGTTAATCGCCTCTAGGATTGGTTGAATAATGTTTAAGTTCTTAAAATTCATCTTTTACCTGGATTACCAGTGTTTATAGACTCCATTAATTCATAATTATACAAAACAAAGGAGTCATTAATGGATACTATAGCTTCTCAGCGACCTTTGCTAGGGCAGTGCTGTTGATCTTCTGTACTAGGGCTAGAGTCAAAGGGATCACTGAGTACTTAGACTTTGCTAAATCAAAATAACCAATTTTCTGCCTATTAGTAGACTAGAGCTGTTGAAGGATATTGATTTAAAAAAGTCATAGGGGATTGAAAGATAGAGCAACACAAGAAGCAGATCTGAGAATGAAAAAAGGTTTTGACTATTTTCAGAAAAGGCTAAAAGGCAGAATCCTTATTTTCAATTCCGTGCAAAAGTAGGGTAATTTATCGGAATATCAACTAATGGTTTACGCTTTACAAGATTTATTACAATATCTTTCTGTCTTATGAGCCTATAGGTTTTCAGCTCAAAAATTGAATAAAATGTTTTACTTTGTGATATGCTAATTGTAGAACAGTGGATATACCTTTATTTTTAGAACAATTACCTAGTATGCCTCTTATACAAGTTGTGGCGATTAGTCTTTGGGTTAATCTAGCCTTATGTGCGGGGTCTATTCTTTTTTATGTGGTGGTTCATCAGTTAGCTGCTTCTAAAAAATTATTAGCTCCTTATCAAGTCTTGACACTAAGTGATATCGGGCAAGTACTTTTAACGGTAGTGTGTAATGCTTTAATTTTTGTATTAGGGGTTTATCTTTGGAAATACCATGTGCTTCAAATAAGCTTTCAGGCGTCTTACCCAACGATTATAGGTCAGGTGGTATTGATATTGTTAGCAATGGATTTGTTGATGTATATCTTTCATCGGTTAGCTCATTGGTCTATTATTTACCCATTTATTCACCGTAAGCACCACGATCATATTCGGGTAAATGCACTTAGTTTGTTTGTACTTAGCCCATTTGAAGCCCTTGGTTTTGGTTTATTTATAATTGCTGTTTTGGGTTGTTTCTCGTTTAGTTACCAGGCGATAATCATTTATCTAAGCATTAATTTGCTCTGGGGGACTATTGGTCATTTTAATATCGAGTTTTTTCCTTCACTGAATAATCATAGAATAGGCAAGTGGATAGGTACAGCTAGTTTTCACAACACTCATCATCAGCAACCAAAGTCCAATTATGGCTTTTATACCACATTATGGGATAAAGTAGCGGGTACTTTTCGAAGATAGGGGAGTTGGGAGATTACATAAAAAAGCGCAATCACTAATTTAAAACACTTGTCTAATGTAAAGATCCTATCGCATAAGTCTCCGATAAGATGTATAACTGTAGGTCTTCACTAGGAAGGTAGCCCTCTTTTATGGCTTTGATATCTACTGTGCCAGAGGTAGCAACCCATGGATTAGATACAACGGTGTTGTTAACCAGTATTTTTGCACCTTTGACGATTTGCTGTTGATCGTCTAAAACGGTAAAGCGCACTAAACTACCCGTTACAATATCATTGTTTGTATCAGTGGATATGACCAGTTTTTTTTCGATTGTATTTTCAGAGAGACTCAGTGGGGTATGTACTTGATTAAAGTCATAGGCTACAATACTAAGGCTGCTAATGCCAATTAGAAGCATTAGTAGTCTTTTAAGGTGTTGTTTTGTTTTGTTCATCAATAAGGCTTTTGAGTTATTAAAAAAGGCTATTGGTGTTTTGTATATCAATGTGGTATAAGTAAATAATGTTTTTTGTTAATTTGTTGTGTAAGGTTATTTGTTTATATACAAAATTAGGAGCATCTATGTAAAAGAGAAATACCCTTTTTAGGGTATTTTATAAGCGGGTATTCACCCCTATGGCTAAACAAACAAAAAGTGGTCGAGATTACTTCAAACCACTTTTGACTTTTCTGTTTTATAAATTAGAATTACTGATTTTGTTATTTTTTAACTCGTTTTTTTAAAGGTGATATTGTTTTTTTAAATACCTGAAATTATTTGTTGTGTAGCATGTTTGCCTGTAAAAGCACGTTTTCCATTTATGTTTATCTCCACTCTATCTCCATAATGATCACTGAATTGTACTTTGTAATTAGCCGAAGCATGGTGTTTTTCTGAATAATCTAATATGTTATAGTGTCCTGAAATATCCGAAGTATTATAACCATAGGTTTGACCAGTAGTTGTGTTATAAATTCTGACTTTCATCCATCGAATAGAAATGCCTTGCTCTGGAAAAACAGCGCTAAACAAATTTCCACCTAGATTTTTTGTTGGCGTGTAGAATTCTACTTCAAAGCCTAGTTCTTGTTCTAATAGTAGTGTTTTTTCTGTCCATACAGATACTAGCTCTTGACTACCATTAGGAAGATTTAAAGTTTTGAAACCAGTAAAATTTAATTGAGTTCTATAGTTCACATAAGAAACGTTTCTGTAGTTAACATGTCCCGTCGTATTTGTATTTTCATAGATGATATAACTAGTGCTAAAAGGGGTATTATATCCTTTTCTTTCTGCTTTAATATAAGCTTGTCCCGCTCCTGTAGCCACCCATGGGTTTGTTACTTTTTCATCTCTAACATAGATATCAGCATCGTAGATTTTTTGGTTGGTAGCTGTGTCATAAACTAAGAAATGTACTTGATCTCCTTCAACGATAAATTCGTAATTACCTAAAATTCTAACTTTTAAGTCTTTTTTGGCAAGTGCATTTAGCGTGATTGGTTCACTTGAAATATAACCTTCTTTTGAAGCGATTAAAGTATGTTCTCCTACTCTTGGAGACCAAGGGTTGGGTATTTCTTTGTTGTCACTATTTAAAATTTTAGCGTCATTAACAATTTCTCCCGTATCGTCTGTGATTGTAAAAAGTATCTTTTCCCTTTCATAGAGAGGCAACTCTATATTCGTTGTTAAATGTAGGGTTCTGATACGCTTACCAACACTAATAACTAGGCTGTTACTGTCTTTGTACCCAGACTTTTTGGCGATAACTTTGTAATCCCCTTCTTTTTTGAAGGTATAAGGATTGTTTTGTTTTACATCATCAATATAGATATCTACTTGTTCTACGATTTCGCCTTTAGAGCGAACGGTAAAATTGACGGTTTGATCTTCTATAATGGTTGTTTGATCAGCGACTAGTTCTAGTTTATTTTTCTCGGGTTTAGAAACCTCATTGTCATCTTTGCTACATGATAAATAAAAGCAAGCCATTAGTAGTATGGCTAAAAGTGTTAATAGTTTTCTCATAAAGATTATATTGTAATGATTGAATTTTATGGCAAAGCTAGTTGGTGTCATAATATAAAAACATCCCTTTTTTAGGGTATTTAGGTGAAAATGTTTAAGAATTATAGTTGTTTTTGAAATTAAAATATTTCGATTTAACGATTTTTCTAATTCTGATAATGATGTGAAAAATGCTATTTAAGAGTGTTTAGTTATTATACTATCACTAGTATGAAAATTGGTGTCGTAAAAGCTGTTTTTTGTTATGGCATTAGCAACCTATGTGGATTGAGCTATGACAAGAGTAAAAGATATTTGAGAAATAAAGAAGATACTTATGCTTTTGAAAAACTGCTATTTTTTCATTAAATCATTAGTTCAGCCTTATTGTTATTTATATTTTTAGTAAAAACAATACTTTAACGTACAATAACAACATATCAGCTCCTTGGGTGTGTTATATATCAAAATAACTTAAGTATTTTATGTGTATTTTAATATATAACTAACAGATTTTAAGTGATCTAAAATTACTTTAAAGTATAATTGTTAACTTGCGAGCAGTAAGAGTTGATAAGTAGTTTATATATTTATCTATTCGTGTGCACATTGTTGGTTAAATAATACTGACATTCTCTTATATTACTGTTGAGGTAATTTACTGTACATATTGTACATCTTTGTTAGTGATTTTATCACTTCAACTTTATACTCATTACGAGTATTTATGGGATTACCATAGCGCTTATCGTTTTTTTAGGTCCTGGAGATACTTTTTGTATTTACCAGCAGATCTCTTATTAAACAATCATAAACATTATGTCTAAGGAAAACACAGAAATTAAACACCACAAAATATTAGGATTAACAGTTAATGGTCCCGTTTTTATACCCACTGTTATAATCTTATTTTCAACTATTATATTAGCATTAATCTTTAATGAACAAGCAGAATTATATTTAGGACAATTGCAAAGTATTGTTTCCGAAAAAGGAGGTTGGGTATATACCATCTCAGTAAACTTTTTCATTGTTTTTTGTCTATATCTTGCCTTTAGTAAGTTTGGTAGTATTCGTATTGGTGGAGCAGACGCAGAGCCTGAATTTAAGGGAATAGCTTGGTTTGCCATGTTGTTTAGTGCAGGAATTGGAAATGGTCTGGTTCTTTTTAGTATTGCCGATCCGGTTAGAGATTTTGTAAACCCGCCTAGACTTGATCCAGGAACTGATCCGAGTATTATAGGACAAGAGGCTATTAATTTTGCTTTTCTACATCATGGTATTCACGGTTGGGCTATTTATAGTATTATTGGACTTGCCTTAGCTTATTTTACCTATAATAGAAAAATGCCATTAACTATTCGGTCAGCATTTTATCCTATTTTAGGTGATAAGATTTATGGATGGCAAGGCCATTTAATTGATATAGTAGCCGTAGTTGCGACTCTATTTGGTTTGGCAACAACACTGGGATTTGGGGTAGGACAAATAAATGCAGGGATTCATCATGTCTTTGGTGTTGAACAAAGTTTACTTATTCAATATATTATAATTATTGCCATTACAGGGGTTGCTACAATATCTGTGGTATCAGGTGTAAATAAAGGAGTTAAGTTTTTAAGTGAGCTTAACATAGGTACAGCATTAGTACTATTTTTACTCATATTACTTTTAGGTCCGACGGCCTATATTTTCAATGGTTACTTCCAAAACATAGGTAGTTACTTAACAAATTTCATAGACCTTTCTACTTGGTCTGGAAATTTGAAAGATAACACTTGGCATAATAATGTAACACTTATGTATTGGGGATGGTGGGCCTCTTGGTCTCCTTTTGTAGGTACTTTTATAGCAAGAGTTTCAAGAGGCCGTACCATTAAAGAGTTTATCCTTACTGTGTTGATACTACCGGCAGCGGTTACTTTTCTTTGGTTTTCGGCCTTTAGTGGTACAACTATTCAAGGGTTAATCGATGGAGATATGGCTCTTGTTGATGCAGTTAATGACAATATTTCTACTGCTTTGTTTGTTTTCTTTGAGAAGTTTCCTTTATCTATTGTACTTAAAATTTTAGGAATGATTTTAATCTGTAGTTTTATTATCACCTCTGCCGATTCTGGAGCTCTTGTGGTCGATAGTATTACCTCAGGAGGGAAAGCTAAGACAAAAGCATATCAGCGTATTATCTGGGCTTCATTATCTGGAATTATAGCGGCAACCTTATTAACAGGAGGGGGATTAGATACATTACAAGCAGCTGTTACCATATCAGGACTTCCCTTTGCTATTTTGCTTGTTGTTATGGCTATTTCACTGTTTATTGGTGTTAGGGAAGATTATAAAACAGACCAGAAAAAAGCCAAAATAAAACAGGAGAGAACCTATCAACAAGAGTTGAAGAATTTAGTATTAGAAAAAAATAAAAAAGAAAATCACTATGAGTAAAATTGCTATTACCCTTGACCTTTCTTCTATTGATAATAGTTTAATCAACTTTGCTTATCAGTATTATCACAAGCATGAAATTACACAGATACATTTCATCCATAATATTAAACCTTCAGACTTATCTAAAGTCTGGGAAGATTATATGGATAATATAGATATTGAGGGGTTAATTATTGATAAGATAAATAAAAGTATTAATCAATATTTCGGAGATTCTGAAATGGTTTATGTCCATATTACAAAGCAAGAACAAACAGAATCGTCCATAAAACACCTTTGTATTAATGAAGATATATCAACTGTTATTTGTGGCTGGAAGACAGATGAAAACGGTTCGGGAAGTGTGGTACAAAAACTATTGCGAATTTTAAAGGGAACTTATATTATGGTACCTGAGAATAAGCGATATGATAACTCTAATATATTAATACCTTCTGATTTATCAGCTCCATTTTTACCATTGGTAACTCAGCTTAATCAACAAGATTTAATTCAAAGCAGTAGTAAGGTAAAGGTTGTAAGGGCCTTTAATATTCCGCCTATTTTTTTCCCAATGGTAGATAATGATGATTTAGAACAGAAAACTGCCAAGCATATCCAGGGGCAATTCAATGAATTAAAACAAAAAAATACGATTTTAAATTCAGTTGAATTTCAGGCCTATTTTCAAAACAGTGAAAGTATTACTCAGGTTATAGAACACTTAGCTAAAATAAACAAAGCTACTTTAGTCTGTATAGCAGCAAAAGGAAGCAGTAAGTTACGTTCAATATTAATCGGTAGTACAACCAATAGATTACTAAATACAAACCCTTTTTCGGTTCTAGTGATCGTACAAAATCAATTATAATTAAAAACTATAATACCAATTTGACCAAAAAACGAGCAATAGTCCTAGTGATTTCACTAGGACTTTGTTTATTTTAAATACAACAAAAATAGATTATGTAGCTGCTTAAAAGACAAAAAACTCCCAAAAAAAGGGAGCTTTTGTTTTGAGATATTTGGACTAGCATATAAGATTTAAGTTGTTTTCAAAATAGCTATATAAAAGATGAATCCCCATAATGCTACAATACAGCTTTCAATTGGGCAAATCGATGGTCTGTGTTATTTTTCAATAGCCATATTTGTTTGGTAATGGTTAAATTTGACTGATTATCACAAGTGTCATTTCGTTTAAGGTCAAAGGATATTTCTATGCTTAGGTCTTGTTTTTCTTGTATTGTTAAATTTTCAAAACACAAAGTATATTCGCCTTTTTCAGGTATGATAGTATTTATCCAAGATTGCAAAGCATCCATTTTATTAGCGGTATTGCTTGAGTCTTTTGATATTGAAAAATCGTGGTGTACTAATTCTTTAAATTTTAGGTTATTATCTTGATCTTTTATTGTTTCCAATAAGTATAGCCAATAGTGTAAGAATGATTTTACTCGATTATCAAGGTAGGCTGGCTCGAACTGAGGATCCTCGATGTTTTCGAGAGGTGTAATCACCACAGATTTAAACAGTGGTAAATCGTTATCTCGTAATTCTAGTAAAGTAGAATAACTTATGGTGTAACTATATCTGCTATTGTCAGGACAAATATTTTGGTAAAGGATTTTGGCCTCTAGCGCTAGTGTGTTTTTCTCGCTTTGGGATTAGCTAATCTTAGTTGATTTTACGTGATGTGCGTTTTTCCAACCTTCGAATAACTGGAGGCGGTCTGCTAGAGTATCTTTTCCTTTTGTAGTACCTGCCTGAGAGGATATTTCTACTTGATCACTTAAGATATCTAATTGATTTTCGATTGTAGATTTTGTAAAAGGTATTTCATAAACTTGATACCAGCGATAGTACTGAGTCAAGGCTAGATGAGTGTTTTTAGAATTGTTCATATTATTTAAATTTACTTAGTTAGTAACTGTTATACTTATGTGTTAAAACAGTACTGCTTGAATAATAAATATATGAAATTGATGTTGTTTGGTTGTTTTTTTATAACTTTTTTAAGTATAAGTATATTTTTAACACCCTATTGCTATAAGTGTTTATTAAAAATATTTTTTAGCATAGAATTGTTATTCACTCTTTGAAGTTACCCACCATGTCTTTTGTTTTTATAAACTACTTTAAACAAATTCATCATCACAACTCTGTTTTATACTATGACTTGAGTGGGTAATTGCCCAAAGTATTTCTTAAATGCTGTAGAGAAGTGATGACTGTGTTTATACCCCACATATTCGGCCACTTCATAGATATTATAATCTCTACTTTTGATCATTTCTAAGGCTCTTTGCATGCGAAGGTCATGAATATATTTAAAGGTTGTGGTACCAAAGAGGGCTTTGAACCCTACCTTTAATTTGGTTTGATTAATTCCTGCTTTAAGGGCTAATTCCTGTATGGTGAAGTCTTTGTTAAAGTGTTTAGTGATATAAGATTTTATATCGTATAAGGCTTGTTTGTCTTTTTGATGCAGCTTTAGTTTGTTGTGCGTTTTGTTGTGACGCCAATTGTGGTATTGCAACAGATGCGCTTCTTCTACTTTATTGTTTAGATAGTGTTCTGCCAGTTTGCCTTGATAGGGGTGATTGATTAGTTGTTGTATGAGTTGAAGGTCATTGATATTCAAGTTATAGATTAGTTTTGAAGAGTGGGTAGCTAAGAGTTCTTCTAAGTAATCTTTTTCCTGTTCAAACAAATTTGTGATATAGCTTTTATTGACGGCTATTTCGACAAATTCTCCTTTTTGCTCTGCATTGGTTTTCATGATGTGCTGGTAGGGTACTGCACTTTCTTGAAACAGTACCGCTGCTTGTTCTCTTACATTTAGATTCTCGTGGTTTAGCGTGAGACTACTTCCTTGAAGAGAATGATAAGTCAAGATCGAGTTTTTAGTAGGGAGCACCGTGTGGTAAAAATCTTGGTTAGCACAATAGATACCATGCTTAATACTCACAAGAGAGGTATTTACCAGCGTAATATCCATGGTATAGTTTGCTCCGTTAATATGGCGTTTTTCGACCTGTAAGTTTTCTTTACTACTTTCTTGCAACATACTTTATACGATTTGAAATTACAAAAGTAAGTATTTATATTGATTTTAAATAGTGTGATATTCAAATGACTATTAAATAGTTGTATTACTTCTTTTGACGTTGTTTTTTCACCCCATTGCGTTATCGTTTGCATAGTTAGAAGTAGGACTTTTGCTTTCATTATTTAAAACGAGTTTAAATAGAGTAAAACATTAAGTCATGAAAAAACATCTTATCAGTTTATCCCTATTGGCTATTTTTAGTCAATATGAAGTTTTAGCACAAGGGGGGAATGATACCTTATCATCTGCTAATCAGCATTTAGATCAGGTGGTAATCACCATAGAGAATAGTCCATTTGCCAAGCGAAATACCTCAGAATCTTTGCGTTTGGCTCAATCCATAGAGAATTTACCACAGAATGTACAAGTGCTATCCAGTGAATTGATTCAGGCACGTCAAATCAGCACAATTACTGATGGAGTGATACGCAATGTCAGTGGAGCTGTCCGACTAGAGGAGTGGGGAGATGTTTATGCCCGTATTAATATGCGTGGGGCTCGAGCTTCGGCTTTTAGAGACGGTATGAACCTATCGTCTGCTTATGGGCCTTTAGCCGAGGATATGAGCTTTGTGGATCGCATTGAGTTTGTCAAAGGACCGGCAGGTTTTATGATGTCTAACGGCGAGCCATCAGGCATCTATAATGTGGTGACTAAAAAACCTACTGGACAAAGCAGGCAACGCGTGGAGCTTAGCTATGGTAGCTATGATTATCTGCGCGCTACAGCAGATGTGGAAGGCAGACTATCTCCAGGAACGGATAAAGTGTTATATCGCCTTAATTTAATGGGGAGTAGTAAAAATGGCTTTAGAGATTTTCAGTTCAATAAGCGAATTGCTTTTGCACCTTCTTTAGCTTTTAAATTAAGTGATAAAACAACCCTGACCACTCAATATATTTATCAAAGAATGAAAGTCTCTGACTTTGGTGCGGAGTACTTATTTTCCAAAGATGGCTTTGCTAGCTTGGATCGCAAGCGCACCTTTGGAGATCCTGGTTTTGAACCATCGGTTATCAATGACCACAGTTTAACAGCTAATCTAAAGACAGAATTAGCCCATAATTGGTATTTGACAGCTCAGTTGGGGTATTTTAAGTATGACAAACAAGGGCAATATATGTGGGTGAAGAGCATTGAGGACAATGGAGACTTTGTTCGTCGAAGTCATCTTTGGGATGCAGCGAATACAGCGACGATCGCACAGGTTTTTGTCAATGGAGAGTTTGATACAAAGGGAGTAAAGCATCGTGTAATAGCCGGATTGGATATGGGGCATAAGCGTTATTTGGTAGATTGGTCTGAGCAGTTTGATTACGACAATCCTGGTACTTTTAATATTTACAAAGAGGAGTATCAAAAGCCTGTGAATGGGTATCCTACTTTTGATCGAAGCCTACCCCTTAAACAGCGCATTGCTTTGACCAATTATGGGTTAGCTGATGCAGGTCAGAGTTATACAGGGATTTATCTACAAGATGAGATGGCCTTTTTCCAAGAAAAGTTATTGGTGACCTTGGCAGGGCGTTATACAACGGTTAAGGAGAATAGCAATCGCGAGAATAGAGAAGATAGTCAGTTTACCCCACGCTTTGGCCTGAGTTATAAGTTAGGGTACCACACCAATTTATATGGGCTCTACGACCAGAGTTTTGTTCCTCAATCAGGTATGAAAAGAGATGGTTCAACAGTGGAGCCACTAACAGGGCACAATATTGAGTTTGGAGTTAAGAATACACTGTTCAACAAGCGATTACAATCCACGGTATCGCTTTATAGTATCACAAAAAACAATCACTTGTCTGCCGATCCTTTAAATGCTCCAGGAGAGAACTATGTGTTGCAACTAGGACAAACCAAAACACAAGGAGTTGAGGTTGATATCCAAGGGAAATTGGCAAAGGGATTAAACCTGAATGTCAATTACGCCTATACAGACTCAGAGGTAACAAAGGCAACTAAGACTGCCGAGAAGGGTAGTAAAGTTAGTGGTTTTGCCAAGCATGTCGCCAATGCATGGTTGGATTACACCATAGAAGAAGGAACACTACGCGACTTATCTTTTATGACGGGAATCACCTTTATGGGAGACCGTCAGACTTGGGCCTTTGGAGGAGGTGGGGGAGATCCTCTACCAGATTATACAAGAGTAGATGCGGGAATTAGTTGGAAAAAAGACGATATAAAAGTAGGGTTAATGGTCAATAATCTATTGGATCGCTATTTGTTTAACGGGGCATACTACAATTCAAGAGGAGGGTTCTACTACTGGAGACCAGAAGAACCAATCAATCTGAAGTTGAGTTTAAGTTATAATTTCTAATGGGAAGAAGGTATAGGAGTATGAAATATTGGAAAGCCTTTCTAGCAGTAATACTAGCAAGTCAAGTCAGTTTTGCACAGTCCGAGGATCGCATAGTGATTTTTGGCCAGCAAGCTCTAGAGATGGTTAAAGAGTTTGGCGGTAAGCAGAAAGTAGTCGGTGTAGGCTATCTAGATCAAAGAGTAAAGGATGGAACCTACAGTGATTGGCCGATCTTGACCTCCCTTTGGCCATCTATAGAATCGATTATCGCCACTGCCCCGACACATTTGTTTGGCATGGAGTCCGCTTTTAAATCTAAGCGAAGTGGAAGTAGAGCGTTTTGGTCCGATAAAGGGGTAGCGGTTACCGAAGTCTTTGACTTTAATAAACCGCGTACGTTAGAAGTACTCTTTTCTGATTTGCGCACCTTTGGCAAAGTATTTAAAAGAGAAAAACAAGTTGACGAGTACATCAAAAAAGAATATAAAAAACTACAAGACTTAAAAAAGACAATAGTGCCATCTAAAGAAGGTCAAGCAAAGCGGGTGCTATTTTTGGCCAATGTTTATTCCAGTGATATATACTATAGCTATACCCCAGATAAATGTTTGATTGGCGACTTACTTCAGGACTTTGACGTAGAGTTTCTCCACAGCGAATATATGGTGATTCCAGTATCTATAGAATATTTGGTCACACTAAACCCAGACTATATTATCCTGTCTAGTTTTCAGGCGCAAGCCCCCGCAGATTTATTAAACTATTTCAAGCAGCACAAGGTCTTAAGGCAATTAGACGCGGTTCAAAATAATCGCTTGACCACCGTGGACTATTCCAATGCTGTTAGTGGAGGGTTGGAGTTTGTCAGGCTTTACCAGCAATTAGTCTCTTTTTTACAATAAGCAAAAAAACATGAAACAAAACAAAACCCAATACGGGTATTTAATAATCTTACTCGTCCTTTTATGCTGTATTGCCTTATGGTCTGTGATATCAGGACAAATCCCCATAGGGTTAAACGACATAAAACACATAATTAGTCCTTCCTCACAGGTTGTTTATTCAGAATCTGGCATTAAACTATCTATGATAGAAGAAGTCCTCCTGACCATGCGTATGCCTAGAGTCATCATGGCTATGGTCGTAGGAGCGGCTCTAGCCATTAGTGGAGCAGTGATGCAGTCCACTGTTCAAAACCCCTTAGCGGACCCATTTTTACTTGGTATATCCTCTGGAGCCTCATTAGGGGCAACCATCGCTATTGTGCTTGGCTTTGAGGTAGGAGAAAGTATCTTTAGTGAGCTGTCAATCCCAGTTATGGCATTTTTGGGAGCAAGCGTAGCGATTTTATTTATTTTTATGTTGAGCCTTAAAAACAACAGCGTATCCACGTTGTATCTCATCTTAGCAGGAACGGTTATTAACGCTTTTTGTGCGGCTTTGTCAAATGCCTTAGTCTATATAGCAGAGGATAGCGAAAAGGTCAGAGCAGTGGCATTTTGGACCATGGGAAGCTTATCACAGGTGAGTTGGACGCAGGTGGGCATTGTAGGGGTAGGACTGCTAATTGTACTGGTTTACTTCTTGTTTCACGCCAAGGAGTTAGACGCCATGATGATGGGTAATGAGTCTGCTGTAACTTTAGGAATCAACCCTAATGTACAGCGGGTAGTGATGATAGTACTGGTGACCATACTGACGAGCTTAGTGGTTTCTTTTTGCGGGGTGATTGGCTTTGTTGGACTCACAATACCCCATATCGTCCGAAGTCTAGTGGGGAGTAAGCACCATTGGACACTACTGTACAGTGCTGTGGTAGGAGCCGTTTTTTTAGTAGGGGCAGATTGGTTATCTCGAGTATTGATTCCCCAGAGTGAAGTTGCCATTGGTATATTAACAGCGCTTATTGGGTGTCCACTTTTTGCTGTGCTATTACTAACCAATAAAAAGAGAATATAAATGAAGCAGGTATTGTTAGAAGCAAAGAATATATCATTTGTTTATCCCACTCGCGAGATTCTAAATGGGGTAAATATAGCCGTAAGACAAGGGCAGTTCGTAGGTATTGTAGGCAGTAACGGCTGTGGTAAATCAACTTTACTTAAAATTATTTATCGCGTATTAAAAGCCAAATCCGGGCAGGTGACCTATAATGGGAAAGACATACAAGAGTACACTCTTAAAGAGATGGCTCGAAAAATAGCGGTCGTTGGCCAGTTCAATGATACAACTTTTGACACCACAGTACTCGATGTAGTGTTAATGGGAAGGCTGCCATTTAAGGCTAGATGGCAGAGCTTTGATCAAAAGGACTATCAATTGGCGTTAGCTAGTTTAGAAAAGGTAGATATGTTAAGATATCAAGACAAGAGTCTATCTACTTTGTCTGGTGGAGAGAAACAGCGTATTTTTTTAGCCAGAGCCTTAACCCAGCAGCCAGAGCTGATCATCTTAGACGAACCGACCAATCACTTGGATATTCGCTTTCAATTGGAAATTCTGAAGATCGTTAAAAGCCTTGGTATTGGCGTTTTGGCAACCATGCATGATTTATCACTGATTGCTAATTTTTGCGATTATATCTATGCTTTAAAAGATACTAAGATGCATAGCAGTGGCAAACCAATCGAATTATTAACCCCAGAGAATATTAAAACTATTTTTGGGGTGGAGTGTAAAGTTGTTCAAGACCGAGATAATAAACTATTTTTTAGTTATCAGTAGCTTTAGTCTTAATCCTTTGCAAAATAACGCTTTGCGTAGTATAAACTGCGTGAAGCGTTATTTGTTTAGTCTATTAGATTAAGAATTTTGTAGGGTAGAAATTACTCAGTAAGAATAGTGTTTTTATTGAGGTATAAAAGCAAATTTATGATACTTAAAAACAAATGGTTTATCCTTTTTATATTATTAGTAGCCACGATTTTATCGCCTTTAGATTTTTATATTGTCAATCTAGCCTTGCCTGCTATAGGGCATTCGATACGCGCTAGCAGTAGTGAATTGCAAATGATAGTCTCGTTTTATACCTGCGCTTATGCGGTATTTCAGATATCAGGTGGACGCTTTGGAGATATTTATGGAAGAAAGAAAATATTTTTGATTGGATTAACCGGATTTATCAGTGCATCGGTGTTATGTGGGCTATCTCAAAGCTCAAGTGTGATGATTATAGGCAGGGTTATACAGGGAATCTCAGGAGCGGTTATGATTCCACAGGTATTAGCTATTTTACATACCCTTTTTGACCAGAAACAGAAAAGACTAGTTATGGCGCTCTATAGTTTTACCTTCGGAATAGCCGCTGCATTAGGGCAGTATTTGGGAGCTTTATTAATACAGTGGAATGTTCTTGATCTGGGTTGGCGCATTATCTTTTTGGTCAACTTTCCTATTGGATTATTAGCTTTTTTATTGGCCTTTATAGCCTTACCCGAACATCAGACAAATAAAAAAGGACAGATAGACTATAGTGGGACCCTATTGCTTAGTTTGGGACTAGTGAGTTTTATTTATCCATTAACCACACCTGTTGAGCGCGGTATTGACTATCAACTAATTTTGTGTCTTCTCGCTGCAATGGTATTGTTATACGGCTTTGTGCGAGTAGAAAAAAACAGAAAGCGCAGGGGAGATAGTACACTTGTGGACTTTGATGTTTTCAAGTACAAGAACTTGACTTTAGGTATTGTTATTAGCTTTTTGTTTTACACCAGTGGGGTGTTTTATTTAGTCTTTGGTATATACCTACAAGAGGGATTACACTGGAGTAGCATGCAGGCTGGCAAGGCGATTATTCCCTTTGGTATAGGGTTTATTGTGTTGAGTTTGTGTTCCTCAGTATTGAGTAAGTATATAAAACAAAGGATATTGTCTTTGGGAATTTTAGTTTATGGTATAGGTTTTATTTTATTAGGATATACTTTATATCATTTCAATGTTTTGTTTTTTAAGTTATCGCTATTTGTCATCGGTAGTGGTATGGGACTGACTTTAGCTTCGGTGGTACGCCTTAGTTTATCGGGAATACCTGTTTGTTTTGCGGGCTTAGCTTCAGGACTTGTAAACAGTGGGTTACAGATTGGCTCTGCCTTTGGAGTAGCCGCCTTTGGAAGTGTATTTTTTGCAGTAGTCCATACAAAGGACTATACCTTTGCCTTTGCACTGGTCTTAGCCCTGATTTGTGTGCTGTTGTTTATCGCGTTTTATCTAAGTCTTACCTTGTCAAAACAGCTCAGTCGAGAAAGTAGTTGAGGTGTTTTTCTAAGGTAAATTATTAGCCTTTTTTATTAACAATATATTCTGTTATTTGTCTTATAATAGATCAATTAATAGTTTTGTTGTGTTCTAAGCTTATTTTCTTATATTTTCATTTAAAGTTTGAACTAGTTTATATACTGTTGTTACTGGGTTTTGTTTGTGATAAACTAAATACTTTTGATTTTCATACAATTCTATTCCATTTTTTATCGCTCTTTCTTGTGATGCATTTCCATCATTTAAAAGAATAGAATAAAGTTTTTTACAAAATGCATATTTTTTTCCTTCTCTTTCGTAGTTAATGCCTAATTTTTGGCTTAATTGCTCATAGTAAAAGGCTCTTAATTGTTGGGCTTCGATTTTATTGTAATGCAAATAGAACCATAATTCAAAAGAATCATTTGAATACGCAACATTGTAACTTAAAACAATTGCTTTTTCAATTGCATTATCAAAATCAGCGTATTGATTAGCTCCATTTTTGAAATCCATATCAAATACACACCATACTTCATCATATTCGTATTCTGAGGATTCCAATATTTTTTGGGTACTATCAACTAATTTAGTTTTCGATTGCCCACCTAAATCTATAGCCTCAACTTTTAATCCTAGAACTGGAAATGATTCAAAATATAATTTTTCAGTTTGTCCTTCGCAAACTATCAAAATAGATTTTCTTAACGGTATAGTTTCTATTTGATAACTAGTTGGTTTAGCTTTTCTATTCCAAGCTTTGTTCTTATCTGTTTTTTTTTATAGCTTTAGTTGCTTTCGGCATAATCAAAATTTAATAGAGATGAAAAATTACCTAAGAATGGAATTGCTCCATATTTACCTTGAATATAATCCTTTTCAAAGGATGCATTGTTTCTAACTCCTTTAATTTCAACTAAAGTATATAGATGACTTGCACCATATTTATCTTTTTCGACAAAGTCGATTTGATCTCTTCTTAGAATTTCTGAACTTAAGAGATTTGTATTGTGCGTTGTAAAAATTAATTGTGAACTTTTGTTTGATTCAGAATTAAAAAGTTCCACAATTTTTTTAGTTAGAAGAGGATGAAATCTTGAATCAAATTCATCAATTATTAAGGTTCTACCCTCATTCAATGCATTATAAATAAAGGGACTTAATTCAAACATTTTGATAGTTCCTTCGGATTCTTGACCGCTTAAAATAAATGGAACATTTCCAACTTTTTTTTGTCCATCATATTGACTACGACTTGAAACGACGATATTTCCTTTTTTAAATTCTTTTTTTAAATCATCCTCTGAGTCATTTGGTAAATTGTCCTTTGTTATTTCAATAGATTCAATATCATTAATACCCGTATCAGCATTTTTAAGAAAATCTAAAATAAATTTCTTTTTGTTTAAATCATCTAATGCATCACCAGCAGTAGAGTACATACCACTATGCCCCAATCCATTGATTACAATAATTGAAGAAATTTCTTTAATAATAGCTTTAGATATTTTACCAAAACCAAATGAAGCTAAAGATGTTAAGAATAAAGAATTAGTTCTAAAAATAGAATTTTCATCGTCGTCAAGTAACGAAATGAATTTACTACCTTCTTCGAAATGTTTATCATTAAATTCTAGAATTTCTTGTTCTTCTCTAATGAATAAAGTTTGTTCTCGTTTATTTGGAGTATAGAATAACCATTCGCTTTTAATAGAATTTTCATCTGCTTCGAATCCATATCGGTATTTTTTATTATTAATTCTAAATACTAATTGGAAAAATGTTGGCTCTTTTACTTTATCGACTGATAATTTAAAAGGTTCTATGATGTTTAAAATTTTATCGTCTTTTACCGATGATGCTACAATACGAATAAAGGTAACTAATGCTTTAATAATATTACTTTTACCACTAGCATTTGCACCATAAATGGCTTTGGATTTAATTAATGAGAGTTTATCGTTAATTTCAATTACATTTCGCTTATCAATTGACGGATGAAATGATTTAATTTTTGCAGCTGTCATATTTAAGGTTTGTTCATCCTTAAAAGACCAAAAGTTTCCGAAATTAAATTCTTCAATCATTTTGTTTATTTTAATATTCGTGATTTTTTTACAAATATAAAAATAAGGTTTAAAATATGAACTATATTTCGTTGTTAAATAATTTGAGCTCTTGTTCGAAGTATTTCCGTATTTCTTATTATGTGTTTAACTTCTTTTATTGATATAAGAAAATTGCTAGACTCAAAAACATACATCAAATCAAGTATTGATGAAGTAGAAGTAATAGTCTTGTCCTTTTATTTTCTGTTAGAATATACTAAGTAAGTAATAATTAAAAAGGATAAGTCAAGGTAAAACTTCCCTTATCCGGAAATATAAACCAGATAAACAATATATTTGTTTACATATAACAAGTTATGCCACATTAACCCAAACATAACGGTCAAAGACGGACTGACCATCCAAAGTCGAAAACTAACGACATCAAAGAAATGTAAGAAGAGTATGTGAAAGTTGAAAAGCCGCTTGAGAACATTTGAATTTATTCTTGTATTTTCATCCTGTTCTTAAAAAATAGAGTAAACCGATTTGAATTTCGAAAATTTAAAAAAATAATTAGTCATCCCTTAAAAACAATTTGATTAAGTGTAAATCAATATGTTGTGTTTTTTTTTATATGTTTTTTGTTGAAAAAAATTGCAAGATTTCGTATCTTTAGAGAACAAACCTTGCAAATTTATTACAATGTTAGCACACAATAAAAATCCTAATCAAGTGAGTTTTTTATCAACTTTTGAAGAGATCTTAGATCGAAAACACGGCTTATACAAGTTGGCTAATAAAATAGATTGGAGCGTTTTTGAACAAGCTTTTTCACCATTGTATAGCAATGGAAAAGGTCGTCCTGCAAAACCTATTAGATTAATGGTTAAGCTTTTAATATTAAAACATATCCGTAATGTATCAGATGAAATGGTCGTGATTCAATGGAGTGAAAACGCCTATTACCAATATTTTTGTGGAGAAGTATCTTTTGCTACAGGATCTCCATGTGAAGCCTCAGAGTTAGTGCATTTTAGAAATAGGATAGGCGAACCAGGAGTGGAGTTAATTTTAAAAGAAAGTATCCGTGTCAATGAAAAAGACAGTGATGATGACAATGTGAATATAGATACAACTGTTCAAGAAAAAAATATTACCTACCCAACAGATGCAAAGCTTCACAATAAGATTATAAAAAAATGCAAGCAAATAGCAGAACAAGAAAACGTAAAAGTTAGGCAGACTTATACACAAACTTTAAAGAAATTAGCAACCTTTCAACGCTTTAGAAATCATCCTAAGAATAGTGCAAAAGCAAGGAAAGCAGATAGAAAAGTAAAAACAATAGCAGGAAGACTTGTAAGAGAATTAGAAAGAAAGTTAGCCCCAAATTCCCTACACCATCCAACATTAGAAATATTTAAAAGAGTATTGTCTCAAAAAAGGAATACAACAGGTAAAATTTATTCCTTACACGAACTAGAAGTTTGTTGTATTTCAAAGGGTAAAGAACACAAGAAATACGAGTTTGGGAACAAAGCTTCCTTTGTCAAAACAGACTCAGGAGTAATAATAGGAGCTCTTGGGTTCCGTAATGAATATGACGGTCATACATTAGAAGCTGCATTAGAACAAGTAAATAGACTAACAGGTAAGGTTCCTAAAGTAGCAAAAGTTCATCGTGGTTATCGAGACAAAAAGCAAGTAGGTGACACAGAAATACTAATCCCATCAACACCAAAAAAATCAGACAGTTATTACAAACGCAAGAAATTAAGCAACGCTCACAAAAAAAGAGCGGCAATAGAACCAGTAATAGGGCACCTTAAATCAGATCATAGATTAAATCGTAACTTCTATAAGGGAATTGTAGAAGATAATATCAATATTATGTTAGCTGCTGCTGCATTTAACTTTAAAAGGATGATGAACAAATGTAAATCATCTATTTGGCTCTTTTTTACAAAAGCGTTTTATACGATAACCAACTTAATATTTTGGAATCTAAAGTTTAAAATGCTTTTTAAGGGTCGACTAATTATTAACAAATAAATTTATAAAAATGAACAAAATTTTAAAAATCACTTTAGTAACATTATTATCCGTTACCTTCTTTGCTTGTAGTAATGACGAATCTCAAATTACGGATGAAAATTCTAATGTAGAAGTTTCAAAGCTAATTGAAAACAAATTGGGTTACCTTGAAGTTAAAGATGAAGAACAAATAAAAATTATTAAATCCAAATCTAAGAATTATTCTAATAGTTTATACTACAAATCATTAGAAGATAATTCATTTGTTGTTATTAATAGTATAGATAATAAATATTATTTAGAAAAAGGTATTGTTGTAAATGACCAGTTCATTATTGAGAAAAATTTTGTACTTACAGACAATATGGATGATAACGGAAATGGAGAATTAATAGTCAAAAATATTGATGAAAATATTATTGTTTCACAAACTTACGATAAAGGTAACTTTATAAATAATGTAATTTCTGATACTAATAGTTTTTCTAACAAAGGTTTATGTCAAAGAGAAGGAAGCGAAACATTTAACCAATGTTTTAACAGAGAAGCTGATGAATTCTGCGATGATTTTGTCTCAACAGTAGCTTACATTACAAATCCTCAAATTGCAATATTAATTGCTGGTTTATGTACTTGTTAATAACTGAATTATGAAAAAAATATTATCAATAAGACCAAAACCTCTAGGTTTATTAGGAATTGGAGCAGTAGTTGTATTCATAGGAGCTATAGCAAAAATAACAAAAGAAAATTTTGCTGGAACACTATTGTTAATAGGTATAGTTATAGAAATAATTGGAATAATTTATTTTCTTAGTACACGACAAAACCATTAATTGATTTTAAGATAAATAAAGGAAGAGATTGTTTGAAAAAAAGGCTGATATTCAGTATATTAAAGGTTTACTGCTGACGTAATGCCTTTAAAAACGAACAACAGTTTAGAGTACAAAAATACAGAACTTCTAACAACTATAAAAGCTAATTTTACGAGGGTGTACCGCCAACTGTGTTACAAAATTAATTATATCATATAAAAATGTAAATT
>NZ_WMJY01000041.1 GCF_009711055.1 Myroides pelagicus
ACCCTGATACTATTTTAGGACTTTTTCAGTGCCCTCTTTTTCAATCACTATTTTTTAATGTTGGTAAAGGCTGTGTTTAGGTGTGTATTTAATTGATTATTACATCTATCGATTGATGTTAGTCTATTGGTGGTTATAGTTAATGAGTTTTTGTTTACCAGAGTAGATATAGCATATTACGTATTAATGTTTTAGGTTTGATATATTTATGACTCTAATGTTTTTAGGTAATAATCGATGTTTTGTAAGTTTTATTAGTGAGTAAGAGATAATTGATTCGTGTGTTTTTGGTGTATATTTGTTTTATAAAATGAAAAATTATGTTGTGTGTAACAATAATCGATCAACAAGAATTAACTAAATATGCGATTTACTCTATTTTACAAAAGAGGAGTATGCATCCTATTTGTTTTGAAGTAGTAGATAGTACTCAAGGGTTGAAGGATTTTTTGCAGAAGTGTGACTCAACCTATGTATTTTTTAATCCACAGTCATATAATTTTGAACAACAGATTAATCAAATTTTTCTTTTTCAGGAGCAATATAAGAATTGTCATTGGGTTATGTTGTTTGATGAGTTAAATGAAATATGGCTTAAGCGTATGTTGCAGTTGAAGAAGGTAGATTTTAGCGTTATTTTTAAGACAGATAGTTTAGATAGTATTGAAGAGGGGATTGATAAGATATTGAGTGGAGAAATCTACTTAAATAAAGAAGTACAACGTATTCTAGAGGAGCATCAGAGTTCAATATATAAAGTAGATCAAGTGCTAACACCAATGGAGCGAGAAGTGCTTAAAGAGATAGCCTTTGGTAAGATGACCAAAGAAATTGCAGCTGATCGTAATATTAGTGTACATACAGTAATTACTCATCGCAAGAATATATTTAAAAAATTAAAGGTAAATAATGTTCATGATGCTACACGATATGCTATTCGTGCGGGTATTATTAAAGTAAATGATTACTATATTTAAGTTTTTTGATTACATAGAAAAATGATGATATGGCAAGACCAACGACAAAAGAGAAATTACTCACTTTAAGTAAAGAGAACTTTGAGAAAATGTTTTTATTGGTAGAATCAATGTCTTCAAAAGAGTTATCGTCTACTTTTGCATTTGATGGAAGAGATAGAAATATTCGTGACGTATTTATTCACCTAACAGAATGGCACGGTTTGTTGATAAGTTGGGTTAAGGAAAATCAAAAAGGGAATTTACAAAGTTTTTTGCCTGAACCTTATAATTGGAGGACTTATCCTGAAATGAATGTTGCGTTTTGGAAGAAACACCAAGTAACATCATTGGAAGAGGCAATTTATGATTTAAAGCAGAGTCATCTGAAGGTAGTGCAATTGATAGAGTCTTTTACGAATGAGGAGTTGTTTCTTAAAAAGCATTTTGCCTGGACGGGTACAACTAGTTTAGGTAGCTATTGCGTATCTGCTACTTCGAGTCACTATGACTGGGCACTCAAAAAGTTGAGGAAACATCAAAATTTATTGCTTTCAAAGAATGTGATGAAAAAATAAAAGCTACCTGATCATATAGGTAGCTTTCTTTGTTTATATAGGGTTGTTTTGGTTTTGGAAGATATCTTTGTTAATTTCATCAATATAATCTAAAACTTCTTCACGTCCTGTTTTGTGTTCAGATGAAGTGACAAAGTAAGGAGGCATTTCCTCCCAGTTGTCAGCTAACATCTTCTTCCTATAATCAGCAACAAGACTAGCTATTTTTTGCTTACCTACTTTATCTGCTTTTGTAAAGATAATAGCAAACGGAACAGCTGACTCGCCTAGATATTGCATAAATTCTAAGTCAATCTTTTGTGCCTCATGACGGATGTCGATTAATACGAATGCAGAAACTAGCTGTCTTCTTTTATCGAAATAATCAGTAATAAACTTTTGAAATGTGGACTTCGTCTTCTTGCTTACTTTTGCATATCCATACCCAGGAAGATCGACTAAGTACCAGTTTAAATTTATCTTGAAGTGGTTGATTAGTTGAGTTTTTCCAGGTTTAGATGAAGTTTTTGCAAGGTATTTTTGGTTAGTAAGCATGTTGATTAATGAAGACTTCCCAACATTAGATCTTCCAATGAAAGCGTATTCTGGGATAGGTTCATTAGGACACTTACTAGCGTCAGAATTACTTACTACAAATTCTGCGGTATTAATTTTCATATATTATATATTGCGCTCTTTAAACCAAGCGTGTAACAATTTATTAAATTCCTCTGGGTGTTCCATCATGGCAGCGTGTCCACATTTATCAATCCAGTAAAGGTCAGAGTCAGGTAGTAATTCATTGAATTCTACAGCAACTTCAGGTGGAGTTACCTTATCATTTTTTCCCCAAATTAAACAGGTAGGGATATTAATTTTAGGTAAGTCTTTAGACATGTTGTGACGTATAGCGCTCTTGGCAATAGTTAGTGTTTTGATCAACTTCATTCTATCGTTAACAGTTGCAAATACATCGTCAATAATTTCTTTAGTTGCTACTTCGGGATCATAAAATACATCTTCAGCTTTCTTCTTGATATATTCGTAGTCTCCACGTTTTGGATAACTATCACCCATAGCACTTTCGTAAAGACCAGAGCTTCCTGTAAGAACCATAGCTTTAAGGTATTCTGGGTACATTTTTGAAAAGTACAAAGCAATATGCCCTCCTAAGGAATTACCTAGAAGAATGACATCTTTGTAGCCAATATGTTCGATAAAATCCTTGACAAACTTAGCAAAAGCTTTAACGTTTGTTTTCAAGATGCTATTTGTGTATAAGGGTAGTTCGGGTAAGACTACTTTGTAGCCTTCTTTAGGGAAGAAATCTGATACACCATCAAAATTACTTAATCCCCCCATCAAACCGTGTAAAATTATAATTGGAGTTCCTTCACCAATCTCAACATAACGGAATTTGCCTTCTACTTTTAAAGTTCGCTCCATGTAGTAGTTTCTAAATGCGATTTTTAAATTCGGACAAATATAAGATTTTATTAGGGACTATGATTCTAATAAAACTATAAATTAATAGTTGTCATAAAAAATGTTGATAAAAACAAATTTGACATTGTTGATATCTAGATAGAGTAAGGTGTTTTTTGTGTGATAATTCCCGGAATTTTGTAATCTATTTGAAGGAATATAAGTGTTAAAAATCAAGGCTTTACCTTTGTTGTGTGCGTTGTGCTCTAGGATTGAGGAAACTTATTAACAAAGTGGGAAGAAGTGGGAAAAAGTGGGAAAAAAAGTAGTACATTTGCTAAAATAACATTAATAGGTGTAGTTTGTCTTATGTAATCGGAACATACGAGTGTAAAATTGACGCTAAAGGAAGGGTCTTGGTACCTGCTTCATTGAAAAGGCAGCTTCCTGCTATGGTTGAAGGTTTCGTGCTAAAGCGATCTATATTTGAGCCGTGTTTGGAGATGTGGCCAATGGTTGAATGGAATAAAATGATGCAGAAAATAGGGAAGTTGAATCCCTTTGATAAGAAAAATGATATGTTCATTCGTCGTTTTATGGCTGGTGTGAAAGAGGTAAGTGTTGATGATGCAGGAAGAATGTTAATAGCAAAAGATTTAATTGAGTATGCTAAAATATCAAAAGAGATTGTGTTTACGTCTAAAGTGAATATAATCGAAATTTGGGATAAGGAAATGTACGAGAGTATTCTTGTGGAAGAAGTAGATTTTGATTTAGGAGAATTAGCGCAAGAAGTAATGAGTAATATAAGTTTTGATGAATAAGGAAGATTATGGATATCACTTACCTGTTTTATTGAAGGAAAGTGTTGATGGATTAGATATAAAACCTGATGGGGTGTATGTAGATGTTACTTTCGGAGGAGGGGGGCATTCGCGTGAAATATTAAGTCGCTTAGGAGAAAATGGTAAGCTGTTTGGTTTTGATCAAGATGCCGATGCTTTAGAGAATGCAATCGACGATCCTCGTTTTGTGTTGATTAATCAAAATTTTAGACATTTAAAACGTTATTTGCGTTTTTATGGAGTGAAAGAAGTAGATGGAGTACTTGGAGATCTTGGTGTCTCTTCGCATCAGTTTGATGTAGCAGAGCGTGGTTTTTCAACTCGTTTTGATGGTGAGTTAGATATGCGTATGAATCAGAATAGTGATATTTCAGCTTTCCATGTAGTGAATGATTATGACGAGAAAGATTTGCGTACAATGTTTTTTTTATACGGAGAATTGAAGAATGCGGGTGCGATAGCGAATACGATAGTTCGCAGCAGAGAAGATCAAGAGATAAGAAATACTGATGATTTAAAGCGTGTTTTGTCTAGGTTCTTACCTGCACACAGAAGCGCAAAGATATTAGCGCAGATTTATCAAGCAATACGAATTGAGGTTAACCAGGAGATGGATGTCTTGCGTGAGATGCTGGAGCAGAGTGTGGAGGTATTGAAGTCAGGGGGACGTTTAAGTATTATTTCATATCACTCTTTAGAAGATCGCCTGGTTAAGCGTTTTATGAAAAATGGTATGTTTGAAGGAGAGCCAGAACGTGATATGTTTGGGAGGTTTGAGGTTCCATTAAAGCAGCTGGGTAAATTGATTATACCAACAGAAGAAGAGATTAGTGTAAATAATAGAGCTCGATCAGCAAAATTAAGAGTAGCAGAAAAGAAATGAAAAAGCCAGTCATAAGTCCAATGGATATTATAAAAGCCAAACTTCTAGTGCATGAGGGATCTGCTAGGAATTGGGCTATTATAATATATGTGATAATATGGTGTATTGTTTTAATTAGGAATACACAGGCTTATGAAGAAAAGGTGTTTAAAATGAATAGCTTGACGCATGATGTAAAAATGCTTCGTGCTGAATTTGTAGATACGCGATCAGAATTGATGGAGTTAAAAATGGAATCTACAATTACTAAGAGATTAGAAGAGGAAGGTATTCATCCTTCTGAGAATCCACCTACGAAGATAAAGCTAATTGAGGAAGGGAAATCAGAAAGTTTTTGGAGTAAGTTATGGCGCTAAAGGGTAGGAGGATTTATTCAAGCTTGTATATTTTTACAGCACTTGTGTTCATTGTAGCTATTGGAATCGTCTATAGCTTAGTGAAGATACAGTTAATAGATGGTAAAGAATTAAGGGCGAAAGCTCAAGATAAAACGCGTATTAAGGAAGAAATTATTCCTGCAAATAGAGGGAATGTGTATTCTGCAGATGGTAGTTTATTAGCAACATCTGTTCCGGTCTTTGAAATTCGATTTGATGGTGTGGCACCAAGTAAAGAAGATTTTGAAAAAAATCTAAAGCCATTGTCAGATTCTTTATCGGCTATGTTTGGAAAGAGTTCTGCTCATTACCAAAGTGTATTGAGAAAAGGTCGCGCAAATAATAGTAGGTATATTCTTATTGCAAGAAACCTAAGTTATACCCAGTTTGTCCGGGTGAAGAATTTTCCATTACTCAATAGAGGGCCTTATAAAGGAGGGTTTATATCTCATCAAAAAACAGTTCGCCAGCATCCTATAGGTCAAATTGCTCAACGTACTATAGGGTATGAACGAGTAAATGGCGATAAGACAATAACGCGTGTAGGAATTGAAGGTGCATATAGCGACTATTTGAATGGAATTGATGGCCGTCGTAAAATGCAAAGTATTGGTAAGGATCAATGGAAGCCCATTAATGATGAATTGGAGTTAGATCCAATAGATGGTAAAGATATAGTATCGACTATAGATGTTTATATTCAAGATATTGCACATCATGGACTCTTAAAGGCATTAGAAGATTTTAGTGCTGATCATGGAACAGTTATCGTGATGGAAGTGAAAACTGGCGCTATTCGTGCGATTTCAAACTTAGGAAGGTCAAAGAATGGTACGTATTATGAGACAGTAAACTATGCAGTAGGTGAAACGCATGAACCAGGCTCAACATTTAAGTTAGCGGGGTTACTTGCACTTTTAGAAAAGGGGAAGAGTGATACAGCTAGAGTTTATGATACCAATGGAGGTATGGTTAAATTTTATAATGCTCGAGTACGAGATTCTAAATGGGGAGGTTATGGTAAGATTACTTTGGCAAGGGGCATCGAAGTGTCTTCAAATACAGTAATAACGCAAGCGGTTAATGAAGGATTTAAAGATGACCCGAAAGAATTTACAGATTACTTGTCTTCTATAGGTATGGATAGTCCTATAGGAACGCCAATTAAGGGTGAAGGCAAGCCATATATTCCAAAACCAGGAGAAAGCGGATGGAGTGGTATCGCACTACCTTGGATGGCTTTTGGCTATGGATTATCCGTTACGCCAATGCATACGTTAATGCTTTACAATGCGGTAGCTAATGATGGTGAGATGGTTAGACCGCAGTTTGTTTCTGAGGTTAAGGAGTTTAATCAAACTGTGGAGTATTTTGATAAAGATATAGTTAATCCTCAGATAGCATCTCCTGAAGTGATTAAGCAAGTTCAAGCAGTATTAGGGAATGTTGTGAAGAGGGGTACTGGTAGAAAGTTGAATTCAAATAATTTTTCCATGGCAGGAAAGACGGGAACTGCTCAGGTAAATTATGGAAGTGGAAAAGGAAAGGAGATGTATTATTCATCTTCATTTGCGGGATATTTTCCAGCCGATAATCCAAAGTACTCTTGTATTGTGGTTATTCATAGACCTGATCGAAGCAAAAGCTATTATGGTGCAGATGTAGCAGGACCTGTATTTAAGAAGATTGCACAAAAGATATATACGGATTTGCCTATCACTACTGAATTGAAACAAGATAAAACGTTGTTAGATAAAGTGCAGAGTGAGTATGCGATGTATAATGAAAAGGTAGAGGAACCTATAGAAGTAATGCCAAACGTAAAAGGGATGTATGTAATGGATGCTTTGCCCTTATTAGAGAATATAGGGTTAAAAGTATCTGTAAAAGGCTTAGGAAGAGTCGATAAACAATCTATTCTTCCTGGTGCAAAAATAGAAAAGGATAAAACAGTATTATTAGAAGTAAAGTGAAAAAATTAAAAGACATATTAAATAAAGTAGAAATTAAATCTCTTGTTGGATTTTCGGATTTAATGATAGAGGCTATAGCTTTTGATTCGCGTAGAGTTAAACAAGGAACTTTGTTTGTGGCGCAAAAAGGGACAGTTGTAGATGGACATCATTTTATTGAACAAGCAATCAAACAAGGAGCTATTGCAATTGTATGTCAAGAGTTACCAAGTGTACTGAACCAAGAGGTAACTTATATTCAAGTTTTAGATTCGGATGAGGCTTTAGCTCAGCTGGCAAGTTACTTTTATGGTAACCCATCAAGTTCCTTGAAGCTAGTGGGGGTGACAGGTACAAATGGAAAGACGACGATAGCGACTTTATTGTATGATTTGTTTACAAATTTAGGTTATAAAGTAGGGCTTCTTTCAACGGTTAAGATAGTAGTAGGGAGTGATGTTTATGAAACATCTCATACTACACCAGACTCATTGACAATTAATTTCTATTTGAATAAGATGGTTAATGAAGGGTGTGACTATTGTTTTATGGAAGTTAGTTCGCATGGTATTGTACAAAAGCGTACTAGTGGTCTTGAATTTGCTGGGGGGGTGTTTACTAATCTTACACATGATCACTTGGATTATCACCACACTTTTTCAGAATATAGGAATGCTAAAAAGATCTTTTTTGATCAACTACCTTCAAAGGCATTTGCTCTGACCAATGTAGATGATAAAAATGGTTTGTATATGCTGCAAAATACAAAAGCCAAAATACTTACTTATGGGTTAAAGAATATAGCAGATTATAAAGGGCAAATCTTGGAAAGTCAGTTTTCAGGAATGTTAATGAAAGTAAATCAACAAGATGTATGGGTTCAGTTGATAGGGAATTTTAATGCTAGTAATCTTTTAGCTGTATTAGGTGTAGCTATAAATATGGGAGTAGAATTAGATGAAGCATTGTTACAATTAAGTAAGTTGACAAGTGTAATTGGGCGTTTTCAATATGTGGTTGGAGCGAATAAGGTGACAGCGATTGTTGATTATGCACATACCCCAGATGCATTGCGAAATGTAATAGAAACAATAAACTCTATACGTACTTATAACGAGAAATTGATTACTGTAGTCGGATGTGGTGGTAATAGAGATAAAACAAAGCGTCCTGAAATGGGACAGATTGCATCTGAGTTGAGTAATAGAGTAATTTTTACTTCGGATAACCCACGATTTGAAGACCCATATGAGATATTAGAACAAATTGAGGCAGGAGTAGAGCTACAACATACTATGAAAACAATAGTAGTAGAAGATCGTAAACAGGCAATAAAACTTGCTTGTCAGGAAGCAGTATCAGGAGATATTATATTAATAGCAGGAAAAGGTCATGAGACCTACCAGGATATAAAAGGAGAGAAAGGTCATTTTAATGACTTAGAAATTGTAACTGAATTTTTAAAACAATAATAGGAGTAACGGTTTATGTTATATTATTTATTTCAGTATTTGGATAGTATTTTAAAAATACCAGGTGCGGGAGTGTTTCAATACATTACTTTCCGTTCTGGAATGGCTTTGATTGTATCATTGCTACTTTCCATCATATACGGAAAGCGGGTGATTAAGTTTTTGTACAAGATGCAAATTGGTGAGACGGTAAGAGATTTAGGTCTTGAAGGTCAGAAAGAGAAAGCAGGTACACCAACTATGGGTGGAGTTATTATAATAGCAGCTACATTAATTCCAGTATTGTTATTTGCACGATTAGATAATGTCTATGTTTTATTACTTATCCTGACAACAATATGGATGGGTGCCATTGGTTTTTTAGATGATTATATAAAAGTATTTAAAAAAGATAAAGATGGTCTTAAAGGTAGGTTTAAGGTTGTAGGTCAAGTAAGTTTAGGTGTAATTGTAGGAGCAGTTCTTTATTTTAGTCCTAGTGTGACTGTCAGAGAGGTGCCTACAGATCATCTACTTGTTGACACGCCTATAAGTAGATACGATGTGAAATCTACTGCAACTACTATACCTTTTTTTAAAGATAATGAGTTTGATTACACGATGTTAATTAGCTGGGCAGGTGAAGGGGCTTCTGATTATGCTTGGCTTGTTTTTATACCGATTGTAATCTTTATTATTACAGCTGTTTCGAATGGAGCTAATCTTACTGATGGTATAGATGGTTTGGCCGCCGGAACTTCTACGATATCCACCTTTGTGTTGGGTATTTTTGCATTTGTATCTGGTAATGTTGTGTTCTCGAATTATTTGAATATCATGTATATTCCGAATTCTGGAGAGATGACCGTTTTCATATCCGCATTTATGGGGGCCTTGATTGGGTTTTTATGGTATAATACCTATCCAGCTCAAGTTTTTATGGGTGATACGGGTAGCTTGACAATAGGAGGTATTATTGCGGTTATGGCTATAGCGGTTAGAAAAGAGTTGTTGATTCCTGTATTGTGTGGTATATTTTTAGTTGAGAATTTATCTGTAGTGATGCAGGTAACTTATTTTAAATATACAAAAAAGCGTTACGGAGAAGGTCGAAGAATTTTTCTAATGGCTCCATTGCATCACCATTTCCAAAAGAAGGGTTATCACGAAAGTAAGATTGTTACTCGTTTTTGGATTATAGCGATTCTTTTAGGAGTATTTTGTTTAGTCTCACTGAAATTAAGATAAGATGAAAAGAATAGTGATTTTAGGGGCAGGAGAAAGCGGTGTAGGAACAGCAACTTTAGCAAAGAAGCAAAACTTTGAAGTTTTTGTTTCTGATTTTGGGACAATTCACGATAGATATAAAAGTGTATTAGATGAAGCTGAGATTCAATGGGAAGAGAAAGGGCATACGGAGGAGTTAGTTTTAAATGCTGATGTCGTAGTAAAAAGTCCTGGTATTCCGGACCATGCTCCGATTGTTAAAAGAATAATTGCTAAAGGGATAAAAGTAATCTCAGAAATAGAGTTTGCGTATCATTTTAATTCTGAATTGTCAATTGCCATTACAGGCAGTAATGGTAAGACGACCACGACGATGTTAACCTATAAATTGCTAAAAGAAGGAGGATTAGATGTTGGGTTGGCAGGTAATATTGGAGATAGTTATGCAGGGCAAGTAGCGAACCATCCGGATAAAAGTTATGTACTTGAACTGAGTAGTTTTCAGCTTGACGGAATTGAAGAGTTTCGTCCTAATATTGCTGTATTGACTAATCTAAGTCCAGATCACTTAGACAGATATAATTACAAGTATTCTAATTATATAGATTCTAAGTTTAGAATAACAATGAATCAAACGGCTGAGGATTACTTTATCTATGATTACGATGATAAAGAAATTCAACAATGGCTGAAGAATCACTCAATTAAAGCCAAAGCATTGCCTTTTTCTCTATATAGTAAACTAGATGAAGGAGCATATGTAGAGGAAGAAAATATTATTGTGACTATGGATAAAGAAACAATTGTATTGCCAATAGAAGAGTTGGGAGTAGAAGGGTTGCATAATGTAAAAAATGCAATGGCGGCTACTACTATAGCACACTTAAAAAAGATTAGAAAAGAAAAGATTAGAGAGAGTCTTTCTGATTTTCAAGGTGTAGAGCATCGCTTAGAGAAAGTGTTGAAAGTGGATAATGTCCAATATATAAATGATTCAAAAGCAACAAACATAAATGCTACATTCTTTGCTCTAGAAAGTATGAAAACTCCAGCTGTTTGGATAGTAGGTGGAGTAGATAAAGGCAATGACTACAATGAGTTGATGGCTTTAGTGCGTGAAAAAGTTAAGAGTATAGTATGTCTAGGTGTAGACAATACGAAAATTAGAGAATCGTATGAGAATGTTGTAGATTCATTTGTTGAAGTGCAATCGATGAAAGAGGCGGTTCGGGTAGCGAAGAGTCTTGCAGAAAGTGGTGATACGGTATTATTGTCGCCAGCATGTGCAAGTTTTGATTTATTTAAAAATTACGAAGATAGAGGACATCAATTTAAAGAAGAAGTACATAATCTATAATATTATTGAGTAATATATGAAATGGTTGTTTAAGCATTTAAACGGGGATAAATTTATTTGGGGAATTGTCATTTTACTGGCATTATTCTCCTTGATGCCTGTATATAGTGCAAGTACCAACCTCGTTTATACTATTGGTACAGGACAAAAAACAATTCATTACTTACTCAAGCATATGGCTCACATTTCTGTAGGTTTAATTTTTATGTGGTTGATACATCGTCTTGATTATAAGTATTATAAGGTAATTGGCGATTTGGGTATTCCAGTGATTATTGTCGTTCTTTTTTATACTTTATTGAAAGGAACGATGATTGGGGGTGCTAATGCAAGTCGTTGGGTAAGTATTTTAGGTGTACAGTTTCAGCCATCATCTATAGCTGCTATTGTAATTTTGGTTTATGTAGCTCATTATTTTGCTAAAGTAAAAGATGAGGAAGTTTCTTTCTCTTCATCGTTAGTGCGATTGTGGCTACCTGTAGCGGTTGTCGTAGCTCTTATTCTTCCTGCTAATTTTTCAACTGCTTTTTTGATTTCATTAGCTGTTGTTACGTTGAGTATTTTGGGAGGGTATTCTTTTAAGCATTTAGCTAAAATACTAGGTATAGCGATAGCATGTTTGACTATTTTTGTGCTTACAGCTAAGGCTTTTCCAGGAGTGTTTCCAAACCGTGTAGATACTTGGATTAGTCGTATAGATCGGTTTATGAATTCAGATGAAGAAGGACAAGATTTATATCAAGTACAAAACGCTAAGATGGCAATAGCATCAGGAGGTTTAATAGGACTTGGACCAGGGAAAAGCATTCAGAAGAATTTTTTGCCTCAATCTTCGTCTGACTTTATTTATGCGATTATAGTTGAGGAGTATGGTTTGGTAATGGGGATTGGTATTGTGGTCGTTTATATGTTTTTGTTCTTTCGTTTTTTAATTGGTATGCATCGAGCCCCAACATTGTTTGGACAATTGTTGATTTGTGGACTAGGTTTTTATATTATATATCAAACTTTAATCAATTTAGGGGTAGCAGTGTCTTTATTGCCAACAACAGGACAACCACTTCCTTTAATTAGTAGTGGTGGAACATCAATATGGATGACATGTGTGGCTATAGGTATGATTTTGAGTGTTACCAAAAGTGAAAAGGAAATACAAGCGCGTGAGTTAGAAAGGCAAGAAACTGCAGAAAAAGAAGAGCAGGAATTAGAGAAAATTGTATTAGAAAAAGAAAAAAATCTTGCAAAGCAAGAAATAGCAAATTAACAACACTATGAATAGAGCGCCTAGGTTTATATTAAGCGGAGGAGGAACAGGAGGACATATATACCCTGCTTTAGCAATAGCAAATGAATTGAAAAGTCGTTTTGCTGATGCTGAAATATTGTTTGTTGGGGCGGAAGGAAGAATGGAAATGCAAAAGATACCAGAAGCGGGATATAATATTGAAGGTTTGTGGATTTCGGGGATTAAAAGAGAATTGAGTATTGATAATCTTTCTTTTCCTTTTAAAGTGTTAATTAGCCTATTTAAATCGCGTAAAATAGTTAAGGATTTTAAACCTGACGTTGTGATTGGTACAGGGGGATATGCTAGTGGTGCAGTTGTGAAAGTGGCTGCAATGATGGGGATACCGACTGTCGTGCAGGAACAGAATTCTTATCCCGGGATAACAAATAAGCTATTAGCAAAGAAAGCTAAAGCTGTATGTGTTGCCTATGATGGATTGGAAGAATTCTTTCCACAGGCTAATCTTATTAAAACAGGAAACCCTGTTCGTCAAGATTTGTTAGTGTTAGTAGATAAAGAGAAAGCATTAGCGCATTTTGATTTAGAACCTTGTGTTAAGACTTTATTGGTTTTGGGAGGAAGTTTAGGTGCACGAAAGATTAATCAATTAATAGCTGCAAATTTAGAAGTATTTAAAGCATTAAATATACAAGTAATCTGGCAATGTGGTAAATTATATTTTGATGAGTATAAGCAATATGCTTCAGAGAAGGTGAAGGTGTTGCCATTTGTTGATCGTATGGATTATGCATTTGCTAGTGGTGATATTGTTATTTCAAGAGCTGGAGCTTCATCAGTATCTGAATTAGCTATAGTTGGGAAGCCTGTGATATTTATTCCTTCACCGAATGTGGCGGAAGATCACCAAACTAAAAATGCACAAAGTGTTGTTGATCAAGGTGGGGCGTTAATGATTAAGGAGTCTACATTAGAGAATTTTGAAACAGTGTTTAGAGATTTAATAGCTGATGAAGATCAGATGAAGCGTTTAGGAGAAAAATTTAAGTGTTTGGCTATGCCAAACGCTACAAAGGATATAGTCAATCAAATAGAAGCTTTAATTCAACAGTAATATTGAGATGAAGACGATGGATCAAATAAAGAGTGTGTATTTTATTGGTATTGGAGGTATCGGTATGAGTGCCTTGGCTCGTTATTTTAAGTATTTAGGAAAGAATGTTGCAGGTTATGATAAAACTGCGACCCAATTAACAGGTGAATTAGAATCGATTGGTATCGATATTCATTATGAAGATAGTATTGAGTTAGTATCCAATGAATACAAGCATAAGGAAAGTACAATAGTTGTAGTGACACCTGCTATTCCGGTCGATCATTTAGAGTGGTTATATTTTAAAGAAAGTCGATTTGAGATTTTAAAACGTTCTGAAGTCTTAGGTATTATTACAAAGGACACTTATTGTTTTGCAGTTGCAGGCACACATGGTAAGACTACAACAACAAGTATTTTAGGTCATCTGCTATTTGAATCAGGTGTAGATGTAACGGCATTTGTTGGGGGAGTGGTGGAAAATTATCAGACTAATTTGATTGGATCCGGAACGACTGTTACGGTAGTAGAAGCGGATGAGTTTGATCGTTCATTTTTGCGTTTAAGTCCTAACGTAGCTTGTGTTAACTCTACCGAAGCTGATCACTTAGATATTTTTGGAACAGCTGATGAAATGTTGAAATCTTTTAAAGAATTTGCAGACAAAGTTGTTGATGATAAAAAATTATATATCAATGAATCTGTTGATTTCAACGGTGTAAAAGTTGGCTTTGATGAGGGGTGTTCGTTTCGGATAGTGAATATTAAAGTTGATAATGGTTGGTATTGTTTTGATATAATTACACCTAAAGAAGTTATCGAAGATGTGCGCTTTGGATTGCCAGGGCATCACAATTTATCCAATGCTTTAGTTGCTTTTGCAATGGCATATGACTATGGTGTTGAGAAGGATTTGTTAGTTGCAGCATTAGCTTCGTTTAAAGGGGTACGTAGACGATTTTCATATAAAGTTAGGCGAGATGATTTTGTATTTATTGACGATTATGCACATCATCCTACAGAGATTAAAGCTGTGAGTCAAGCTGTTCATGAAATGTATGGTGATAAGAAGATATTGGCTATTTTTCAACCTCATTTGTATAGTCGTACAAATGATTTTATGGATGAATTTGCCCAAGCGTTATCAACGTTTGAAAACGTTATATTAATGGATATATACCCTGCAAGAGAGGCTCCTATCGAAGGAGTTACCTCTGAAAAATTATTGTCATTAGTAACGTCGAAAGGAAAAGAATTAGTAGCAAAAAATGCTCTAGTTGATTATGTGAAGTCATTTAACCCGGAAGTGCTTGTAACTATAGGAGCTGGTGACATTGGTGAAATGATAAACACGTTAAAAGCTGAATTAGAATAATAAGAATTGTGAAAAAGTTATTTAAGAGAATAAAGTGGTTAGATGTTCGCATGCTTTTAGTGTGTGTGATAGTGTTTGCTGTATACTCTTTTAGTAACAGAAGAAATGAATCACGTGAAATACAAGCGATAGATGTTTTGTTTAAAGGAGAGGACTATCATTTTGTTACAAGTGAGGATATTCGAAATTTGGTAAAAAAAAACATATCAAATTCTTCCGAGATTTCTAGATCTATAGTAGATTTGAAAAACCTAGAAGATGAGTTACTTGAAAATGAATTGATCAGAAATGCAGAGGTTTATATTTCATTAGATGGAGTGCTTTCTGTAGATGTTTGGCAAAAAAAAGCTTATGCAAGACTTTTTTCTGAGGGTAAGAGTTACTATATTGACGAAGAAGGTGGTTTAATGCCTATTTCTATTAACTTTTCTCAGAGGGCTCTTGTTGTACAGGGGAGAGTTACAAAGGAAAATAAGGTAGAATTACTTGATTTGTTGAAATTGATAGATGCGGATGAATTTTTAAGAATGGATTTGACTAGTATTGTTATTGAAGAGGATGGCACACTTGTCATGAGAAGTAGAAGTAATGACTATAAGATTCTCTTTGGGACTTTTGATGAAAAGAAAAGAAAATTGAATAATTATAAAGCCTTTGTAAATTACAGCACAGAGGTTGAAAACAAACTAGATTCATATAAGAGTATAAACCTAAGGTTTACTCAACAAGTGGTATGTAGTAAATAGAAAATGACTATGAAAAACGAAAATATAGCTGTAGGATTAGACATTGGGACAACAAAGATTGTCGCAATGGTAGGAAAGAAAAACGAGTATGGTAAGCTTGAAATTCTTGGACTAGGTAAAGCGAAAAGCTTAGGTGTTAAGAGAGGTGTTGTGAATAATATTACACAGACAATTCAGTCTATTCAACATGCTGTGAAAGAAGCTGAGGCTGAATCTGAATGTAAGATTAAAAACGTGGTTGTCGGTATTGCTGGACAACATATTCGCAGTATTCAACACAGTGATTACATTAGTCGTGAAAATCCAGATGAAGTTATTGGTAGTAAAGATATAGAACAATTGATCAGTCAGGTACAGAAGTTAACGATGTTGCCTGGCGAAGAGATTATTCATGTATTGCCTCAAGAGTTTAAAATTGATGGAGAGCCTGGAATAAAAGAACCAATAGGAATGTATGGTAGTCGTTTAGAAGCCACTTTTCACGTTGTTGTTGGTCAAGCGGCTTTAATAAAGAATGCAGGAAGATGTATTAAAGATGCAGGTCTTGAATTATCTGGTATTACGCTCGAACCTCTTGCTTCGGCAGAGGCTGTGCTAAGTCAAGAAGAAAAAGAAGCAGGAGTCGCTATTATTGATATAGGTGGTGGTACGACAGATTTAGCTATTTTTAAAGATGGTATTATACGCCATACTGCAGTAGTACCTTTTGGGGGGAATGTGATTACAGAAGATATTAAAGAAGGTTGTTCAATTATTGAAAGACAAGCGGAGACATTAAAAGTTCGTTTTGGATCTGCTTGGCCGGGAGAGAATAAAGATAATGAGATTGTTTCTATACCTGGATTAAGAGGTAAAGAGCCTAAAGAGATATCATTGAAAAACTTGTCGAAGATAATTCATGCTCGTGTAGATGAAATTATTCAGTTGGTTTTTTCTGAGATTAAAACCTATGGGTATGAAAACCCACAGAAGAAATTAATTGCAGGTATTGTATTAACTGGTGGTGGTTCAGAATTGAAGCACATCAAACAGTTAGTTGAGTATATTACAGGTATTGATACCCGTATTGGATATCCAAATGAACATTTGGCGGGTGATTCGAACCCAGAGATTTCTAGTCCATTGTACGCCACAGCTGTTGGTTTGGTGATGGAAAGCAATAGAAATGAAGTAATAGGTGCAATTCCGTTTGAGGAAATTAAAGCATTAGAAAAATTGCAAGAAGAAGAAAAAGCAGCTGCAGAACAGCCTGTTTTTCATCAGAAAATTGAAACTATTCAAGAAGAAGTGAATCAAGTAAATTCTACAGAAGGTGCTATTCATATTGACTTGGAAGAGAAAGAAGAAGCAGAGACTAAAAAAGTGGCAGCATCTACTGCAGAAAAGTTTGAGAAAGGCTTTTTTGGTAACTTCGTAAAGAAGATTAAAGATTATATTGAAAAGCAAGAATAAAAACGATACGTATATGGAGAATACAGATTTCGGAGGAATAAAGTTCGATTTGCCAAAGAATCAATCGAATGTTATAAAAGTTATTGGAGTAGGTGGAGGTGGAAGTAATGCAATTAATCACATGTTTCAACAAGGGATTAAAGGTGTTGACTTCATTGTGTGTAATACTGATGCTCAAGCTTTAGAAAATAGCCCAGTGCCTAATAAGATTCAGTTAGGGGTTAATTTAACAGAGGGACTAGGAGCAGGTGCAAACCCTGATGTAGGTCAACAATCAGCTATTGAAAGTATAGAGGACATTGAAAAAATGTTAGACTCAAATACTAAAATGGTTTTCATTACTGCCGGTATGGGTGGGGGGACTGGTACAGGTGCTGCACCAGTGATTGCTCAGCTTTCAAAAGAACGTGATATCTTGACAGTTGGTATCGTTACGATTCCTTTTCAATTTGAAGGTAAAGTGCGTCAAGAACAAGCCTTGAAAGGTGTTGATAGGTTGCGTAAGCAAGTAGATTCACTAGTTGTTATCAATAATAATAAACTGCGTGAAGTTTATGGGAACTTAGGGTTTAAAGCTGGCTTCTCCAAAGCTGATGAAGTGTTATCTACGGCTGCGCGTGGTATTGCGGAAGTAATTACTCATCACTATACTCAAAATATCGACTTAAAAGATGCTAAGACAGTATTGTCAGATAGTGGTACCGCTATTATGGGATCTGCCACAGCTTCTGGTGATAGTCGTGCAAGAAATGCTATCGTTGATGCTTTAGATTCTCCATTGTTGAACGACAATAAAATTACAGGTGCTAAAAACGTATTGTTGTTAATTGTTTCTGGTTCAAATGAAATTACTCTTGATGAGATAGGTGAGATTAATGATCACATCCAGACAGAAGCTGGACACAATGCTAATATTATAATGGGGGTTGGTGAAGATGATTCTTTAGGTGATGCTATCTCTGTGACTATTATCGCTACTGGATTTAATGTAGAGCAACAAAAAACGATTGTAGCTTCAGGTGAACCTAAAGTTATTGTTCATACATTAGGTGAAGAGCAGTCTTTAACAAGAGATTTGTCAAGCTCTAAACCAGCATCTAACCTTGGTTTTACTACTCCAGACCAACCATTGTCTGGTGGAGTAGATGGGCCTGTTTCTCCAACGGGTACTGCTGAGGACAGAAAAGTTTTTACTTTAGAAGATGAGAATGCGTCATTCGAAGATGAGACTGATTCCTCTGTTGATGCAACTGTTTCGGATAATACGACTATAAAAGATAATGGTGGGCAGTTTTCTGTGAATTTTGAAAGTATTGAAGATAATGTACAGATAGGAGTGAAAAGTGAACAAGTAGCTCCAGAAAAGAAACTTGATGCCTTCTTTGAGATTGTAACCCCTCAGAAAGAAGTGAGTGTGCCTCAAACTGAGGTAGATCAACCACAATCCAAAGTAAGAGATCCTCGTGATATTAAAGTAATCGACCCGGAGTTTGTAGTAGTTACAAAAAGAAGAGAGGAACTTACTTCCGTAGAAGCTACTAAAGTTGTACAAACAACAACGTTAGGTTTAGAAGAGGAAGAAGAGGATTTTATGGTATCCAACTTCATTGAAGAAACATCTGCTGCTGAAGCTTCTGATCATTCACAAAAAGAAGAGAAAATCTATTTTTCTTTAGAGGATTATACTGATAAAGAAGAAGAATTGCAGAATGCTAAACCAACTGTGTCAAAACATACAGAGGACATTGCAGAAGGGTTCAAAGTGACGTTACAGCAAGAGGAAGAGCCTGTTGAGCAAAATACTCAAGTTTTAGAAAACGATGAATTGAATCCTATGGAGATGAGCATTGAAGAGTTTACGCTTAGAAGTCGTTCTGCTGAGCGCAGAAAGAAAATGCGTGATTTCAATTATAAATTTAATAATAATACAGCTACTAATACCGAAATTGATGAGTTAGAGTCCGAACCAGCTTATAAGCGAACTGGGGTTGACTTTAATGAAGTCGATGACTCTTCTCAGAAGTCGAGAACGTCACTGAGTGTAGATAGTAATAATGAGAACAAACTTCGTTCAAATAATTCTTTTTTACATGATAATGTAGACTAAAGACTTAAGTTATTCGTAGTAAATAAGATTTAATAAGGCCAGAAGAGATCGACTTTTCTGGCTTTTTTATATATTTGCATCAACTTAAAAATATAAGTGATATGAGTTTACAGTCAAAAGTAATGGACGCAATGAAGAATGCTATGAAAGCTAAAGAAACACTAGCTTTAGAAGCATTGAGAGCGATTAAGTCTGAGTTATTATTAGCCCAAACTCAATCTGGAACTAAAGAGGAATTAACGGAAGAAGAGGAAATAAAAATTCTTCAGAAATTAGTGAAGCAAAGGAAAGATAGCGCTAATATTTATCAAGAACAGGGTCGTCTTGATTTGGTTCAACCAGAACTTGATCAGGCGAAAGTGATTGAGACTTTCTTACCAGAGCAATTGACTGAAGAAGAGGTGAAAACAATTATTGAAAAGATTGTCGCTGAAGGTGGATTTTCAGGAATGGCAGCAATGGGGCAAGTAATGGGTGTAGCTTCAAAAGAATTGGCAGGTAAAGCGGATGGTAAAACAATATCAAGTATAGTAAAAGCGATTTTATCAAACTAAGTTATAATAAGGCATTGTCCGTGTAGTTCAACTGGATAGAATATCAGATTTCGGCTCTGAGGGTTGGGGGTTCGAACCCCTCCACGGACGCAAAGAAACTTCTACTATAGCTATAGTAGAAGTTTCTTTTTTTAGTTATATACTGAGAGGCTCTGGTATTTAGGTTTAATACAAAGATGTCTTTTTTCTGATTGAGACTAATGTATTGGTCTATGTGGGGTATTCTAGGTTAGCTATTGATTATTTGTAAATAAAGATTTTGTGTTTACAAACATTGTTGAATGAAAAGGAATGACTTTACTCTTTTTGGATATAGTTGTAAATCGGTTATATGATGTTATTTATTAGATACTTTTTCTATTTATTGTCATAATCTTGGTTCAGTGATAAGACAAGTAGCTATTCAAAGAAAAGAACTAATTTTTATATGGTATTCAAAGAAAGTAGTTTTACGTTGTTTTCTTAGAGAAAATATTAACTGTACACGCTACTTACATATAAGGAATATTTACAAATGTCTAATAAATCATGCTATTTAATACTTTAGTCAGTATTGTTTTTTAAAACCGTTTAGGTTACAGAAACGTATCATCTATTCACAAACATTTTTTTCCTGGCTTTCTTGACCTATACGTGCAGTATTCCTGCACTTTCCTTGCTAGGAACCTGTCTGTGGGCTCGTAAATTGCACGTATTCTGAACGCATTGCACTAGCTTGGCAACAAAGGCTCTTATTTTAAGACCACTATGTGTTAAAAAAGTTTCTTTATTTAATATCATACGGATAGTTCAATAGAATATGTAGTAGCTTTTCGAAAAGTATTAAGTATAAGATTTTATATTTTTAAAAGTAATTGTTTGTTGCTTAGTAGGATAGGTGCCAACTGATTTCCTATTATTGACTTTTACTTACATACCTACTTATTTTTGATGGAATCTAAGAGATGCGAATTTTAAAGAATTATTATTCATTAAACTGATAAAAATCATATTTTATCTCTGAGAGCCACTCTATCTTTGTGGTTGTTATATAAGTAAATTGTATTATGCGTCAACGTGTACCCGTTTCATCAATTATGTCAGCAACAATTGTTAGTGTGAATTTGACTAATTCATTAACAGAGGCAGAGAAATTGTTTAAACAATTTAATATACGTCACTTACCTGTTGTTTCTGGTAATAAATTAGTAGGAATACTTAGTTATACTGATTTGTTGAAGATTAGTTTGGCTGATACAGATGAGAATGACAATGTTGTGGATACGACGGTTTATAATATGTTTACTATAGAGCAGGTAATGGTGAAAGAGGTTATTACTATTCAAGCAGATGATAGTGTAAAAGAGGCTGCTGAGATATTAGTAACAAAGAATTTTAGAGCACTACCTGTATTAGAAGGAAAAGTATTAGTAGGTATGTTAACAACAACTGATTTGATTAAATACTTGCTTAAGCAATATGATTAATTAGAAAAATTGCTATTAAAAATAAAAGTTAAATTTTGTAGTTTGTGAGTTTGGCTACAAAATTACATATTGTTGTTTGAGGAAAGCACTAGTGTCTAGCATTAGTGCTTTTTTATTTTTTCTATAAAAAATAAAAGATTGGCAGTATAATTTTTTGGCTAGCCTAAATTTTGTACTTTTAAAGTCAAACAAAAGATTTATGATAAATGATTATGATGCACTGTTGAATAGGTGTAAAGTAATATTAGAGAGGGAAGATATTACAAGAGAAGAACTACTTCAAGAAATTTGTGAATTACTATATGATTCATTAGCATACTACAATTGGGTGGGGTTCTATTTTGCAAATCATTCACAGCGAACATTGCATTTAGGACCTTATATAGGTGAAGCGACAGACCATGTTACGATACCATTTGGGAAAGGTATTTGTGGTCAAGTAGCAGAGTCGAATGACGTATTTGTTGTTGATGATGTTACTAAAGAGACCAACTATATAGCTTGTAGCCTTGTGGTAAAGTCAGAAATCGTTGTGCCAATATTTGTTAATGGTTTGAACATCGGTCAGATAGATGTTGATTCGCATACTGAAAGCGTGTTTACAAATGAGGATAAAGTGTTTTTAGAAGCGTTAATGATTGAAGTAGCAAAATTATATTAAAGGGTTGTTTTTTATACCTGTGTAAAAAAAGTAAATAAATAGATTGAATTGTCAGAAATAAATTTACCTTTGCACCGAATTATAGAAAGACTATAATTGTCGCATAATAATTATTTAAAAAATATTGGCATGTATTTATCAAAAGAAAAAAAGGCTGAGATCTTCGCTAAACACGGAGGTAAAGCTGAAAACACAGGATCTGCTGAAGGACAAATTGCTTTGTTCTCTTATAGAATTTCTCACTTAACTGAGCACTTAAAAAGAAATCGTAAAGATTACAATACTGAGCGTTCATTAGTACTTTTAGTAGGTAAAAGAAGAAGACTTCTTGACCACTTGAAGCGTACAGAAATCAACAGATATCGTGAAATTATCAAAGAATTGAATATTAGAAAATAATCAATTGATAAGAGGTGCCCTTGTGCGCCTCTTTTTCTTTTTAGCCTTTTTTGCAGAAAAAGTCTGGTTTTTCATTGGGTTTCATACAACTACACAACAACACAACACACAAATTTAATTATGTCTCTCTTCGGAGAGACAGAAACCCTAAAGTATTTATTATTTATGATTCCTAAGGTAACCAAAGAAATTATCGATTTAGGTGATGGTAGAAGCATCTCAATCGAGACGGGGAAATTAGCAAAGCAAGCAGATGGATCTGTTGTAGTAAGAATGGGAGACTGTATGTTGTTAGCAACAGCTGTTTCTGCACGTACTGCAAATCCAGGTGTTGATTTCTTACCATTAACTGTAGATTACAGAGAAAAATTTTCTGCTGCTGGACGTTTTCCAGGAGGCTTTTTTAAGCGTGAGGCTCGTCCAAGTGATCAAGAGATCTTAACAATGCGTCTTGTTGACCGTTGTTTACGTCCATTGTTCCCAGATGATTATCATGCTGAGACACAAGTGATGATTTCATTAATGTCTTATGACGAAAATGTTATGCCTGATGCATTAGCTGGATTAGCAGCATCTGCTGCATTAGCTGTGTCAGATATTCCGTTTTATAACTACATTTCTGAAGTAAGAGTTGCACGTGTTGACGGACAATTCGTGATAAACCCTTCTAAAGAGCAATTAGATGCTTCTGATATCGATATGATGATCGGTGCTTCTAAAGACTCTGTATGTATGGTGGAAGGTGAAATGAAGGAGATTTCTGAATTAGAAATGATTGAAGCAATTAAATTTGCTCATGAAGCTATTAAAGCTCAAATTGAGGCACAAGAAAAAATGCGTGCCGCATTGAATCTTACTTACCGTGAGTATGAGCCAGAAGAAACAGATGTTGAAATTGAGAAAATTGTGCATGATGCAGCTTATGCAAAATTGTATGATATTGCTTCTCATGCAAGTGCTAAATCTGAGCGTGGTGAGAAGTTTGCAGAAGTATATGAAGAGGTTAAAGCTCTGTTTTCTGAAGAAGATTTAGAAGAGAAAGGAGAATTAATAGGGGTATACTTTAAGAAAACTCAAAAAGAGGCTGTACGTAACCTAATTTTAGATCAAGGAATTCGTCTTGATGGTCGTAAGACTACTGAGATTCGTCCAATTTGGAGTGAGGTAGATTACTTGCCTTCTGTGCATGGTTCGTCTATTTTTACACGTGGAGAAACACAAGCTTTAGCTACAGTAACTTTAGGTACGTCAAGAGATGCGAATATTATTGACCTTCCAAGTGAGCAAGGAGAAGAGAAATTTTATTTACATTATAATTTCCCTCCATTCTCAACAGGTGAGGCTAAACCACTAAGAGGAACTTCACGTAGAGAAGTTGGGCATGGAAACTTAGCACAACGTGCTCTTAAGAATATGATTCCTGCTGACTGTCCTTATACTATTCGCTTAGTATCTGATGTATTAGAGTCTAATGGGTCGTCTTCTATGGCTACAGTTTGTGCTGGTACATTAGCACTAATGGACGCTGGTATTCAAATTGAGAAACCTGTTTCTGGTATTGCTATGGGGCTTATCTCAGATGCTAAGACTGGACGTTGGGCTGTATTGTCTGATATCTTAGGTGATGAAGATCATTTAGGAGATATGGATTTTAAAGTTACAGGGACTAATGATGGTATCACGGCTTGTCAGATGGATATTAAGATAGAAGGATTAGCTTATGAAATCATGGAGCAAGCGTTAAAGCAAGCACATGATGGACGTATGCATATTCTTGGATTGTTACAAGAAACTATTGCTACGCCTAATGCAACAGTTAAGCCTAAAGCACCAAAAATCGTTACTGTTACTATTCCTAAAGATTTTATCGGAGCAGTTATTGGACCTGGAGGTAAAAATATTCAAGCATTACAAGCTGAGACTGGAACTACTATTGTTATTAATGAAGAAGGAGACTTTGGAGTTATTGAAGTTCTTGGTACAGATCAGGATGGAATGGATAAAGCATTAGCATCTATTAGTAATACAACTTTCTCACCAGTAGAAGGAGAGACTTACCATGTAAAGGTGGTTAAGATGTTAGACTTTGGAGCAGTTGTAGAATTCGTACCTGGTAAAGAAACATTATTACACGTATCTGAGTTGGATTGGAAGCGTATAGAAAATGTTTCAGATGTATTAAAGCTTGGTGATGAATTAGACGTTAAGTATATGGGTATTGACCCTAAAACTAAAAAAGCTAAAGTATCACGTAAAGCACTGATGCCTCGTCCTCCAAAAACGGAGAAAAAGGATAATGCTCCTAAACAAGAGAGTAAATAGTTGCAACTATTATATATACTTAAGCACCCTTATAACTGGAGGGCACTGAAAAAATGAGCTAATTATGAGTTCTTCGTTTTCATAAGCACAA
>NZ_WMJY01000042.1 GCF_009711055.1 Myroides pelagicus
GAAGAACTCATAATTAGCTCACTTTTTCAGCGCCCTCGCATTCTTTAATTTGTTTTTAGCTGTTATTTGCAAAGCACTATCGGGATTTTCCTCTATAGCCAAACCAAAATCACCAGGTGTCATTCCTTTTTCAGACATAAGTTTAAAATCAAACATTAGATCTTCAGTAACATTAAGAATTTCCTCAAATTCATCTGCTTTTTTTTCTGTCATATAAATTCTACATAAATCCTCATATCCAGATCTATATCCAAACCATCTACCCATTTGCATAAGTGTATCATAAAATATTGTGTTTCTTAAGAAATAACTAACACTTAAACCTTCTAATGTATAACCTCTAGATAAACTAGCTCCTCCAATAACAATTACATTTGTAGCTTTATCTAAATAATTTAACTCTTTTTCACTCTTAGAATAAACTCCAACAACATTAATATTGATCTTGATTTCATTACCACTTCCAGTTGAACTATAATCACAGATTTCCTTAAGAATAATATCCCAAGTAAATTCTAGAAGATTAAATTTTTTATTATACACTTCTTTTAATTGTCGAATTTCTTCACTTTGTATCTCTGCACCATCTAATGGTAATTTTCCATAATCCACAATTTTAACAATCAAATTATACACATATTCATTTACATATTTTTCGATTTGCTTATGTACATCTGTAAAACGACTAGAATGAATCAACATACTATTATGCGTATTTCTATACCCGCGTAAATTTCTAACCGCAATATTTATAATAAAAACTTGAACTGCTTCCATCATTTTTTCAGGCAAAACCTTTACTTTAAAGTCAATCTTGTGATTCAAAGGTATTATCTCATTTTCTGAAATATAGGATACATTTCTTCTCATTTTTTCTTCAAAAACTCTTTTAGCTCCAAAATAATTTGAAGGAGAATTTAAAGCATATATAAAATCTTTAGGAAATAAATCACTCCCAATATCTTCCTTATAAGCCCTATGATCTATAAAAACATTAGCATAAGGAGTTGCTGTATAAGCAACATAAGCACTTTTTGAAAATAAACTTAAAATATGCCTTATCTTTTTATTAATTGAAGTAGGATCTTCTTCATTTTTTGTATTAATAGAACCATAATCTGCTTCGTCATCTATAACTAAAAGAGAATGTTTGGATATCCAAACGAAATCTGGACAATTAGTTAAGCAGCTTTATTACTATTTATTATTTGATTAAATTCGTTGATTGTCTGGTAGTTTAAGTAGGAGTGTCTGCGTCTTTTATTATACCACATTTCGATATATTCAAAGACTTTAGACTCCATTTTCTTTGTACTTAGTTGTAAATTTCCATAAACCATCTCCACTTTTAAGGATTTAAAGAAGCTTTCCGCTACGGCATTATCCCAACAATTTGCTTTTCTACTCATACTTCTAACAACCTTAAATGACTTCAGGTAGTTGGCAAATTTGTAGTTTGCATATTGTACTCCTTGGTCAGAATGGAAAATTAGTCCTTCTTCAAAAGCTCTGTTCTTTTTAGCCATTTTAAAGGCTGCTAAGGTGGTGTTTTCTGTTGACATATCTTTACTCAAACTCCATCCAATAACCTTTCTATCATATAAATCTATTATTGTAGTTAGGTAAATAAACCCTTCTTTAACAGCTATATAAGTAATGTCAGACACCCAGGCTTTCCCTGGTTCAGTTTGTTTAAATTGTCTATCTAAAATATTATCAACCACTAAATAATTGTGTTCAGAGTCTGTGGTTATTCTATATCGTCGAGCTACTTTACTACGTAATCCTAACTCTTTCATATACTTAGCAACGGTAGGTTTTGATATCTTATATCCTCGTGCATTGAGTTCTATTGTAAGACGAGGACTGCCATAACGCTGTTTAAATTCTAGATAAACTTCTGTAATAACACGTTTTAGATTTGCTTTGGCTTGTTGTCTTTTATTAACAGGAGACCGTTTCCAATGATAATAACCACTTCTACTTACCTCTAAAACCTTACACATAATCCCAATCGGAAATTCATGTTCATGATCAAATATGAACATGTAAATCATTTGCCGGTCTTTGAGAAAATGCCGATTGCTTTTTTTAATATTTCATGCTCTAATTCGACAGCTGCTAACTTCTTCTCTAACTCTTTAATTCTTGCTTGTTCTGGAGTAAGTTTTTGTTTCCCATTGCCTGGAAAACTAGCATCGCCTAACTCTTGAGCTTCTTTACACCATTTATACAATAATGTAGGTCTGATTCCAAGCTCACGAGCCAATTCTGATTTGTTTGTTCTTTCCTTAGCCAGTTCAACGGCTTGCTGCTTAAATGCAGCATCGTAGGCCTTTCTAATTCTTTTCATAATTCAAAGATAAGTTTTTATGCTTAACTTAATGTCCAGGCTAAGTTACCAAGTCCAGTTCCGTAACCANAGGCTAAGTTACCAAGTCCAGTTCCGTAACCACTTTTTTATATCTAGCTTTAATCCAAGATATTACATGTTCTAATGTTCTGTAATTCTTTTTAATTACCATAACAACTGGTACAGAAATAGTTTCAAAGCTAATACTCTGAATAGCATTATCTTTATCATTTATATTGAAATCTCTATCAGCTAATGTTAGACTATAAGGTGATTTATTCTGTTCATATCCTCTTAGACCAACTCCAACAAGATTATTATCAGTTCGTCCAACAAAACCTTCATTTATTCTAATCTGGGTTTGATTTCTAAGATTGTTCATTCCCCCTGTAATCACAATAATAAATTTATACCCTGCATCAGCTGCTTTACATAATAATCCTGTATAATTTCCAGTTTTTCCAGATTGTACATGGCCAACCACTAAACCTCTAATATTAAAGGTATCAATCAGAGGATTTTCAATCGAATCCATTATGATATCTGTATCTTCATCCATTCTTTGGACTACTTCTAAGGGTAATTTATCACTAATTTCTTCTCTATACCTATTCCAATAAAATAACTCATTTTCAGATTTAGCAGTATTTGACCACCATTGTCGATTGACACGATTATTCTGGTTGTCTTGGAGAAGTATTCCTGGTGACTGGTTAACTTTTAAGTCATCTTCCAATTCCTGTACCATTCTCAACCAATCCTTTTCATTCAATTTATCATTAGAAACTATTTTTTTTAGTTCTCTATAAAGTTCAAAAGATATTTTTTCAATAACTCTTTGAACTCTCAAAACTTCATCTTTAATATGTTTTTGAGATAATTCAGAATATTTCATTTGTCTTAAAATATCAAATATCTCTTTCTTAATTATTAAATAAGTTGATATATTATTCATTTAATATATTTTTTATCCCTTTAAAAATTTCCGTTTTTAAAAGATTGTTAATAAATTCTTGTGTTAAACCTTTTGCTTTTAATTTATTAGCAATTACCGTAATCTCTTCAGGCTTTAAAATGTTTTTTTGATCTATTTGAAAAGGATCTGTTTGCATCCTAGCCTGAATAGCATCTAACGGGAGATAGGTTTGAACTGCTTTTAGATAAAATAAAAAGCGTTCTTTTTGTGATTGGTCTAATGATTCAAAAAGCTCCGTAAACAAAGGATGTTCTTCATTTATGGAAAATCTAATTTTTTCATTCACTGGTATTATTTGCCAAAATCGAGTAATGGTTTTATCTTCTAATTTTCTTCCTCTAGATTTATATGTTCTTGAACCTTTTTCTAGGACAGGATTAATAATTCGTTTTAACTCATTTTTAATAACATCAGATGGTTTGGCTCTAGATTTTTTCACATCAATCCCCCAATGCTCATCCATTGAATTAGGTATTTCTATTTTAATTCTAATGAGTTTATGTCCGTCAGAAATTCTATGGAGTCCCCACCAAGTTCCATAAATTATAATTCTATGTTCCCTATATAAATAAAACCCTTGAGTCTTCAAATAACCCTCCTCTGTTCCATAAAGCTCATATTCATCTCTATTTAACTTAGAATGATGTGGCAAAATAAAGGGTTGAACAGTAAATGAATGTTCATTTATTTTTATTTTTTCTTCTGATAAATTTTGAGTTGCTAAATGATTTTCATTGAAAGGATTAAATGCTTTAATAGGATTGTTATTCAAACTTATTTCGACTTTTCTATTATATACACTTCCTTCAATAAACTTATGAAACACTAATGCTATATAATTTCTGACTTTAAATAATGCATTAGAAAAATCACTTCTTTCTATTTTATCGATTTCTTCCAATAAAACTAAAGTCCCCGCACTTTTATCTCTAATTTCATTGAAATATGCAACACTCTCAAGATCACTAATTGTCTTTAAAAGCCATTCTCCCTTATCAACAATAAAATCTAAATCCCATTGATAACCATTAATCTCTCCGTCTTTCTTACTTACAACAGTAAGTTTTTTACATTGAGAAAAGGAGGCTGTTTTTAACCCTAATCCAAACTTCCCTAAATCCTTAGAATCTCTTATATCATTAGGTCCTCTACTAGATAGTCGCATTGCCTCGATTAATTCTTCTTTATTCATTCCCCAACCATCATCTATAATAGCAATTATAGGTGTGGGGTTAACTAAAGCATATATTTCAATTTTCTTTGCATTTGCTGAAATAGAATTATCTATTATATCAGCAATGGCAATCTCTGGAGTATATCCAATTTCTCTAAATGAATTAATAAAATTATTTAAATTTGGGGATACTTCTATGAATAATTCATTCATAATTAACAATTAATATTTTAAAGCGACATCACTTATTTAAATAAATAAAATACAATACGCATAAGGAATTATAATTTTTTAAAACTATGATTTTAAATTATATAAAACAATACAGATACACTTTTAAAATAGCACTATTTCAAAAAACAAATAGCTAACTTTAGTATGTTGTTTGAATATTTAATTAGACATATCTTTTGTTAAAATTATTAGTTGAGTTTTTTATATAAAAATGAACTAATACAAAACACCTTTTTAGCAAAAAAAACAATGTTGAGCTCATATAATATTAAAACTTCCAAGCCATTTATTGAAAATACTATAAGCCAAAATCAAATAAAACAAGCCCTTGATTTTGCCTATAGCATGGTTTATGCTGATGGGCATCACAGAGCATACCGATCAGGGGGTAGTATAACCCGTAAAAAAGGTGAACAGTTCTGCAATACCTTTCAAGGGAAATTAGCAGAAATAGTCCTCTATGATTTTCTGCGTATAAACCATAGTGATATAAAGGTTAGTGAACCTGATTTCTCTATCATGGGTAAAGGCCTTTGGGACGATACTGATCTAAAAATAAATGACAAATTCAATATCAGTATTAAATCCATGGCTTTTTTTAGCAATCTGCTTTTACTAGAAACTAAAGATTGGGATCAACAAGGTGCTTACATCCCAAATCTCTCTACAGGTAATAATGCATTATATGATTATTTTATTATTGTCAGATTAAAAGAGGATATTAAACAATTATTTAAACATGAAAAACTGCTTTATAGTAATGAAAACTTAGATAAAAATAAAATTGAAAAAATTATTCTATCTAAGAACTGGTATTTTGATGTTCCTGGTTGTGCTAGCTTAAAGACCATAATTCATCTTATTGAAAATAAAAATATACTAGTAAAAGGTGCTATATTAAACAATAGAACACCAATGGACGCTGAAAACTACTTTTGTGAGGTTTCTAAATTACATCCTTTAGAAAAAATGATAGCGCAAATAAAAAAAGCCCCATAAATGCTTTACTTTATGGGACCTGTGTTTATTTCTTCTTTTTTATATTAACTTCTAAGACTTCTTTGATCTTACTGGCTAATCTTTCAATTATTGGAACACTAACTGAATTTCCAGCCTGTTTATATAACTGACCATTTGAAATCACAGGAAACTTATATGTTTTGGGAAAACCCTGGAAATTAAAACATTCTCTTGGGGTTAATTTTCTAAATCCTTCTTTAGTTTTTATAAGCGGTACATTGTGACCTCCTGTTCCCATATTTGCTGTTAAGGTAGGGCAAACATTAGATTTATTTTCTCTTACATACTGTCTTCTGAACTGATAAACAGTGTCATTTGATACCATAGTTTCTTTAAGCATATCGTACATATACTTATCTTCTCTATAGTAGTATTTTTCATCAACACTTTCCTTTTCTAACATGTCATGAATAGTCTTTGTCAATTCTTCCTCTTCAGGAAAAACAAACTGTTTTTCTGCATCAGGAAACAAAGATAAATCAAAAGCTACCATAAAAATACGTTCTCTATTATGAGGTATATTTCCATAACTCTTAGTATTTAATACTTGTGCTTGAAAAGAATAATTACGCTCTCTTAAAGAGTTTTCTATTACCTTGAAGGTATTTCCCTTATCATGGGTTTTTAAGTTCTTTACATTCTCTAAAAACACTACTTTTGGACGTATTGTATCAACAAACTCAAGTATTCTAAAAAAGTGATTTCCTCTATGATCATCAAATCCCTTTCTATAACCAGCCACAGAAAATGGTTGACATGGAAATCCAGCAGCTAGAACATCAATACTACTTAACTTTTTTAAATCAATTCCAAAAACATCTCCTTCTATTAAGTCATGTTTAAAGTTCTTTTTATATGTTGTACAAGCATTTTTATCAAACTCATTTGCCCAAGATATTGCATAACCACTGTTTATAAAACCTAAACAGATTCCACCAACACCAGCATACAAACTACCTACTGTCAATTTATTTTTCATCTTTAAAATCTCCATATGGTGCGAAATTAAAGTTATTTCAACTAATAACAAAGGCTTATTTTAAAACTAATAAGTTATAATTTTGCTAACTATAGTATGTAGAAATGTCTTTTTGTTTTTTATAGGTTTGCTAGTATGAACAATCAAATCTTAAATAATTTCGGTCTAATAATTCAACGAGAAAGAAAAAAACTTAAAATCTCTCAAGAAGAATTAGCATTTCGAGCTGGACTACATAGAACTTATATTGGAATGATAGAAAGAGGTGAAAAAAATATTACCTTAATTAACATCCATAAGTTAGCTAATGCTTTACAAATACCACTCTCTAAATTATTTGAAGAGAAAATCTAATATCATTGTCTTAGTAAACAATAAAAAGGGACTACTTCTACTTGTTTAGATTCTAAATCAATATCTAAATTATTAACATTAAAATAAAAATCATCCCAGTAGTTACAAGGTTCTATATCAATCACTAGATAATCAAACTTATCTAAATTCACACATCCTTTTTTAATTAATTGTTCTTTAGATAAAACTCTAAATCCAGTATCTTTTATCTTAAAAAGTAATGATGTGTTCTTTTCTCCTTTATGCTTAATTAATAAATACTTTGCATTTATAATCTCAGGTAATATAAGCAAGTTACCTTTAGAGTCGCTTGTTCTAAACTTATAAAGATTATTCTCTAAACACCATTGTAAATCTTGCTGATTTAAAACATTGCCCACAAGAACTGATGTATTAACAACATCTATTTTTTCTCTTTCTAATTCTTTGTTTAAAGATCTGAAATCTGAAGTGTAATCGATAATTTCTTCTTCCAAAATCGAAGCAGTAGACATGGCTATTCTTTCTCTGTGTGAAGTTCTATTTATAAGTTGCTTAATAACCTGATCTAAAAATACACCTAAGTTGGCTATACCAGTATCATACACAGATGGCGTTATAGAAAAGGCTCCTACACCAGGTAAAACTTCATGAAATCCAGTATAAAGTTTATCTTCACTTCCTGGATATAAAATATATGCTCCTGCTGTTCTTCTAATTGCATCTTTATAAGCATGCATCTTTAATAGATCTATATTTTTAAAAGTTCCTTTACGCTCTTCTAATTTTCTCTGATCTATTTCTTTATCGTCCTCAAAATCTTTATATTGTATTTTACTAATATCTATCTTATATTTAGCATCAAAATGAATATGTACCATTACATCTTGCTTCTCTGCTTCAGTTTCAGAAAATGAGCTAGGCCAAACACTTAAGGTGTAATCAGGTCTCAAGGTAGTTGTGATACTACCTGCTTTACCTAAATTATATTTATTTCCTCCATTAAATGTTCTATTATAACTAAACCTCATACAAAGCTTACGCGTTATAAAATCTGTTTCTCCAGTAATTACTAATTCTTTTCCTGATTTTAATTTCAATAACACATCATTATCCTGACTCTCAAAAAGATGATAAAGATTTGATGAACTATAATGTTCTAATCCAAATTTTTCTTTAATTAGATCATATAACTCAAAAAACAGCCAATACTCATATAGCACAGCAATATCACGTTTTCCAACATCATAAACATCATCTGCTCCTTCCCATACTAATTTTGATGCTAAATCAAACTGTAACCATCTATTGAGTACTTCTCTATAACCACTTCTCTTTTGTAATAAAGGACTGTTTAACTTGAGAGTTGTCGCAGGGGAAATTTGATCAAAAAAAGAATAAGATAAATAGCTGTTTAATTTCTCTACCAATTCCTTTGCTTCTAAAACAGCAAAACTATAAATTGAGTTTTGTCTAAAATTATCTAAGCAATTCTCTACAAAATTTAAAAAAACTTGCAATACATGTTTTATAAATCTATTTTCTGCTGTATCTAAACTTTCAACTCGTATTGTAGTTTGTATATGACTTGAAATACTAGATAAACCAACACTATTCAAATAATCAATACTTGAGGTATCTATTCTAGAACTACCTGAAATCAATTGCTTAACCACAGATCTATTAACACGCCTTATTTGAGAAGATTTAATTGTGTTTTCATTGTTGTCCCATTTTGTAGAAGGATTAGAAATTATTTGAATAATTGATTCTTCAAAATCAGGTCCATCTAAAAAAGACCTCACAAAACAAAAACGTTGATATAGTGTTTTACTATCTTCCGTATAATCTATCTGTACATTTTGATTAACAGCATTATTAATCTGCAACATCAAATCTGTGCATTTGTCAGTTATATCTTCTAACATTTGGCGATAATTCTTTCGGTAAGATTTATCTTCATCCATGTCAAATTTAGTAGCTAAAACCTCCAAAGACACGGTAGTTAAAACACATTCATTCTTGCTATTTACTATATCTAAAGATAAAGATCCTACATAAATATTAGGAACAATTCTTCCTCTATAGGGATAACGATTAGATGCCAAAACCACTCCTTCTACTCTTGCCTTTATTCCAAAGTATTTTGCATTTGTCCCTACTAACTTATATTCATAAGAATTCCCTTCAAATAATTGATAAATACTCTCTGCATAACTATTAGCCTCAGCTTCTGTAATTATTCGTAATTTAGATTTACCTTCACAAGTAATTTCCAGAAACATCTCTTCGCCTTCTACTAATAAGGGAATCTGCATTAAATCATTAAGCTTCTGCATAACTTGTAAAACCGTTATTTATAGCATTATAATACATACGTTTTAATTTCTCGAATGTTACTGGGTATTTTATATTCTCATTAGATATTAAAGCTATTTTATCAAATTTAAAATCTGTAATAGAATCATCTAAACACAATCCCATTAATGTTTCTAGAGGTTTAACAATCTTAGATCTTGAACCATGTAGTTTAGGTAATAATTTTTGCATTATAGCAAAATCAATTCTTTGATCAGTTGTTAAACTACTATCCACTTGATACAAAAACTTAAATAATAAATTAATTTCTAATGCAGATCGATATCCAAACTCAGCACCAATATTTTTTAATTCTTCAAAAAACTCAATTAAAACATTATTCAAATCCTTATCAACCAATACTTCTTTATCGTTTGACAGATCAATAAAACTTTCTCCCATAGTAACCCCATGTGATACTAAAGTTTCTAAATCAACTTCTTTTACATCATCTAAAAAATTAACAAGATCATCTTTACTTAACCTAAATTCAATTACATTGGCACGATCTAAAACTTTAGGACTAAACATATAAGTTGTTTCATCAATATTAACTGTTCCAATAATAAATAGGTTTTTAGGCCAATTAATTGTACTTGGTATATCTAGCTTAGAACTTGATTTTCTATCTACACCAGTATATAATTTAATCGAATCACTTGATTCCATCACACTTAAAAAATCAGCAAAATATCTCTCTACATGAGATAAATTCATCTCATCCAATACAATAAAATAAGGTTTGTCTTGATTCTCTTCTTTACATGCCTCTATGATTAACTCAAGTATACCACTATCTGGAGTAACGTATTGATTATTCTGTAACCCATCAGGATATCCTAATAAAGGTTCTCTGTTTATCCAGTCTGCACCAACAGGAATAATCTTATACTGCTTTTCTTCTTCACTGATCCACTGAATAAAAGATTGAGCTATTTTAGTTTTACCTGAACCAGCTAGACCTGTTAAAATCACAAAAGGTTTAGCCATTAAAGAGGCTACAAATCTTTTTACCAGATCCTTATCAAATTTTAAATTTGATTTTTCTAAATCATTATAATAAGTATTAAAATCAAACTTTGGAGACTTAACAGTAACCTTGTTTAATTTTATACTATCTATACTATATTTCTCTTTTAAAAATTTTATATAATTCTTAGGACCTAAAACAGCCGATGGAGCTCCTTTTGAAGTTGATCTATTAAAACTGTTCCAATCGGAATTTGCCTTATCTTTTATCAGAGCTAATTTATTTTCTATTTGCTCTTTTATATCTTCATCTAAATCAATATCAAATAATTCACCCCTAAAAAATAAATTATCAACAAAATTTAAATACTCATAGTTGACTAAACCTTCATAAGATATTAGGAAATTCTCTGGTTTGTTAAACCACACAACAAATTCATGTATTAAACCCTTTTCTGGTTCTAATTCAATAGAATCATAATTGATTAATTTCTCTAAGTTAAAACCTGAAGGGATCTTACCTATAAAACTATGTTCAAATCCAATATCATTAATAGCAGCTAGTACCTCAATTCCTTCTTGTTCACTTAATTTACGAATAGCCTGATTAGGTGCCTGCTTAGTCTCAGGACCAATACTTCCAACATTTTTAAGTGCAGGATAAGGGTAAAAATCATCTTTAGTAATGGATTCATCAAATAAATCTTCAACCTCAATATCTATAGAATATACTTTCTTATCTACATCATATGGAAGCTTAATTACCTTAGCAATAGCCCTAAGACCATTATCATAAGGTATTTTCTTCTTATTGTTATCTCCACTTACAATAATAAAAATAATATCATCTTTCTTTATTTCATCTTTATGCCATGTTAATCCAGGAATTGAAAGTAGAACTTCTTCTTCTAATAATTTCTTTATTGTATCTTGATCATTTGTTCTTATTGAAAAATAGCTCATTATAAGTCAGTTACGTTGTATAATATTAATTACAAAAAGTGCATTATTTATAATTACACTCCTTTCTCTAAATTTTTCAACTAAATTAATCAATTTTTAGCGGGAAGAACGTCTTTGGAAGTATAATGTACTCTTTATATCTATTTTAAAACCTACTTTTACATTTTCATTAATAATTTATCATGCCTGAAGATACAACTACTATAAAATCTGGTTGTAATGACAACCTTTTTAATACTTTCAACACAAAATACTTTGACGCAACGGATACTAACAAAGTAGATGCTGAATTAATAAAGACAAACTACGAACATATTATCCTGTAGGCTTCCCCATTTTAGGACACCTCTAAATTCGACAAATAATTCTTATTATGTTCAGATTTGATGAAGAATTTAAATTCTTCATCAAATCTGGGCTTATATTCTTTAGGAGATTTATTTCCTAATGCTTTATGAGGATGATTAAAATTATAATCCTCTCTCCATTTATCAGCCAATCTTTGTAACTGGTAGATATCATTGAAATAAAAAGCATCTAATATATCCTCTCTAAAAAATCGATTAAAACGTTCTATATATCCATTCTGTATTGGTTTACCAGGCTGGGTATATTTAATTTCTATAAAATTCTTCTTACACCAATTTACAAAGGTTTTAGAGATAAATTCAGGGCCATTATCACATCGAATGTACTTTGGAGTACCTATTTCTTGTTTTAGATTTTCTAATGTTTCTATTACCGACCTTGCAGGATAACTTAATCCAGCTTCAATGGCTATTGCTTCTCTATTACAGTCATCTAATACATTAAAAACTCGTACTTTTCTGCCATCTGTAAGTAAGTCACTCATAAAATCCATACTCCAACACTCATTGAGTACTTGTGATGTTTCTAAAGGCTGTTTAACTCTTGTTATTAAACGTTTCTTATGTTTTCTTCTTAGACTTAGTTTCATTAAGCGATAAACGCGTAGAACTCTTTTTCTGTTCCATATAAGTCCTTCTCTGCGTATCTTATGGTAGTACTCATCAAAACCGCGAGTAGGATATTGTTCTGCTAATTCACTTAGTTTATCAATAACCTCTGTATCATCTTTTTTACTTTGATAATACCACATTGATCGGCTTAATCCAACTAATAAACAAATACGAACGATCGATAACTTGTATTGCTCTAACAGATACTTTACCCTTTCTATTTTATCTGCTGAGCTTAGAACTTTTTTGACAGAATATCTTTGAGCATTTTATTGTCTAAACTAACATCAGCATACATCTGTTTGAGCTTGCGATTTTCTTCTTCAAGTTCTTTTAAGCGCTTCAACTCTTGTTTTTCCATTCCACCATACTTCTTTCTCCAATAGTAAAACGTACTCTTATCGATACCTAATTCTCGAGAGATTTCACTTACCGATCTTCCCTGTTCATTTTCTTTGAGAGCTTTAATGATTTGGTTCTCACTAAAATTACTTGTTTTCATAATTGACAATTTTGTTTAAAGTTAATAATTTCGAATTAACAACTGTCCGATTTTTAGGGAAGCCTACAAAATGGGGAAGCCTACACTAAAATACGTTTTAAATGTGCTAAACCTTAATTGAAATCAAAAATACTGAGTTTATATAAAAAGTAAGAGGGTGACCTTTTAGGACACCCTCATTTTTTATTCTATAGATACTCCGCTTCTATTTATATCAGAATACATATGTTTTTTATAATTTACCACCTATTTATTTAATATTTTTAAATCAATAGACAAATTATTTTTCTTTACATAGTATTTATAAGAATCTGAACTATAAACATTTATATCATCATGATTAGTAATAAAAGTGTTTTTATTAATATAATCTGAATCAGCAAAAATAATCTTTTCAAAATCAATGGACTGTATGATATTACAAGTAGCTTGATTAGCTTCCTTATGAATATCTATGATTTTATTAATATGTTTATTTTGTGTTATTTTTTCATAGGGATTTACAATCACTAAATAATCTCTTGCTCTACTAATTGCTACGTTGTATATAAAATCATTCGATAATAAAGATTTAACATGTGGACTTGCCAAATAGCTACTTGGATTACATATAAAAAATACTATATCACACTCATCACCTTGAAAACCGTGTATTGTATCTGAGTAAATTTTTAAATTATTTCTTAGATCCAACTCTCCAAATAGACGATTTGCTAAAACAGCTTGTGCTTTATAAGGTGAAATTACACCAATACTCCAAGTGTCTTCTCCTTCTAAATGTCTATTAAAATATTTTATAAATTCATAAACCAATAAAGCTGAATATAAATGATAAGAACTATAAATCAATTTATTAATACTATACAATTGGTTATCCTGTTCCAAAGGAACATTAAGAAAAGTTACTGCCTCATTTAATAGCTTTTGTACTTCAAATGGAAGTTTTCTTAGGGATAAACTATCTCTTTGAGATTCCACTTGATTTTCATATGCAAAATTGCTAAAAAGATTACCAATTTCTGGAACGGATCTGAACTGAGTTTTTAAATTATGAACTTTATCAATTTGTCTTACTTCTTTTCCTTGTAATATTGCATCAAAACTATTTAAACCCAACATAGAATATATATTCTCTGTATCTATTCCTATTTCCTCTCTTTCCTCATCTTTTAATTCAGGAACTGGTGGTATTTGTTTTGGGTCACCAGCAATTATTATTTTGCAATTATTGTTCTTTTGAAAACACATTAAACTACTAAAAGTAATATAGGGCAAATTAATCATTGATGCCTCATCTATTATAAGATAATCCCAAGACTCATAATTATATAAATAAAACTGCGAATGATCTGTATTTACTTTAAAATAAGAATGTCTATGTATTGTAGATATTAAGACATTCAACGAATCTAAAGTTATATTATCCAATTCATTGGTATAATGCTCTTCTGATAACTTAACTGAAGTCGGGCTAGATAATCTAAGAAAATTATAAAAATTATCTTCATACAGTTTTTCTGCTAAAACATCACATGCCTTGTTAGTAGGTGCTAAAACCAATATTTTAATATCCTTATTCTTACTTAAATCTACAATCCTATTCTTTAATGTAGTTGTTTTACCTGTACCTGGAGGGCCGTATATATATTCAATTGCCGGAAACTTATCATTAATATTCTCCCATTCTTCTAAATGTTCAAACGCATTAGTTAATCTACCTAATAAATCTATTGTAGGAAAGTATGAGATCTCCGCTATAAAGAAATCTTTAATAAGAGTTTCATCTAAGACCTCTCCTAATTGTATTAAAACCGTCTGATTTTTCTGGGAAATATTCTTAATTTCTAAAGACTGTTTTTGTTTACCCGCAATAATTCTTAACTTGACATTTCTTGATTCATCAATATTTTCAGGAATTATACTATTACATGCATAAAGTTTATAAAATTTAGGGGTTTTAGTCTCTTCTATTTTACTAAAACGTAGTATTTTAATCTCACTATTATTGCTCTTTTCAGTAACCGTGTTTAAAAATTCGAGGTACCCTTTAAACCAATTTGTTGAGTATTTTAAAGATTCATTTATTTTTCCTATTACTTCATCTCTATGGACCCTGCGTTCTTCCTTATCAATTTTAGTTTGAAAATATTCTTTTATCTCTTCAATTTCAGTATTCTCTAATAATTCAGAAAACGTTGCATTGCATGAATTGTATAATTCATGTAGTTGATTCAAACTATCAACTAAATATTTATCTGTATTCTCTGAATTATTATTACTTAAGGTAAAACACTCAATAACCGATTTTATTGATTTATTTGAGGTAAAATAAATATTTGTAATATCAACATTCTTAATTAATTCAGTTTTATCATTAAAAGACACTTTAGCTAAAAATATTTCTTTATCTTCAATATCAATTGAGACATTATAAGTAAGAGCCTCCCCTTTAAACAAGTAAAAATTTGAATTAGTTTTTTTCCATTCTTTATAATAGTATTCATCTAACTCAACTACTTCTTCATAAATAAGAGAATACTCTAAACACAATTGTTTTTTATCAGGAAACAAATACTCAACCTGTTTAATTGGTATATTGTAGAAAGAGAACAATCTTATAGAATTATCTAATGAAACTTGATTCAAAACACAATCAATTATATTGTAATCAAAATCATGTAAAACATTAGTATCTAAAATTTTACAATGTTCCCTATTTAAATATATCAAACAGAGATCATGTTTATTATTAAAATATTCAACAAACAATTTTACTACATAGTCTATTAAAACTGTATTGTTAAGAGGCAATGTAATCTCATATTTTAAGAAGAACTTTATAATCATATAAATATCTTTCTTCTTGAATAAATTAACATCTATATCAGAAAAATCAACTTTATTACTTAAAACTGCATTAATAAATCTTGTAGTTAAACTATCTTCAAATTTAAAATTTAAAAAATCTAAAAACTCTTTCTTTTTATCATTATTATCAATCCATTTATTAACCAAAGTAATAGTCTCATTATTGTATTCTAATTGGTTTAATATTACTTTTTGCTGAAGCTCTAACTCTAAGTAAGAATCTATTTTTTCAATATCAACATATCTATTCTCAGATAATGTTTTATTAAAAAGATCATATAAAAACTGTAATTTTTCACTAAGTATTAAATCAGTTTCTTTATTTAGAACATTATAATTACAATCTTTATCTAACTTAAAATATCTCAAATTAAGCTCTTTATGATCAACTATATCAATAAGTAATTGTGATTCATCTAAATATTTCGGGTGAAGGAATTCTTTTAAAACAAAAAAATCAGCATTTACATTTTCATATATAGCCATATTACTATTAATACTAATAGGCTTATTTTCAGCATTCAAAACATAAAAATCATTAAATTCTTCAAACTCAAACAATCCAGAAAAAACAATAAAATAAAATTGATAAATATTTACAATGTTATTTTCTTTATCAAGCGTTTTAAGAAACAATAATCTTAATTCATCATTACTAATCTTACCATCAAGAGCAAAAACTCTTTTAAAAAAAGTTGTATCAAATTCTTTCTTTACTAAGAACTTTTCATAAAAATCAAATACTATTTTCTCATTCGATGATTTAGGTATAATTTTAGCAAATTCAATATCTCTGTTGTTTAAGTTATATGTTAAAATGTCAGGTTTAACTTCACTTAAAAACATATTTACATCTCCATCTTTCAATATGATTTTTTTCTGTAAATCATTTTTATCAAGTTCCTGTAATAAGTTTAAAAAACGTAAGCAATGATAATTAAATCTAGTGTAATTATTTAAATCAAAAACTATTGAAGGCATTTTATCATAAATACTTTTTCTAGTATCAAAATCAAAAAGAGATGCTACTTCTAAAAGTTTTTCTAATCTATCAGTACTCGATGTAGAATAAAACTCATCTCTGTTAATAACTAAATTATATAATTCATACCCTTTAATTTTTAGTAATTCTTTATAGTCATTAAATTCAATAGGCAAGAGTTCTAAATCATCAGATAGAATATCTCTAACAATATTGATAATTTCTATATTTTCAGTAAAATACTGTTGTTTAGTGTTTGATTGTATACTATAATTTTCACCAATTTTTATAATTACATTATAATTGAAAAAATCTTTAAAAAAAACAGATGCTAGTTTTAGTATTTTTTCTACTTCAATAAATGGTAAAGATTCAATACATAAACTGGAATATTTCAAATTCGACTCATAGCCAAATGGTACATCGCTTTTAAAAATTTCAACAAATTTCTTATCAACCAGGTAAGATTTAAAATATTTTTCTAAATCATCTTGAAAAATTTTATAATCAAATTTCAGATCAATCTTATTGACTAATATATCTTTTGATTTTATGACTCTATTACCATAGATTAAAACTTCATGTTTAGATAACGGATTATTGTCTTTTTCCTTCCAATTAGAAAGATTATATGCCTCTGTTAATTCATTTATCACAGTAGTAACAGATATTTCTTGAGGATATTTAACTAAATATTCTAACAAATCTTGCCATTGTGGGTAATATAGTTTCTCATAAAAAGCATCATGATCAACTTTTAAATAATTATTCAACAAACTACTTTCTATACCTTCTAACTGTCCCTTATCAATTGAAAATAGCCCTTTCAAACCATCTGTTAAGTTCACCATTTTTCCAAGTGGTTGATACTTACCAAGATTATTTTTATATAACTTAAGTAACGAAAGCCTTTCACCTGGGGTCTCATCTAAAGTTCTAAATACTTCAAAAACTCTAAATTTTTCTTTATTTGAAAGAGTTTCCAACTTGTTATTTTGCAAACTTTCACTAAATAATATAGTTAATACTCTATAAGCAAATTGTTTAATTTCACTTTGTTGAAAATTATTTCTAAATACATTGATAAAAGCACTTAAATCATATTTAGACGTTTTAAATTCTAATTTTTTTAATATGTCTTTTATAGTGTATAAATTTTTATTTAATAAGAATATCGGATTATTTCCAATCTCCTCAATAGTTACATTTGTATCATCGTCTAATACTATCCATCTAACCTTAATTAAATTTTCTTTTTGATCTAAAGTAAGTGAACCATCAGCTATAAAATTCCTTTTACTTACAAGTTCATCATAAAACACTTGGTAGTTCTCTTCACTACTTTCTAACCAGGTATTTATTTTAATGTATGAATTTTTGATGCTCAGAATATCAAAAATATTATAATTTCGAATCTCAAGTTTTTTATATAGTTCATTAAAAAACTCTATTGAAATATCGTCCTTTCCAAATAAAAAATATTTATTATCACCTAAAATTTGAATATTAGTATCTATAAAGTAAACTGTCTCCTTACTTTGTGTAGCATTAAATAATGATTTTTCACCAGATGGATTTTTAACTGGTATTATTCTTTTCAATAACTCATTAAGAGGCTTTGTATAACTCTCCGTTATCCAAGTACTTTCTTTGATCTGCGTTTCACCTGAAGTTAAAAAAGCAAAATATAAATCTCTAAATCTTGATAAATCCGACGAAAACAAACTTGTTAATTCATTATACAATCGACCTATAATTTTACTAAATAATCTCTCATTTAACCCCTTACCTCCTCCTGATTGCAAAAAGACACGACTAGAGCCTTTATACAAAGCATTAGAATGAAGAATATAATTAAAATTATGCACTTCTTGACTTACGGGAAAAAATAAATAGAAACTTGGAGCTGCTTTAAAATAATTATCAATTTGATTCGATTCTTTAAAACCAAATAACACTTGGATATCACTCTCCGAATTTAGAATTTGTAAATCATTTTCAGAAAGTTCACTATAACTTTTACCAAATCGTACATAAGTGTAATCTTCAATATCTTTTTGCTCCTTTGTAATAACTAATTTGTGAAACTGTAATTCTGGATGATCAATTCGCTTACCATTAATAACTGCGCTATGTAATCCAGTACTTTTAGAAGTAGTCTCTTTCAATACTGCTAATGAAAATCTTACTCCCTCAATTAAATTTGGTTCATCTTTAATCTCTTTTAATTTTCCCTCTCCTAGCTTCATTAAAAATAAAGCCCCCTCTTCAAAATCATCTTTAATATGCTCTTTTACATCTTCTTGTTTTAGCCATTTAACTAAATACTCTAACTCAGATGAAGAAAAAGGTGAATGTTCTGCCAACTTTCCATCCCATATTAATGGTTTTTCATTCACAGCACAAGGAAAAGTAGTAAGTAATATTTTAAAAAGCCATGAATAATCATCATGTATCTCTATTTTTTCTTCAATTTTATCAATATCATAAGCTATATCAGTGACTTCAATAGATGATTCCAAAAAATTTATTTCATTATTCTTCCAACTATATAATATAGGTCCATTTAAATTATGGATTAATTCAGATGCTGCATTATCTTTACCTACAAGTCTATGCGCCAATTTAAAACCAATTCCAAATTGACCAATCTGCTCTGAATTATTAGTTTTGGTAGAAGATCCAATATTTAAAATAGACCGAATGCTAGAAGAAGAAAACATTTCCCCATTATTTATAACCAGTAAGTAATCCTCTTTAGTTATGTCATCAGTCTTAAAAAACATCAAAAATCTTGATCCTCCAGCATCAACTGCATTTTGGAGAAACTCATATATAGCTTGACCATCACGAGCCATATCTAAAAAAGATTTCAACTTATTTTCTACTCCATTTTGAGCAGATCCATTTCCATCTGTATCACCAAAATATAAATCAAACCAACCTTTTCTTCTTTCATTAGCTTGTTGATCAATATAAAAATTGCCTATAAAATTTTCATCTCTATCTGGATTTTTACGAATTTCTTCTTTAAAAATTTTACGATATTGCTGTATATTTTTTATTTTCATCATAAATATTGTCTTAATTGAGCTTAATACTCTAAATACCTCCTTAAAGTTACTGCAACTAAAATTAGATAATATAATTTACAACTAATTATTTTTCTAATCTTAATCTCTTGATTCTTTAAGCTTTATTATAATTTTGCTCTTATTAGATTCATCATTAAGGTTACTCTACAAAACTAACAATGAACGTAATAACTTTAATATTTGCTCATATAAAGCTACGTCTTTATCAGATATTGTAAGTTTAGATAATTTTCTCTCTATTTTATCTATCTTTTTAATCCATTTGGTTTGTTTGTTTTTCTTCTTGTTTTTACTTTTAGATACTGAAATTACATTTTCGAGTTTCTTCATCTCTATACCAATACTCTTTTCCTCTGTAATAGCGTACTCCTCTGTTTGTTTTACTGAATAATGCCCTAATAACTCTTTTACTATATGAATTGGAACTCCATTAGCTAGAGTTATAGTACTAGCAAACGTTCTTCTAGCCATATGGGTATTTAACTCGTTATTAATACCACAGATAGAACCTATTTCTTTTAAGGCTACATTCATTTTCTGATTACTTTTCACAGGAAGAACACTTCTTTGAAAATCTATTGATGTCTTGTATTTATTAATAATTTCAATAGCTCTAGGTAAAAGAGGAATATTTAAAATAGAGTTTGTTTTATGCCTATTTATCCTAATCCATAAAGTGTTATCCAGTTCTACATGAATATCGCAATTCTTTAATTTAAACACATCTATATAGGCTAATCCAGTGTAACACTGAAAAATAAATATATCTCTTACTTCTTCAAGCCTTTTGGTAGGAAATACCGTTTGTTCAAGATTCTGAAGTTCTGAATTAGTTAAGGGGCGTTTGTTTAACTTCTCTTTTCTTGGTTTGTAATATGTAAAAGGATCTTTTGATATAATCCCTTTTGCTAATGCACGAAGGACAATCTTTTTAAAATTACCAATATATTTTATAGCTGTATTCTTATTACATCCACGTATATTTTTTAAATACTGCTCATAGCCAATAATGAAGTTGTAATCTAAATCTCTAAAGTTTAAATCTGGCTTCTTGTATTCTTTGAGTATAAATTCTCTAATGTGAGACATAGCCGTGACATAACGTTCATATGTTCCTATAGCATACTCTTTTGGTACAAGTTTAAATACCTGTTCATTATGCTCTTGGAACTCTTGAAGTACAGTAGCTATTCGAATATCATATCCCTTTATAAAATCAACAAAAATCTTAGGAGTAATCCTAATGTCAGAACTTATTAAATCCGCTCTATAATTAGTTATATTAGAAATTATACTTTCTAAAAAGAAATTAAGTGTTCTTGTTTCTTCACTGTTTCCAGTTGCTCTACCAAGTTTTTGATCCCATAGCTTAGCTTTACATTTTCTATTTAAAGAAATCTCCCTTCTTACTCCATCAATTGTAATTCTAAGATATAAACACCTGTAGTCTTCTTCTGTGATTTTTCGGGGTGTTTTTAAAAAAAAAATTAATCGAAAGCCTCTCTCCTATCATAATATATCATTATGTTTTTATTATACAATACTTGTTATTGGGAGACCTTCACTTCTTAGAGTGAACAGCCCGCAAAATAGAAAAAATAGTTTAGATAACATATATTTATATACTATGCATAGCAACAAATTTCTCAAACTCTTGGTTTGTATTTCGCATAACTGAACCATGACCAAAGCAGATGATACAAGGATGCAAATTCGCTAACTTTTGAAGAGATTGAATATTCTGATACTGATCTTGGGTAAATACATTTGGAGGAAGGTGTAGACCGCTTATTGTAGTGAGTAAATTCATATTAGTAGCTGCATCTCCTATTATCAAAACACCATCACGCTCGCGAAATAAAGAGATATGACCATCTGAATGCCCAGGAGTCTCGATTACTTTAAAATTACCAATCATATCGTTCTCAACTATTGTATTATGAACTTTATGCCCCTGTCCTGCCCAATACTTCTGTTGAAGTTTTGCTACCCAATTTTTGGGATTAGGATAATTGGTAGTAACCATCCCTGTTTCTGTTCTAATGACTTCATTAGGATGACAGATTAAGGGAATAGAAAACTCTGTACAGATTAGATCACTACATCCTTGGTGGTCTGCATGAGCATGAGTGAGTACATGCTGATGGACTGGGATTTGTTGAAGGACTTTTCTTATAGTACCGTAAGAGCTTCGTATTCCTGAATCTACTAATACTCCTTCTATAATATAACAATTAATACTATTTCTTGGCATTAAATAAATTTGGAATACGTCCTGAGCTATTTGATTTAACATATTTTTTTTATTCAAAACTACATTACTCATCTTAAGCTTGATGTAGACATTTGTCCTATAATGTATTCTTGTGTATTTGTCCTTTAGCTCGTGTAAGTGATCGTTGAGTAATCCCTAAATACGAGGCCAAATCTTGAGTTGTGATACGTTTAATTAGTATAGGTTCATTTACCTGCATATAGCTATACTTATCTAAAGCAGACTTATTATTGTAATTAAGTAAATAACGCTCCTTTTGATTGTATTCTTTCTCTATAATAAACTTTAGGACTTCGTTGCAAGCAGGTACTTTATCAAGTAAATACAAATAGTCTAGATGACTAATTCTATAGATTACGCAATCTTCTATCGCTTTAAAATTCTTTTTAGAGTTACCCTGAGATACAAACTCCGAAAATGAAGTCGCAAACTCATTTTCAAACTTAAAACAAGTTATATTTTCTTTATCATCTTTATCAGTACTATAGGCTTTAACAGCACCTTGTGCAATAAATCCTATATATTGACAAACCTTATTTTCCTGAATAAATAAATCACCTTTTTTCAAATAAAGAGGTTCGAAAACTTGCAAAGAAAGATTTACATCCTCAACTAATAATCCACTTATTGAAAGTAGATATTTCTCCATTTTATCCATTATTAATAATTGCTTGGTGGTAACTTCTAAACTGACTATCTTCTTATTATTCTAGGGGCATTCTTTAGAAAAAAAGTAAATACAAACTTAATCTACTTTACATAATAGAACATAAAAAAATAACAATACTTTATCTTTAACTCATAAAACAACACCTATCAAGTACAAAAAAACTATTCAGACAACTATACCCGATAGGGTGTTTTTTAATTTATTTCAGTATCCTTATACCTGAAAAGGTATAAATATGGGTTCACTACAATTATTTGTAAAGCGAAAAGAACTAAAGCACACACAGTAAGATTTAACATCAGATACTTGTATAAACTTACGTTTTGTACAGAAGATTTAGAACAAAGCAAGAAAACACTTCGTTAAAACAAAATAAACGATGTGATAGCTTTGTTTTGAAAAAGAGGATGAGGCTAATAATAAAACTAAAGAATAATAAAAATACAATTTAAAAATCAATTAGTTACTTGTCCTATGCAATACAATAACTACTTAATTAATTTACTATTACTAAAAAACAGGTTGAATTAAATAATTCTAAGTCTTCTAAATAAAATTTTTTGAATTGAAAATAAAAAAATTGTAGAAAAAGGACATTAAAAGAGAATTAGAGATTTATTTTATGGATGAGTACTAATCTATTTTTAATTGCAATTTAGTACTAACTATAAACTTAGAAATACAGAATATGTTGTAAAAACCACTTCTCTTTTTATTGAGAATTATTCAACAAAAACAACAATACTTTCTCTTTAATCTGTTAAAAAAACATAGTTGATTTTCGTTTGAATTATTTTGAAAAAAAGTGTTGTACAAACAATACACAAATAGAGCTAACCCCCTATGAATGCTAGGATGTAAATTATTGTATCGGTAAATAACCTTTAAACATTTTATCTGTAAGCTTCTCTAAAAAGAAGAAACCTACAACAACACCCTCTGTATATAACACAAAAGCGCTGCAGTCATACTACAGCGCTTTTGTGTTATTGAATAAATCTACTCCCTTTTTTATTACGGAGTTCTGTTTTTCTGTGCATAGTCTATTGCCCAATGTGTATATTCCGATGAAAGTGCACCATAAGTGGTATGCTTTGCCCGAAAGTGGTGCAGTATTGGGTGGAATATCCAGCCCAATGTATTACATTCATAAAATAGTATGAATTATATGGATATTCCGGTCTAAACTGAACAGGTAATTCCGGTGCAAACTGAACAGGTAATTCCGGTCTAAACTGGACAGGTGATTCCGGTGCAAACTGGACAGGTAATTCCGGTGCAAACTGAACAGTTCTGAGCTTAGTTTTTTTAGTGTAAATTGTGATTAAAAAATCACAAAATTATGACTAATAAACCTATCTCAACGACCATGATAAAAAGTATCACTTAGATTCAACAAATAAATACAACAGCATTTAAAAGAACAGCGGGGAACATTTGCCC
>NZ_WMJY01000043.1 GCF_009711055.1 Myroides pelagicus
CGGCTGAAGAAATAATCTTCAGCCTCCTACTCGATTGCTTTAGAGTTGTTAAAAAATCTTTTTTCTCAATAAATAGAGGGATTGAAAGGGCTATTGCAAATGTATTATTGAGAAAAAAATAATTAATAAAACAATGTTATTATAAGTTTTTAATTAGAAGTTGTGATAGAATTAATGTTTTGATTCTCTAGATTTTAATAGATTCGTAATTCTGAATTATTTTATTATAAGTCCGAAATATTATTAAATTTGTAATTTGAAACAAAAATTACAACCTTAGGTTATAAATATGGCAAAGTTCGAATTGAAATTACCCAAAATGGGTGAGAGTGTTGCTGAGGCAACCATTACAAACTGGTTGAAAAATGTAGGGGACCACATTGAAGCAGATGAAACAGTATTAGAGATTGCAACGGATAAAGTTGATAGCGAAGTTCCGTCAGAAGTAGAAGGAACTTTAGTAGAGATATTGTTTCAAGTAGATGATGTTGTTCAAGTAGGACAAACTATCGCTATTATTGAAACTGAAGGAGGAGAAGCAGCTCCAACTCCTGTAGCAAAGAGCACTCCTGCAGAAGTAAATGCTGTAGCTGAAACAGTAACTATTGCACAAGATGCAGTAGCAAATACTGTGGATTTTGGTGATTCTGATAAGTTCTTTTCGCCACTAGTTAAAAACATAGCAAAAGAAGAAGGTATTTCTTTGGCTGAGTTAGAAGCGATACCTGGAACTGGTAAAGATGGTAGAGTTACTAAGAATGATGTTTTAGAGTACGTTAAAAATAGAGGTAATCAACCTCAACAAGTGGCAGCTAAAGTAGAAACTCCTAAGACTGCAGCACCTGCACCTGTAGCTACAGCTACTAAAGCAGCTCCAGTTTCTGTAAACGGTGCTGACGAGATCGTAGAGATGGATCGTATGCGTAAGCTTATTTCGACATATATGGTTAAGTCTGTGCAAACTTCAGCTCACGTACAATCATTCATTGAAGTTGACGTAACAAATATTGTTAACTGGAGAAATAAAGTTAAGAATACATTTGAGAAGAGAGAAGGAGAGAAGTTAACGTTCACGCCTATCTTTATGGAAGCTGTAGCGAAAGCATTAAAAGACTTCCCAGGAATGAATATCTCTGTAGAAGGTGATTATATCATTAAGAAGAAAAATATAAACTTAGGGATGGCTGCTGCATTACCAAACGGAAACTTAATTGTACCTGTTATTAAGAATGCAGATCAATTGAACTTAGTTGGTATGGCCAAAGCGGTTAATGACTTAGGTAGTCGTGCTAAAGCTGGTAAATTAAAACCAGACGATACTCAAGGTAGTACTTATACAGTAACTAACGTTGGTACTTTTGGAAGTGTATTTGGTACGCCAATTATCAATCAACCTGAAGTAGGTATCTTAGCATTAGGTGCAATTCGTAAAGTACCTGCAGTTATCGAAACTCCAGAAGGTGACTTCATCGGTATCCGTCAGAAAATGTTCTTATCGCACAGTTATGATCATAGAGTAGTAGATGGTGCACTAGGAGGGCAGTTCGTACAGAGAGTTGCTCAAATCTTAGAAGCATTTGATCCAAATAGAGAAATATAATTCGGGTTTTATAAATTATATGAAACGGTTTCACAGTTGTGAGACCGTTTTTTTATATCTTGTTTTTATCAAAAAGATGGGACAATGAGACAAGCTTTTTTAAATTGGAGTAGTGGTAAGGATGCTGCTTATGCACTGTATCAATTACAGCATACAAATGATGTAAAGGTAATTCGCCTGATGACTAGTGTCAATGAACATTTTGGACGCGTATCAATGCATGGTATAAGAGAAGAAGTGTTGCAGCGTCAAGCAGATTGTTTAGGATTGCCACTCGATGTTGTTTACCTCAACGAGAAACTGAACTTACAAGAGTATGAAACCATAATTACTACAAGACTTAAAGAGTATAATAAGATTGGTATAAAGGATAGTGTGTATGGAGATATTCTCTTAGAAGACTTAAAAATGTTTAGAGAAACTCAACTAGCTCGTTTAGGTATTAATGGAGTGTTTCCACTGTGGAATAGGAATACTACTGAATTAATCCACGAGATGGTCGATAGTGGTTTAAAGACTATCGTTGTCTGTGTAAATGAACAGTATTTAGACAAAAGCTTTGTTGGGAGAACTATTGATAAACAGTTTATCGTTGATTTGCCAGAAGGCGTTGATCCTTGTGGTGAGAATGGTGAGTTTCATACTTTTGTATATGATGGCCCCATGTTTCACAAACCTGTGCCGTTCGAATTAGGAGAAATGGTTTACAAAACATACGATGCTCCAACACAATGCAATCAAACAGAGATATTACACTATGGATTTTGGTTCTTAGATATCTTATAAAACAGTAAAGCTGATTAAGTTAATTAATCAGCTTTACTGTTTTTTTATAATTTATAAGATAAATTGACAAAGAAGTTTCTACCTGGATTAGGTATTTTATTCCAATCCGAATAAGTCGAATAATAGGTGTCAAAAATATTCTCGATTCCGATACCTACATTAAGAGTGTGTGTTTTTATGGCAAAATCATAATGTGCATTCCAGTCGAGAATCGCATATGCGGGTGTTTTAACTTCTCCATAAGCCTCTGCAGCATTGTTTTTTACTGCGTTACCTTTTAAACTAAGTTGTGTTTTGAATGCATAGTATTTATAATCTATAGCTGTGCGATAAGCTAGTGGTGAGATAAATGGTAAAGTGTTTTTATTGCTATCCTCACCATAACTATAAGTCAATCCTCCCGTCACTTTCCAATTAGAGTCAATGTTGTAGGTGAAGTTCCAATCTAATGAACCTTGAATTGCATAGTCAATATTTTCATATTTTTTTAAACCTAAGCCTCCATATGTCATTGCATTGTATACTGGATCAATTACACCTATGATGTAATTGTCTAAATAAAAGATAGAGCCTGATAATTTGCTAGAGAAGGCAGGTGTTGCGTATTTTATAAAGAAATTTCCTTCATAAGAAGATTCATTCTTTAGATTTGGATTACCTATGTAATCATATTTATCACCACTGTTAAACAAATAGTATCCGTACCCTTCAGAGACTGAAGGAGCGCGATTACCATAACCTACACCAATGCCATATAACCAAGTATCAACAAAACGCTCATAGTTCATGGCTAAGTTACCAACAGTACGGGTCTTGTTTTGCTTAAAAGTATCATCGTTTAAGAAGATACTTAATTGATTTACCCCTTTTTCACTAACATGATTAAAGTTTATACCTAATGTACCTGATAGCATTAAGCTATTTTTATCATCTATTTGCCAGTGATCTTTTATTGTTAAGCCTCCATAGTTAGTTTTTACATTAGGCCAAGTATAGGCAAACATTCCAGTGGCACCTGGAGTATTTGAAATCATTGTCATTTCTGCCAAAGATTTATTGTAGTAAGTATTCGCATTGATACTGATGTGGTGCTTGTCTTTTAATGTCGCGGATAAAGTAGAGTATGCTCCATAGGTGTCTGACCATCCAGGCATATCCATACGCATTGCTACGTCAGGACGATTTGTATCGTCCATTCTATGAGTTATTGTATTGTAGTATAATTTAGTCTCCCAATTGTCTATCCAAGAATTTTTTGGCGTATAAACGTGTTTTACTGAGGTAATAATGGCTTCTGCTAGCCCAACATCCATAGGAAGAGCAGGATAGCCTACATCTGTTGCCTTGTCGTAGATAACAGCCGCCTCAATTCGATTAGTAGGATTAATAGCATACCCTATAAATCCTGAAGCATTTAGTTTTCTGAATTGAGAGTATTGTATCTCTTTTCCTCTACCAGCTTTATAGTTATCTGCATCTCTATACATGATAGAACCACTTACGTAAAACTTCTTAGTTGTATAGTCAAAATTACCTCCAATTATTTTTTGTTTATTGATCGACTCAACCCCCGTTTGCACTTGACCTTTCCATGTTTTCTCTTCTGTAAATGAAAGTTTACGCGTACGTAAGTCAATACTTCCTCCTAGGGTAGCGCCAAACATAGATCCTTGAGAACCAGAGGTTATGTCCATACCTTCTAAGTTATTTACTTCTACATAAGAGGTAATAGGATCCATCTTATCTGTACAGGCATGAAAGATTTGCATACCATCTATGGTTTGTCTAGTGCGTTCTATTGCCATATTGTTGATCATTGGTTCCCAAGCATAGGCTCCTCTGCGAACGAGTGTTACGCTTTCTTGTTGGGCTAAGTAATCATCAACAGAAGCTAAAGGTTGCTTTTCATTTAAACTTTTGTTCTTTGAGGCATAGGTTACAACTACTTCTTCAAGTGCTTTGTTTTGTAATGTATCAACAATATTTCCTTGTGCAATTGAAAACAAGGGAAAAGTCAGCAGAAGAGAAGTGATATAGTAGTGTTTACTGATCATGATTATAAAAACTAAGGTAGTGGTTAATGAAAGGTTTATAAGTTTCTTTTGTTAGAATAACAAGTCTAAGAATTTGTCCCCATTAATTGTTTGATTACCATTTGCATCTTCTTTCACTGGTTGACCTGCTATAATTTCACCTGCTTGGTCTTTAATGACTAAGTTTAAGAACCAGTATCCTGTCATACTTAAAGGCAATTTACCTTCGTGTTGTTTTGTATTAGCATTGTATTCAAGTGTAATAATTCCCTCAAGTACTCCGTGATTACCCATATCTGGCATTCTTGGATCTATAGTAACGATTAGGTTATCTACTTCAGGGAATGTCATACCCATATCATCTCCTTTTTTGTATAGAGATACAGTTATATCATTTTTACCGACAATGAATTTATCTGTGTGATGAAGTGCAGCAAAGTGTTTTACACCGTTGACATTAAATGTTTCTAGTGTTCTTCTATCGCTTCCCTGAATGCTTACGATATTTTCTCTATCGTAGAATTTACCACCTCTAGCTAAAGTTTTCAGCTTAGTGTTTATTTGTGTATCCTTATTTTTCGCTTTTAGTTCTATCTCCCAATAATTATTGTCTAAATTAGTTCCCGCCATTATAAACATGATTTCGCCGTAGAACTTATTAGTACTATTCGCTACGGGTGTTAATTGTACCATAGGTGCAGAGTGACTATGGTTAGGCATATGCATCATAATGTTCATTGCTACCTCTTTGAAATCTTTGTTGCTTGGATCATTATCATCTTTAAACTCTACAATGATGGGAGTTGTTGACGGAGCATAAAATTCTTTTACATTACTGTAGATAGTGACAGTATAGTTACCTGTTTTTTGTTCTAATACTTTAGTAGTTACTTCAGAAGTATCTGGATTAGTAGTCGGTCCTTTGTCCATAGCATTGTCATCAGAAGTACATGATGTTGTTAGTCCTAAAGTAATAATTGTTAAAGCGAAGTATATTAATTTTTTCATGATTAAAATCTTATAATTATTTAGAATATATGTTATATTGCTTCTATGTATTTTATGAATAATAGATGCGTAAAGCCATACTACATCGGATATGTAGTATTATTGCTAAGCGATAAATAAAATAAGATTAAACGAGGGGAGGTTTGATATCTTCCACTGTTGCTAAATATGCATATAAGCTATTATAGCAATCTAATACTTGCGTATCTATATCAGTTTGATTGACTGTTAGAGGTTCCCATTGTAGTGTTTGGAAATAAAGTACCTCAGTTTGTAGTTTGATAAATGATTTACCTGTTAGGGGATTGTCTTCTTGAGCTGTTTTAGCTAACTCTGTTTTTAAATGACAAGAACCATTACACGCTAATTCAGGTTTATCTTTATTGATACAAAGCTCTTGTATAGCGTCATAGTTAATCGCGAAGTCCAATACAGGAAAGATTGGCTTCATGAAAAATAGTAGGACGATAATTAGAATTCCTTGTTTCATGTTGCAAAGATACATAAGCGAGTAGGATTAATACTATGACTTAAATCACTTTTGTGTAAATAATCAATACAGTCGTTTTAATAATTAGCACTAAGGAAGAGGATTAGTAGGCTTGATGTTTGGTGGTGTTTTACAAAAAAAATAAAGCTTCTAATTCTAGAACTAGTTTGTTTTCTGCCTAAAACAGGTAATTTTGTTTTGAAAAAAGAATGTTTGCTTTAGAAATAAGTCGGAGAAATAGTTTTTTTATGAGGAGAATAGGAGAGGGTGTTTTTTCCTTTTTTTATGCTGATTGGTCGGGAGGTGATCGGGATATGGTCGGGACTTTCTACTGTGAAAAGTCCCGACCATGTCCTTATCACTTCTCTATCATATAGTGACTAAAGGGACTATGAATATAAGATGCGTTTGATTGTTATGTATGAAGGTGTGAGAAATTGAAGGTGTAGAATGTATGTTAACTAAAAATAGTTTAGTCAAGGTCAGTTTTGTTATAATAACTATACATTTGTTGTACGCGTTTCATTATTCTTTTTTGTAGGTTACGTGGAGCCAATACTTTCATGGCTTCACCGAATCCTAATATTTCTCTTTCTAATTCGAAGTTAAGTACCACGTCAATTCTTATCTTCATACCCTTGTGGTTCTCTTCTATTATCTGTTGTGATGCGTGAATTGGTTTAGTCTTTACGTACGGTACGTTATAAGCATTTACCCATAGGATTACTTTCTGTGCTCTATCACTTTCTGTTTTGGTTACTCCAAGCGTATCTTTATAATATCTATCGAAGTCCACACCCTCGTATTCTTTATACGGTTCGTTAGCGATGGCATATACATTTAAGATACGGTCTAAGGCTAAAGTCAGTAAGTGTTTATGTTTACTACTGCGTACGACTACAAACCACCTGTTGCGATATTCCTTTAAGAGATAAGGATAGTATAAATTCTTAGAAGCCTCTTTAGATTTGAACGATTTATATTCGATCAGTAATGTTTGTTTGTTCTTAATCGCTTCATAGAGTGGACTGATAAACTTGATTCCTTTTAATAAGCTATTCCCTTCCATCTGTATATAGTTAGGCGCTTTTGTACTACGGGTAAGTAAACTATTGTCAAGCTTAGCAATTACCTCACTCATTTCATCTACTTGACTAAATCCGTTGAGGTGCTTCAGTATAGCCACTACCTCTTTTAGCTTCTCCATATCCGCATCGTTTATAGGAGAGTTTTTGATGCTGTAATTAGCATCTTCGTAGGTATAGTACTTTCTGTCTACTACTATGATTGGCGCATTATAGCCCAAACTATCACTACGCATGGCTTGAATATCAAGTTGTATGGTACGCTTGCTAATTCCTGAGTCGATACCTTCATATTCATATAGTCCATCAGCTACCTTTTCGATCAGGTCGTTTAACGTCCATTTTCTGAATCTGTTCTGAAGACATTCATCAATAATTCGGTAGCGCAATAGTGCTAATTTATTCGTAGCCATACATTTTAGGTATTTATTCTTAGTCAAATATACATATTCTTCTCTTTAAGTACGTAATGTAATTGCGTACTAATCTTTTTTGTAAATTATTTAAACTTGTAAGATGTTGATATGTAGTGTTTATTGAAATATTTTAAAATTATTTATAACTACGCAAATTGGTTGCGTAGTAAGGTATGCATCTTTGTACTGTTCGAAAGATACAAACTTTGGAAGCGTTTCGGAATAGCGCAGAAGTGAGGGACAGTAGTTTACCTTATCCTGTTTGTAATCTTGATGAACAACTAATATGGGATTAGTAATAAATGTTCGTGTCGTGGGTTCGATTCCCACTATTATCTGAGGATAATATAGTTCAGTTGGTAGAATAGAACAATTGCCTTTTAAGCAAATTTGGAAGAAGCAGAGGAACTTCATTAAAAATCCTCTCCTATAAAAAGGTTCAGTCAAATAGTGTTTCTGTCTTTTCTTCTTTACAGTCTTAGACTATGAGAATAAAAGACAACTTATCAAAGCCTGTAAAAACAAGCTACGCTCTGAAAGAGGAATAAGGGATGATATAGAGAGGACAATTTGCTCTGTGAGTCGTTCTGGATTATACACGAATTATTCTATTTCTCAGTGTACTTCTTTTTCCGCCTGAGGTAAGGGAAACCTATTTAGGCTGTTCTTTATGATAAAGACGTAAAACATTAAAAATATACAACTATGAAAAAGTTACAAGTAAAAACAAACCACGTTGCCTTGGTGTTTAAACAAGGTGAACTGCAAAAAGTATATACTGCTGGACAGTATTGGTTATGGGGAGAGAGAGAAGTCGAGGAGTATAATAGGGCTGAGGTATTCAGTATGCGTGGCGATATTGATGCTTTGTTGCAAAACGAAGAATTAAGTGCAATGTTAGAAATAATCGATGTGATGGATAATGAAGTTATACTGGTTTACAGAAATAAAGTGTTTGCTTATGCTTTAGGTGCGGGAAGATATATCTACTGGAAATCTGCTAAAGAGTATTCATTCGAGAGATATAATATAGAAGGGTTAGAAGTAGATAAGTCGATAGCAAGAAATATCACAGGTAAGTCTAATATGCCAAGCTATGTGCGTATGTACACTGTGGGGAATAATGAGAAAGGATTATTGTTTGTAGATGGACAGTTTAAAGAGATTTTAAATGCAGGAGAGTATAGATATTGGAAAAACGATATCAAGGTGCAAATCTTTTTAGTAGATGTGCGTCAGCAAGCAATGGATATGAACGGTCAAGAGATCTTAACCAAAGACAAAGTACAGTTGCGTATCAATTTTAACTTGGTGTACCAAGTACAAGACTTGTTAAGAGCATATGTGGACAACAAAGATGTGGAGAAACAAATGTACAATATCGTACAGCTGATGTTGAGAGAAAAAGTAGGTAGAATGTCTTTCGATGAGTTGATGGAGAATAAGGAGAATTTGTCTGTGGAGATATTGGCAGCAGTAAAAGAGGAGATTGCTACGTTGGGTATCGAGGTGAGAATGTGTGGTATCAAAGATATCATCTTACCAGGGGATATCAGAGAGATAATGAATCAGGTGTTGATCGCTGAGAAAAAAGCACAAGCCAATATGATTACTCGTAGAGAAGAGACTGCTGCTACCCGTAGCTTGTTGAACACTGCGAAGTTAATGGAAGAGAATGAAATGTTGATGCGATTAAAAGAGATGGAATACATCGAGAAGATTGCTGATAAGGTCGGTGAAATCAGCTTGTCTGGTGGAGGTAATGTCTTGAAACAATTGAAAGAGGTGTTCTCGAGATAGTAATAGATGGACGGCTTACAGTTTACGGACTGTGAGCTTTTTTGTGAAAATTATGTAACTAGACTATTGTGCTTTTTAAAAAGGTATAGATTATTCAGTAAACTTAGCAGGTTAATGAAGTTAGTGTATTAATTTGTCAATTGAATATTTTTTTAAATGGATAAATAATACACAGGAAGGGTTGTTTTATTCACTCATTCTCGTGTATTTATTTATTATAATTTACAATTGTTGTTTTGTTTTTGCGATTGTATTTAGTTGTTCTTTCATTAGTTGTGTTTTTTAATATTTTTCATCTTAAATTTGATATAATTTCACTATAAATAGTTGTAATTTATAAAAAAAAGTAGTAATTAGTGTATCTGTGTTGTCTTTATTTGCGCTGACCACTTATGGTAAATATGTCGCTGATAATTACGGGAATGGGAGTGATCGGCTTGGACAATTTATAAAGTTTGGGATAGAGGGGGTAAGTGAGGCAGATCCCCAAACTGAAATTGAAGGAATTCGTTTTGTATCACGCGGATATTACTTAGGAGATCCTAATGCAGAAAATGAACTTAGTGTGGAAGGGAGTTTATATTATGATTTTGAATCTATTAGCACTAACGAAGCAGAGTTAAATATAGATTATACTAAGCCAGGGATACATACAATTACTGCAACGGTAAAGGATTGGGGTGGAAATGTAGTAGGGCAGCTTACGGCAAACAAGGTGATATTTGACGAAAACTTTTATGGTATTGATGAAATTTTGAATTGGTATCAGCAAGAAAGTGTATATGATTATAACGGTAAACCGAGACCGGTAAAACCGAAGGACGGAGAAGAAGTTCCTGCAGGTTTTTCGGTTAGTTGGCCTTATTTTACAGGAGGGGATGAAATACAGCCTTAGCCTGTAGAAGTGGGGAGTGAGGGGAAACTTTTACAAGTTTATTATGAAGGACCAGAGACAGGAGGAAAGAAAACTTTAGTGTCAAGTGGACCACAATATAGTGTGGTAATTAATCAAATAAGCATAGAGTTTACTTATCCTCCTAAGTTGCTTTTGGTCAATGGAGAACCTTATGTACATGACTTTACGTACGAAGGGGAATTGGATAGGGATGTTTTAAAGCGAGCAAAGTTTATTTATCTTATAGATGGTAGGCCAGGCCCTGAGGGGCCGACAAAAGTTACAAAAATAGAAACGAGTGTACAAGGACAATATACGGCAGCTGTACAGTTGCAAAACGATCAAAATATCACACCTATTCCTAGAAAAGAGAGTGTAGTATCTGTCATAGATACGATGGCTTCTCTTACAGTAGATTACGACGGTACAGACTATATAGGGAAAGCGAAAGAAATAGCAACAGCTATTGATTTGACAAGTTTAGTAGGTGTTACAGTGAAACATCGTTTCTTAGATAATGATGGTAAGGAAGTGACAGAAATGATTAATGGAGGGGTTTATACCATTGAGGCTACTTATTCGTATGAAGGAGCTGAAGATGTTGTTGATCGTACTACATTAACGATTAATAAAATAGATATCTCAGGAGGAACACTAGAGCCATTAGAGGTTACGTACGATGGAAACTCACACCCAGTAATGGTAAAAGGTGTACCAGCAGGTTTAGAGGTAGAGTATATTTACAAAGACGAAGATGATAATCCAATCCAAGGAGAACCAGTAAATGCAGGGACATATACGGTAGAAGTTCTTATTAAAGGTGGCAATAACTACAACGACAAATCATTAAATACGACCATAAAAATTGCAAAAGCAGAACTACCAGGAACTCTTACGCCATTAGAAGTTGTGTATGATGGTAATCCACACCCAGTAACGGTAGAAGGTGTACCTGCAGGTTTAGAGGTAGTGTATACTTATAAAGACGAAGCAGGTAATCCAATTCCAGGAGCACCAGTAAATACAGGGAAGTATACCGTAGAAGTTCTTATTAAAGGCGGAGACAACTACAAGGACAAAACATTAAATACGACGGTAATAATTGAAAAGACTTCATTAGTTATTGATCCAATACAAAAAACAATTGTTTATAGTGGAGCAGAACAGATTGTTGTTTTGGACGAAAGTTCTCTACCAGAAGGAGTAACTGTTACTTATGAATCCAATAAGGGTATTGATGTTGGAACATATATCGGAAAGGCAATTGTCAACGGAGGTCAGAATTATGAGAATACAGAAGCTCAATTAACACTAACAATTGAAAAAGCAGATATTCCAGGAGGAACTCTAGAGCCATTAGAGGTTACATATGATGGAACACCACACCCAGTAACGTTAGAAGGTGTACCAGCAGGCTTTGATGTAGAGTATATTTACAAAGACAAAGCAGGTAATCCAATCAACGGAGAACCAGTAGATGCAGGGGATTATACGGTAGAGGTCATCGTTAAGGGCGGAGACAACTACAACGATAAACCATTGACTACAACGGTGACGATCAATAAGGCAAACGTTCTAGATGTTGATTTCATTGATAAAGTAGTTCCTTTTACAGGTGAAGAACAAACTATAGAAATTACTGGAAGCCTTCCTGATGGTGTAACTGTAACATATGAAAATGCTAATCATACTACTCCTGGTGTTTATAGTGCGATAGCTAACATAATTGGAGGTGGGAATTACAACAGTATGACGTTAAATGCTAGGTTTAAAATTGTAGATGCTCGTACACCAAATAGTGATGCAGAAATATTCGAATTAGTGATTAATGGAGTATCTTATAAGAACCCAGGAGATGTAGTTGAACATACTTTAAAAACGACGCCATATGAGGATATTACAGATATTCACATTGTAGATTATACATTATACTCCACATTAAGTGTACCTAAGTCATTTAGGGTTGATACATTTGATCCTAAGGTGTATTATAAAGATGTTGTTATCACATCTGAAGATGGTAAGGTTTCTAGAGCCTATACAATTAAGCTAATTAAACCAATTGAAGATCGACTAATAATATTGCAGAAATTCCAGAATACATTGTTAATAAACAATAATCCATCAACCAATGGAGGGTATTCATTCGCGAGCTATCAATGGTACAGAAATGGAGTAGTTGTTAGTACAACACAGAGTTATTCTGTAGGACAATCCTCTTATGATAAGTTAGACCCGAATGACGTGTATTACTTAATTGTGATGACGACAGAAGGTGAAGAGATACACAGTACGCGTATTGCTATCTATGAGGATTTGAGTAAAGAAGTTTCACTATATCCTAACCCAGTATCATCAAGTGATATGACTACAAATATAATGGTTGATTATAGTGAAGAGCAATTTGAAAACGGAAGGGTTGAAATATTAACTGTTGAAGGTAGGTTTATTTATAGACAGACACTTCATATCGGAGAGAATACAATAGTAATCCCTCAACAATTGAGTACAGGGATATACTTAGCAGTAATAGATATCAACGGCAGAAAACAAACAATACGATTTTTAGTACAATAGCATGAAAAAGAAGATAATGATTATAAGTGCAGTAGCTCTAATGAGTTACTGTACTTCACAAGCGCAAGAATTAGGAGTGTTTTATTCAATACATTTTTCGAAGACAGTAAAGAGTCCTAAGGGTATGACTGCTGTGGTAGGTAATGGTTTTAATGTAGGGTTAAGTTATGGTCACTATTTGTCAAAAAACTTTAGTCTTCACGTAGAGCCTAATTATTCGTGGTATTATACCCAAGGTAGAATGGCCAAGTTTAAAGGTGAAACACGTGCTGTTGACAGAGATAATGATGCCTTTATTTTGAGGTATCAAGGTGATCAGATGAAAGAAAAAGTTACTTTAAAGCAGTTTACGATTCCCTTGATGTTACAGTATGAAACAACAGGAGAATCTCTGCGATTCTTTGTTAAGTCTGGGGTGTCATACGGTTTGCATATAGAAGATGCCGTAGCAACTACCCGTATGGGAAAGCTTAGGACATCAGGATATTATTCAGAATACAATATTGAGTTAACAGGACCAGCTTTCGTTGGTTTTGGAAACTTTAATGGGCGAACACAAGAGAATCAATTAGATTTTAAGAATCGTTGGGCTTATGTAGCAGAAATTGGGGTAAAACAACGTATGTCTGATAACAGCTCTTTGTATGTCGGGATGTACTTTGATATCGGTCTGAATAACCTTGTAAGGGAGGTTGATAATAACAATACTACAGCTCATTCAGCTCTTGTTGATTATAACAGAGATCTTGAAGATCCGTTGATTCTCAATTCTGTTCTGCAAAATAATGTTGAGTAGGTAACTTATCGAAACTATAATCTAGGAATTAAATTGAAATATGCTTTTTGTCTAAAGAAGACAGGTAAATAAGTTTATTGTGAATACGAAAAAAGAGCTATCGGGTAACGATAGCTCTTTTGTATTATTAGGTAACTTACACTTGGTTTTTCATTAGAATTAATTACTTTTACTTCGTTAGGAATATTTTAGAAGCTGTATTTATCGGTTGACGCACTTTAACTGTTAATGAACTTCTTGTTGTTGCAAGGAGTTAGTTACTTTCTTCACGAGTAGCATAGTTCTAAAGAGGAAATACAGACTTAGATGAAAAATAGGTAAATTAGTATGTTTATTAAATATATTAGATGTTTGATTGTCGCTTGCGTATGTGTTTGTACTACAGTTGTATGGGCAAAACATTCTCCTCATTCGACAAGCCGATCGTGTAATGAACGATTAAATCAGATAATGAAGAATAGTGATTTTGATTACTCAGGGGAAGATTATCACGTAAGGATTGAAGATATCACAGGAGGAACAGTGATTATTAAGGTTTATGTTAGAAATAATTTGTCTAGTGATCCGAAGAAACCTCGAATGGTAGAAAGTGTTGTTTCTTGGTTGATTATTCAGCCTCAGCGAGATGGTATTTATCAATCATTAAATGCTTTAGACCCTGCTGATCCCGCCTTTAAAAAATTAAATATTGATATGAATGCATTTAATCAATTGGTTAAATGTATTGATCAGTAATAAAAATAAAAGCCCTTGCTGTATCCTAGCAAGGGCTTTGTATTATGTGATATAAGTAATAATTGCTTCATTGTTAGCACTTGCCTTTTGATAAAATGTTCTTACTTCTGAAATCCAGTGAAGTAAGTATTTCCAGACCTGTTCTTTTTCTGCTTCATTATCCCATATATTAGGATATACATTATGTGTTTCCATAAACTCAAAGTCTAGTCTGTTATAAAGCATTTCATCTGATAACTGAGATAAGTGCCTATTAAACGCTTTTACTTCCTCAGGTAAAATATAGCAAACTTCGCTATCGCTATATTCACATAAATCATGCGTTCCAAATATTAGTTTGGCAATAGGCTGCTCGTCATAATCATATTGTTGATTAGAAATAAGAAATGCTATTGCATCCCAAGATTTGTCAATATTAATGAGTTGATTACCTCTAATATTTCCTTCCCCACCATCGTGAATTACTTCACAAAGCTCACCTTCTGTTAGGCGTATAAATGTTGCTGTTAGTCCCAAAATAGTGTTTTAATTAAGTACTCATTTCTATTTCATCCCAATCCGACTCATCGTCTAACAACCATTCAAGTGCACGACGTCGTTCATATACAATTCCTTCGTTAATCAAAGCTTCTTGTCCTTTGATTCGCTCATCGACACAATACCAATGTAGTCGGTAGTAGTAGTCCATCATAGTATAGATGTCGCGAACAGAGCGCATATCCGATAATAGGCTCAACTTATCGTTTTCTTCTTCCTCTGCTAAGTTAGGAAGTAATGAAGCCATGGTATCTGGGATCCATTGTGTTTCGTCTAAGATATCAGTCATTTTAGCAGCCCACATAAGAGCCCATAGTCCCTCGAGATACCATCGAAGACTATTTGTTTCATATTCTGTCAGGTCATCATTCGCTTTTTCCAAGATATCTTTTTCCCAAGTGGATAAGGCATGTGTGTAACCTTCTTGTGCAATCCAGCTTTTAATGTAGTCTGTTGGCGCACCAAATGAGATATTGATCAGTGCATTCATAACAGACATCCGGTCGATAAGGGATTGTAATTCCCGCATATTTGTCTCGTCATGTATAGGTAACCAATCAATATAGCGATAGGGTAGCTTAGCTAGTTTCGCTAAGTTTTCTTCCTTAACCGCTAATCTCGTCTCTTGATTAAGTGTTATCATTTTTTTGTTTTAAAGATACTATTATTCTTTAGTAAGTATCAATGTTTTTTAGTAGGATATAGTTTGTTATGTAATAGTTATATCGTAATATTGCGATATGTAATAAGGGTACTGATTATGGGAATTACGAAGAGTGAACTGTTTAGTGACAAGAAGAATGAGTTGGCGTCAATGTTTAAAGTATTGGCACACCCTGCGCGTTTGGCTATTTTGCAATACATTATTAATCAGAAAGCCTGTATATGCAATGATTTAGTAGAAGAATTAGGTTTAGCGCAAGCGACTATTTCTCAGCATCTCAAAGAGTTGAAAAAGACAGGGATCATAAAGGGAAGTATAGAAGGGAAGTCTGTGTGCTATTGCATTGATGTAGATGTATGGCATGAATTTGCTTCGTCTTTTGGTCAATTCTTTGCTCAAGATATCATTAACGAGAAATGTTGTTAAGCATTTTTTTATAACAACGCATCGTAATATTACGATTTATATAGAAACTAAAAAGTAACAGATATGAAATTATCAGCCGTAAAAGCAGCTTTAGCAGGATTGGAAAAAGTAGATTTCCAATTTGAAGATGGGACATTTGTACCCGAACATTTTCACGTGACTGAAGTCGGTCATGTAGAGAAAAAGTATATTGATTGTGGAGGTGTCATTAGAGAAGAAAAGTATGTAAGTTTCCAACTGTGGAATGCTAACGATACAGAACATCGTTTGAAAGCGGGGAAGTTATTAAATATTATTCGTTTGTCTGAACGCAAATTAGCTATCGAAGATGCAGAGGTAGAAGTGGAGTTTCAAGGGGAGCATACGATAGGTAAATATTATCTTCGTTTTACGGGGACTCACTTTGTCTTAGTAAATACATTGACAGCTTGCTTAGCAGAGGACGCTTGTGGTATTAAACCTGAGCACTTGCCTCAACCTACTGCAAGTGAAGGAGGGTGTTGTTCGTCTGATTCACAATGTTGCTAAAAACCCAATAAATGTATAAAACACTAGAAAATACCATTGTACAGGACATCTTTTCGGTATCCGTAACTGAGGAACGTCAGCGTACACTTCAGCCTTTGATTGATTATATACAGCGAGGTATAGATAAGGAGGTCTTTGTAGGGTTAAACTTTATTTGTACGCATAATTCTAGGCGTAGTGTATTTGCGCAGATATGGGCACAAGTGGCAGCAGACTACTACGGTTTGTCAAAGGTTTGTTGCTTTTCGGGAGGAACAGCAGTTACAGCTACCTATCGAAGTGTAGTCAAAACATTGAAAAAGCAAGGAATGCAAATACAATATTTGACAGAAGGGGAGAATCCTATGATTGGTTTGAAATACAAAGATAGTCAACACCCTTTGATGTTATTTTCGAAGTTATATGACGATGCGTATAATCCAATTTCTCACTTTGCAGCAGTGATGACGTGTAGTCAAGCAGATGAAGGTTGTCCTTTTATAGGAGGAGCGGATCTACGAATCAGTATGCCCTTTGAAGATCCTAAGCAATATGACAATACCCCACAAGAGGCAGAAGCCTATCGACTGAAAAGTTTAGAAATCGCCAGTGAATTATTTTATGTAATGGCTAAAATTAATAGACGCTAATGAAAGCAAAAATGAAGTTCTTAGATAAATACCTTACCTTGTGGATATTTTTAGCCATGGTGATTGGGGTAGTTATTGGAAATATATATCCTAATGTCTCTTCTGTGATGGAGCGATTGTCTTATGAAACCACAAATATACCTTTGGCCATCGGATTGATAATCATGATGTATCCGCCCTTAGCGAAGGTTGACTATAATTTATTGCCCCAAGCGTTCAAAGACAAGAGAGTATTGACTACTTCTCTTGTGTTGAATTGGTTAGTGGGGCCTATACTGATGTTTATATTAGCTGTTCTTTTTCTACGCGATCAACCAGATTATATGGTAGGGGTGATATTGATTGGGTTAGCGCGATGTATAGCAATGGTAGTGGTGTGGAATGATTTAGCGAAAGGAAATAGAGAATATGCCGCTTTACTTATTGCATTGAATAGTCTTTTTCAAATTTTGTTTTATAGTGTATATGTTTGGTTATTTGTCAATGTATTGCCTACTCAATTAGGATTAGGTGATTTTGCCATAGCTATAGATATGGGAACTGTTGTTAAGAGTGTATCGATTTATCTAGGAATCCCTTTCTTATTGGGTTTTTTGAGTTATCGCATTTTACCGAGTTTGTATTCAGAAAAGTGGTATAAGCAAAAGTTTCTACCTTTTATCTCACCGTTTACACTATATGCTCTACTATTTACTATTGTAGTCATGTTTAGTTTGAAGGGGGAGCAAGTCGTTCAGCTACCACTACAAGTATTGCAAGTGGCTATTCCATTAATTATCTATTTTGTTTTGATGTTCTTCATTAGCTTTTTTATGAGTAAGAAGAGAGGAGTGGATTACGACAAGAATGCGTCCATTGCTTTCACAGCAGCAGGTAATAATTTTGAACTAGCCATTGCTGTCGCCATTGCTGTATTTGGAGTAAATTCCCCACAGGCTTTTGTAGGGGTAATTGGGCCATTAGTTGAAGTCCCTGTATTGATTGGTTTAGTTAAAGTGAGTCTTTGGTTGAAGAAGAAGTATTATTAACATAATATAGTAATATTTGGATAATTAAGCGTTGTATTGTACTTTTAAGGAAGAGTATGATACAACGCTTTTTTTGTACACATGTTGTCACGTCCATTTGTTCATGAAATATTTGAGATGTAAGGTGTCATGATGTATGTCGTACTAATGTTGAAAGGATTGAAATCAAGGGATATATTAATAGATTGATAGAGTTAATAATGAAATAATGGAGACAAAGGATAGTATAAGTAGAAAGAGAAAAGGTAGGATACGCCTATTTTTGTATTGGCTAATGTTCGTTTTGATCTCTTTTGTGCAAACAGCTATCGCAATGTCTGATTTAAAAGACAGACCATCTGGTGATCTCACTTTCCACTTTTATCAAGATGTATTGATAGGATCACTAAGCATTAGTGTGTTTTACATGTTGTTACTACTTTTAGTGTTGCGTATTAGACCTTTTGTACTACAGCTTGTCATACACAGTTTAGTAGTAATGGGGCTTTGGTTCTATGAAAATCTATTAGTTTTTGGAGATCGAGAAGCTGGCTGGAGTACCTATTCACTTGGCGCGTCTGCCTATCATACGTGGGACTACAGCCTATGGTCTATTAGTTTGGCTTTGGCAGTATTTTTTTTAGTATTGAAAGTTATGTATAATAAATTCGAGAGGGATAAATGAATATCCTAAATTAGAAACACAAACAATGTCCTATACTCACTTCATGAGTATAGGACATTGTTTTTTAGGAAAAATATTTGCAGTTAATACTAAGTATTAAGTGATGTTTTTGATATTTGAAAATATTAAAAATATTGTTAATTTGTGTGTGATTTAAAGTTGTATTAATAATGTATTTGTTTTTATGTTATTTCTAGTTGTTAATGCACTATTTTGAGTTTTGTGTGTAAACAATAAAATAAAGAATGTTTTGTTTACGCCAAATTAAGTTTACGCGATTTACTTTTTCTTTAGAAGTAATAGTGTAGGTAAAGTGAGAAGATCTGATAAGTTGCAAGGTAAAGTATGCTGATGATTACCTTGTTTTTTGAAAATGTATGAATTCAAATAGATTAACTAAAAATAAAATAATTATGAATGTGAAGAATTACATCGCATTGAGCGTGTTCTGTTCTATGGGAGCTTTCGCACAGGTTACTGTTGATATGAAAGCAGATATTGAACAAGTCTTATTAGATCCTCTTTCAGGAAATGTCTTAGTAGAGGACAAAGACAATGTTTCGTGTGTCAATGGACAAACTAATGAGTTGAATTGGTCTTTTGCTAAAAAGGATTACGCGAGTATAACTACCTTAGAAGGTGTTACAACAACCTTGAATAAGATAGAGAATAATGATTTTTTAAATGCCTTTAATAAAGATGAAGAGGTTACTTTAATTCCTCAATCTCCTTTTGCTGCAGTTCGTCTAGAGCACAATGACTTGATTGTAAATTCGGCGACAGGTGAAGTGGTTTTTAATTCGGCAGAGATGCAGTATCGTATTTTGCAAACTTATTACCTAATTGCAGAAAATAACTTATTAATCCTTGGAGTAAAAGATTCTACAATCTCTTTTTTAAACTATGATTTGGCTTCAAAAAAAGTACTTTGGTCAAATGACTTAGGTACATTGGATAGTTTAGGTAAATCATTAGGGAATTTGTTTAAAGCCTTTACAGGAAAAGTAACCCAACAAGTTGAAGATAAGATTATTACTGCTTCAGATGAAATCTTGGTGACAGTGAAAGGGGTACTATATACTATCAATAAAACATCAGGAAAGATTAATTGGAATACCTCTTATATCATTACTAATTTCTTTTTGAATCAACGAAAAGATAAGATAGTTGTAATTACTGATGAATCTAGTTTTTTAAATTCAAGTATGCATTGAATGTATTGAATTTGAACAATGGAGAGAAACTATGGGACAAAGACATCGTAACCAAACGCATTAGTTATTTGGAAGATCATGGAGACAAATTGTTAGTAGCACATACAAATGGCTTTAATTTTTATAGTTATGCTGATGGGAAGAAAGTATGGAAGAAAGATGCAAAAGGCAAGAATATCAAGCAAGTAATTCCTGTAGAGCATGACTATTTGTATATTGCTGATAACGAGATGAACTTAGTCGATGAGGAAGGACAAAACAAATGGAAGAAATTTGTAGAGATAGCTGATGATGCAGAAGATGAGGTTTTTTACTTAGGGAAAGCAGGAGATAATCGCGTGTTTTATTTGACGAGTACTTATGGTAATATGGTTAACTATGTGTCAGGGAAAAAAATATGGAAGAAGAATGTAAAGTTTGATAAAAAACGTCCATTGGTTTATGCTACTACGGAAGATAAATTTGTTGTGTATAATAACAAACGCGTTTATACTTTTAATAATTCAAGCAAAGAGGATCCTAAACCAAAAGGCAAAGTAGAAGTAGAAAATGATAAGATGATCAAGAGTATCGAAACACAAGACTGGGGAATCTGTATAGTGGGTGAAAACGATGTAATCGGATTAGACTATGAAGGTAATGAGTTATATCACACTACTTATAAAGAACCTGGAGAAGCAGGAAGACGTTTGATGAAATCAGCTGGAATTGTAGGAGGAGTTATGCTAGGAGTATCTCAAGGTGCTAATAGCTCTCTATCAACAGCAACAGTGACTATGACCTATAGAGATAGTAAAGGACAATTACACTCAGAGACCAATGCATTATTATCAGATAGCGCACAACGCAGAGCAAGTCAAAAAGCAGATACTTATGGAGAAATGGGCGATGCACTAGAGAAAAATTTCACAGCGAATGTGAGAAATCGCTTCAATGCGATGAAGCAAAGTTTAGATTATGTCTTTGTAGCAAATCGAGGTAAACAAGGTCCTGAATTAGTAAAAGTACGCAAAAAAGATGGAGAAGAGGTAGTACGCGTTCCATTAGATGGAAACAAACCACTATATGAAATCGATCCTATTAGCGAGAATCTGTACTATGCAAGTGGCAATGTATTGAAAATTTACACTAAATAATTCATTCAGTTATATACAAAAGAGACCAATTTTTGGTCTCTTTTTTTTGGCGAATAAAGTGATTAGACAGGTAAAAACAACTCGTTGGTTATTCTGCTGCTAACACGCAGATAATTCGTGGTATAGTTGATGCGTATGAATACATTTTAAATCGCTATAGGCTTGTGTTCGTACTGGTAGGATTCAGTTGTATAGTCTCGTGATACAGACTGGTGCTATGTACGCTGTTGTCTGAAGATTCCCAAATACTCCAAAAATGGAAATTACCATTCTTCCACTTTTCAGGTAGTGAGAGGTGAGCGTATTTTTCTTGACGAGTAGCGAGATGACTCGCGATGTGAAATGCATCAATACTATCGTTGTAGATGACTATTGTTAATCTGTCATCGGGCTTAATCAATACGTTTTTTAATGTATCTTCCCATTGTATTTTAATTCGGTTGTCTTTGAGAAAATTAATTTTCTTAATTACAACAGGAGGGAGTACCCCAAGAGATAATAAAACCTTTTCGATGGCTAGATGAGGTACTCCATCAATTGTTTCAATTCCTTCTTTCAATAAATGAGAATTCAGTTGCTCATGTCCATTGAGTACTCTATTTCCCTCCTGTTTTTTAGGGTAGTATTTATTGACAAGATTTTTGATTTTGCTTGTAAAAGGAGAAACTAGTCTCATTTTGTTTCTTTGGATCAACTGTTTTTCCGATGCTGGAGTTCGAGATCTGCTAGGAAGAGAACGCAAAAAGTGCCTTCCTCTCCAAGTAATTCCGATCACCGTACCTACTTTGCCATGTACACCACCTAAAATACCATCTTTAATTTCTGCCATATCTTTTTTTAGAAAGGTAAAAAAAGACTTTGTTTTATTCTTTCATTATTCAAAGAATATGGATTATTAACACATTGATAAATATTAGGTTACATAAGTAAGTATTTCTAGTGAAGAGAGATCTATGTTTTTTTCTTCGAAGGGCAAACGTAAGGTATCTTGGAGGTATTCTTCGGAAAAAGAGCACTAAATCCCTAGTATTCTTGCGGTATCCACCATAAACCCCCAAAGAACTCATGGAGAAGCATTGTATTTATTGACTTTAAGGGCTTTTTAATAAAAGTATAAAAATAGTGTGTTTTTATTCAAAGTGTTGTTTATTAATATTTTGTGTGTTTTTTTTGGATTGAAAAAAGTGAGGTGTTTTTTAAAAATTATTATTTTAAAAAGGTTTTTAATTGGTAAAAATGGGAAAAAGAGGGGGAGTTTTTGAGTGATTATTAAGTAAAATAAGTGATTCAACTTTCTTAGTTTGAGTGGAAATATAAAAAATGGTACATTTAGGGAGGAATTAATTTTAAAAGATTATACTTAGTACACGACAAAAGTATTAATTAGTTGATTTTA
>NZ_WMJY01000044.1 GCF_009711055.1 Myroides pelagicus
ACAGACTAACCAAACTTTATGCATAAACACAACTTTTGAGATTGATCCAAACTTAGTCCATATATACAACTTTTGGGAGATTGATCCAGATTTAAACCTGAACATATAAAAAAAATCCGATACTGATTAGTATCGGATTTTCTGGTGGTGCCTCCAGGAATCGAACCAGGGACACAAGGATTTTCAGTCCTTTGCTCTACCAACTGAGCTAAGGCACCCAATTTCTTAATGCTATACTTACTAAAAGTAATTTTAGTGGTGCCTCCAGGAATCGAACCAGGGACACAAGGATTTTCAGTCCTTTGCTCTACCAACTGAGCTAAGGCACCCAATTTCTTAATGCTATACTTACTAAAAGTAATTTTAGTGGTGCCTCCAGGAATCGAACCAGGGACACAAGGATTTTCAGTCCTTTGCTCTACCAACTGAGCTAAGGCACCATTTTGCCTTTTAGTAATCGAGAATGTTGTTCTCTTAAGCGGTTGCAAATATAGAACAGATTTTATTACTTCCAAAACTTTTGATAAAAAAAATCATTCTTTATCTTTGACAACACTAAATAATCAGACATGATTCTTACGATAGACATCGGAAACACCAGAACCAAAATAGCTCACTTTGAAAACAATAGCTTAAAAAAGCTTATCGCTTTTGCTAATGAAAACTTTATTGAAAATTTTTTAAAATATTTTCCACAAATAGAGAAAACCACCCAGACTGTACTATCCTCAGTAGGAAGATTAAGCGAACAAGAGAGAAACTGGTTAGCAGTAAATACCACTTTACTTATCATTACTCACCAAAATGAACTACCTTTCCGAAATAATTATGAAACACCGCATACCTTAGGAATTGATCGAATTGTACTAGCTGCTGGTGCTGTACTTGCCTTTCCTAAACAAAATCGGTTGGTAATCGACGTAGGAACTTGTATTACGTATGATTTCATCGATAATGATGACAATTATTTGGGTGGTGCTATTTCACCAGGCTTTGGCTTGCGTTACAAATCTTTAAACGATTACACAGCAAACCTACCCTTATTGCAATTAGAAGAAATTGATTACTTAGTTGGAACAAATACTAATAAATCCATACATTCTGGCGTTATCAATGGTATAATAACCGAGATAGACGGTATAATTAATAAATACAAAGAATTACACCCTGATTTAACAATAATTTTATCAGGTGGAGACACACTTTTTTTGGCAAAAAGATTAAAAAATATAATATTTGCTAATTCAAACTTTTTACTTGAAAGTTTGAATGCCTTATATCAATACATAATTGAAAATGATAAAAAAAATTCTAGTAGGCTTTAGCCTAGTTCTTGCAACTGGGGCTTGGGCTCAGCAAGGGACAGCTACTCCGTATTCTTTTTACGGAATAGGAGATGTAAAATATGGTGGTACAAATGGGTACAAAGCTATGGGAGGAACAAGTGTATATTCAGACAGTATTCACCTGAACTTACAAAACCCTGCTTCTTTTGGAAAACTACAAAGCACTACATTTTCAATTGGAGCTACTGCTAAGTTCTACAACTTCAAATCAAACCAGCAATCAGATGCTGTAAAAAGACAAACCATTGACTATATTGCAATTGGATTGCCTATCAAATCAAATAAACTAGGAGTTACTTTTGGATTACAACCACAGACTAATGTGGGATACAAAGTAACAGGCTTAGAAACAAACGAAAACAGCAAAACTACAACATACTCATACAATGGTAATGGTGGAGTTAACCGCGTTTTTATTGGAACAGGATATGAAGTGATAAACAACCTACGATTGGGGATTGATGCTAGTTACAATTTTGGTAACACAACAAATGACGTATCAGTTTGGATAAAAAACACAGGGAATGACGTAGGTCTAAGTACACAAACAGTAGAAAAAAGACGTGTAGATTACAAAGGTTTCTCTTATCGCTTATCTGCTCTATATGAAGGAAAGGTGAAAAAATATGATTGGCAAGCAAGTGTAACGTATAGCCCAGAAACAAAATGGAATACTGATAACTTGACAAAACGCCAAACATGGGATATCTACAACCCTGGCCAAATGGTAGACGAAACGACAATATCGGATCTTGATTTAAAAGTAATCAATCCACAACAAATGAGTTTAGGAGCAGGTTTTGGAAAAGAGCGCAAATGGTTTGTAGCTGGTCAATTTACTTACATTGAAAACAGCAAACTTGCCAGTTCAACAAACACAACTAATAAGGCTTCTTTTGAAGATACAAAGCGCTATACAATTGGAGGTTTCTACATTCCTAAATACAACTCATTCACTAGTTATTTTAATAAAATAGTTTATCGTGCTGGATTTAGATATGAGAACACTGGATTAGTTTTAAACAACCAAGCGATCAATGATTATGCTTTCACTGGAGGTTTAGGGCTGCCAGTAAAAGGATACACCAACTTAAACGTAGGATTTGAATACGGACAGAGAGGTACATCAAGCAATGGGTTGATCAAAGAAAATTACTTCAGCGTAAGTGTAGGATTTTCCTTAAACGACTTATGGTTTAAACGTCGAAAATACGAATAATCAATTAGTTTTATGAAATTTAATATCAGACCATTCTTTACTGGAAGTCTAATAGCTTTGGCCTTGTTAGGCTTAATTTCATGTAACGATAATATAAAAGATGTACAGGCATTAAACCGAACTTCTTTTTTTCCTGGTGGTGAAGGAGAGAATATCGTCTTACAATACGTAGACTCTGGAAGAGTAAAGGCAATATTGGTCAGCCCTAAGATGTTAGACTATTCCAATGTCTTAAATCAGTTTACTGAATTTCCAAAAGGCGTACATGTAACATTCTTTGATATCAATAACAACAAAACAACAATAGTTTCGGACTATGCGATAAGCTACTCCAAAACGGAATTAATAGACCTTCGAGGAAATGTAGTAATCACTACTTATGATGGAAAGAAACTAGAGTCGGATCAACTTTTTTATGACCAAAAAAATGATTGGTTATTTACAGAAGGAAAATACAAAGCATCGACAGATAAGGAAAACTTCACTTCTGGAGTAGGAATTGATTTCGACAGCAAACTAACAACAGTCAAAGCACAAAATAGCTACGCAGAGAGCATAAAGAACGAAAAACAATGAAAGCACTAAGAATAATACCCTATTTCTATTTATTTATAGCACTATTATTTATCTATGATTTTATAGATAAAATTATCAAAGGAGAAGGATACTTTTGGTTAGGTTTAGCGATAGCAGCTGTAGCAATCTTTATGTTCTTTTTTAGAAGAAATTCAGTACGAAGAATGGAAGGATATAAAAACAACCAACCAAAGAAATAAGAGAAAAATTTAAAATTAAAACAATAGAAGTGAAATAACGTTTTTATTTAATTAATAAAACTAATAATTAAAAAAACAAGCAAAGTCATTAAAATAATAAAGGCGCTTCTTTTATTATTAATAAGATAATTGTATTTTCGCTCACTGAAAAAAATTACACATATAAAATAAGCATGGCAGTTTTATCAAAAATTAGACAAAGATCTGCGCTGTTAATTGCAGGAATTGGGATTGCGTTATTAGCATTTATCATTGGAGATGTTGTAAGAGGAACTGGAGCAGGAGCACCACCGCGCAACGTAGGAAAAGTTAATGGTCAAGAGATTAATACTAGAGAGTTCTCTCAGCGTGTTGCTCAATTAGAGCAACAGCAACAAATTACCAATAGCCAAGCTATTGAAGCGATTTGGAATGAGCAGGTAAACACTATTCTATTAAATGACGAAATTGAAAAATTAGGTCTAAGAATAGGAAAAGAACAATTAGTAAATGTTGCAAAGAGTCACCCACTTTTCGCGAACAATCCTGATTTCTTTAACGAAGTTGGACAGTTTAACACACAGAAGTTCAACGAATTTATTATGTCTTTTAAAAACCAAGGACCTGCAGTTTGGGAACAATGGTTAGGTTTTGAAAAAGAATTAGAAAAATTCGGGTTACAACAAATGTACTTCTCTTTAATTCAAGGAGGTCTATACACTACTACAGCAGATGCTGAAGCAATGTATCAAGCTGAAAATGCAAAAGTATCTTTTGAATATGTTACTGTACCTTATTCAACTGTGAATAACGAAGAGGCAACTGTATCTGATACAGAAATTTTAGACTATATGAAAAAACACGAAAACAGATTCAAATCTGAACCAACTCGTGTAGTAGAATATGCTTTCATATCAAGTCTTCCATCACAAAAGGATAAAGATGCTGTAAAAGAAGTAATCGAAGGTTTCTTACAACCAAGTGTACAATACAATGCTGAAACAAATAAAAATGATACTATTGCTGGATTCAAAACAGTAAAAAATGTAGCATCATTTGTAATGGCAAATTCAGACTTACCATTAGACACTGTTTACTACGCTAAAAAAGATTTACCATTAGAATACCGCGAAGAGTTATTTAACCTTCAACCAAACACAGTATTTGGCCCTTATATCTTAGATGATTATTACTACATCACTCGTCTTTTGGACAAAAAAGCAGGTGCTTCAGTTGATGCTGCTCATATCTTAATAGGATACGCAGGAGCTCAAGGAACAAATGCTACAAGAACTAAAGAGGAAGCTAAAGCTAAAGCACAAGAAATATTAGCTAAAGTACAGGCTGATTCTAATTCATTTGCTAGCGTAGCACTTTTAGAGTCTGAAGATCCAGGATCTAAAAATAAAGGAGGAAAATACGAAGGGATTTCTAAAGGTCAAATGGTTAAAGGTTTTGAAGATTTCATCTTCGGTAACCCAACTGGTAAAATTGGTATTGCAGAAACTGAATTTGGTTTCCACGTAATCCAAGTATTAGACAAACAAGAAGGAGTAAAACTAGCTAGTATTGCTAGAAAAATTGAAGTATCTGACGCTACAGCTGACGCATTATATACACAAGCAACAACTTTAGAACAAGCAGCTACCGCTGGTGACTTTATCGAAAAAGCAAAAGAATTAAAATTAAATACACAAAAAGATATCACTATTCATCCATTTCAAGATGCTTTACCAGGTATCGGACAACAAAGAGCTGTTGGGACATGGGCATTCAATAAAAACACTAAAGAAGGTGATGTTAAACGTTTTGACAATGCTGATGGTCACATTATTGCTAAAGTAAAAACAATTAACAACACAGGTTTAGCTGCTGTAAGCGAAACTAGAGAATATATAGAGCCAATCATAATGAATGAAAAGAAAGCTGAGATTATCAAAAAGAAAATGACTGGTAATACATTAGCTGAAGTTTCAAAAAACACCAATGCCACTATTGCTACTGCAAGTGATTTAACAATCCAATCACCTTTACTACCAATGATCGGTTACGAACCAAGAGTAGTAGGTACAGCATTTGGCACTGAAGTAAATAAAGATTCTAAGTTAATCGAAGGTACAAAAGGAGTTTACATGATTAAAACAACAAGTGTTGCTAATGCTCCAGAAATTAAGTTAGACGTTTATAAAACTAAAATTGAGGCTGCTCAACGCAACCAAGTTCAAACAAGAACAATGAAGGTATTAAAAGATAGAGCTAAAATCGAAGATAACAGAATAGCAGTATATCAATAATATACCCTAATGATAAAACACCGAAAAGGTCATCTATAACTAGATGACCTTTTTTTGTTAGCATAGTCATTAGTAATAAAAATAGTTTAATTTTGTCTTTCAAATTAAAAACTAAACTTATGAAAGCATATGTTTTTCCAGGTCAAGGAGCTCAATTCACAGGAATGGGTAAAGACCTTTATGAAAACTCTGAAATAGCAAGAGAAATGTTCGAAAAGGCTAATGAAATCCTTGGTTTTAGAATTACAGATATCATGTTCGAAGGAACTGCAGAAGAACTAAAAGAAACAAAAGTAACTCAACCAGCAGTATTTTTGCATTCAGTAATTCTAGCTAAAACATTAGATAACTTCACCCCAGAAATGGTAGCAGGTCATTCACTAGGAGAATTTTCAGCATTAGTAGCTAACGGAACATTAGCTTTTGAAGACGCCCTTAAATTAGTTTCTCAACGTGCATTAGCCATGCAAAAGGCATGTGAAATAAAACCATCAACAATGGCTGCCGTTTTAGGTTTAGAAGATGCCATAGTAGAACAAGTATGTAATGAAATCGACGGTGTCGTAGTAGCAGCAAACTATAACTGCCCTGGTCAATTAGTTATCTCAGGAGAAACTACTGCAGTAGAAAAAGCTTGTGAAGCACTAAAAGAAGCAGGAGCAAAACGTGCATTAATCCTACCAGTAGGAGGAGCATTCCACTCTCCTATGATGGAACCAGCTAGAGAAGAATTAGCAGCAGCCATTGAAGCGACAACATTCAATCAGCCAATCTGTCCTGTGTATCAAAATGTAACCGCAGCTGCCGTAAACGATCCAAACGAAATCAAGAAGAATTTAATCTTACAATTAACAGCTCCTGTTAAATGGACACAATCAGTACAACAAATGATTGCAGATGGAGCAAGTTTATTTACTGAAGTTGGTCCTGGAAAAGTATTAGTAGGGCTAATCAAAAAAATAAATAAAGAGGCAGAAACTCATTCTGCATAGTCATTTAGAAATTATATCTATTAACAAAATCCTTGGTCTTAAGACTAAGGATTTTTATATTTCATTCAACCTTGGAAAAACTCACATCTCAAGAATGGATATTAATCTTTACACTAGTTAGCCTTACAGCACTAGGTCCCCTAGCTATTGACATGTATTTACCTGCATTTCCTAAAATTGCGAAAGACTTAAATACAGAAATAAACAATGTACAAATATCCCTATCCACCTTTCTAGGAGGATTAGCAATAGGACAATTATTTTGGGGACCAATCTCTGATAAATACGGGAGTAAAAAACCTATTCTCATTTCGATGTCAATCTTTATTATTTCTTCTTTTGCATGTATTTATGTACAAGAAATAAAAGTAATGTGGTTATACCGATTCTTACAAGCTTTCGGTAGTAGTGGTGGACTAGTAATAGCAAGAGCTATAGTAAACAAGCGATTTGATAAAGATCAAACACTAAAAATATTCAGTATTCTTGCACTCATTGGAGGTATTGCACCTATAGTGGCTCCAGTACTTGGCGACATGGTACTCACCTACTTTGACTGGCAGCATGTTTTTACAACAATGGCCTTATTTGCTACACTCAGCATCATTATGACAACTGTATTTTTAAAAGAAGATACACAGACAAGGGTAAGTTCTTTAAAGTTTCGTACGATTATAGGAAATTACCTACGGTTATTCGAAAGCAAAGTATTCATTACTTATACTATAATCGGTAGTTTAGCTTTTAGCTGCCTAATGCTCTATATCTCAAATGCACCACTATTAGTAATGGAAAAGGGAGGGCTAACTAGTACAGCCTTTAGCTTTGTATTTATGATCAACTCTTGTGGGTTAATGATTGGGTCGTTTTTGACATCTTCTATACTTAGAAAAAGAATGGATCCTAAGAATATTATCAAACTTGGAACTACAATACAGATTCTATCAGCAGCAGTATTATTGCTCCTAATAGAATTGAACATCTCTATTTACCTCCAATTAGTCCCGTTATTTACTTTTGTTTTACCGTTGGGAATGTTATTCCCTACCTCAACAACATTAGCCCTATCCCCTTTTAAACTAGAATCAGGGACGGCATCAGCCTTATTTGGAGCGTCACAATTAGCTTTTACCTTTTTAACTTCACTGTTATTAAACAGCCTAAACGATGGGTCAATGAGTATTGTTGCAATAGCACTTGTTGCATGTGCGGTGATTTCTCTAATCGTCAATCAAACAACCTATCCTAAAAAATAAATACCTTAAACAAAAAAGGCTAACTACACTATATGCTACTTTCAAATAGTAAACTACTAAAGAAAATGCTATTAGTATAGTTAGCCTTTAAACGTTATTCAAAGCTATTCTTTTATCCTAAAAACGCTTTTATTTCATCTGTAATGAATTGGATTTGCTCCTCATCTAATTCAGAGTGCATTGGTAAAGACAATACCTCTTGAACTAATTGATTAGTTACCGTGAAATCCTCTTCTTTATAACGTACATCTAAATAAGCTTTTTGACTATGTAATGGGATAGGGTAATAAATAGCACATGGTATCCCTTTAGCTTGTAAATGAGCCATTAGCGCATTTCTATCAGCACCTACAATGCGCAAAGTATATTGATGAAATACATGACTGTATTCATCTCCTTCTATCTTAGGAGTCACCACATTCGGATGATTAGCCAAAGCTGTAGAATACTGCTTCGCTGCATTACGTCTAGCTGCATTATACATATCTAACCTTGGAAGCTTTGCATTTAATACAGCTGCCTGCATACTATCTAAACGTGAATTCACTCCAATCACATCATGGTGGTAACGCTCGTACATACCGTGATTCACAATACCTCTTAGGATATGTGCTAATTCATCATCATTTGTAAAAATAGCTCCACCATCTCCGTAACAACCTAAATTCTTTGAAGGAAAGAATGAAGTAGCTCCAACATGTCCAATTGTTCCTGTCTTAGCTTTCGATCCGTCAGTATAAGTATAAGTTGCTCCTATCCCTTGTGCATTATCTTCAATTACATATAAGTTATGCTCTTTTGCAACCTTCATAATTTCCTCCATATTAGCAACTTGACCAAATAAATGTACTGGTACAATTGCTTTCGTTTTAGGTGTGATTGCCTTTTTTAAAGCATCAATTGAAATATTGAAAGTATCAGCATCTACATCAACTAACACAGGGGTCAATTGCAATAGACCAATAACCTCTACTGTAGCAGCAAAAGTAAAGTCAGCAGTGATAACCTCGTCTCCTGGCTTAAGACCTAACCCCATCATCGCTATCTGTAAAGCATCTGTTCCATTAGCACATGGAATAACATGCTTAACACCTAAATATTGCTCTAAACTAGCTTGGAAAGCATGTACTTGAGGACCATTGATAAATGCAGAAGATTCTAAAATCTCTTGTAATGATTTATTTACTTCCTCTTTTATACCTTCGTATTGACTTTTAAGGTCAACCATTTGAATTTTTTTCATTCTAATATTCTTTAGTATATTTTACTAGTAACTCCTCTGACTAAAATTAATAAACCTTTAAAGGAGTACCTTTTTTCGCATCTGTTATCACACACAAAAGTAATAAATTCTTATACTCGAAGTCTCATCTTTATCAAAAGAAACGTAATTTCGCTGGACAAAGTTATTTTTATGTTTTACTTATATAATATACTGACATACATAGCCATTTTTTTCGTGCGACTTATTGCACTTTTCAACCAAAAGATGAAGTTATTCGTCAACGGACGAAAGAACACTTTTAATAAACTAAACCAACAACTATCACCTAGTGACAAAATGATATGGATACACGTCGCTTCTCTTGGTGAATATGAACAAGGACTTCCTCTAATGGAAGCCTTAAGAATAAAATATCCCAATTATAAGCTCTTACTTACTTTCTTCTCACCTTCTGGTTATGAAGTAAAAAAGAATAATACCATTGCAGACGTGACAGTTTACTTACCCATGGATACAATAAGTAACGTTCGTCAGTTTTTGAAAATTGTAGAACCTGAAATGGTATTTTTCATTAAGTATGAATATTGGCCAAACTACCTAAATGCTCTTAAGAAAGAAAACATACCTACTTATCTCGTTTCAGGGATTATGAGAAAAGACCAAGTATTCTTTAAATGGTACGGTGGCTTTTACAAAAAAGCACTACAAGCATTCACTCACTTCTTCGTACAAAATGAGGAGACGTTAAATCTATTGAACTCACTTAAATATACTAATGTAACAATAGTGGGAGACACACGATTTGACAGAGTTTCTCAAATACTCGAACAAGATAATAAGCTTACATTTTTAGATGCTTTTACCGAAAATAAAAGTGTAAAAACAATTGTCATAGGAAGCTCTTGGCCAGAAGACGAAAAGCTAATCTGCCATTATATAAATAGCAATACAAATCCTAATATCAAATTTATCTTTGCTCCACATAATATAAAACAAGAGCAAATAGACCAATTAACCCTAAATATACAGAAACCAGTAATTAAACACACTGAATACGTAGGTCAAGATTTAACACAATATAATGTCTATATTATAGACGCTTACAGCTTACTAACGAAAGCCTATAGTTATGCGACAATAGCATATATTGGTGGAGGCTTTGGAGCGGGAATTCACAATATTCTAGAAGCTGCTACCTTTAGTATTCCAATAGTTATAGGTCCAAAATACAGGAAATTTCAAGAAGCAAAAGATCTCATTAAACTTGGTGGCTGTCTAGTCGTTAACAATCAAGAGGAAGTAAACAAACTATTTGATTCATTACTGACGAATGACATAAAGCGCAAAGCAATAGGGGAAATAGCAGGGCATTTCATTTTAAAAAACAAAAACGCTACCCAAAAAGTAATACAATATTTATAAATATAAAAAAGGCAAACAACACAAAGATTGTTTGCCTTTTTTTATATGAATTAATAATTGCACTAATTTTATAACTTTTAAAAAGTTAAATTAACTAAAGGATTAAATCTTAATCCTTGTACCAATATAGAACAAAATATCTATACTCACAACCTTATACTCTTTTTATTCAACTTTTTGAACTTCAAAGAAACTATAGAACTAAAAATATAACACTAAAAATCAGCACATTAACACACAATACTACTAAAAAAGTTACTTTTAACATTAGTTGTCTTTAAAAATTGATAAAGCATGGATTTGAATTTTAAGGTTATAGGGTAAAATTGTATATTGCCAGCTAATTCAATTCTAACTAACACTTTTATGAATAAAAAGATTAAACATTTGTTCAAGGCACTTGCTTTTCTTTTAGCATTTCCTATTTATGCTCAGCAAGGAGGAATGTGGATTCCTTCTTTATTAAAGGGAATGAATGAGACCGAAATGCAAAGCTTAGGTATGAAGATGTCTGTTCAGGATATCTACGATGTAAATAACTCTAGTATGAAAGATGCTGTACCACACTTCAACGGAGGGTGTACATCTGAAGTTATTTCCTCTCAAGGATTACTATTGACTAATCACCACTGTGGTTATGGTCAGATACAAGCACATTCATCTGTCGAAAATGACTATCTTGCAAACGGGTTCTGGGCAATGAATAAAGCAGAAGAACTACCGAATGAAAACCTAGTTGTTACATTTATGGTTCGTATCGAAGACGTAACTGCAGATGTATTAAAAGGAGTTAAAGACAAAGACTCTGAACTAGTAAAAAAAGAAAAGATCAACAAAAATATAGCTAAGACTATTGCTAACTTTCCAAAAGAAGAATGGCAAGAAAACAAAATCAAATCATTCTTTGAGGGAAACCAATACATTCTTTTTGTAACAGAAACGTTTAAAGACGTACGCCTAGTAGGTGCTCCACCTTCGTCAATTGGTAAGTTTGGTTCTGATACAGACAACTGGGTATGGCCTAGACACACTGGAGACTTTGCTTTATTCCGTATCTACGCTGATAAAGATAATAAGCCAGCTGCTTATTCGAAAGACAATGTACCTTATACACCTAAACACTATTTTCCAATATCATTAGACGGAATTGCTAATGGTGACTTTACTATGGTATTTGGTTATCCTGGTAGAACACAAGAATATTTACCATCATATGCAGTTGAGCAAATTGTAAATGACTTAAACCCTGTAAAAATTGGTATTAGAGATACAGCTTTAAAGATTACAGACGAGTTTATGCGTGCTGATCAAGGCATTAAAATTCAATACGCTTCTAAATATGCTAGTACAGCTAACTATTGGAAAAAATGGATTGGTGAGAGTCTAGGATTAAAGAAAACAAATGCAGTTCAAGCAAAACAGACTTTCGAAAAAGACTTTATCGAACGTGCTAACAAAACTACGAAAACAAAACATTACGCAGAACTACTTCCTCAATTCGAGAAATTATACAAAGAAATTGCTCCATATGCTATTAGTAAGGACTTTTTCAGTGAAGTAGCTTTACGCAATGCTGAATTACTTGCCGCTGCTTGGAAAGTATATGCGATTGAAGGATCTCTTAAAAATGAGAAAGCTTTTGAAAATAAGAAACAAGCTATTATCAATGGTCAAGCTCGTTTTTATAAAAACTATAGTAAAGTAGTAGATGAGAAAGTATTTGAAGCTATTGTGAATAAATATGCAAAAGAAGCTCCACAAACTTTCTTACCTTCTGTTTTAAAAAATACTGATATTACATCTACTACTAAAAATATCTATTCTACAAGTAAACTTACTTCTTATGAAGGTTTACAAGAATTACTTAATGGAAATAGTAAACAAGTTTTAGAAAACTTAAACAATGATGCTGGGTATGTATTTGCTAAAGCTCTTTTTGAAAACTACAAACAAAATATTCTTCCTAATTATAATGAATTAGATAGAGAAATTGATGCTTTACAACGTACATATATGAAAGCTCAGTTAGAACTTTATCCTGATGCTAGAATTTTCCCTGATGCAAATAGTACACTACGAGTAACATATGGTAAAGTTGATGGTTACTTCCCTAAAGACGCTACTTACTACGAACCTGTTACTCACTTAGAAGGGATCATGGAAAAATACGTTCCTGGTGACTATGAATTTGACGTACCTGCAAAACTATTAGAATTATATAATAATAAAGACTACGGTCAGTATGCTGATAATGGTAAACTACCTGTCAACTTTATCGCTACAAACCACACAACGGGAGGTAATTCCGGTAGTCCTGCGATTGATGCACATGGTAATTTAATTGGACTAAACTTCGACCGCGTTTGGGAAGGCACAATGAGTGATATTTACTACGATCCTTCAATATGTCGTAACATTATGGTAGATATTCGATATGTTTTATTTATCGTCGACAAGTTTGCTGGGGCTAAACACTTGATAGATGAGATGGATCTAGTAAATCCTAAAGGTTAATTAGTTTAAAATCAATTAGTTACTGTTACTATATTTTTTTAAAAAAATAATTACAAAAAAAACAATGAAATCAAAAAAGTTATATATTTGTCACGAATTAATAATTAACTTTTATATCTAATTAAGATGAAAAAAATCGCATTAAGCATCGCTTTAGTAGCTATGATGGGAGTATCTTTCGTTTCTTGTAAAGAAACTGCTAAAGAAGCTCCAGCTACAACTGAAGAAACAACTGTTGAAGCTACTACTGAAGAAGCTCCTGCTACTGAAGAAGCTACTACAACTGAAGAAGCTACTACAACTGAAGAAGCTGCTACTACTGAAGAAGCTCCTGCTACTGAAGAAGCTCCTGCTACTGAAGAAGCTGCTAAATAATTTTAGCATTTATTCATAAAAAGAAAACCTCGCTAAGCGAGGTTTTTTTGCTTTAAACTTTTCATTTTTATCACATCTGTAGAAGTTCTTCCATTAACTTTCTTTCATTGGATAATCTTGGAACTTTGTGTTGTCCTCCCAATTTATCTTTTCCTTTTAGCCAATCGTAAAACAAATTCTTTCTGGCTTTATGGAAAACCAAAGGGTTCAAAGTCATATTATTTGCACGCTTTGCTTCGTAATCAGAATTCAACGCTTGTAAATTCTTGTCCAAGACTTCTGAAAACAAATGAATATTCTCTGGCTCTTTAGTAAACTCAACAATCCATTCATGTGCTCCTTTATCTTTACCAGCCATAAAAATAGGAGCTACCGTATATTCTGCTACCTCAGCATTAAATTCACTACAAGTCTTTGCTAATGCTCTGTCTGTATTCTCAATCATTAGCTCCTCTCCAAATACATTGATATGATGCTTTGTCCTTCCAGTAATCTTAATACGATAAGGCAGTAAGCTAGTAAAGCGAACAGTATCACCGATTAAATAACGAACCAGACCTGCATTCGTCGTTATAACGATAGCATAATTCTTGTCCTTTTCTACGGCTGACAAAGGTACTATCTTTTGATTACTTGTTCCAAAAGTTTCCATCGGAATAAACTCATAGAAAATCCCGTAATCCAGCATTAATAGTAGTTCATTACAGTTATTTTGATCTTGAATAGCAAAGAACCCTTCAGATGCATTATATATTTCGTAATAGCGAAAACCTTTATTAGGTAATAACTTTTCATATTGCTCACGGTATGGCTCAAAGCTCACTCCTCCATGAAAATACACCTCCGCATTAGGCCATAACTCATGTAAGTCATGTTTCCCTGTCTCTTCTATAATCCGATTAAACAGAACTAACATCCACGAAGGTACTCCAGCAAAACTCGTGACATTCTCATTTCTTACTTCTTGAATAATAGCATTCATTTTACTTTCCCATTCGGACATTAAAGAAGTCTTGTTACTTGGCGTACTACTGAACTCAGCCCAAAAAGGCATATTATCTATCAATATAGCCGACAAATCACCAAAAAAGGTATTCTTATCTTCGTAAAGTTGTTTACTCCCCCCTAAACGCAAACTCTTTCCTGTAAATAACTGAGAGTTTTCATTGTTATTCAAATACAAACACAACAAATCCTTTGCTGCTTTATAATGACACAATTCTAATGCTTCATTACTTACAGGAATGAATTTACTCTTTGCATTTGTTGTCCCACTCGATTTCGCAAACCATCGAATCGGCTCAGGCCAAAAGATATTCGCCTCTCCTCGCCGTGAACGCTCTATATAAGGTTCAAACTCTTCATAACGAAATAATGGCACTCGTTCACTAAAAGTCTCATAATTATTGATACTTTCATAGCCGAACTGCTTCCCTATTAGGGTTTTTTCATTTGTCTTTATTAGGCTATTAAATAAGTCCTGTTGAACTTCATTGGGGTATTTCCTAAATAAGTCTATTTGATGAATTCTCTTTTTCAGAATCCATGATGCGATCGAATTAATAATTGTAAAGGCCATATTATCTCATGTATTCAGCCATGTCAACTTCTAAATTGAAGAAGTAAACAATCGCTGTAGCAAATGTTTTTCGTATTTTTACTGCCATACCAAAAATAACAATTTTATTTATGCTTTACGAAGGAGTTTTAAACAAAATGCAGACGGAGTTTAACAGTCCTATTGAATACTACTTGGTGTTCAAAGACTCTTTTTTAAATATTAATCAAGTACTTGACAGATCAATTACTATCGATTTCATCGACTATGAATGTCTGTGTTGTCATCAAAGAAAAAAAATCTTCAGACAAGGATTCTGTTACGATTGCTTCTATCAAAGTGCTGAAGTAGGAGACTGGATTATGCGACCTGAATTAAGCAAAGCACACTTAGGTATTGAAGATAGAGATTTAGCCTACGAAACGAAGGTACAACTTCAACCTCATATTGTTTACCTAGCTCTTGCGAGTGATGTCAAAGTAGGTGTAACACGCAAAACACAAGTTCCTACCCGTTGGATAGATCAAGGAGCTTCTAGTGCGATCGAAATCGTAGAAGTCCCTAATCGATACCTTGCCGGTATAACAGAGGTTGCTTTAAAAGATTTTTTTACTGATAAAACCAATTGGAGAAAAATGCTTCAAAATGAAGTTGGTAATGATGATATACAAGCTATTCGCAACTCGTTACAAGATAAACTACCTGAAGAAGTTAAACCATATTATACTTCTACAGATGCAAATATCATTGACTTAAACTACCCTGTACTACAATATCCAACTAAACTAAAAAGTCTTAATCTTGAAAAAACACCTTCGTATCAAGGTACATTAAAAGGAGTTAAAGGACAATACTTAATCTTTGAAGATGGTACTGTTTTTAATATCCGATCAAACGAAGGTTCTGTCGTCGCTATTAACGTAGAATAATATCTATCGTATTTACTCAAAAAAACAAGGAGCTTCAAAATATTGAAACTCCTTGTTTTTTTGATACGCTTACTAAGCTATTTTTTCTCTTCAGGGGTTTTCTTTTTTCCAAACAATCCTTGTAACCCTTCTTCTATCTTGTTGACAACTTTATCTGTCGCTTCGCTCTTGGCTTCATCTCCTGAGACTTGTTCATCGCCTTCATCCGTCTTTTTATTCCCTCCTAATAAGTCCATTAAAGCTCCTTTTCCTTTATCTAACAACTGACTCGTTTGATCTTCTATAATCTGATTCGTTAAATTAGTTACTACTTCGTTCATATTTGTACCTACTTTAGGTGCTTTAAAATTTCCCGATAAATCCACGCGTACCGGAATAGCATTATATTTTTCAGCATCTTTACCTCCTAATTTAGTTAAAGCACCCGCTACATCACTTCCCAACAACTTAGCTGGTACCTTAAAATCTAAGGCATAATTCATCGATTGATCAAAACCATGTTCTCCAGATACTTGAACAGACATATCGTTAAGTTTCAAGTCAAAAGGTTTAAATTGTACTTTCCCTTCTTTAAACACAAGGTGAATTCGCTTATTATTAATATCTAGCTTTTTTAAATCAATAAAGGACACTTTTTTATCTAACTCTGAGAGTAATACAGATTGTTGAGGGGTTATATTTGTATCAAGTAATGTTCCTTGAACATCTCCACTCAGTGTGTTAATCGCGGGCGTTAGCTCTATAGCATCTAATTGACCTCTTACTTTCAGATCTCCATCAATCTTTCCTGCTATAACTCCTGCTATAGGGGCTACTGCTTTCAAAAATTCTATATCTGTGAATGTCTTTGTTATATCTACTTTTTTCAACCCTAAGTTCATGTCGAATGTAGGAATTGCTTCTTTCGTAGATACACTTCCATCAAAAGCTAGGACTCCATTAAACACCTCTGTTGACATATTTTGTAAGTTAGCTGACTCATCTTTAACAACTAAATTTCCTTTTACATTACTCAACACTAAGTTGTCATAAATTACCTTTTTTGCATTAGCATGAATTGTACAGTCTAGAAAACTTGGAATTTTTAAAGCTTCTTTTTCTTTAGAATTTGACGATTTAGAGGTTTCCTCTACTGCTGGATTATCTCCTCCAGTTGCCATCAAATCCGCAAGAACGAAATTATTCGAATTGACTTGAAAATTCCCTTTCAACACCTGTTTATTAAACAAAAATCCATATAAATTATCCAAACGACCACTCGCAATAACATCCGTTTCTCCTGTCTTTAGTACAAAAGTATTTAAAGTAACATTCGACGTATTAAAAGTAAGACCTGCCTCTTGTATTTTTATCGGTTTAGGCATCGCTTCATTTGCGTAATTAAATCCTGTCAGTGACAAACTTCCTTCATTTTTAATATTTTGATACCTACCTTTCTCCACAGATTGCATGTCAAAATTCGTATTTACCTTCGCTTTTAATAAACCACTAAGTGGTTCAGATAATTTGATAGGATAAGCATGTGATAGATTTTCTAAGTTAATTACTCCATCAAAATTAGCCTTAACATACATATTCTCCATCAGGTTTTTTAAACTTGCGCGTGCATGAAATACATCTTTATCAATCTGAAAAGTACATTGATCAATATTGACATAAGTATCTTTTACATGTCCTGTTTTATTAACAGCTTGAGCATCTAATATAATATTTGTTACTCCTTTAGGCAAATCAGGATACTGGAAAGATGCATTTTTTGCCAGTATATGAATACCAAAAGTAGGTATAGTTTGCTCCGTTAATTTCCCTTTAACTACCCCTTCTACTTTAAACTCCCCAGACGTTTTCACTCCTGACAAATCACCCGCATAAGCTTCAGGTACCAACCCTAGAAAATTTTTAAAATCTGAATCAGGTGTCGTAAAAGTTAAATCGTAATCTTGACCATCATCTACCAATTGAACCATTCCTTCAAACTCTAATGGGAGTTGATTAATCAACGCTTTATTATCCTTAAAGACAAACTTCATTTGATTCATATCAATTCCAATCACAGCATCTAAAGAAAGATTTACATCATTCAATAATTTATCCCCTTCCTTCACAAAAGAAACCCTTGTCTTAGTCTCTGTCACTAAATCCAATACATTCTCTGAAAAATTACCTTTTCCTTGATGATATAACTCATTAACTTCAAACTTCATCTTTGATCCCAAATCTGAATAAGTAATATTCAAATTATCTAAACGATAGTGATTCAACGCTAAAGAAAATGGAGTACTAACTGAATCTGTACTATCTTTTTCCTTTTCCTCATCTTCTTTTAAAGCTACATCATAGTTAGCGATACCATCGGGTGTAATTATTACTGATAAAAATGTATTCAGTGATTCAATGGACTCTAACTCCATTGGTTTATCAGTCCCATTAAATAATTGCCCTAATGACATCTTCAGAGAAAGTTTTTCTGACTGTAGTAATGTATCACCTTCAAAAGGTACGTGATTAATAACCACTAAATCATTAACAGAAATAGTAGCTTTAGGAAAATTCCTAATTAAACTAAGATTTACACTTTTAAAATTTACAGTAGCATTTACATTCTCATTTATTGTTTGTTTAACTAATTCCTGTATTTTTCCTTTAAACATAAAAGGTGCCAACAAAACTACAGCGATAAGAAGAATCAAAGTCCCTCCTATCCATTTTAGTGCTCTCTTATTCATATCTAATTTGTTTAACTACAAAATTAACCAAAAAAAAGCCAATCTGTTTGACACAGATTGGCTCCATATTATTTTTATACAATCGCTAACCTAATAGATTGTTAATTCATAAGGAAGCATTGCTTGAACACCTTTCATTGAATTAAAATAATTCAAACGTTCAATTAGTTCAAAATTATCTTCTCCTATTTTTTCTTTAATTAATTCATCTTGTGTTTTAACCATAGAAGCACCTAAATATTTTCTCAACAAATCGTCAAAAGTTAGCTCATACTCTGGGTAATTAACCACCTGATAATCTTCCAATTCTACTTTAGAAACTGCATAATCAATCGCTTCTTTCAATCCTCCTATTTCATCTACTAGTCCATTCTGTAATGCATCTGTTCCTGTCCATACACGTCCTTGAGCTATTGAATCTACTTGTTCTACAGTCATATTTCTACCAGCAGCCACACGACTAACGAATGTATCATACACTTTTTCAATACTTTCTGTGATATATCCTTTTGTACTTTCTTCTATCGGTTTAAAAGGACTATACATGATTGCATTTTTATGTGTTCTTACTTGTTGTGCATTTACCCCATATTTTGAAGCAACTTCACTAAAGTTTGGCAACATACCAAATACACCTATTGACCCCGTTATTGTTGTTTCATCTGCGAAGATACGATCAGCATTACATGAAATATAATACCCTCCTGATGCTGCTACAGATCCCATAGATACAATTACAGGCTTTTCTTTTTTTGTCAATTCTATCTCTCTCCAGATCAAATCTGACGTCAGAGCACTTCCTCCTGGACTATCCACACGCAACACAATTGCTTTTACCTTATCGTTTTTACGTGCTTTCTTTAATGCTCTATTAATAGATCCCTCGCCAATATAGTTTACATTCCCTTCACCACTCATGATCTGCCCTTGAGCATATATTACAGCTATTTGATCATCTTTTACTTTTAGAGCAGTAACACTCTTTACAGACTTCACATAATCTAATATTTTTAATGTATTATAGTCTTTATCCGCTGCTACACCTATTGCCTTTTTGATTGCTGCATGATACTCATCTTCATAAGCTACTTTATCTACCAAACCATTCTTTAACGCTAACTCCGGTGTTCGTGCACCTAGGTTTTCAGCCAATTCGTTTAACTTGTCAACTGAAATCGAACGACTCTCTGCTATATCTTTCACCACACTCGCCCAAATTGAGTTTAAGAATACTGAAATCTGCTCATGATTAGCCTCACTCATTTTATTTTCCAAAAATGGTTCTACTGCACTCTTATACTTTCCATGGCGGATTACTTCCATCTTTACTCCAGTCTTCTCTTGTAAGTCTTTCATGTACAAAATCTCAGTAGCTAGTCCTCTAAAATCAAACTCTCCCACTGGATTGACATAAATAGTATCTGCTACTGAACTCAAATAATACTCTGACTGAGAATACATATTTGCATAAGACAATACAAACTTTCCACTTTCTTTAAAGTCTTTCAATGCTTGACGCAATTCTCCACGTTGTGAAACACCTAGTGTAGATGTATTATTCAAAATCGAAATTCCTTGAATTTTATCATCTGATTTTGCTACTGCGATTGCATTCAACACGTTTGCCAGTCCTGAATTATCTTCGTCAACAAAATTAAGGTCTTTGAAATTATACTTCCCTCCATAGTCGTATTTCACCTTTGATAAGTCTAATTCCAATACAGTCTTTTCCTTCACAGTTACTTTTGCTTCACTGCTACTCCCCAAGGCTGCACCAATAGAAATTAGCATAAAAAAGGCTAAAAACGAAAAAACAAACAACCCGACGATTGTCGCTAATACATTTCTTAAAAATCTCATATTTAAAACAATTTACTTTATTAGTCGTTTAGATTATAACTTTGTTACAACACCAAACAAATTTGTGAATAATAACTGGAATAAAAGTAGTCTTTCTTCAATTTTCTTTTTGTTACTTTGCCTCCATGTATGTACAGAATAACATAGTATTATCAATAGGAACCAATCAAGGAGATAAAAGAGAAAATATCCAACAAGCTGTGAATCTAATTCACCAGCAAATTGGTACCGTTATTAAAGTTTCGCCAATTTACGAATTTCCTGCATGGGGATTTGAAAGTGAACCCTTTTTTAATTGCGCTATTCTTATCCATAGTACACTGGAGGCTGAAAAAGCAATTGCTCAAATACTTGAACTTGAAAAACAACTGGGCCGTATTCGCACAAACACTACTGGATATACAGCTCGTGTGATCGATATCGATATTATTTCTTTTAACCAAGAGGTGATAAATACTGCTTCATTGACAGTACCTCATCCTTTAATGCAAGAACGAAAGTTCGTTCTTTTGCCTATGTTAGATTTGAACTACGAATGGACTCACCCTGTTTTAAAGAAAAGTTGCCAAGAGTTACTCAATATATGCAGAGATCAGACAGCGTATAAAGTAATTGGACACATTGACTCACCACTAAAAAACTATGACTTTAGAAAAGTTAACTTTATTGCTATCGAAGGAAATATTGGTGCTGGAAAAACAACACTTGCTACCAGAGTAGCTGATGACTTTAATGCAAAACTAATCTTAGAAGGATTTGCCGATAATCCATTCCTTCCAAAATTTTATAAAGATGCTAATCGATATGCTTTCCCTTTAGAAATGTCTTTCTTAGCAGATCGTTATAACCAATTATCAGATGATCTAGCACAATTGGATTTATTCAAAGAATTTGTTATCTCAGACTATTATATTTATAAATCACTAATCTTTGCACAAATTACCTTAGAAGAAGACGAGTTCCGTCTATATCAACAGATTTTTGAGATAATGTACAAAGAGACACCACAACCGGATTTATATGTATTCTTATATCAAAATACAGATAGGTTATTAGACAATATCAAGAAAAGAGGTCGTTCGTATGAAAGTAATATCCCAGCAGCCTATCTTGATGACGTAAATCAAGGCTATTTGAACTATGTAAAAACCCTACATCCTGAGAAACTTTTAGCGATAGATATTACCGATTTAGACTTTGTTGCTAATCAAGAAGATTATACCCATATACTTGACCTAATTCAAGACAAATTACAATAACCCTGTGAACTTAAATAAAGTACGTATAACGAGAGATTGCCAATCATACTAAACCGGAACCTTCGATCCTATAAAAAGTGTCTCAAACAGTTCTTTTCTTATCTAGATAGGCTTTCATCTACTCTTTTTTTGGAAAATCATTTTTATCCAATATTACACCAAACAAAAAATGCCCAAATAATAACTATATCACCTCACTAATAAAACTCAACTTCCCCTCAATTGTTGCCGAGCTAGTGCTATGCGTGCCGAATACGTGCAGTTTACGAGCCCAGAAGCAGCTTCTTGGCAAGGAAACCTCAAGCATACTGCAAGTATAGGTCAATAAATCGCAGGAAAAAAAACATAGATAGGAAGATTTTGATATTCACTCTCTCATCGTTTAATATCAAACTTTTCCTGATAATCCATTTTTTTTAAACGACTAGATACCCCAACTATTAAAACAAAAAAATCCCAAGCGTTAACTTGGGATTTCTTGTACTCGAGGCGGGACTTGAACCCGCACGAACATTAC
>NZ_WMJY01000045.1 GCF_009711055.1 Myroides pelagicus
AAGAACTCATAATTAGCTCACTTTTTCAGTGCCCTCTAGAAATGCTCGACCTTTTTTTGCATTATTAGAAAAGAAGGATCTCTGCGATGTATAGTTTGAGATTCTTGAGGTATGCGACCAGTATACTTGCACTTTTCTTGCCGAGAAGGTGCTTCTGGGCAAGTATTCTGCAAGTATTCTGCAGGTATTGCCCAAGTTTGGCAAGAAATGAGTTGTAAATAAAGTGATTTAAGGGCTATAGAAGAACTGTTTTATTTATAGGTAGCTATTGTGTTAGCCGAACTTTTGTGGTAAAAAGTCAAAACTAAAAAGTCAAAAACAAGGAATTATACCTTGTGTTTTTTACCTTTGGAATTAGAAGAAAAGAAAACATGAATATACTAAAAAAAACACTAAATCTAATTGTATTATTAACTCTTTCCACCCAGGCGCAAATAGTCAAGGATACACTTTATACCAATGATTACTATGGTAGATCTGTTGATAGAGAATCGGTAGAAGAGAAGTATTTTATAGTGATAGACAAAGGAGGAAAAGAAGATGGAGAAATTGCCATTTATGAAAAGCAAGGTAATCGGTTAATCGGTAAAGGTATTGGTCATCTCGAAAATAATCGTCTTGTTTATCAAGGAGAATTAGTGATTAATCCATATAAAAAAAATAAACCAATTGTTTTTTACCATGGAGAAAATGGCGTTTTAGAACGAGTAAAAACGAGTGATTTCTTTACTGATAAAGAATATGTGATGGAGTTCAAAAACAAGGATCCGTTTCACGGGGAAGTTGTTTACTCGGAAGGTTCATCAGTGATTTATACAAAGCTCATTCAAGGGAAGTACACTAAGACAATAGAAGTAAATCAAGCGGATAAGGATAATTATCAAGTCGGGATATATAATGAAGAGGGAAGTCTTGTCAAAAAAGAGTATGTCGATAAGCAAAAGGGAATATACTATGAGGTTACCTATAAAGATTGCTGCCCTGTAGATGGTACGGATGTAGGACTGTTAAAGTACAGGGGATTTATCGTTGACAATGTACAGACTTATAAAGCTGGGGAAGTTGTGGCAGGAGAATCGTTTTATAGCAATGGTCAGGTCAAACAAAAGACTGAAATTATAGGTACTGAAAAAATAGAAGAAACTTTTGATAAACAGGGGAATTTATTAGGTACGTATCGCCATTCTTTTTCTGGTGATCAGTTAATTATACAAAGAGAAGGAACTTACTACTATTTTGGATATGGGGAAGATAGAGATCGCATAACCGAAATAATGGTATACAAAGATAATAAACGAGTAAAGCGAGAGGAAGTATTGTCTCAAATCAGAGGGGGAATACATAAATCGGTTACCTATTATAATGAGTATGAAGGGATTGATAAGATTGTTTACTATGACAAGGAGAATCAGTTGATTTCTACGCTTAATTATCAGCATTATAGTCCTTATCAAGGGACAGAGTACACCGATAATGAGATAGTTACTTATCAGAATGGGAAGAAAACAGATTATACCAAATTTTATTATTTGAACAATCAAGTATTTGAGCAGCATATTGGGAATCAGAGTACGTTTTACGATAAGCAAGGAAATGTAATAGGCAAGGCTTCCTATCACATTGACGAAAGAGGACGTTATAAAGCGTATTCAGGTACCGTATATGAGATCTATTTGAATGCATTGTTGAATCAGTATAGATATAAAGATGGTGTACTCGAGTATCGTGGCGAATATCAGAGAAATAGTGAGGAATCTAATGAGGATTATCTGAAGGAGGAAGTGTTTTTAGTGAATGGAATCAAATCAAAAGAGGTACAGTATCACAAGAAGAGTCATAAACCTAAGAAGATTAGTTATTATATACCTTCAGGGAGTAGTTATCGATTAGATCGTGTGATTAGTTATGATCAAGAAGGGAAGGAAATAGGAACGTATAATTATCAAACAAAAACAGGTACTAAGGTTCTGTACTATACCGATGTAGATGTTCGCAGTATTGAGAAATACGAGGATGATAAGTTATTACATAGAAAATATTACTCTCCCAAAGAAGGAAATACAATCTTATTTGGTGATGATTTGAATGCAGGATATTATTTGCAATCGGAGATCGATTACTTTAAAGAGGGAACTTTTTACGATCAAGACGGTCAAGTTTTGTCAAAAGCTATCTTTAAAGATGGTAGACCTTATGACGGAACTATATATAAGAATAGCTATGGGAATTGGCAAGTTACTCCATACAAACAAGGGAATAAAGATGGAGTTGAAATGATCTATGACAAATATGTCAAGCCGGCGTATCTATCTGAAAAATTTTATTATACCAAGGGACAATTAACTAAGAAAGAAGGCTTTAAAAAGGAGAAGTTGATTTCAGAAAAGCACTATAAAGACGGTCAAGTTCATGGTATAGATGCTGAGTATAAACTCAATGGGGATATTGTCTATAAAATGGAGTATAAGGAAGGGAAACCTTATCAAGGAGAAAAACTGCAATACTATTATGATTATAGTAGATTATTGACTTATGATAAGGGCAAACTGATTAGAATTGATTATAATCAAGTAGATGAAAATAATAATTATAGCATCTTAATAGCAAAAGATTTGATTGATAATAATCGTGTCAATCGTACGATTTATAAGCCTAATGGAGACTTCTATTGCAAGTATAGTTTATTAGATTATCAGCTAGATGGAACATGTGTTTACTATGAAGACAATAGCCCAAAATACACTGCTAGTTTTGAAAAGGGAGAATTCATTAGTGGTACTGTTCTTTTCTTTGCACCGATAAAAGATGATTATTACGGAAGATGGAATAAAGAGGAACCGACTACTTATACAAAACTCCAATTAGAAGGAAATAAAATAGTGTATCAAATCTACGATTTAGCGACTAATGAGTTAGATTATTCCTTCTCTGGAAAAATTGAAAAGGCTAATAAAAGATTGGATCCTTTTATGAACCAAGCAGAGATTAAATATTCAGACTTGTATGGACTAACTAAAATGAATAGTATGTTTAACAGTTTGTATTAGCAATAAATATATATCAACAACAACAAAGCCCTATCGTCACAACGATAGGGCTTTGTTGTTTATTAGGATAAGTTTTTTTATTTTTCAAAACTACTTAGCTTCATATAGCCTAAGGTTATTTCATCTTCTTTGGCGTCTTCTTTAGCAGGAGTAATACGAATGCTATAATCTTGTTTTTGTTTGGGATCTAATATTTCTTCAATAGCATAAATCTCATCGACATCAATACCATATTTGTTATCAATATGAGTCAGACCTTTTGGAGGAAGGTTATAATCTTGATAAAAAGAGTAGGTTTTAACCTTTTTAATGGCTTCTGCTGAGCTATTGGCAACAACTAGACATAGGTGATGGAATTCGTCAAAAACACCAGGTTTGTATCCTCCTAAGTTTAAAAAGAATAGACGTAAGTCATTTGTCTCGGCTTCTGTAGCATCGACTACTTCTATGTGGTAATCTTCAACTGTATTAACTTCTCTCCAGGCATCTACGTGTAGCTTTTTACCTGCTTCGGGCCAAAAGTCATTAAGTCTTGTCGCAAGTTCTTTCATATCAGTAGCAATACCGAAATAAATATCGTGTTGTTCTATATGTCGACCAGGGGGAGTTGCTCCTAACATAGTCATAAATAGCTTTTTACTCATCGTTGTCTTTTTGAATTGTAGTTAGATAAAAAACTCCCGTACAACTAAGAGTTCGTTACACGGGAGTAATGTATATACAAAGGTATTTTTTTGGGATTAGAAGTCTAAATATTTAGGAACTATTCTTCTTTGGTAAACCACTTCACTAAATCAGTATATCCATCAGTGATGAGGTTGTTGTAATATTTAGGGTTCATATTCGCTCCACTAAACTTACTAATAGTATATTGTAATTTCTTCAACTTTAGAGCTCTAAATGATGGAGGAATAGGTTCACTAAAAGTACACCCTTCAATGCTAAGACGCTCAAGGTGCTTAAGATCTAGTAAAGATTCAGGCAATCCTTCTGCATCAAAGTTGTTAAGGTGTAGTGTACGCAATTCTTTAAATTGGCCAATGTAGGTTGGTATCAGGTCTATTTGATAGCCAGATAGATAAAGCTCATGCAGTGGTAAAGTCGCAAGTTCTTGAGGGACATAACACAACGAGTCATTAGTTCCTTGAAGCTTAAGTTTTTTCAGTTTAGGGTACTTGACTAAAGCACTCGCACCAGTTAATCCAAATTCATAACATAGGGATAGATCTACAACTTCTAAATTTGGAGCGTCTAAACCTTCTAATGTAGGTATTTTTGAATAGGATAGATCAACTACTTTTAAAAAAGGTAATTCAACCGTAGGGAAGTGATTATATCCTTTTAGTTTAATGGATTCTAGTAAAGGACTATGTTTCAAGAGTTGCTCTAAGTTGTCAATCTCAACATTTTCCAGCTGTAAGGTACGCAGTTTGGTCTCTTGATCCACAGACAAGTGAGGATGAGTATCCGGTAAGGTCACATTACTATTTATCTTTAATACCGTTAGGTTTCTACAGTTTACCAGGACACTAGTTAATAGATCTACAGGTAAGTTGGTGTACAAACTAACAAGTTCATCTGGCTGAGCCATCAGGCTTGTGATGTCTTCTACTTCATAGGTATCGTTTTTTAAAGGGAAATATCTGAATACTTTTACCGAAAAATACTTAAACAAATCACTGTGCTTTTCGACTTTGCAGTTTTCTAGAGCGGCTTTACCGATGTGGATAACTTTGTTAGAGGTCTTGATTTCGGCACAGTTTACAATTGTAAGCTCGTCTATTATACTAGGTAGAAAAGTGGTGTCTATTATCAGTTTATCAGATTGTTCTATGGTTACAGAGTTTAGCTTTTTGATACGACCAAGAGATTCAGGTAATTGCTCAGCCTTGTAATTTATAAACTCAATGTGTTTTAGTGAGGTACATTGCTCCATACTTTGTGACAAACCACTATCGTCGTTCAGGTTTCTAAATCTAATACTTGTTAGTTTATTGAATTTAGACCATGGTACATCTATTTCTATAAGGTTTTCCATATTAGAAAAACTTAGCTTCTCTAAGTTGGGAAAATACTCGGGGTTTTGACATAAATATGCTAATACCGCCTGGTCTGAAACAAGTAAGTTTGTCAGTGAGTCAAAGGTATATTGTTGTTCTAAATCCATTAAGTCACCAGGAAAAGAAGTTATCTTGCCATTGAAGAAGACGATAGGGCTAATGGGTTGAAGCTTGTCATTTTTCCAAAGGCTTAATATGGTTAGGTTAGGTACGTTTAACCTGTCACTGACTGTAGTAAAATCAGGACATCTCATGATCTTGATTTTGCTAAGCTCAGGGAGTGTATTTAGCTCTTCTCCAATTGATTTAAAAGTGCTTACTAACGAAAACTCTATGGTTTCTATACTTATAGGCAGGGCAGGTAGTGTTGGGGTAGGCCAATTGGTGTCCATACACTTTAAAGCTTTTAGAGCGATTAGTTTTTTAAAGTCAAATTCGATATGTGCTAATTCGGGAAGTTCTAAGTCTAAAGACTGTAGTGTCGTTAAGTTTTCTATTGAATTTGGAAGTATAGTATATTCTCCTTCAATGCTTAATTGTTTAAGCTGAGTAAACTTGTCAAAAACATCAGGTAGCCCTTGTTCAAAGTTTAAGGCTTCGATACTGATAACTCTAACTGAAGGGAACCTTCCTAGTAATGATGGGTTTTGAATCAGAGTAGCTGGGTCATGACTATTTCGGACATCAATTACATCAAATCCTAGTTTGTTATAAATAAAATCAACATCTAATTCATCTGCTATATTTGCATATTCTAATAGAGTATTAAAAACTTCATGCCACTGGGGAATACCAATAGACTTGATTAGTTTTTTTCGACTTTTAAAGGCTTTAATGATATCCTCGCTAGCATTTTGCTCTAAAGTTTGTCTGATTTGTTTAACTGTATCTGTGTCTTTACTACATTTTCCAATCAAGAATAAATCATTGATATAAGCTTTTGGAAAATCAGCTTGGGTTTGAATAGTAGCATAGTATTCAGGTAACGACTCAATAAACTTATACATATATCGGTATATTTTCTATTTGTAAATTAGGTGTTCACAAGTATAGGTTTGTACATACCACAGCTATGGATTGAGAAGCTATACAATTGTGAACTTAACAAAGAAAGGAATTCTACCTGATTTTTTCTTCACGGAAATTAGGGATATTTCAAAGGAGAGGAGTTTTGTATAAGCAGAGTAGGGCAGTGTTTAGAAGTTATTATCAACCTCCAAGTTGTATTTATACAAAAGACCTTCGAGTTGATCTATTGTAAACTTAGCTTTAGCTAAGGAGTTGTACTCTGGATCGATAGCGATGTTTTGTGCTTGTCTAAAGTCGGCTTTTTTCAGCACTGTATTTGAGAATGTAGCTCCTATAAGATCGCTTTCTTTGAAGCAAGCACTTGTAAGGTCAGCTTCACAGAAGTCAACTTCCATTAACGAACACTTGACGAATGATGTGTTTTTTAGACGCGCTCCATAAAAAGAGCAGTAGTCCATAATACAATTGTCGTAAGAAGGAGAGAACATTAACTTATTGCAATTAGCAAAGTCAACACCCATTAGTTTACACCCTATAAACCTAACTTTATTTAAGCCAGTACTTAAGAAAGAAGACATAGAAAAGTCACAATTTTCAAAGACACACTCATCAAAGATATTGTCGTTTAGCACACTTTCTGCAAAGTTGCAATTGATAAAATTACAATTGTTAAACTCTCTATCGATTAGGGTCTTTCCATTAAAATTGACTGATTCAAAGGACTTATCTTGATGATAGATAACCTCGCCCATATTATAGTATGTATTTATAGGTTGTTAGATTTATTTAGTACAAAAATAAGGGTTTTATGCGGAATACTGAGTTGAGTTGTCTATATTTATAAAGGTTATTTAAGGTGTTATTAATGAAATGAATAGAATAGATAGATATGGGAGATGTATTTAGAAATATAGGATATATCGTATTTATTATTATCGCAGCCTTGTGTATGTTGGGTATATTAGGCGGGTTTTTCGAACAGTCTAGGACGAATGATAGGGCGGCTATGAATGTGATATCCTATGTAGCAGTACCTATACTTTTCGTTGTTGCACTTATTGTAACAACGCTACTTTTGATATTGATAAATTTTCTAGATGGGCAAGTAGTATTTTACGATATTGATCGCTTTCTTAAAGTATATGGATATTCAAGTATAGTAGTGGGGGGACTGTTTATTCTAAGCTTGTTTAAACTTTAAAAAGGGAATAAAAAAACCATATAAATACTCGTTTACATGGTTTTTTATTAAAATAAAATATTATTTATCAACGGTTTCAAAGCGTTTTAGGTCTTGTTTTTGAATAGCTGCGGCTACTAATTCGGGTAGTCTATCTGGTGTTGCTGCAAAACAAGCAACACCGCGCTTACTGATTTCTTTCCCTAGTTCTTTGTCATAACTAGGTGTTCCACTATCAGTAAGAGCTAATAAGACTAATACAGTAACTCCACTGTCCTTCATCTCTTCGATACGTCTAAGCAATCCTTTTCTCACACCTCCTTCATATAAATCGGATATTAATATAAAGAGTGTTTTGCTTGGGTTTTCGATTAATGTTTGACAGTAAGCGACTGATTTATTAATATCTGTTCCTCCTCCCATTTGTACTCCAAATAGCATATCTACAGGGTCATTTGCGCACATTTCTGTTAGGTCGGTGATTGCTGTATCAAAGGCAACAACATGGGTGTCAAGAGCAGGCATACTAGCAAATATAGCTCCCATGACTGAAGAGTAAATGATGGATTCGTACATCGAACCACTTTGGTCAATATCGAGTATTACTGTCCAATCTTTTTGTTTCTGTCTGCGTTCGAAGAAGTAAAACTTCTCTGGAATAATTCGCTTTGTTTTTGGATCATAGTTTTTCAGGTTTCGTTGAATAGTACGTTTCCAGTCTGTTGCCGAAAAATTGCTAATAGGTGAATGGGCTTTTTTATTTAATGCACCTGTTACTGCTTTTCGCAAGTCCTGTTCTAGTCGCTTCATGATATCATCAACGACACTTTTGACTAACTGCCGTGCTGTATCTTTAGATTTTTCAGGGATTTGTCCATTTAGTGACATAAGCGTACCGACCATGGAAATATCTGGCTTTACGTGCTGTAATACTTCTGGTTGCAATAGTAATTGTTTGAGTCCTTTGCGCTCCATTGCATCGTTTTGTATAACACTCACTACATCTTCTGGAAAGAAACTACGTACATCTACTAACCATTTAGCTAGGTTAGGAGAAGAGGCATTACTACCTCCACGTTTTTTGCCTGCCAGCGAATTATTATCACTTTCATATATTGCGGCTAGAGCCTGATCTAATATGGATTGATCTTCGGACAAGATATTGTCTTCGAATTTGGTCGCTTGTTCTCCTAATATTAGTCTCCAGCGACTTTTAGTTTTATCTAATTCACTCATGCTTCATCGGGTTAAAAGTCAAAATCAAAATCGTTTAAATCATCTAAAGTTTGGGTTTGCTCTTCACTTAACTCACTGAGTAATTCTTCTGAAGTGACCTCAATATCTGTTCCCCAGATACTGCTAAGTAACTCTACAATGCTGTTTTTCTGAGCTTGGTCAAAACCACTAAAGGTTCTTCTAAGGAATACTAGGGCGTGCATATATTGTTGTTCATCAAGATTTGCTACGTAATCATTTAATTGTTCCCACAGCATCACTCGTGAAAGCAAGGCATATTTGTTTCGTCTGGCAATTCCTTCAAACCAAGCAGCGGCTAGATCAGCGGGAACACCATGTGACAAACGTCTATTTACTTCTTGTGTACACTGAACTTCTGTAAGTAGGTTGCGTTCCAAAAGAATAGATAAACACAATCCTGATAGCCCATAGTTGAGGTCATCTCGAGTAGCAACTTTGTGTAGTTGTTCTATCCAAAGATTTATATCCACATCTTCATAAAATTCTTGTGCGACAAAGTTGAGCTGGTCAATTGCTCGAGTTACTTCGTCTGCTGCTTTTTGATCACAGTTACAACTATCGACTAACAACAAGCTAGCACGTAAGAATAATTGACGTAGAATAGGTTTAAGAGGTAATAAATCAAATTGCCTTAAATCGCCAAACTGTACAAGCTTTGCTAATTCAAAAGTAGCTTGTGCTAAGTCTGTTATTTCTTCTGTTTCTACCAGAATAGCTTGTAGACGTATAATTGCAGTCTCAAATAAATGTGTGAGGTTACAATTATAAGCTTGTCGAATAATGTTAGCAACCATACCAATTTTACTAGTGTGATCAAGTTGCTCTTTTAACTTAAAGGCAGTAGCTATAGCAATAGTTTCGCCGAGTAAGCTATTTTCGATAATAGCAATCTCTGCTTCAGTTGTCCATCTTAGATTCCATTGTTCAGACCATGTAGCGTTTTGCTGATAGGTATTTTTTTCAATTGCAAAGGGAATCTCAAGTACAGTTAATTGGTGTAAGAAAGTAGAACGGTTTAAATCCCTGAATGCTATTTCTTGAGATTTAACGCGTATATTTTCTCTTAGGTCAAGGGTTAATACTTGATCGACAGCAGATACGTATTCGTCTAGTTTAAGCGTGTTTATTTGCTCATAAAAGTCTTTTTGTATTGGCGTTTTACTCATACCTTTTGGAAGACTTCCAATATTTGTACCTATGTCAATGTGATTGATAGCTTCGGCTATTTTACTCCACTGGCCTTCTCCAAAGCAAGTAAGGGCGGCATCGTGTAAATCTTTGAGAACAGGGTATTGTCCCCCCTTTAAGTGGGATAATGCTTGTGCCAGTTTTACTGCTTCAATGGTAGAGGCTGTAGAGGCATTAAATCCTTTTTCTCGAAGTTCTTTTCCAATACGGGATAAGTAGTTTGCGGCTAAATCACTTACATTATTGTTTACTAAGTGTTGCCACATTAGCTCGAAATAATAAGGTGCTTTATTTCCGGCACCATATCCTGTACGACTACTAAGGCGATAGTAAGAGTAGGGCATAAGAGTAGCTAAGGCATTTTGCTTAGGTAGTTGCTCGCACTCTTTTTCAGTAAGTGCGGTAAGGTTTTGGTCAAGTAACCCAGAGACGTGATAGGCTCCGACGATTACTACAATATCTTCTGCTGCAAACCCTTCTAGTAAGGCTTGTTCGATTTGCCTTTTCATATAGGCTTCTCGAAGATAATTATGAGCAAAGCTGACTGGATCAGCTTCGCGTTCGGTGTCAATAACCATATCGCGAATTTGCTGTGATTGGTAGCAAATGCGCTCTTGGTAAGATTGGCTATCTAAGCAATGTTCAAACTTTCGTTCCCAGTAACTTTCATAATCAGTTTCCCAGTTGAGTGTAGCCAATTGATCGTACAAGTCGTTGTGAAATAAACGGTAATTAACAAGTGCCTCTTGTTGTTCTGCTAATTCAGCGTCACTTTGGGTTTTCAGTGCTAAGCTAACTTCTGTAGGTAAATCAATCAATCGAAAGTTTGACTTGTTCTTTTTAGCCCATAGGGTTGCTTGGTATTCTGGCGAGTACAAGGCAAAGGGATATAGAACAGATTGAATCGGTAATTCCGTTGTGTAGGCCATTAAGGCCACAGGAGGGATTACATTTTTATTCGCCAATTCCAAGAGTAGGTCGGTAGCATCAGACGGCCCTTCCATTAGGATACACTTCGGCTTTTTAGCTTCAAGAAATTGAAGTAAGTTGTAACTTGTCGTAGCAGACAGGTGTCTGACACCGAAGAAGTTTTTGGATTCTACCATAATTGTGAATTTGCGTAATGAATAAAAATCTGTTTAGTGGCTATTAATGATTGTCGATTATTTGTTAATCTCGTGACAGTTATTGTATAAGTCACGCCATTGGCTTCCACGTTTTTTCATTACATTCTCAAGGTATTCTGTCCAGACAATTTTATCTTTGTCTTCATCTTTTACAATAGCTCCTTGTAGTCCTGCAGCAAGGTCTGCTTCAGCAATTTGTCCACTTCCAAAACTTCCAGCTAAAGCCATGCTGTTGGTTAATAGAGAAATAGCCTCAGCTGTTGAGATTACCCCACTTGGAGCTTTTAGTTTTTGTTTATTGTCTAGTGTTGCTCCTTGACGTAGCTCTCTAAAGATCGTTACGATTTTCTCTACTTCCTCTTGATTAGGTAGTGTAGCTTTTAGCTGATAATTTGCAGCTATTTCTTTGACGCGTTTTTGTACGATAGCCACTTCTGTTTCTAAATCAGCAGGAGAAGGGAGTACAATGATGTTAAAACGGCGTTTTAGAGCTGAAGACATATCATTTACCCCTTTGTCTCTAGTATTAGCAGTTGCAATGATAGAGAACCCGCGTTGTGCGTTTACTTCTGAGCCTAATTCAGGTATAGCGATATTCTTTTCAGACATGATTGAGATTAATGCATCTTGAACCTCAGAAGCACAGCGCGATATTTCCTCAAATCGTGCTACACTACCCGTTTCCATAGCGCGGTAAACGGGACTTTTGATTAGTGCTTGCTCTGTTGGGCCATTGGCTAAAAGCATAGCGTAATTCCAAGCGTATTTTACTTGTTCTTCACTTGTACCTGCAGTCCCTTGTATTACTTTGTTCGAATCACCGCAGATAGCTGCTGTTAGGTTTTCAGACAACCATGATTTTGCAGTACCAGGTTCTCCGATAAGCAATAGAGAGCGGTCTGTCAACAAGGTAGCAATAGCAATCTCAACTAGACGATCGTGTCCAATGTACTTTGGCGTAATTTCAACGCCTTCTGCAGTTCCACCGATGATATATTTTAATACTGCTTTGGGTGATAGTTGCCACCCTGCTGGTTTGTCTTCTTTTTTATCTTCTTTCTTTAAAGCGTCTAATTCGTGCTTATATAGTTGTTCGGCAGGTAGCCTTAATACATCTTTTTTACTCATGGTAAGTCATTATTTAGAAAAGTAAACGAATTATTTTTTGTTCTGTGATTAATGATACAGGTTCTACGTATAGAGTTCCTTCTGTTAGGTTAGTTCTGAAGCGAACAAGTAGCGCCATTGATTTTACCTCATTAGGTAAAAAGTTTTTTAGGTTCTCAGTTGTATTGATTACTGATGTACCTTCATTATCTGTGTCGTTGATTAATGTAAGGCGATTACCTTTTGTATCTTCGATCACTAAGTTGTCTTCTACTTGGTACACTTTTTCTAAGGACAATAGTGCAAAGGGAGACTTTGTGTTCATCGGGTTTTTGATAGACCCTTTGATTTCTTTTATTAGACTAGCATAGTCTGAATCTGCATTATTGATGATATTAATATAGTCAGTGCTTACAAGTGGTCGGTATGCTTGTGTGTTGTCTTCCCAGCGAATACGACGTGTTGTTTTATCTCCAGGATAAATGTATAGGTCTTTAAGCTGTAATACTTCAAAGATGCTATCTTCCTCTTTGATGTATTTTTTAGCTTTAGCTGGTACATGATTATAGGTTCTATAGATTTGACAAGATGACAAATCAAACCATACCCCTTCATTGATACTATCTTGTTTACTATTTAATTCTATCGATGTATAGGCTAATTGGATAAGCTCAACATTTTCTTTGTATAAACCAAGTGAAATCAAGTCAGTTAGCTTCCAGATTGTCCCAATCAACTCTTCAATAGAGGAATCTATCTCTGGTGTAAGTTCTGGATTATCAATTCGCTCTTGAATATACGTTTTTGCTTTTTTTAGGATAGCCCCTAGTAAGTTAATTTGACTGATTAACTGATCAGTAGAAATCTTAGCTCCCGTCAAAGTAATTAGCGTATCAAATGCAGCTTGAATACCATTGATGTGGTAGTTACCTAATTCTTTGACTTGTTTCTTTAGGTTTGAACGCTCCTGCGCATCGATACTGGAAAGTCCATTTTTAATGATTTGGTTAAATAGTTTATCCGCTAATTCCAAACCTTGCATCTGTGCATTGTATTTTTTCAGCAAAGTTGCTTTATTCACTTTTTTAGGTTTAGCAGCTTTATCTTTTAACGATACTTTCTCTTGTTCTTTCTTTTGCTTGCGTGTTTCTACTTTTTCACGCTTGTTCAAGAGATCTTCAGCAGGTTCTGCGATGCTAAAAGAGAGGCCATCTACATAAGCATACATTAGTCCTAGTGCGTGTTTACAAGGAAACTGACGGCTTGGACAAGAACACCTTCCCACAGGGTTGTGCTCATCGATGAAGTCCACAGAGCATCTGTATGGGGTCTTTCCACTACCAGCACATTCTCCCCAGATTAGATCCTGTTCGTTATTGATATGTAGATTGTTGAATTTACCTTTGTTTACTAAGTCTTTACCATTTTTAGTGGCTGAGGCATTAGTTGCTAAGCCTTCTATTATTGAATTATCTAATTTGATCATTTGACTACTTTTTTAGTGATTGTTTGTAGTACTCTATCTGTTTTTTTGTGTAGTGTTCGAGTACTTCTTTTCTTTTTCTAGAGCTATTTTCTACCTTCTCAATAAACTCTTCTATTTCACTAAATGGTTTATCGAAATACATTTTTAGCCCTACAATTTGATGAAGGAAAGTACTTACTTCATATAATGAATTTGAATTGAGCTGAGGCTCTAAAACACGCATTAACACCTCATACCAGCCATCTGCTAAGCGATAAGGTTTAGCACGTAACACTTCCCAGGCGTCTTCAGCATATCCTTGGTAAACTTGATCTAAGTGGTGAAAATCAATTTGTTTGTTTGCTATTTTAGCATGAAACTTATCGTAAAAGATATCTTTGTCTACTTCTAAGTATAAATGATAGTTGAGAAAGTTTGTATAGAATTGATTTAGTTCGCCATTTCTTCTAAATTCTTTAGTATCTTTATCCAGTTTTGCTTCAACTTCAGTGTACATATCGAAGCATTCTTGAGCTTGGTAGTCTCTCAGTAAGCTACTCATATATCTAATTCCAGAATTGTCGAAATACTTATAGTTAACAATAAAGAAATGAGTCGCATTGACAATAAAGTTCTTTACACCTGGGATTTGAATACCTCTTAGAATATCTATGGTATCCCCAAAATCATAGATTGTTATTTGTTTTTTAGCTTGTTTTTCTGTTGGGTTCATTGCTCCTTGAGTAAACTCATCAAAAGTTTCTTGTACATAAGCTAGTGTCTCCTCTAATAGGTGTTTTTTCTCAGGAAGATACGTAAGTACGTCTAGAATTAGATTTTGGTATGTTTCTGTTTTTTTGGTGCGAAGTAAGTGTAGCATGTGTTCGATGGCTTTAGGTGTATTTAAGGCAGCGAGTCCTTTAATGGCACCTTCGCGAACTTTTGCATTTTTGTGTGTGGTAAAACCATATAATACTTCTTCGCGTTCTGGGTAATTACCGTATATTTCTAAGGCTACGCCTAGTAGTTTTGTCGTGTTGTTTTCTTCTACGACTTGATCTAATATTGTTAGTACATCAGCCTGTTTAATATTACCTAATGCAGTAAGGGTCTTTACGTTTATTGCTATGTCATCAAGAACTAATTGCTTGGTTAAAAATGGAACAATAGGCAATCCAATACTAGGGATAATGTGGTTGATGATCAGTTCACTTAATTCGCTATACTTATCATTTACTGCTTTTGCAATGTAAAGGTAAAAACGACTGTCTTTTAAAAGTCCATCTTCTGCAGCTGTATCGATGATGTTATACCTTCCAGAGCTTGTTGTAGTCAGTGCATCGATGATAGGTTTGACCTGACTATAACGGTGATTGGTATTCATGTCTTCAATAGAAACAATCGGTACTAGAGGTTGTTTGTTGTCTAAAGGGGTAATATCAGTATCCGACTGTGTATATAGAATAGCATACAATAGGTTTCCTAATTCGAATAAATGCGTAGCTGAACTATGTTCATCACTTTGAATTAACGCAGTCAGATTATCAGATATTTTTTTAAATACGGGGGCTTTTTGAGCCATAGCTTCAAGGGTAGGGACAAACTTTTTTAGCCTTGGGTCATTAGCAGCAAATTTGCTTCCCGCTATATATAGGCGATTTACCTCTTGTTGTAAATCATTCAAAACAGGTATTTTCATCGTGTCTATTTTTTCAATTATTCTCGATCAAGTTTTAAACAAATTTAAGTAAAGGCTCTATAAATTTATTCACGGATATAGGGGATATTTTAATTTAAGTGAATTATGCTAAAAAAAATAGCACCTCAATTAACGCGAACAATATACACGTTAATTGAGGTGCTTGGTTTATAACAAGTCTAAGAGGAACTAGACTAATTGCTTTTTCCTTTAGAATAATCTGTTTCTAATATATTTACATCTACAGAACTTTGAGCGTTTTTGATCATTCGTCGGCACGATAAACTAAGGTGTTGTAGATAGACTTTTTTTCCTGCTTTGGCATATTTGTCTGTTAGTTTATTAACCGTTTCAATTGCTGACATATCTGTAATTCTACTTTCTTTGAAGTCAATAATTACTTTGTCAGGGTCATTTTCGACATCGAATTTTTCCATAAAAGTAGTAGTTGACCCGAAGAATAAAGGTCCGTAAATTTCATAGTGTTTTACTCCGTGATTATCGGTATACTTTCTAGCGCGAATGCGTTTGGCACTTTCCCAAGCAAATACCAATGCTGAAACAACCACTCCAATTAGCACAGCTTTAGCAAGGTTGTGTTCTACCACTGTAATGGTAGCTACAAGTACAATAACAAAAATATCGTGAAGAGGCATTTTGTTTACGATCTTAAAGCTAGCCCACTCAAAAGTACCAATCGCAACCATCATCATGACTCCAACTAGAGCAGCCATCGGGATCTGCTCAATCACTGGGCCAGCTACTAGGATAATGAATAAAATAGCCACTGAAGCTACAATAGCTGATAGTCTAGTACGACCACCAGCACTAATATTGACCATAGACTGAGCTACCATCGCACAACCTCCCATACCTCCAAAGAATCCATTGGTCATATTGGCGATACCTTGGGCTGTAGCTTCTTTGTTCGAGCTTCCTCGTGTACCTGTGATCTCATCAACCATGTTTAGAGTCAGTAAACTTTCAATCAATCCTACTCCCGCCATGACAAGTGAATAAGGGAAAATTAGTTTTAATGTCTCCCAAGTAAATGGAATGCTTGGTATGTGAAAACTCGGTAGAGAACCTCCTACTGAGGCAATATCAATTACTTTTTTTGTATCAATATCAAAGAAATAAACAAGAGCAAATACTACAATAATAGCAACTAATGATGCTGGGACTGCTTTGGTGATTTTGGGTAAAATAATCACAATAGCAATAGTCAATAAGGTCAAACCTCCCATAATGTATAAAGGCATGTTCTGAAACCAATATTTCACCCCGTCCACTTCCACGCGAAACTGATCCACTTGTGACATAAAGATAATAATGGCTAGTCCGTTTAGAAATCCGTACATCACTGGAGAAGGGATTAGTCTGACGAACTTCCCAAGCTTAAAAATTCCCACTAAGAGTTGTAATATACCTGCTAAGACTACAGCTGCGAATAAGTACTCAATACCGTGAGCAGCTGCCAAAGCGATTAGTACAACAACAGTGGCTCCCGCACCACCAGACACCATTCCTGGACGTCCGCCAAGTACTGCAGTTACTATCCCCATCAAAAAGGCTGCATATAATCCAGTAAGAGGAGGTAATCCAGCCAAAATAGCAAAGGACAAAGACTCTGGTATCATGGTCATGGATACTGCAAGACCGGCGAGTATTTCGTTTTTGTAATTAATAGGTTGACTAAAATCAAATAGATTGACTAGTTTTTTCATACATGTTGTTTTTGAAATCGCTAGACTTTTTACGTTGTTGGATATGTAAAAAATGAATAGTAAAGCGACTTGTAATGTTTATTTTCTGTTATAATACGCAAAACTACTTGTTTTTTTACGGATACTATACATTAGGTTGCAAAAAGTAAGTTTAGAAGCAGTTTTTTACAATTAGTTGCTTCTGTGTTATACTAATTGGGAAGGATTTCTATTTTAGAAAAGTGTATTAATTGTAGTTCTCTCTTGATATTTCCTGCCAAGCGTGCAGAATTAGTGCAGAATACGTGAGGTATACTAGCCCGGGAGGGTGTTTTTGGCAAGAAAACCTCAAGCATTCTGCACGTATACTGCACGCATGATAGGATATGAGGAAATAAAAAAAGGAAAGAGTTTGATATTTTTCTTCGTTATTAATTGATATTTAGATGGTTGTTTCTTTTTTATATTGTTCAAGATACAGGAGGAAAAGGCGTTATTCGGATGTTTTTATGAATAAAAATAGTTTTTAAAAGTAACTGTATTTTTATCTTTTTTATTTAAAACGGACAGACTTGTCTGTTTTTTTATTTACATTTGCCCTATGAAAGAAAATTCACCTAAGGAAAGAGTTTTAAAAGCAGCAACTGTACTCTTTCATCAAAATGGATATCATTCCACAGGAATTAATAGAATTATCTCAGAGGCGAAAGTAGCAAAGGCAAGCTTCTATGATCACTATAAAACGAAAGATGACTTAGCAGCAGCCTATTTAGAAGCCCGACATATTTATTGGTTTGAGGGATTGAATCGGGAAGTAGCCAAAGTGAAAGCGAATAATGAAAAAGTGATTAAAGCTTTTGAATATATTCTATTAATGAATGTAAAAGAGAACTATCAAGGGTGTGCATTCATAAATATGCTAGCTGAGCTAGTTGAGCATACAGGTGCTATTTATGAAATCATTGAGTCCCACAAAGCAGGTTTAAGAATTTATTTTGAAGAACTTATCGAAGACAAGCAAAAAGCATTTATGGTATATATGCTTTTTGAAGCCTGCCTAGTAGAAAGTCAGGTAAGCCAGTCTTCAGCTTGTGTAGAACAAACCATCGAACTACTAAAACAACAATTATAATGAAGAAATACGTTTCAAAATTTAAGACTACAGAGGTAAGTCCAAAGTCGGCTAGCTCAAAACATTCGTTTTACTCAGGTCTGGGAGGAATGATAGCTATAGGAGTAGTTGCGTATATGACCAAAGAAATGGATATGCCCTTAATCATGGCTCCATTTGGAGCGACCTGTGTGTTGGCATTTGGTGTACCGGATAGTCCTTTAGCACAACCTAGAAACATCATAGGAGGTCATATACTTTCGAGTATCATAGGGCTACTATGTCTAACTTTTTTGGGGACACAATGGTATTCGTTAGCGATAGGGGTTGGCGCTTCAATCGGGCTGATGTTATTGACCAAGACAACTCATCCACCTGCAGGAGCAGACCCACTGGTTATAATATTAGCAGGAGCTAGTTGGTCGTTTTTACTGAACCCTGTGTTGACCGGTTCATTGATTATTACACTTATTGCACTATTGTTTAACAATATAAGTAAACTAAGAAAGTATCCAAAATATTGGTGGTAGTCAATTTTGAGAAATAGTTTTGAGGTAATATAGGATTCTCTATAACAAGGTAATCAATCAAAAAACGTCAATTCAAAGAATAGATATGTAAAAGAGGGTTTATATGGAGTGGTAATATAAATCCTCTTTTGCTTTTGGTTATCTTAGCTATTCAAAAGAAAAAAGGTATGAAAGTAAGTATAATAGGAGCAGGCATAGCAGGATTGACAATGGCAGTAGCACTCAAGCGAGCGAATATTCCCTTTGTCGTTTATGAATCAGCAGAAGAAATAAAACCAGTAGGGGCAGGAATAGCTATGGCAACCAATGCGATGCAAGTTTATCGCCATCTCGGTCTGTCTGATAAACTCTATGAAGTAGGACAGCGAATCTTGAAAGTACAATTGACAGACCTAAACTTAAATGTCTTAACTGAATCTGATTTATCACCTTTTGAGACACAGTACCAATTAGCTAATATGGCTATTCACCGAAGTGAGTTGCACAAAGTTTTAGTTGAAGCAGTAGGTATGGAGCACATAATATTAAATAAGCGACTGGAAGGTATAGATTCTCTCGAATCAGGAGATCATCAGTTGATTTTTACCGATGGTAGTTGTGCAATACATACTTATATAATAGGAGCTGATGGTATTCGGTCAAAAGTTAGAGAAACAAAATTTGGGGCTTATCCTTTGCGCGAAGCTAAGCAGGTATGTTGGCGAGGCGTTTTGGATATAGATTTACCTGAGGCGTATGACAACCTTTCCTTAGAAGGATGGGGAAGGGCTAAGCGCTTTGGCTTTGTCAAGCTGATTGATAGACAAGTGTATTGGTATTTCTTGGTAAATGAATCAATCTATGAGCAGACCAAAGATCTTACTGCGTTGACTTCGGATTGTCACCCTATGGTTCAGCAGTTATTTGCAGAAACAAAATCAGATGATATATTTTTGAGTAAAATACAGGATTTGCCATTATTAGATCAGTGGTATAAAAACAAGGTGGCTCTAATCGGAGATGCCGCACACGCGACAACACCAAATCTTGGACAAGGCGCCTGTCAAGCAATAGAAGATGTCTATGTGATTAGTAAATTGCTAGTTAACTATTCTTTAGAAGAATCTTTAGAACGCTATACGGGAATTCGCCGTCAAAAAGCCCATGCAATTGTCAAGCAGAGCTGGATGATGGGACAGGTGGCTCAACTTAATCATCCCAATTTGATAACAATACGAAATGCTATATTCCGATTTATACCTGGTTTTTTGAAAAACTGGCAAATGAAGAAGATATTTGACTTGCAAGAAGTATAAAGACACAAACAGCGCTGTAGTATAACTATAGAACCCCCACGCGATAAACAAATATTTTGATTAACTGAAAGAGATATTTGTCACAAATATTGATTAAATTTGTGACAAATGTAAATCTTTTTTTATGAATGAATCTATTAGTAATCAGATAGTAGAGAAGATTTCTAAATCTAAGCGTGGAGAAATTTTTTTCGCTAATGATTTTGTTAAATATGGTACAGCTGACAATATTCGCCAAGTACTCTCTCGTTTAGAAAAAGAAAACCTTATTGAACGATTAGCCCATGGTATTTATATAAAACCAAAGCAAGATTCTTTATTAGGAACAATTTATCCTAGTATAGAGGAAATTGCAAATGAGATTGCAAAAAGAGATAAGGTGCGTATAGTGCCAACTGGTGTATTAGCGTTGTATCTATTAGGATTACAACCCAGATTCCCTTAAAGATTGTTTATTTGACTGAAGGATCTCAAAGAGAAATTAAGGTTGGAAATAGAAAGATTAGTTTTAAGAGGACTGTCCCTAAAAATCTTATGATAAAAGATAATCTGTTACATTTAGTAGTACAGGCTTTTAAAGAGAAGGGGCAAAAAGAAATTACAGATTCTTTTTTAAATGTCATTAAATTAACCGTGAATTCAAGTTATAAATGCAACATTAGTCAT
>NZ_WMJY01000046.1 GCF_009711055.1 Myroides pelagicus
TTACTTGGTGTTTATCTAGCAGAAACAGAAGGTGCTACGTTCTGGCTACATGTTTTAACTGAGTTAAAAAGCGTGGGTCAAGATATTATTGTAGCCTGTGTAGATGGCTTAAAAGGCTTTCCAGAAGCCATTTAAGCTGTATTTCCAAGAACACAAGTACAGCTGTGTATTGTACATCAAATAAGAACTAGTTTGCGATTTGTACCTCATAAAGATAAGAAGGCGGTTGCAGCAGATCTTAAACCTATTTATACAGCTATAAATGAAGAACAAGGTTATAATAACCTNTTCCTGATGGTCTGATTGAATTTTTAAAAAAGCAAGTTAAAGCATCAAATGATAAAATTAAAGAGTTAGAAGAAAAAGGTACAGTAACTGCTGTAAATGTTGAATTTGAACATACTGTAAATAATACAAAGTATACCCTTCCATTAGAATTAGAATCGCAAGGAACAAGACGTTACTATGGTTTTTCTGGGATATTAGCCTTGTTAATCAAAAAATCAACATCATTTCCAATTGATGAATTAGAAACATCATTACACCCTGATTTATATTTACACTTTCTGCTTTCTTTTCTTTTGAACTCTAAAAACTCTCAAATCATTGCAACTACGCATAACCGGGAAATTTTAGACAATAAAGATATTTTTAGGAATGATGCTATATGGTTCACAGATAAACAAGATAGTTGCTCTACTGAACTTTATTCATTAGCTGATTTTGATAGTTCTGTTGTTCGAAATACAACAAATATTCTAAATGCTTACAAAAGTGGTAAATTAAGTGGAACACCAAATTTGAGTGACACGTTTATTGATTTAGACTTATGAGATAGCCAAGAAAAATTTTACCTAAGTCGAATCCTGCTTTCGCTATCGTAGTAGATGGTGAAACAGAAGTTTGGTATTTACAAATGTTAAAACTCAATTGCACTTGGTAAATTCGATAATCAAAATCCGACAAAAGCAATGTGTGAAATGGAGTTATTGTTTCAGTCGGAAGAATTAAAAGGACATTTTAAGTAAATAATAATAAAGCTGCTTAACTAATGTTCAGTTTTCGTTAAGATACCTATTAAAAGAATGCTAAATCAATTATGAAATAGCATTCTTTAATTCTTCGGTTATAAACTTTATAACCTACATACATTAACTAACTAAATAAATTCTTATAATAAGATGGTCTATTTCTTTACTGGGTTACCTTGGAAAACGCCCTTGAAACGTGGATTTTTAATATCCAGTTTAACCATGTCAATAGCTATTTTATAACTACCGTTTTCTTTGGTCACAATGATATCTCCATAATCAATATCCTTAACTACTTGATTGGTTTGAAGATCTATTACTTCAAAGTTATCCGCTATACGCTCAGGGCCTGGGTTACCTGGGTCTCTTTTAGAGGATAAGATATACTTACCTTCTTTAATTTCGTCTGCATTAGAACTTAGCGCACCAAGTTGAAATCTTGCTTGCCACTTTGTGTTTTTAAAGTGAAGGGTGTAATATGCTAGCTTCTGTCCAGCTTTTTCTTCTAGACTTGAGGTAAACTCAACATTTGTAAACACGATGGTTCCATCATCGGTGGCATCGTCAGCACTTTTGGTTTTAGCCTGAGCAGTTTTTAATAGTTTTGCTCCCGTTAAGGACACAGCCGCTACATAGATTGTGTACTCAGTCTCTGGTTTAAATCCTTTAGGTTTTAGTGTTACTGGAGCTTTCACATTCATAATGTTACTTCCTTGTTCTAATACCTGATCAACGGTTAATTCGGGCGTAGTTTTTTCTACCACTTTGTATCTAATGGTCTTTGCTCCATCAGGGGTAATGGTGAAAATAACGCGCTCATGGGTAGAATCAATATCTGATAGCTGGATAGAGACATCTATTTTTTGCAGTGTGGTAGCCGAGATCGGTTGTTCTATAAGGGTTATAACCCCGTCTTTATTTTTAGCTGCTGCAAAAATATAGTACTTTGTTTGATCTTCTAAATCTGTAACTTCAATAGGCGCTTCCCAACTGGTTAAAGCTGTTCCTTTAGAGAAGATTTCTTCTTGAGTAATCACTGGCGCATCGCCATTTTGATCAGCTTTTATGAGGTAGTAAGAAACGTTAGTTGCGTTAGTAGCATTAACAGAGAAGGTTACAGAGGTTTCTGTTACATCTTTTACAGCTAGTTCTACGGTTGCTTTTTCTGCCGGTTTTACAATTGGTTTTTCTTCTATTGTATTGTCATCAGAAGAACAACTGCTTATAGCTACCATTGTAAGGCTGGCTAGCATACCTAGAACTACTTTTCTTGTTTGTCTTTTCATAAAATTATCATAATTAACTATTGGTGTTTTTTCGGTTGACTTTTAAATCAGTCACAATAATACTATAATTTTCTATGTAATTCAATGTTTTTTTATTGTTTTTCGATAAAATATATTTTTTTAATTGTAAAGAGTAGTGGTGTGAAGAGTGTTTTGTAAATATTCACTGGGTATTTTAGCGGTAGACAAAGGATTCAGATCCTTATTAATTGGAGTTTCGTTTACAAAATCAGATGTAGTATCTAAAGGAATATCAAATGTTCTTTCTGATTGAATCTCTTTAGGTTACAATATTGTTTTTTCGTATATTTGTAATACTATAGTGTTAGTTGTAGTTATAATACACTCATAAATATCATAATAATGTTACTTATATCATTGTCTAAAGTACAAAGAAAGATTGTTGAAAGCATCCGCGAGAGACGATTACAGATGGAACTCACTCAAGAAGGTTTGTCTCAGAGAGCCGATGTACCACTATCAACATTGAGAAAGTTTGAACAAAAGGGTTCGATTTCTTTAGATTCATTGTTAAAAATCCTGTCGGTTGTTGGCGGATTAGAAGAGATAGTAGATGCTTTAAAACCTAAGCAGCAACATTTCAAATCTATAGATGAAGTGCTAAAACCAGAAGAAAAAACAACAAGAAAGAGAGGTAAAAGAAAATGAAAACAGCTGTTAAAGAAATAAAAGTAGGGTTGAATTTCGGTTCTGGAGTTCAGTCCGTTGGACGCTTAGCAATTCGTAATAGCACTATTTATTTTGAATATGATGAAGCTTTTTTACTTAGCAATTTAGAAATTTCGCCTTTAAAGCTTCCTTTACAAACTGGTGTGGTAGAACTTTCAAAAAGTCCTTTTGAGGGTTTAGCTGGGGTTTTCAACGATAGTTTGCCAGATGGTTGGGGAAGGTTGCTTTTTGATCGTTTACTCCGTAGGGAAGGGATTTCTCCCTCAGTCATTTCACCACTTGATCGTTTAGCGTCTGTTGGATTAAACGGTTTGGGTGCTTTAGTTTATCAACCGGATCAAAGCCTAAATAGAAACGATGAGATGATTGATTTGGATATTTTGGCTACACATACCCAGGAAGTTTTGGAAGGGGAATCAGAAGATGTGATTGCAGAACTCTTGGCTTTGAATGGATCTTCTGCCGGAGCGAGACCTAAAGCATTGATTGGTGTTGATTCTGGACGAAAAAATATACTACACGGCACAGATCAGTTAAGTGATGATTTTGAACCTTGGATGGTGAAATTTCCAAATTCGCAAGATGGAATTGATGCTGGTACAATAGAATACATTTATGCATTAATGGCATTAGATGCTGGAATTGAAATGCCAACCATCCATTTGTTTCCTTCTAAAAAAGGAAATGGCTATTTTGCGGTAAAACGATTTGATAGAGATGGTAAAAGAAGGCTGCACATGCATACCGCTAGCGGTTTGTTACATAATAATTTTAGATTTCCATCTCTTGATTATGAGGATTTATTATCATTGACAGGTGTATTAACCAGAGATATTTGTGAAGTAAAAAAGATGTTTCGATTAGCAGTTTTTAATGTGATGGCACACAATCGAGATGATCACTCCAAAAATTTTACATTTCTGATGAATGAATTTGGCCAATGGAAATTATCCCCTGCTTATGATTTAACTTTTTCAAGCGGTCCAGGAGGAGAACAAAGTACAATGGTCATGGGGGAAGGAAAAAATATAAGTATTAAGCACCTTACTAAATTAGGTTTAGAAGCTAAGTTGTCAAAAGATTTTATAGAAAGTGTTATTGAACAAACTCATTCGGCACTTGCTAGATGGACAAGTTTGTCTGAAAACTTTGGAGTTAGTAAGTCTAACAGGGAGTTAATCCAGAAGGCAATATCAAAATTATAAGCAATGATACCATTGAAATTGTATTGACTTTTGAAAAATAAACAAAGGTTGTAGGTTTTGCGTGGTTAAACAAACAAACCTCAATCTTTTGGCTAAGTACTTAATCAAATAGCATTAGAGCTAAACCAGGCTATAGGGATTGAAACAGGAAAGTTATAAAAATCTTTTCTAGAGATTTCGGCTTTCAAATGCTATAATCTACCTTTACAGATCAATCCTTTAAAAAGTAGAAAACATGTCCAATTTAGCCCAAGATATCCTCTTTGGGGTAGCTGTAGCAGATGCCCTTGGAGTACCAGTAGAGTTTAAGTACCCAGACAAAATAGACTTAGTATCTGTTGAGTCTAACTATAGCGATCATCCCAACCGGTTAACCAGTTTTGGTTCCTGGCATAAACCCGTAGGAACTTTCAGTGATGATTCGTCTCTTACGTTTTGTACCGCAGAGTATTTAGCAAATAAAGAGAGCAATTTAGATGATTTGATGGAGCGGTTCAACGATTGGATGAAACAAGGGTATTGGACTGCTGATGGGGATACATTTGATATTGGGCGAACTACCCTTTTTGCCATTGAGAATTATGCTTATGGAAGTGACTGGAAAAGCTGTGGGATGCGAAATGAAAGAGACAATGGAAATGGTTCACTAATGCGCATAGCTCCTCTTGTTTTTCCTTTGTTATACGATAATACAATCACTGATAAATACACTTATATCAGTGATTTTTCTAGCCTTACTCACGGGCATAAAATAGCTGTAGATGCGTGTTATATTTACCTGTGTTTTGCCGAGTATTTAATCTTGACAAAAGACGCTGATAAAGCGTATCAACAATTAAAACAAACCCTTAAACAGACTTATAACAGCGATCCTTATTTTTGTCGTATTTTCTCAGATGACTTTACACAGTTGGATCCTAGTTTGTTTAACAATCGTGGTTTTGTTGTGGGTAGTTTAGAAATAGCCCTACATACTTTATTGCGCACTAGTGATTATAAACAGGCTATTTTAGAGGTTATCGCCCTGGGCAAAGACACAGATACTAATGCTGCTATTACAGGGGCTTTAGCAGGTGTTTTGTATGGATACAATAGTATTCCTTCCCACTGGTTAGCTCCATTAAAAGCAAAACAAGCTATAATGGCCTTAGCAAATAACCTTGCTCAAGCTTATCCCCAGGTGAACTAGTACGTTTGTCACAGGTAGTTGTACGCTAGAGCGATGTGTTACTTTATCTATTGGATAACTCGGTATAAGCCAAGGAGATTACTTTGGTGGAAATTCAATTGATTTAAGGTGTTGATTGTCAATTTATAGTTTTTTATATTAGCAATACAAAACTAAATCTAACCCCAATGAAAAAGACGTTATCGCTGCTTTGTTTGATGTTGTTTAGCGCAGTAATCTATGCTCAAAAAGTGGATACATTATATGTAAAAAACATAGACGAGCTAAATCTTGTACGTAAAAATGAGGCGCAATTCTATAAAGTAATCACTTCAGAGCCCAATTCCTCAGTGGTTGAAGTAGAGGATTACTATCTAAACGGAGGTCTTCATGCAAGGGGTAAAGCCGTTAGAGCAAACAATGAATTGATCTTTCAAGGGGAACGCTATATCTATGCTCCTGATGGTGTTTTATTTGGAGGCTTTACCTATGATAAAAAGGGTAGAAGAAGACAAACCTTTACTTTTCACCCTATTTCAAAAGAGCGATACACCCTTGAATTAACAAAACAAGAAATCCCTTATAGCGGTTCTTTTTTTGATCAAGGAGCTTTGTATAAGTTTAAAAAGGGAAAGCAAATAAAGAAAATTCTCTTCTATCCAAACACAGCAGAGGTCTTTGAGATAATGACACCGGATCACTATTTTTACTTTGACCAACAGGGCAATGCTATCGGAACACTATCCTACCAAGTAAAAGATAATAAGCTTATTCCTATAGAGGGTGTTTTCTACGAATTAAGAAATGAAAAAATTAGGGCAAAGATAGGCTATAAAGACGCCCAAAAGGTATATAGTGCGTCTTATATCCCATCGGTTGAGTACCCTTTTAAGTTGAGAAAAGAAGTTTTTTATAAGGATGAAAAAAGGGTCAAGCAAAAAGAGTATTACCCAACAGGCTCGCTTAAAGAAGTTAGTCACTATCACATAGAGGAAGGGGAATCAGCGATGTATAAAACTGAGTTTTACGATACCCAAGAAAGGCTTTTAGGGGAATATGATAATGAAACAAACTCAGGAACGAAGGTTTGGTTTTACGATAGTTTTGAAAAAAAACGAGTGCAAAGTTTCGATAAAGGCAATCTAGTCAAAGACGAGTTTTATGTAGAAGCGATAGATTCAATCTCCGACACGCGCATGCACTTTTTATTCAGCTCGATGGACTATACTAATAATCAAGCAGATTTTTACGACGTATTGGGAAATATTACATCAAGTGTAACCTTTAGACAAGGCAAACCTTATGATGGGTTGACTTATAGTTACAAAGCTGGAGAGTTAATTACCACGAATTACCAAGCGGGTAAAAAACAAGGAGTTGAAACCATATATGAAAACTATCCGTTTAACCCTCTAAAAATACAAGAAAATGAATATATCAATGGAGTTCAATCCCAAGAGCGTTGGTACGAAAACGGAGAGTTTGTCGATGCGATTCAGTACGTTGTGACCCCAGAGGAGCTTGAACCAGAAGTAGAGATATATGAGGTAGAAGAGGTAGAGTAGATATTGATTAATTGGGGTGATGTATTAACAAGCCTATTATATTGAAAGCAACTTATCTAAAACATCCTAATGTCTGATATATTGTTACTAAATAGCTTATTTGGAAGACAATGCAGTGATATTTCACGCATTGTCTTTTAGTTTAAAGTCGTTTAATAATGTTATTCCTAAACAGTTTAATCGAAAAGAATATAATTGTTTCTAATAGACTAGTTACAACCATTTCTCAATCAGATCTAGCCATAAAGCCTGATTGTTTTCTATTTTAAAGACAGCTGAGGACATTGTTTCAGTGCTAAAATCTTTTTTACGACCTATACGTTGTACCACATCAATTTTCATGGCAATGATTTCTTCGGTAGTAGTCATTCTGATTTCATCCACAATCAAAGGTGGTTGTATAAAAGTATCCGTATAAAACACATCTAATTTTACCACATTATTGTTATCTGTGTCCACACTGTAAGATTTACCCATTGCCGGATCAAGATTTGAAAAATGATGGTGGTAGGGAAATGTTTTCTCGACGAACTCATCAACAGCTTTAAAATTAATAGAACCATACAGGGCATCACTAAACAAATCTATATCTACAGACAAACGATGTCCATTTCGTAATGATTGATTTTTTAATCTAAGAGATCATTTATAGTGATAAATCAAAAAAACTAGTGATTAACAATGTGTAACCACTAGTCTTTTTATAAGTTTTAAAATCAAAGCTACTTACTACTTGTAGCTTATAATAGAGTAACTACTTAAAGTAATACTTCTACCTATAGGTTAAAGGTATAGTTATATACTTTTCGTTCACCGTTGAATCTCTGAGAAAAGAGTAATTTAGTACCGTCTTTGATTTCTACGAAGTACTCAGCATTGATATAATAAGGACGATCGGAACCAATAATCCTGTATCTTCCTTTGATTTGTTCTTTTATACCGTATGCAAATACGCGTCTATTATTTATGTAAACATTAACCTCCATCCAAGTGATATCCTTTGTCATAGAAGGATCAATAGCTGTATAGGTAAAGTCTTCATTTACAATGGCAGGAGTTGCAAAAAAAACTTCACAACGACCTGTTTTATCGGTACTGATAGTGGTTTCTCTCCAAACAGCATATTGGGTAGGATCTCCATGATGTATCGTTTTAAACCCTACAAAGGCTAATTCAGTGTGGTCTGTTTCAAATCTTTTGTTTTCAAAATAAATATGTCCTGTAGCCTTAGGTTTTGCAATTACTATAATCTGGAAAGGTTTACTATCTTGGTACCCTTGTTTTTTAGCTATGACTTGATGGGTCCCAACCGTTGCTTTCCACGGATTTGTGATAGGATTATCTCCGATAAATAGCTCCACACCTTCAACTGGCCTACCATCTTTAGAAACCACTTCAAACAACACCTGTGTTGCTTCTATAATATTATTACTGGTCTCATTAGTAATAAACAATGCAGGCATTTGTTTTACCGTTATTTTAGTTGGTTCGCTTTTGATATACCCTTGTTTACTTGCTCTTAAATCATAGTTTCCAGCCACGGCTTTCCACGGGGTAGTTACTTTTTGATTATTGAGCAAAATATCAGCACCTTCGATCAGGGTACCATCAAGGGTTTTTACGGTGAACTCCACCATTGTACCCTCTACAATTTCTGATTCCACCTTAGGAGAAACAATAAGTTTGTCCATGGCAGTGATCTTGTGCTCATTACTATCTTTATAGCCTTCTTTTTTAGCCACAACGATATATGTTCCCACTTTGTCAAAGGTATAGGCTGTAGTGTCTTGTTTGACTTGGTTGACATATAAGTCAAAATCCACCGTGGCTTGCTTACCAAGCATCACAGCGAAACGCACCGTGGTTCCTGTTTCTACTTCTACAAGATGCGGTAGAAATGTGACTTGATCTTTAGGATCTACAACTACAGGTGGTATTTCTTCTTCGACAGGTGGAGTGACAGCCAAAGCATTGTCATCACTGCTACATGACAGTCCGGTAAATAATAGCGCGGATAAGGCTAATAAGGTAAATAGTTTTTTCATGAGTGTGTATTTGATTTATTATAATTGTTTTGTGATAACCTAGAATAAATACGTGGATAATCCATAGAATACAGCTGGTATATTAACCAAGTATTACTGCGTATTAACTAGTTTAATTTGGAGCAAAATTACCTTTGATATATTTATAAGAAAATACCTTTTAAAGGGTAATTTTATAACAGATGAATTTTAAAAAACTAAATCAGTGATAACAGTTCGCTTTATCTGGTTAATAAAATAAGTGTTAGGCTTTACTAAGGGGTAATGCAATTTTGAAGGTAGATAAAAAAGTGATTGTTTTTTAAGCCTTACTAAGGGGATGCTAAGTTAGATCCAAAATGGTTAGCTGAACTTAAAGAAGATACCTTTAAAATTCCCTAATATAGTTTAGCTAAGTTTATAGGAGTAGTAGTCAAAGTTTCTAAACTGTTTGGTTTACCCTACAACCACTTTAGTTTGAAGTGGAATATCCCTTCGGGTTATACGATGAGGTAAATGAAAAAGTAGCCAAAGCTAAGGGAGGTATAAGGGGTAGTAGTATATAGCAGTGGAGACCATACTAAAAAAATAGATGGTCTCCTTTGTTTGTTTGTTTGTTTATTTATAACTATCGTTCATATATTCTTGTAAATCAGTAGCTAGTTTATCTAGATACATGGTTCTTGATTTTGTTCTTGTTTTCATACGATGAAACGAATGATGAACATCACTTAGATTTACATTAAACATATTTTGTAACAGATCAGCTATAGTTTTTATATCAACGTTTCCATGATTTAAAGAGTTACTGGTATACAGGGCGTATATCAGCTCCACTAGTGAAGACTGTGACTCTGTCCAAGTAATACTTTGACTATTGGAGCTGTGCTGATTAGCTTGGATAGATTTATTGATTTGACTTAACCGGTGGTTTAAATAACCACTTAACTGTTCACAGCTAAGGATTTTTGCAATTTTAAAATCATAGTGAGTTGAGAAATTTGGATCAATTTCAAAGACAATACTATTTACCCCAGATAGTAAATCAATATTACCGGTTTTAAAGTAGATATGATCATTGTGAGTTTTTTTAGACTTGTAGTAAATATAGAAGTCTGAGTGATTGATATAGTTTTTATTCTCTGCGATGAGTTGATCTAGTTTTTTGTTGTAGTAGCGCTGTTGTACACTAAGCATGTTTATGGGGGCCTGACTCTCGATTCGGTAGACTTTGTTGTAGAAGATAAGTTTACCTAGTAAATAGGGCTTAATGTGTTTGTAGAATTCAATTTCTTGTTGGTCTGAGCAGAAGCCTTGTTCTAAAACTTTTAGCTTTAGAGAGTGTAAATGGTTTTGGAGAAACTTAATCATCCTTTGAGACTCTTCGATGATTAGATCTGATTTAAAGGTTACATCCTTTTCCAATTCAGAAATTTGCTTAATAACATTTGAATTAGTGATTAATTCCATAATTGGGAGTTTTTTTGGTGGTTAATAATTATGTTGTTTGGTGTTAGTAAGGCAATTCGAGTTAAAACTTACCACTTATTTTTGGATTTCCATGTTAAAATAATCGCTTTATGCGAAAAGTAAATATAAAAGGGCTTAATTTGTAATGTTTTGTAAATGAGTAAAATAAATAAAAAACGGTATAAAAGTGTAATAAGTTAGAAAGTTCTCCCAAAGAAGCTCTTTTTAGACTTTAATATTTATTAAGGTTATGAGTATTGCGTTAATCAAGGATTTAAGTGAAACGATAGCGTTTTTCTTAAGCGGTTATACAAAAAAAGAAAATGAAAACACACATTCTTTTTGTATAACTACTTTTGAAAGCAACCTTGAGACCATACTTGAAAAGCTTTTTTACTTTGTTTTTAGTAAAGGTTTATACTCTCCACTGAAGTATACTAATGAAAGTTTAGATAAGCTCACATTTAAATTAAATAAGCCTGATGAGCAACCTGTAGATGGTCAAAGTAAGTTCACAGGCGTGAAACTAGAGCGTTTAGTAAAGCGAATTAAAAACAAAACAACTTCCCTTGACTCGCTAAGTTCTACTTCAAAAAAAGCAATAGCGTTTAGTTTTATTGTTCGCAAGAAAAGATCAGCTGTTATTTTCTTTGGAATACAACTAGCGGACAGGGTTTTGTTAAGGTCACTTACCTTTAAAGGGATTAGCAGGGTAAGAGAGGATAGTAGTATGTTTTTTAATAAACAAAGGCAGTATTATAAAAAGCTGTATGGTGATTATTTACAATATACAGAGCAAGAGAAAAGAAATATTCTAATCAGTGAGTATTGTCAAATCATATCGATGCACCCTAAAACCTTTAAGCGAAAGTTTAAAAACTATATAGGCACTACTTTTTATGACTATCATATAAAACAAAGACTACTCAAAGGTCTTTATCTTTTGTTTTATACCCAATACACAGTCTCACAGATAGCTTATATTTCAGGTTATGAGAATTATAGTGCCTTTATAATTGCTTTTAATAAAGATCAAAAATACATTCCGAGTGATTATCGTTTATTAAGGTAGTTTATTGAAAAAAAGCGTATTTGTCCTTTTATTGTAGTGAAATGTCCCTTTTTTGTAGTAGAATGTCCTTTTTTTGTAGTCTTTGATCAAAAATAGTTTAGAGCTTTGTAGAGTAATAAAATAATAATTGTATTGGCTTTAGAAAATCACCTGGAAACAGGGAGGTTTCTCTAAAAGCGAAAAGCAACTATTACAACCTATATAGCTCAAGGTTGTAAATCACCTGGACTGATACTTTGTGGCCAAAAGAATCAGCTATCACAATAAAATCTATTAACCTTTAAAATCTAACCAACAATAATCAATAGCAGTGGATAGAGAATCTACTTGCTTAAATTTAAAATTTAAAATCATGAAAAAATTTATAAAAAACCTACTAGCTCCATTAGCTTTAATTGCAATGCTAGCTGTAGGTGCATTCTCAGTGAATGCTAGTGAGGTGAAAACTGAAGCATCAAATATCGAGACTACTCAAGAGATAACAGCTTCAAATCCTTATAGTGGAGAAGCTTTCTATAGACATCTAGATCCTTTAACTAATCAATTTATCTATACAAAAGTAGGTGATTTTCAAGAAGGGGAATGTTCAATAGATACCAATTTAGAAGATAGATGTACAGCTATTGTAGATGGTATGCAGAGAGAGTTATGGGGAAAAGATCAGTTTGGAAATTATATTGAATTATATCGTGATGATAATATTTAATAAAATAAGGAGGCTTGAGAGAGCCTCCTATTTATTTATAGAGGTGTAAGAGAATATTTGTTATAATCCAGTCCATTACTTATCCAAGGTGTTTTAGTACTATCTTTTAAGTGGTAGTCAAACCATTGTAATACCTTAGTTGCAATATCATATTTTTCTATAGGGTTTTCTGTTGTTGCATTATGGCCAATATTTTTGTAAAAAAGTGCAATAACAGGTTTCTGCTCTCTTTTTAAAGCAATAAACATTCTTCTAGTATTTAACCAATGGGCATTTTCATCTTGAAGACCAGTAATTAGAAGCATTGCTGTTTGGGACTTATGAGCTTGATGTATAGGAGAATTATCAATGTATTTTTGAGGGTTCTGAGAGTATTTTTCTTTCATATTTAGTTGTACACTTTCAGCTCTAACCCAATCAGGTTTTTTTCTACTATTACTATATCTATACATTAATCCGCCAACTATGTCATGTATTCCTGCGTTAGAAACAGATGCTTTGAATAAGTTAGTTGAAACCGATATAAAGCTTGATTTGTAACCGCCAAAAGAGTGACCATATATCCCCAAGTTATTATGATCTATACTTGGTTCCTTTTTTAAAGTGTTATTTAACAGGTTTTTAATGTTGTTTACGGCACTTATTCCTGGACCTTTATCTGTTACACGCGTTTGAGCGAAAAGAACGAAATATCCATTTTCTGTAAACAAAGCATTATTGAAACCATTTTTAGCACTAATTTTTTTTGGGATCATAAAATTTTTAGGTGAAACACTAAATGATAAGTCATAAACATAAACAATCATTGGGTATTTTTTATTTGGATTAAAGTTTTTAGGGTATTGTAAAAAACCATTTAATATTACATTATCCTTATCTTTATACTGCACAGTGATACTTTTTCTCCAATTAAAAAGTTTTTCATTTATATTAGAACTAAACAGGGTATCAGCTTTCTGTTTATTTAATCTAATCAGTTTTGGTGGCATATTATGATTTTCAATTGAAAATACAAGATTATCAGAGTTTGATGTTGTTAGTTTTTTACTTAGTCTTCCAAGGTCTATTAAGTCTTTAGTTTGAAAAGCGGTTTTAGTTTTATTGTTTTCAAAGTAAAAGATATAGTTGTTGTCTTTATCCAAGTTATGGATCGCAGTAAAGTAAAATGATTTTTTTAAATCAAGCTTATGTTCATTAGGTTTGTTATGTATTATTGAAGTAATATCAAGTGAATTATCCAGTTCAACAATTGTTTTAAATTTTTTAGTTACATAATTATAAGTAAGTAGTTTGTTTTTGTTATAGTATAAAATAGTTTGATTATCTATTGTCCATAGCTTTGTATTGTAAGGAACACTAGTTATATGTTCTTTTTTTAGTGTTTTTGTATTAATAAGCTCTAAAGTTTTATTATTCTTGTTAGGGTAGAAAATATAATGAGAATCTAATGAAGTTTGAAAAGAATTATTCCATGCTTTGGTAAGACTAGTTGATTTGTTTTTTTTTGTAATATCAAATAAAAAATATTCAGAATTAGCTGTAATCTGTGAGAAATCTTCAAATTCAAACTGATTATATATGAGTAGTAGATTTGGAATCCCTAAGTTAATATATTCATTATCAATATGTCTGTTTAATTCTGTCAGGTTGTTTTTTAAATAGCTAAATACATGTGCTTTGTATTTTTTTGTATATTTTACTTGAAAATTACTTGGAAGAATTAATCTAGAGTTCCCTTTCCAAATATCTACAAGTTCCCTCTGAGGAATTTTTTCATTTGTTTTTGTTTCGTAGGTTATAAACATGTCATTATTTCTAAAAAAACTTATTTTAAAATTATCAATTTCATTTTCTTCATTTATGATAGTAGATTTAATATCATAATTAGTTAGGTTTATTAATGTTACTACGTTATTTGTTTTTATAGCAAAAGCATCATTAGTAAAGTTCCATTTTATATACGAAAATTCACCACTGATGTTAAGTAATTTTTTGATTTTCATAGACTTTGAATCAATATGAAGTAGTTCGTTATCATTATTAACCAGTATAATATGATTTTTACTATTATTTAAGTAGTATTTTTTTATATTAGTTTTTTGAATCAGTGTTTTTGTCTTTGTAAGATCTTTTTTAAGTTCATAGACTGAAAATACGTTATTAGTGTCTAAGGTATAAACGATAGTCTTATCGATGAAAGTATCGAAGTTTACGATATTCTTTTTTACGATGGAATCTTGCTTGTTTAATGAGTAAATTGTAAGGTCTTTATTAACTCTTCCTACTACTAAGCCTTCATTAAGTATATTATTATAGAACTCTTTGAAATGAGTCAGGTCTATTTTTTGGTGTGAGTCAGTGTTAATAAAGAAAGTGTTATTTGCTCTGGGATTGTTATTATAATGTTCTCCTATAACGACCCATTTACCATCAGGTGAAATCGCTAACGGTTTAGCCATACTCCAAGTCGAGTCTTTGAAAAAGTGGTTTGGTGCCTTCTGTGCATTTGAATTATATGATAACATAAGTATTAAGATCAAAGTTATTAATAGTTTGTGCATTGTGTTATAGATTTAAATTAATAACGGTGTCGTTTTTAGCAATAAAATCAATATAGTTTCTATCTATTCCGTTAATGACAATATGGCTTTTTTTAGGAGTGTTTATTGTAAATTGCCCATACCTATTAGTTAAATGAAAAGTACTTGCCCCATTTGTATTGATTATAAAACTAGTTGTAATAGGAATATTTTCTAAAGGTTTTTTTGTAATAGAATTATAAACAGAACCTGAAATTGTAATTAAGCTATCAGGATTGATAGTCTTTAATTGGTTGTAAAAAGTATTGTAACCTAAAGAGTTTTCCTTTTGGAACTCCTGAATTACATTTAAAGGCAATGGTTCTAATTCAATATTTAGGTTTTGACTTTTATTAAGTCCTATGAAGTTTTTAGGCTTTTTATAGAGGTAAGGAGTTGGAATTAATACTAGGGTATCATATTTATTTATTGTTATACTATAATATCCGTCTTGCCTTACAAACACTCGTTTATTTTCGCCAAAAGCTGTTTTTTTTCTTTTTGATGTGGCACTAGTAAAATCTTTGGTATAGTTCCATTTATTTTTAACATTCATTGTAGTAACCCCTAAAGGAGGTTTATTACTTCCTTTAAGAGTTACTATTCCTTGTATGGTAATTGTTCCATCTAGGTTTTCATTGGTGTAGTTAGTTTTTGAATTTAAGTTTTCTTGCATTTTATCTTGTTGGCAGGAGAAAAGAAATATTAATACACACTTTATTAAAAAAATTTTTGTATTCATTTATGTTTTTATTTAGTAACCAGGATTGTTAGGAAGCAAATTTTTATTTATTTCTAATTGTCTATACGGAATAGGAAAGAGGTTATGATGTGGTTGAAAGTTTGGTTTATTTATTTTTAGTATTGCTAATTGGTTGGTTAATTTAAGATCAAAAAATCGTCTACCATTTTCAGTGAAAAACTCTTTTGAACTCTCTTTTAAGAATGACTTTATAAAGTCCTGATGATTTAATTCAGGGAGGTCACTTAATCCTCTATTGTTACGTATAAAGTTTAAAGTGGCAAGACCTTCTTTGTTTTTACCTTGCATATATTGGCTATATGCTAAGTGAAAGTAAATTTGTTCAATTCTATAGAAAATCGAAAATTCATCTGTGTTATTTTGTTGGTTTTTGTATTTATAGACTTGATGAAATTCTTGATTGTTTATATTTATTTTTTTAACCCAGTGTTTTTTTCTTAGATCGTTTTGATCAAAAGAATTTATAAGTTCATGAGACATTGTAGCACTATACCAGGTGAAGTTTGAGAAAATGTATAAAGATGCCTCAGAAGTTATATCAGAAGTATATCTTGGAGCAATTTGCCAAATAGTACTTCTAGCATCTTTTTTAAAGGTTTTTGAAAGGTCAGGAACTATTTCGTAGATACCTTGATCTAATATGTTTTTAGCAATTTTTTCAGCTTCCTCATAACGTTGTTGTTGAATTAGAATTTCTGTAAGTAATACTTCTGCTACGGCTTTATTTATATAGAATTTATTTGGATCTCTGTAACTGTAGTCAAGTAGTTCAATTGCAGTTTTTAGATCTGACTCTATTTTTAACATTACCTCATTATGAGAGATTTTTTTTAGATTTTTATTTGTATTGTAATCTGTAGAAGATGTATATGGTATATCTCCATAAAGTATTGTGAGGTAGTAATAGTATAAGGCCTTTAGCGTATATGCTTCACCTAGAGCTAATTCTTTGAAGTTATTATCTAATAGTGTTGAATTTCTGACTCCTTCTATGAATGCGTTGATAGTATAAACATCATGATATGAGGTATTCCACCAATTATTATTAGTCGTGTGAATATCAGAAATATTATTCTCGTAAATATCCATAGTAGAACTATTTGTACCATAAAAATCTAACTCATCAGTATATAGGCTAAGATTAAAACTAGTCCCTGGGTTTGATTTATTGAAAGTAGTTGATACTGCAAATTTGAAGTAAAGATTATTTAAGGCAGCTTTTGCAGTTGCGATATCTTTGTATATTTCTGATTGGTCAATTCTATCAGTAGGAGGATCAACTTCAATCATTGTTTCACATGAGATGGACAATAATATAGTTAGCATCAATAATAGAATTGATTGACGATATTTATTTTTTGTTGTATGCATGATTTTTAATTTAAAATGTTATTTGTGTACCAAAAGATATTGTTCTTAATGGTGGTAGTGAATTGAATATTCTAAACTCAGGATCAATACCCTTGTAGTTTGTAATTGTCCAAAGATTTTGTCCTTGTATATAAAGTTTTAATGAATCTATTTTTAATTTAGGTATACTTAAATTATAAGTTAATGAGATGTTTTTTAGTCTAATAAAAGATGCATCTGAAATAGTGGCAGTACTCTCTAAATATGGCTGTAATAGGGCATTGTTTGGGTTTCCAATATTAGCCGGCATATAAGAAGCATTTGGGTTGGTATCGGAATGATAATCAACCATAACCTCTGGAAGGTTTAGAATGCCAGCTCCTGGGGAACTATAATATCTATTGATATTGTAGTTCTCTTTTTTTGTAAAATAGAATAAAAAATCTAATGATAAGTTTTTATAAGAAACCATATTTTGTAATCCACCAATAAATTTAGGAGCTAAACTTTTAATAAGTTGTTTATCAGCAGATGTTATTTTACCATCGTTATTATAATCTTTAAATAAGAAGTTCCCTGTTTCAGGGTCTAATCCTTGATAATCATATAGTTTAATAATATTAAGAGGTTGTCTTATTACGTAGAAGCTGCTTTGAGTTCCTTCTTCAAGACCAGGGTAGGCAACCAATTTATTTCTTGGAAATGATAAATTAAAGCTACTAGACCATAAAAAGTTTTTCTTTTTTATATTTTGACTGAATACAGAAAACTCCCACCCTTTATTTTCTACAGTAGCTGGTGAGTTCGATGTAATGCTGGAAAACCCTGTTGTACTTGGAAGGGTTAATCCTACTAATTGGTCTGAAGATCTATTGTTGTAATATGCTATTGATGTGTTTATTCTATCATTGAAAAAGCTAAGTTCAGTTGCAATTTCAAACTTCTTTGTTTTTTCCCATTTATATTTAGGGTTAAATAAAGCTGTAGGATTTAATGTTGGGTAGTCATTATAGATTTGGCCAACACTATAAGTGTCTAAATAGGCATAGTCTCCAATATTATCACTACCTGTAACCCCGTAACTAGAGCGAATTTTTCCAAAAGAAAGCCAAGGGAGGTTTTCCATAAATGGTTCTTGAGAAAAAATCCATGCAGCACCAATAGCACCAAAGTTTCCAAATTTATTGTCTGCACCAAACCTACTAGATCCATCACGTCTACCAGTTAAGTTGATTAGATACTTACTGCCATAAGAATAATTAATTCTAGTAAAAATAGAAGCATACTTATATTGATTATTAATTATAGGGTAGACGATTTTTTCTTTTGCAGCACCAATGTTATTTATAAAAGCATTGGATGTGAAATTTTTACCAGTGAGTCTGGTTGATTCTAAGTTGTTTTGTTGGTAAGTAGACCCTAATAAAACACTAATTAAGTGTTTGCCTTTAGGTATTAAATAGTTTATTTGAGGTTCTAGTATGAAATTTTTTAAATTCTGATTGGAGTAATACGATTCAGAACGTTCGCTTGTTAAATTAAATGCGGGATTAAAGATTGTATGTGGGATAATTTTTCTTTCCTCTAATTGATTTGAAGTATACCCTATATTTAATTTTACTGAAAGATTTTTTATTAGATTATATGAGATATTTGAATTAATTACGATTGTTGTAGTTTTATTTTCGTAATGGCTATTGAGTTGAGCCAGTGGATTCATCCATGTTTTATTTTGCCAATTTAAGCTACCATCTTCGTTGTATAGCTTAGGTGCATTTGGAGCAAGCGTTAATGATTGTTTAGTTAAATCTTCTGTTGGAAGATTATTTGTTTGATCAGAGTATAAAGTTGAAGAGTTTACAGAAAGTCTTCTATTTTTACTTTTATGATTATAACTAGCTATAAAAGAGTTCCTTTTGTACCCTTTATCTGTTGGAAAAACTGTGGTGTTTTCGTTATGTGAATAATTGATATTAAAGTTTGAGAATTCATTTCCTCCTCTTACGCCTAATGATACTTCTTGCATATTAGCTGTATCACCAATTAGTTCTTTTTGCCAATTGGTATACCTATTTCTATCCCAAGCTCCATTGATATCAAAGGCATTTGCAGGTATGTCTCTACCAGCGTTTGCGTAAGCATCTTCTCGCATTTTGATATACTGATGGGTATTCATCATGTTAAGAAACTTTGGAACTTTGCTAAAACCTACAGCAGATGAAGCTGTAAAATTAGTTTTAGATTGGGTTCCCTTTTTTGTGTTGATTAATATAACTCCATTTGCTCCTCGTGAACCATAAATAGCGGTTGCATCTGCATCTTTTAAAATCTCAATACTTTCAATATCATTTGGGTTAATAGCATTTAAAGGGCTTATTAAGCCATTAAATATTGTTCCTGAAAGTTTTCCTTGTCCGCCAATTTTATCCGTAAAAAAAGGAACCCCATCAATTATATAGAAAGGAGTATTTCTTCCTGTTGATTTACTTCCCATAAAGTTCTGCCCTCTAATTTCAATGTCAACACCTCCTCCTGGTATACCTGTTAAGTCAGTTATATTAACTCCCGGAGCTCTCCCTTGTAAGGCTTGAAGTGGATTTACTACAGGCTGATGTTCAATATCTTTAGCGGTTACACGAGCAATACTTCCTGTACGCTCCCTATCTTTTACAGAGTAGTACCCCGCATTAACGACGATTTCATCTAGTGTACTTGTGTCTTGTTTTAGAGTTACATTTACAATACTTTGATTATTATAAATAATTGAATAATCTCTAAATCCAATCATTGAAAATACTAAGGTTTGTCCCTTAGCTACCTCAATTGAGAAGTTACCTTCTAGATCAGTTGAGGTAGCTTTATTGGTATCTTTTACCGATACATATACCCCAGGTAGGTTACCATTAGCATCTTTTACCTTACCGGTAATTTTGGAGGTTTTTACTTGATCTTCTGTTTTGTCTTTTTCTAAGTAGACAGTCACTGCATTTGCCTGAGATATTGTTAGGATAGAGGCAAGCAGTACTAAAGTAGTTTTATACCTATA
>NZ_WMJY01000047.1 GCF_009711055.1 Myroides pelagicus
ATTAAACGCTAATGAATTAACAAGTACAGTTGATGGAATAGCGTCATCGGTAAACTTAACTGATCAGAATGTCGTTTCAACCAAGAATATTACAGGAACAGGGATTACTGTAACAGGCGGGGAGGGTTCATCATTAAAAGATGTAGGTTTGTCAATTACTCCAGGACTTGATCAAACCATGTTAGTTACAAATGGTGCTGGAACAGTAGAGTGGGTACCACAACCAGTGATAGAACCTATCACAAATGAACTTACTGTAACAGGAAATACAATTACAAGTAATGTAAGTAATGTCGTTGATACAGCAGAACTAATCGGAACTGTTGAAAATAGCGTAACAGGAACAAGTTTAGTGACTCTGGTTAATACAGTCGCTTCTACAGCTGTGGATTTAAAAGGTGCTATTCAACAAGGACAGTTAAATACTGTTGTTGATCAAGGTAGTGGAATTGAGGTTACAAACACTGTAGTTGATGATACGACGACTTACCTTGTAGCTTTAGATCCGACTACAGCGAATGTCGCTGGTGATGTTACAGGAACTCTATCAAATACCAAAGTAGTAGGACTGCAAACAAAAGCGGTTAGTGCTGTCTCGCCAACAGATAAACAAGTGCTAACCTATAATGAAGTAGCGAATCAATGGGAAGCGAAAACCCCTGAGGTAGATGTTACTAAAGTACTGAATGGTAAAGCGCTTAAATCAACTGATTTATCTCTATCTGCTGATGCTTCGACAGCCTTATTAAAAGAAGTGACTATTGATATTAATACAGGTGCAGTTAATTCTGATAAAATATTAGACAGAACAATCCTTGCAGAAGATATTGCAAATGCAGGACCTAAAGAAGTATTAGTAACAGGTGATACAGGAGAGGCTCAGTGGTCTACACAGGCTTCTGTAGTTCAAGAAAATCAAAAAACAACTGTGGTTCAGGGTAGTGGTGATGCGATAGTTACACCTGTGGTTGTGGATAAAGTGACTACTTATACTGTAGATGTGCAGTCTGCGATGCCGAAATTCTTCTATATGCCGTCAATATTAATGCCTACAGCAGAAGGACAGACTAGTCAAGGAGGAGTAAGCTTTGACAATGCTACGCGTATGGGTACAGTGGATTTACATGCTATTTATCAGGCTCAGTTCACCACGCCGGTGGTCGCGAGTAACCCAAGTGCAGCATTGCCAACATTAGAGGCAGATAAGTTAAACTTCTTTGTGACCTATGTAGATGCTAGTGTATTTACTAATCTAACATTAAGCGAAGAGGGTATTCTTACCTATGAGGTGACACCAACGGCTAATGTGACAACGGGGTCATTTATGAATATAGTGTTTACTGTACGCTAACCTTAAAACAAATAAACATGAGAGTAAAGATTTTAATAGTGTGTCTTTGTGTTTTTAGTTTTAATGCAATGGCTCAACAGATAAAAAGCCTGACTTGGCAAGAAGCCAAAGAGGTTTTGCCAGAAAGTGAATTTAATGATATTGAATCCAGAAGTACAGCTCAGCAACCTTTTAGTATGTTGTATGACGATGGCTTGTTTGTAAATACTGATAAAAATACTACGCTATTTACGCAAGGGTATTTTTCGATTGATCTGATAAAAGATAATCCGGATTTCCTTAAACAAGCAGCAGATTATAAATTAATTGTAATAGACTTGGATCCAAGTGAATTAATCGGTAGTGCTCAGCAAGATTTATCGATGTATACAAGTCTAGAATACATAGTTGTTAAATATTATAACGTTAGTGATTGGAATCAAATTTTTAGTGATTTTCAGAAGCTTAACCAATCAAAGGGGAATGAACTTAAAATTATAGGTCATCTTTTAGAACCAAAAAATTAATGCCATGAGAACAATAGAATTTATTAAACATAAGGTAGTCTTTATCTTCTCAATACTATTGCTTCTGTTTGTGGTAAACAAAGTTTATGGTCAGAGTAATAAAGTACCTTTTAGCTTGCGTACTTCGATTAAGGCACCTGAGCCTTATAAGAATCAAGAGATTTACAATCTTCGCGGTGACTTCACTATGATAGGTAATGCGAATTTATTTGATAAAAGACTTTGGTCATCAGGAAGTCCTGGTGATTCGAATGTTAATACAAATATGGCTTTTTATAAGCTTACTGGAGATCCGTCAAGTATACGTAATTCATCTTCAGCAACCTTAGTACATCCTGCAGGGTTTGACTCTTCGTGTACAAAAATTGTTTATGTTGGACTGTATTGGTCTGGAAGAGGGGATAATACCAATAGTAATGTATTGAGTAATGGCTTACGCAAAGATAAGGTTAAACTGAGATTACCAGGATCTACCTCTTATCAAGAATTAACTGCGGAATGGATATATAGAGGAGATTCTGATTCTCGAGGTATTTATTCTTCTTATATTGATATTACAGATAAGATCTTGACTTTAGGAAGTAATGCTTGGGGAACTTATAGTGTAGCGGATATAGCAACTAGACCAGGTGAAATCGATAATACCGGTTTATATGGAGGATGGGGTATGGTAGTTATCTACGAAAACCCACTTATGAAATGGAGAGATATTACTGTCTATGATGGTTTTAGTGTTTTAAATGCAAGTGGAAATGATAATGCCCAGTCTGGAATCTTAAATGTATCAGGTTTTAGAGCAGCTCAAAGTGGTAATATCAATATCAAAATGGGAATGATGGCTGGTGAAGGGGATCAAGATATAACAGGAGATTACTTTGCTATTAAAAAGCGAGTATCAACGAATTGGGAAACTCTAAGACATGGAACAAATCAAACCAATAACTTTTTTAATTCTTCTGTCTTAATAACCCCAAATACTAAAAATCCTAATTATTTAAATAATTATGGTTTTGATATTGCCATGTTTGATCTAGATAATACCAATAATCGATTGATTAACAATAGTCAAACTTCTACTAGTTTTAAATATGGTACGGCAGGTGATACCTTCGCTATTTACAATATTGTTTTTGCTGTTGATGCCTATGTTCCATTAGTGGAGGCTGAGAATAAGGTGACTACACCAAATATTTCACATGGTTCAGAGGTTTTTCCAGAAGATATCATTGATTTTCAAATTGACCTAAAAAATAAAGGAAGTGAGGCTATTTTAGATGGAGCTTTGGAGATTAGTATTCCTTCGACGATGCATTTTGTGTCAGCGAGTATTGATCAATCCTTTCCAGTGAAGGGGACAGCTGTTTGGTCTCACCCTGCTTCAACGAATCCTAATTTGACGGCTGGTGGTAAAATTACTTGGGTATTTGACCGAAAGTTAACTGTCGGTGAATTAGAAGAAATTCATGGTAGAATTAATTATAGTTTGCAAGTAAGTAATGATTGTACTTTACTGACCAGTTCGGTTTCAGACTGTATTTTAACCTCTGGAGTTAATGGAAAAGTTACAGGTAAAGGTGAGCTGTCAGGACATGATTTTGATATATCTTTAGTTAGAGGATATACACAAGGGGTGTGTTCAGCAGCTCAATACGACGACTTGAATTTAAATATTACTTTGACTAATGACTTTTTAGCTAATTGTCCGTCACTTTCACCAGAAGGCGCTAGAGAGTTTAAAGTTTATTGTGATCCTTCTATCACTTTTATCGAGCGCAATACTATTGCTAATGAGTATCCTAAAGGAACTAAGTTTTATAGTCAAGAGCCATCAATGCCTGGATATGAAACCTCACTAGTTACTGGAGATTTTCCAGTAGATACACAGTCGACTATGTACTATGCTATCCTACCTGGAATGACAGAGAGTTGTTATCTGCGATTAACTACGTTTTTAGAGATTGTTACGACTCAGCCAACAGTTAGTGATATTGAAGTTTGCTATCACACACCGTATACCATACCAGCAGCATTATCTAACCAAGGTGCCCAGGCTGGTCTAGAGCTGTATTATTTTGATAGTCCTACTAGTGAGTTACCACTAGCAAGTGTGCCGAATCCTACAGAACCTGGAGTGTATACTTATTATGTAGCTGAAGGAAATATAGGAGCTAATGGAAGTTGTTTTGGCCAAAGAGTAGCCTTTACCATTACTATTAATGAGTTACCACTAGTAGATGATTTAAGTGATTTTTGGGAGTTATGCCCTAATGCTGATGGGGTATATAGCTATAATCTTTTACCTGGACAAACCTTGGTTTGGCAGTATGCTTTGGATAGTAATCAGTTAGTTTGGAGTGATTTACAGCCAACTAGTTTTAATGGAGATGTACTATTGCCACAAGACACGCAGCTTGTTATCTCTCACGCTAATTCGTCAATTGATAAAGTACATATTCGGGTTAAGATTATAAATGATAAGGGATGTGTGAACTATTCATACAAAATGCAGATTTCTATCAAAGCATGTAATGCAATTAGTAACCCTACTTTGCCTAGTAAGGCAGGTAAATCAATTAGTAACTAATTATGGAAAATATAGTAAGATTTTACTTAAAGTTGTTCATTCCTCTAGTAGGAATGGCAACTGTAAGTGCTCAAAATACAAGTGCTGAGCTATTGGTAAATGGTGGGAATGTTAGTGTGGGGGCTGATGGAATTTTAAGTACAGGATATGACTTTTCAAATCTAGGTACGGCTCATTTTATATCGGATGGGCAAATCAGCTACCAAAGTAATTTTCACAATGATGGAGTCTATGGAATTACCAATGGAAAGACCAGTAGTAAGACACTTTTTAGTATGGCAGACGATACCAAGGAGGCACTGATATTATCAGGTAATGGACTTAGTAGTTTTTATGATATCACTTTTGATAACCCAAAGAAAGAAATGTCTTTTGATGTGAGTACAAATATTGACTTACAAGGGCAAGCAAATATGAAAAAAGGTGTTATCAAAATCAATGATGCGCCTAATACACTAACAAGAATGTCCAAAGGGATGATCAGTTTCTTACCTGGGGCTACGGCTGCTAATGCAAGTGATGATAGTCATATTCAGGGGCTGATGGAAAAAGTAGGTAGGGAGGACTTTGATTTCCCTCAAGGTGATGGAGGGTTTTACCGTCCCGCGACTATTTCTTCTGCTCAAAACGATGAGGATACTTTTGTGAGTAAATATGTTTATGACGACAAAGGTTTTTTTGAGGCGCGTACTGTCCTTTCAGGGGCTATTGACATCCTTAACAAAAACGAGTATTGGCTTGTAGAGCGTGGAGTCAACACATCGACAGATATTATCTTAACCCTAGGTTGGCATGATGATACTACTTCTAAAGATGTATTAGGTACTCCTGAGAAAAATTTGCGCATTGTGCGTTGGGATGAGATACACGAGTTGTGGATTGACGAAGGTGGAATTGTCGATATGGTTAATAAGAAAGTAACCACACCTACTACAGTTGATAGATATGGTTTTTTCACCTTGGCAACGATTAAAGAGGACTGGATCATCGATGTAGACATTGCTATATACAATTTAGTATCACCAAATGGCGATGGAAAGAATGACTATTTCGTGATTGATAACATCTCCCGCTATCCAAACAATACCGTTGAGATTTACAATCGCTGGGGAACTAGAGTGTTTGAGACCTCGAATTACGATGCTCAGGGCTATGGTACAGTGAATGTATTTGATGGTTATGCCAAAGGTAGAGTAGTGGTGAATAAAGATGAGCCTTTGCCATCGGGTACCTACTACTATATCATAGTATATGAAATCAATGACGAGAAAGGATCAAGAACGATTAAGAAATCAGGTTATCTACATTTAGATACCCCATAATTTTATTAGCAGATGAAACGATATAATAGTTTAAAAAAATGGAGTGTTTGCGCTTTGATTGGCCTGGGAGTTTCCTTTGGTGTTTATGCTCAGCAAGATCCACAATATACTCAGTATATGTACAATCATGCTAATATAAACCCTGCTTATTCAGGTAGTTTGCAAACCTTATCTATATATGGGCAGTATAGAACCCAATGGGTAGGACTAGAAGGTTCTCCCAAGACGGCTAACTTCTCGGTAACTTCTCCAATTGGCGAGACAGGATTAGGAGTGGGTGTTCATTTTAAAAATGATCAATTAGGAGCGATGATAGACAATACTTTTTCAATTGATGTCTCTTATTCAGTATATCTGAACCACGATTATCAATTAGCCTTTGGTATTAAGGGGTCAGGGAATCTATTAGATGTTGATTACAGTCGATTACATGTATTTAACACAACAGATCCTGTGACACAGAAGAACATTGACAATAGCTTTACGCCAAACATTGGTACAGGGGTATTTTTGTATTCCGATAAAGCTTATGTCGGTTTTTCGATTCCTAATTTATTAACCACCACACGTTATGACGATAATGTGGTGAGTACTATGAAACAAAAGATGCACTATTATCTTACAGCTGGTTATGTATTTGACATTCACGAATCGGTTAAATTAAAACCAGCGCTCTTAGTTAAGGCTGTACAGGGAGCACCACTGCAGGCAGATGTATCATTAAATACATTAGTTAAAGAAAAGCTAACTCTAGGGGTAGCTTACAGATGGGATGCCTCCTTGAGTGCCTTAGCAGGATTTCAGGTGGCTAAAGGTCTTTTTGTCGGTTATGCTTATGATATGGATACGACAGAGTTGGCTCGTTATAACAACGGGTCTCATGAGGTCTTTTTGAAGTTTGATTTGTTTAACAAACTAAAGCGTACCCATACGCCTAGGTTCTTTTAAAAAGGAAGTATCATGAACAGAAAACTATTTACTATAGGATTAGGGACACTGCTTTTTTTAGGACAGCTTACCGATGGATATAGTCAGATTAGACAAGAGAAAAAGGCTGAAAGGCAAACAGAACAATTTGCCTATAGCAAGGCGATAGATACCTATCAGAACATTATCGAAAAAGGAAGAGGCAATGCCTTAGTGTATGTTAAACTTGCTGATGCGTATTACTTTAATGCCAAATTAGCTGATGCCTTTACTTGGTATGATAAGTACTTTAGTGAGCTTAATGATCAAACAGCTGAGCCGGAGCATTACTTCCGCTACGCTCAAACATTAAAAGCTGTGGGACAGCAAGACAAGGCGACTACTTATCTGAATCAGTGGATTCAGGAGTTTGCTACAGAGCAAGAGGCGAAGTATTATAAGATGGGCTTGGTGCTAGATAAAGAGTTTAAAAAACCAGTTGAGCTAACACCGTCAAGCTTTAACTCTCAGGAGTCCGACTATGGTACTGCCGTGGTAGAGGGGCAAGTGGTATTTACTTCTTCTAGACAATTGTCCAAGCAGGCCAAAGAGATTGATCCTTGGACTAATCAGCCGTACACGAGTTTGTATAAGGCGAGCTTAGCTGATCAGTCGCAAGTAACGGCTTTGACGATAGAAGGCGAGCTCAGTACAATCAACTATTCTTCGGCTGTCTTTTCAAAAGATGGTCAGGTCATGTTTTTTACAGCTAATAACAGGCGTGAAAAGGGTAAAAAGCGCTATAACAAAAACAATAGTGCCGTATTGAAGGTTTATAAGGCTAGCAAACTAGGAGACGGCATGTGGGGAAAAGTAGAGGAATTATCGATCAATTCAGATGATTTTAATACAGCTCATCCTAGTTTGTCTAGTAATCAACAATATTTGTATTTTTCTAGTGATAGACCTGGTGGATATGGGCAATCAGATATCTACAAGGTCGCACTGGAGAATCTAACACCAACTGGAGAAGTTGCTAATCTAGGTGGAGCTATTAATACTTCGGGAAGGGAGACTTATCCCTATGTAGAGGCAGAGAACTTGTACTTCTCTTCAGATGCTCGACTAGGCTTTGGAGGTTTAGATATCTTTAAAGTTGAGAACTTGAGTCAAGTAACTGATCAGTTGGCTAAGGTGGTAAACCTAGGTGAACAATTCAACAGTGAATTTGATGACTTTGCTTATTATCAGACTTCAAAAAGCACAGGTTATCTAAGCTCAAATAGACCGAGTGAGTTAGGCCTTGACAATGTGTATTATTTTAGTATATGCTCAGCTATGTTTAAGGGAGCTTTACTGGATAAGCAGAGTCTTTCTGGGATAGGTAATGGTACTTTAGAATTATTAGATAATAGTAAAGTAAAGGTTGGCGAAATACAAGCCAACGACCTAGGGGAGTTCTCTACGGAAGATGTAAACTGCGGTCAGACCTATTGGGTAAATGTTAGCGCTGAGGGGTATAATTCTGAGATTTTACAGATTAGCATTGATAAGGTTAATCCGATTGTTGATAAGGATATTCATTTGACCAAAATCATAATAAAAAAACCGTGGGAGGACCTTAGGTTTGATCCGATTTATTTTGGATTTGACAAATCGGGTATTCGAGAAGATGATGAAGTTGTCTTAGAACAAATAAAAACTTTATTGGAGACTTACCCAGAGATTAGTATTGTGATAGAGGCGCATACTGATAGTAGAGGTAGTAAGGCTTACAATATTGGTTTATCGGATCGAAGAGCTAAAAAAGCAGCCACTTGGTTTACGAATCGAGGTATTGAGGCTCATAGGGTAAAAACCAAAGCAATGGGGGAATCTCAGTTGCTAAACGATTGTGATGGTAGTAAACCATGTAAGGCTAGTGAACACGCGCTGAACAGACGTGGTGAGTTTAAAATAATTGAAAATTAAGGTGTGAGTGTGTCTTTAATGACAGTGTTTTTAAATCTTTGCACAAGGCCTTAAAACAAATGAAAAGAGTGCCCTAAAAAGCACTCTTTTTTAATATTTAGCATCTTTGCGTAGATTCATGGCTTGATTTCGGGAGTTAATTTCCAGTTTAGTATACAATTTACTAACGTGATATTTTACTGTGCTAACCGATATGAATAAGTGTTCGGATATCTGGTTATTGCTCATGTTCTTCCAAATACAAGTCAACACTTCTGCCTCTCTAGGGGTAAGGTCATACTGAATTCTTAAGATATCAAGCATACTGATGTCTTTTTTAGCATCAGCGGTATTCTTAAGTGACTTCTGGTTGGTTAGGTAGGATTCTATTTCCGCTCGATACTTATGATTTTGATCTTGTATGTTTTTTACTTTGTAAATAATGGCAAAAGTAATGATAATGATTTCCAAGGCGCTAACTAAACGAAAAGCATTAATATCGAAATAACTAAGCTCTTGAGCGCTGAGATTTAAATAGAATGTATAACCGATTCCAAAAATAACAATTATCCCAAAGGAGGATAATAGAAAACGCGCATACACATTTTTTCTAAACTGTGTAGCTGCTATAATTAAACAGAATATCGGTCCTATAAAACTCAAAATTGTAGTTAGGTTCAACAAGAGTTTATCAGGGTAGAACATAAAAATTAAACTTGACAAAAAGCTAGCAGAAAAAAGTGCTATAAACATGATTTTGTATTGTACAAAAAATGCTTTGATGTCTAGGAAATAACCAGTGAACAGGCAGGCAAGAAATGAGGTGATCGGAATATTCCATACCAGTAAATACTTCATTTGCAAGCTTCCATTTGATAGGTAATAAAACATACCGTCCTCATAAAACAAAGAAATGAATATACAAATCTGTAACAAGCAGTAGGTTATAAAACGCTTGTCTTTAAATATGATATAAAAAATTAGGTTAATCAGTATTGAAATTACCGAAATCCCGTAGTATAGACCTATAAAGAGTAGCTGTTTAGCCTCCATTACGCCAAACTGACTACGTTCGGTAGCGATGATACGCAAATTGTCCGTAGGTGCTTGATATAGATTGATGTAGTAGGTTTGGTTATCAGTGACGATATAGTGTTGAGCGTATCGACCTTTGATAGGGTTGTCCTGACTGTCTAAGTTTGGATCTACTAAATGCAAGCGATCAAAGTTATAGATATACAAATCATAGGCAAAAATATGCGCATTAGGAATGTATAGCACAACTGGTGCATATAAATAGCTTTTGTCTAATTGACCTTTTAACCAAGTATTGTTTAATGAGTCGGTGGCAATTTGTAAGTTTCCAGTGTTGTTTAAAGGTCTGTAGCTAAGCGTTTCAATTTGTTGTTGAAAATGCTCAGGGATTTTCGCATAGGCTTGCGAAATGAAAAAACAACATCCAATTATAACCAACACCTTAGCTAATTTCTTGAACTGAAAAAAATCCATTTCTAAAATGTTAAATAAGGTTTCACAAAAGTAACATTTTTTTATAATTTTTTAGTTAATTATGAGGGTAAATAGCTTTTTTAGAATTGATAAATTGAAAAAAGAGATTTTAGTTGTTAATTTAATTGTGTTGTTTATGTAGCTTCGTTAAGATATTAATTTATATCTATTAATTAAGGAGGTATTGAATTAAAAGACAAGTTTATTGACTTGTTTTGTCATTTTGTGTTGTTTGGAGTTATTTATCATAGCGTTTTTTTTTAGTTTAACTTTATATAGATGGGATCACTAATAAATAGTTCATATTGAGTTAATTAGTATGTTGTTTTATAATTTATTTTTACTTTTATTTAAGAATTAATTTATTTTAATTATAGTGTAAAAATATAGGTATGGACTTGGTAAAGCTCAATCCACAAACTTTGATGTTCAGATAGCCCAAACAACTATTGTATTTGTACAGTATTTGCTCATAAGTATCCGTTATACAATGGAGGCTTATGAAACTATTGGAGGTCTATTTAAAGACCTCAAACAGGATTACATTGAAAACAAATTGAACGTTAGATTATTAGCTGTAGTAACCTTAGTACTTGATGTTTTGGAAAAATTGGTAGAGTCTATTGATATTCATGATATTACAACTAGAATAATTGATAATATCGAATCTTTGGGACTTTTGTCCAATAATTACAACTTTAAATATCAGACTAATACGTGAAAGGAAATCAGTGCGAAACTTGAGATGCTTTATTATCACTTTTTAATATCAGAGCAGAAAAGGTGGAAGCTTCTTACAATGGACAAACAAAACAAGGTTTAGTCTACTTTGCCATAAATGAAAAAGGGGAGAAGGTAAGTAATTCTTTTAAGGCTTCCCATTTTGGAAAGATTGCAGGTTATCAAGAGTTAGAAAAACATTTTAATGTTTCAAAAGAAAAATTTAAACCCATATCTAATAAAGTTAATCTAAAACATACTATAGAAATAGCATTGAATACAACAAAGTCATTACAAGAATTTAAAGAAGAACTTTTAAGTCATGGAATAAACGTTATTATCTTCCAAAACAAAGACAATCGAATCTATGGTGTAACTTTTATCGATCACAACTCAAAAAGTGTCTATAAAGGCTCTGATTTAAGTAAAGAGTTATCAGCTAATANCTCTGATTTAAGTAAAGAGTTATCAGCTAATATACTAAGTCAAAAATGGAGTAGTACAGAAGATTATTCTCGTTCAATTTTAATATCTTCTCAACAGACTAATACTAATGAATCAGACGAGTTACATCCAATATTTGAGCATTTATATCTTGACACTACCGATTTTAATAATGATGAGTTTGTGTCATTGTTTAATCTTTTAAACAATAACCAGGAGATAGATTATGAAGAATTAAGTTTTGAGAAAAGGATGAAAAGAAGAAGAAAAAGATTTTTGTGAGATAGCGTACCTAATTAGACATCTTTTTCTTTAATGATTTATGATGCAAATATTTTTCCTTCTTTTGATTTCATAGCAGTAGTAAATAACAAAAGAAGAATTCCTAAAGGAAAACCAATGGAACAAACAAACAACCAGGTATGTTCCCGGAAAACAAAAGATGCACTGGTAGCTATTTTAAGTCCTTGTAGTAATAATACAAATTGCGTGCTAGCAAATGCACCAAGCAAACATATAGTAGCTAGTTTTAATCCTCCATTTACTTTAATTTGCTCTAGTTGAATCAACAGCCAAATCCCAAATCCAGTCATTATACCCAGCATATTCAAATGAATAAAACCGATAATCCAACTGCGAATCGCTTGGGTTGGTACTGCAATTGATTCTACAACCGTACTCAATTGAGCTAAAATTCGAAAGAATAAACAGCTAAAAGCCAATATTAACCACCATGTACTTAATGAAAGAGATTGTTTTAGTTGAATCATGTTCCAAACGGAACACCCCAATATACCAAAGGCAAGGAATTGAGCAATTACGCCTATGGTATTGATTTTAAAAATGAGAGGAATGTCCAAGTACCAGGCAAACACTAATCCAAAGGTAAATACCATCGACAGCACCCAAAACCCATAAAAAGAAGTAAAATAGGGGATGGTTTTCTTGCTGAAAAAATAATGAAAAAACAAGGTGATGAAAGCTGTAAGAAACCATCCGTTCAGTTGAAAATGCAAGAAAAACTGAATACAAAGTTGAAAATAAACACTGGTTTTTCCTAATATTCCACCTATAGGTCCTAAAGACCAAGCGCCTAGTGTGGATAAAAAAAGACAAATAATGGCCGTTTTTAAAAGTCTTCTAGTTTGCGGATTTCCTATTGTATTGTACTTCCATAAACGATAACCTAAAGCGTAGGAACACAAGATATGTAGAGTAGAGAACGCAATAGAAGGTGCCGCATAACCTTGTAAAGGAAAGGTTAACATCATTCCTATAACAGAAACTTGTGTAAGCCAGAATAAACGGTTATAAAATCTTTGTTCTTTTCTAGTATGAATGGCAAAAAACTGAACAAATAAAATAAATACAAGCATATAAAGCCAACCTAGCATTGCCAGATGGGAATGTGTATGTAGTAAATAAGAATAAGTAAAATAAGCATTCACTTCGGGATAAACAAAAGCTGATCTTAATACGAGTCCAAAACAAGAGGCTATGAAAAAATTGGCTAAACTAATAGCAATATAAATTGGTTTCATAAAAATAGAAATCTAATAGTAAACAGTACATTATTAAATTAAATGAGGAGATGCTAATCTAGCAGTAATACTTATTTGCATGTAAATATAAGTGAATATTCTACTTGAAAAAAAGTGAAATAAATTAGTTTGGTTATGTTTTTTATTATAAAACAATATTTAATACATTGAATTTAAGATAAAATAATTTAAAACACATAATAATACTTATTTGGTTAGTTTAAAAATTAACTTAAATGTTAAATAATTCCAATCTACATATAAATTATATTTATTTAGATTAAATACAAATAATAAAATATATTTGTGTCAGTTAATTTTTTGATTATCAATTATAAGTAAGACTATGTTTAGGATTAATCTAAGACTTTTATTGTTTACATGTATCTTATGCATGGGATTTAATGTCTATGCACAACAAAGAGTAATTCATATTGTAGATGAACAAACAAGTGATGTAATTCCGGGAGCAAAAGTTGTTTTACTAAATAAAGGGGACCAAATTTTTTATTCAAACGAAAACGGTGAGGTTTTAGTAACGGAGATGGGAGACCTCACTTTGTACATTGAGGCATTTCAATATCAGTTTACGACAACCGTTTTAGCCTCAAATCAAGATTTTAAATTGGTTCAGCTAAAAACGGGGAATGAAGTGATGGATGATATTTTAATCACAACCTCAAATACAAACCTTAAAAGAACAAAAGATTCTTCAGTATTAGTTCAGGTTATTTCTGGAGCAAAACTTTCAGAATCTGGTTTTACAGGAATACAAGATGCTTTAATGAGTGAGATTCCAGGAATGAATTTTCAAAAGGTAGGTTTTGGAACTGATGTGAATGTTGGTGGACTAGACGCTCGAAATATTTTATTTCTCATTGATGGAGAAAAATTAACTGGTGAAATGGCGGGAAACCTTGATTATCAGCGTTTCAATATTCATTCTGTAGATCACATTGAAATTATAAAAGGAGCATCTTCAATCTTATATGGCTCAATGGCTTCTGGTGCTGTTATTAATTTAATTACCAAAAAGACGGATCAAAAGTTTGCCTTAACAGCAGGTGTGCGATATGGAGAAATGAATCAAAGAAACTATAAAAATCCTAAAAAATCTGATTTTTTATACATGTTTGAAAAAAATGTAGATCGACCTAATTTGCAAGGGTGGTTATCTATGGGAAGCAATTTAGGTAAAGTAACCTTGCAAACAGATGTTCAATATACTAGCACAGATGCATACTATTTATTCCAATCAGGGTATGATAAAAAGACATTTCGCAAAAACCCTACAATAGGTTTACTACGCGATACGGTAATTACGAGCTTTATAGAACGCCCTCCTTTGGGAATAGAAGGGGATGAGTTCGTAAATGTTTCACAGAAAGTTTATTATGATGTAAATGACAATCTCCACTTTCAAGCGTATGGGACGTATTTTTTTATGAACTCCTATGATCTAATTCAAGACTTGATATTTAATCAAACAGAGGATTTTTCAGGAGGATTTAAAATGAAATACAAAATTAAAAATATAGGAGAGTTGTCTGCGAGTGTGCATGTGGATAATTATAAGCGATTTAAAAGACATGAACGCATTGACGAAAGAAAAAAACTATATGATTCTAAATTAGTTCAACCAAGATTAAAATTTGTGTCTACTTATTTTGAACAACATGAGCTAACGCTTGGAGTAGAGCAAAATGAGGAAAAACTAATTAGCGATAGATTTGGTCGAGAAGGGACACTAACAGAAAGAGAATCAAAAGAGATTGAGGCTTTTGTTCAAGAGGAGTATTCGGGGATCGAACGCACTAAAATTGCCCTCGGAATTCGGTCCTCTTACAATGAACTATTTGGAACCAATGTTTCACCTAAATTTTCGGTTAAGTATGATTTAAAAGAACAATTCTCCTTTAGATTTACTTACGCCAAAGGCTATCGTATACCGACAATTAAAGAGAAGTTTTTTGATTGGGATCATCTGGGCATGTTTCAAATTGTAGGTAATCCAGATTTAAAACCGGAGAAGAATACGTATTTCTCTTTTTCTACTGAGTTTCAGAACAGTAGTTTGTTTGTCAACTTTAATGCCTATACCAATTATTTTAAGGATAAAATAGAAGGAGTTTGGCGTGTATTTGAATTTCAATACAATTTTGAATATCAAAATTTAAATACGAGTAACCTTAGGGGATTTGATGTTTTAGGGAAAGTTAAAATCAACCCTAATTTCAATGTAAATTGGTCTTACTCTTATGTAAAGGTTAGCAAAACAAAAGGCGTTCAACTCAATACAGCCTCTCCACATAATGCCAATATTCAAATCGAATACAATTTTTCACGACTCAACTATGATTTAAGAGCAGGTATAAACACCAATATTATTGGCGCTAAAAAGTTCAATGTACAAGATAAATTGATGATTAATGGCAAAGCTCAAGATGCCTACTTTGAAGTGGACCTCCCAACGTATACGATGTCCAATTTAGTTGTGAATCAAACCTTTTACAAGCACTATAAATTAACGTTGGGAGTAGATAATGTTTTCAATTATAAACCCTCCTTGTTAGGGGCTGGCGTAGCCATGTTTAATATTCCAGCAACACCAGGAAGAAGATGGTTTGTTCAAGTAGAATATAAATTTTAAAGCCATGAAAAAGTACTTAGATTCAATTACGCCATTCGTTTTATTTCTGACTCTTGCTTTTGTGCCTATGGGCTGTGTGGAGTATGATGCGTTGCCTTATGATGGAAAAAACCTTCCGCGACTTACAGAATATAGCAACGATTGGTTATACTATAACCTTAGAGAAGATAAATTTTTAAATCCCTTTTCTTCTGGAGATTCGCTTTTTCGATCTGCGGATCGTCCAATTGTTGAAGGAGAACAAAAAGATCGCCTTGACTGGGATATCGCTTTTAATCGCTTTAATATTCGAACCAATAGTGGTTTAAGCGGAAAGGGACAGGGTGGAGCCTATGATATGGGAGCTGTTTCTTATGAAAGCATAACGTCTATTAGCCAAATACCCAAACAAGCCCTATTTGTGACAGATACTGTAATAAGTATTACCATGAGTCAAGAACAATGGATTTTAGAGAGTAGTAAAACAGGAAATACAGACCCTTGGTTTGATCCTAATAATGGTCCTAAACAAATGAAATCTACCGCCAATTTATTATTGGCAAACGCCTTGCGATTCTCTGGGCCACCTCCGTCTTATCAACCATCCTTTCACGTGTATATCATTCGAAGTGCAGAAGGGAATCGATTTTTTAAACTACTTATTATAAGCTGGTATAATCCAGAACTAGAGATAGGAGAAAGCGGAGGATTAATCAGTTATAAATGTGATGAAATTTTTTAAACTAATAATTAACAATCATGAATCAAAGAATTTTACGTTTTACAACGCTTGTCTTTTTAGTGACACAGCTTGTTTCTTGTTCCTCAAGTGACGATACGGTGATTATTGTTGATCCTGAAAATCCTGTTGGTACTCAGGTTATCAAAGATAATAATCTGATTTCTGCTTTAAAAGAACAAGGGTATGGGTTTGAAGGGAATGCTTTAAAAATAGACCAAAAAGTCCTAGATACCAAAAGTTTGAATTTAACAGGTAAGCAAATTAGTGATTTAGAAGGAATCAAAGCTTTTGAACATTTAGAGGAAATAAAACTAGCAGACAACAAGTTTGATATGGAATTTGACTTTACTGCTTTGCCTACTAAAGTGACAGCTATTGAATTGCAAGGTAATGTGTTATATGAATTTTATAATATGAATGCGCTTAAAATTCAAAAATTGTATTTACCTGAACAAGCTAAATTTAACATGGAGGAAATCCTCACTTTTTACAAAGAAAACAAAGAGGCATTGGAGAAGGGTACAGTAGAGATGAAAATGGTGGAAAAAGGGGAATTAAAAACTTATACTACCTTAAGAGAAATTCCAGATCCTATCTTGAGAACTTATATGCAAGAGACATTTCCTTCTTTATTTCCAAATGCAGGAAGTAAGTTAGATATAGCCACTCCCATGCGTATACCAGAAAATACAGCAGAATTTCATTTGGGATTATACTTTAATTTAAGAGCTTCAAAAGATCCAAATTACGATAAAACTATTGATCCAGTTACGTATGACAATACCTATTTGTATTTAGAACAAACTGATGAGCAGTATATGACTTCTAAAATTGAAAACTACGAAGGAATACAATATGTACTTCAACATAAGGATTACGGTGCTAGTTGGGTGGATATTAATAACAATCACCAAGTGAAAAACACAACTATTGAGTATTTGAAAATCCCCGATAATGGAGTGACTTGGATTTGGATGCGTAATTTTCACATAGCTAAAGGAGTGAAAATTACCAGTACTTCTCTTAAGCGCTTAAAATTTGAGTTTATGTCTGGTTTTAAAACGCTTGATTTAAGTAGTAGTGCAGATTGGTTTGTTGGAGGAGCTTTAACCATGTCTGATTTGGTTCTTTCTAATTGTCCGGATTTGGAAGAAATTATAGTTCCAAAGAGTAAATTACCCGATATGCAAGCCGGCCAACTTCAGTTGATGTATTTACCTAAATTGCAAAAAGCTGATTTTTCCCATTTAAATGCTTTTTGGGGTTCTTCTTATTTTAAAGGGTTACCTGTTTGGAATGTTCAATTTCCAAGAACACTAACAGCAGTTGAACATAACCTCAATCTCGCTTTTGATAAAGTAATGCTTACAGTTCACAGAGAAAAAAGTATAGAATTAATGCATAAAGTAGAAACTTCAGCACCTAAAGCAGCTTTCTATTATAGTGGATTAGATGAAACAGGTAAATGGAATAATACTCAAAAAATAGATAAAAATGGAAACATTTTATAATTCCTATAAGCAATGAAAAAAAACGTATATATTATTTTTCTTCTAGCTGTATTTACATTTCTAGGTGGGTGTAGCACCTCAGAATCTGAAGTGGAATTAGAAGAAGATAAAGAAAATCTTTTTGAACAAAAGTTTAAAAATAAAGAGGTAATTATTTATACCCGAGCTTTTCGTTCCAATGGAGAGAGAACTGTAGGAGAAAAGGGAATGCCGGTGAAATTTAAGTTTAATTATGACAAAAATGATCCGAATAAACTTTACTTCGAAATGCCTGAATTCCAGTTTGGCAATATGCCCTTAGCGGCTACAATCAGTGGAAAACTAGATATCATAAACAAGTATGTAGATGCTTACCCAGAAAAGAAAAACTGGATTTATTTCGGTACGCGTTCAAGTAAAGCAACAGCGGGCTCATACATCTACAATGAACAAGGAGAGCGAATCCAATATGATTCAAGTCCTAGTGCAGAAGTAAATGGTTATTACAACCCAGATAGCAATGAGATTTTTATGGATATCAACTTTAAACTCATGAGTGTGACTTCTATTTCTCCAGACCAAACCTTTGATGAACATCCATTAGATCAATATTTAGTGCTCCTCGATGGCTATTATGATACGCACCGCCAGATTGATAAGGTTCGTAATAAGATGTTCAATTTTTCAAATCAAATGTTTAACGGTGTACTGACAGATACAGATAACAACAGCATCAATTTGGATATTCCACTCACTTTTAGTTATAATCCGCGTAATCCTAAGCAGACATATGGTAAAATTGGCCCTGTTGATTTTGAGTTAGCTGGCAAAAAATACACCCTTGCTTTTGAAGGAGATATTCAGTTTTTGTTTAACCCTGACCCACCAATTTATCCAACCTGGAAGACCCCTATACACACCAAATTACTGCAAGGTACCCAACCAAAAATTGCGTATGTAAGTATAGAAGGGCAAAATAAAATTGAAGGGGGAGTACTTACTGGTACTTGGCGCTCTACAGATTGGCTTGGAGACTCTTATGAGTATGCTAAACTTCGATTGACAGATATGGAAATTCGTTTCAATCAAGGGTTAAAACTTAAAATCAATGTAGGTAATCGATAAGAACTTAAAACTAAACATAGTCTTTATTAACTACTTAAAAACTATAATATTATGAAAAAATTCAAATTTATTTCGGCATTTTCGCTTTTGGGCGTATTGCTATTTACTTCTTGTAGTGCAGACGATAATGAAACACAAACACAAGACCAACAAGTAGTAAACAAGACGTTTTTCTATGATTTATTCCATACAGATGGAATTAAGAGTGACAGTCGTTTTTCAACCTTTTCGGCGGGCGATTATGCAGGTGTTTATACTGGAACGTATGTAATTAATAGTATGCTTGCAGGATCAGGGCCTGGTGATTATACAGATGTACAAAATAAAACCATTACAATTACAGTAAATGAGGCTGCACAAACGATAGGATTGGAAATTGAACCTTTTAAAGTTGGAAAAATGCCTGCTAATATTAATATTGATATGGAAAATATTCCCTACACGGAGAGTGGAAATACAATCCATTTTCAAGGTACTCAAATTGATGGATTTAGTGTTCTAGGGGTGAATTCGAATATTGATGTGGATGCAACGATTATCAAAAATGGCACTAGTTATACAATGCAATTAAATTTTATTGCAAATAGCGCTTGGGGACCAATGGTAATCAATGCAGATGTAGATTTTACAGGAACCAAATAAAATAAGAGTAGATTACTATAAAATATATAGGCTATGTTTAGTTAATTAAGTTAGTGTTTTCTAAAAATGGTAGCTTTATAATTATGGAAAGAAGCAGTAAGAAAACACTATAATGCACCGAATTAGACATTCATACTTTTAGCACTTTTAAAATAAATAGTGATCTAATTCAAATACAAAAGCCTGCAAATTTATTAATTTGCAGGCTTTTGTTATGTTTTGAGTCCCATATAAGGTAACTGAAGTTTCGCACCTATTTACTTTCATGTATTCGG
>NZ_WMJY01000048.1 GCF_009711055.1 Myroides pelagicus
AGTCGTTCAAGGTTCGAGTCCTTGTAGGCCAACAAAATATCTTTAAATAAGATAATTTGAAAATATCCATTTTTATATTTATAATTAAAAAGGTCGAAGTTTATAAAGCTTCGACCTTTTTATTTTATATTGTTCCTTTGAATTCTGCTTTTCTTTTTTCGATGAAGGCTGTAGTTCCTTCTTTGAAGTCTTCTGTGTCAAAACACTCTCCAAAGCATTTAATTTCTTCGTGAAATCCATTTATGCCATCTCTATAGTTGGCATTGATTGACTTAATCGCTTTGCCAATAGCTGTAGAGGAGTTATTAGTGATTTTTTGAGCGATTTGTTTTGTGAAAGTCAATAATTCACTTTGCTCTACAACGTGGTTTACTAGGCCGAAATCGAGTGCTTTGTCGGCATTAATCATTTCAGCAGTCATGATCATTTCCATCGCTCTACCTTTTCCGATTAATTGTGGTAAGCGTTGTGTTCCTCCATATCCTGGTATTAACCCAAGTGTTACTTCTGGTAATCCCATTCTAGCATTAGAGGAAGCTGTTCTGAAATGAGCAGCCATTGCTAACTCTAGTCCTCCTCCTAAAGCAAATCCGTTAACAGCTGCGATAATTGGTTTGCTGTAGTTTTGTACATAATCAAATAAAAGCTCTTGTCCTTTTGCGGCTAGTTGTGAACCTTCACTTGTGTTGAAGTTTGAGAATTCTTTGATATCAGCTCCAGCTACGAAAGCTTTTTCACCACTACCAGTTAGAATGATTGCCTTAGTCTCTTTGTCACTTTCAAGGGTAATTAGTAAGTGGTTAAGTTCCTCAATCGTTGCTTTGTTTAGAGCGTTTAGACTCTTTGGTCTATTTATGGTTATAATGGCAAGGTTTTTTTCCTTTTCAATTAGAATATTTTCGTAATTCATTTTCATGGTTTTATATATTTTATTCTTCAATAATAGGTAAAGTTACAGTAAAAGTTGTTCCCTCTTCTAATTTTGTTTTAAAAGTAATGGTTCCTTCGTAGTTTTCAACAATATTTTTAATAATACCAAGTCCAAGTCCCATTCCGCTGCTTTTGGTTGTAAATTTAGGTTGGAATACTTTATTAATGTTGTCATTTCCAATACCGGTTCCGTTGTCTTTTATTTGAATGACAACTTGATTTTCCAACCTGTAGATGGTAACGTCAATACTTGGATTGGTTTGTGTTTCTGGCATTGCTTGGATTGCATTTTTGACTAAGTTAGTGATTATTCGGATTAATTGTGTTTGATCAATTTTCGAAATAATTTCCTCTTCATCAGTCGTGAAGTTGATGTATGGTTCGTTGAAGATATCTAAGGATAGCTTGACTGTTTTGACGACATCAAGGGTTTCGTTTTTTTGCGCAGGCATAGAGGCAAAACTCGAAAAAGCTGTTGCGACAGATGACATTGTATCAATCTGTTGAATTAATACGAGGCTAAATTCTTTTAGTTTTTTGCGTATATCTGGGTCTTCAGGGTCAAAGCGTCTTTCAAAGCTCTGAACTGTTAGTCGCATTGGTGTTAAAGGGTTTTTGACCTCATGGGCTACTTGTTTTGCCATTTCTCTCCATGCTTGTTCTCTTTCGCTTTGAGCTAATTTGTGGTAACTTTCATCTAGTTTATCAACCATGTCATTATAAGCGTTGATCAGTGTTGATATCTCTTTACTGGTAGAAGAGTTTTCTATTTTTTCATTTTTTTGTCCAAGGGTTGTTTTCTTGATTTTATTACTTATGTCTTTTAGGTTTTGGATGATATAGTTTGAAAGGAAGTAAGAAATAGCAATGGACATGATAAGCATGATGATGTAAACTTGCCCGAATTTTATCATGAAGTTTTTGATTTCATTTTCATAAAATTCTGTTTTTTCCTCATAAGGGATAGCTAATATCCCTAGCGGTTTAAATTGGTCATCTTTAAGGTAGCTATATGCAACGCGTAAACGGCTTTTTTCGAATGATTGTACATCGATAAATCTTTTGTCAGGAGACTGTTGTATCGCCTTTAAAATGATCGGAGAAAGATCGGGAGCGATTCTGTCAACAGAAAAAGTGCCTTTAGAAGAAATAACTAAGTTGCCACGTAGATCGTGTAAATTGATTTCTGTGTCGTGAATAGCTGCTAGTTCGTGGATTTTATCCTTGAAGATCGCTTGTAGATTTTTGGTTACTAAGGGGAAAGGGGTAGTGGTAAGGATATAGTTTATATTCTCGTTGATAGCTATCTCTTTTCGTTCGAGTCTGTATTGATGATAATTGTGAGCCTCCTCTCTAAATTGGTGTACAGAGACGGCAGATATCAATACAGACGAAATGATACTTAAGAAAATTAAGGAAAAGAATATTCTGTTTCTCAGGGAGAAATTCTTTAATAAAAACTCATCTTTCATTAGTTTTTGTTGCGTTCACGAATATTCTTATAGAGTTTAATGCCTAACATTAATAAGATTGATAAGCCTACTAAACCAACTACGCCAAATACCCAGGTTACTGTACTTTTTAAAATTACTAAAAATACAACAGAAAATAAAATGAGCGTAGCTCCTTCATTCCAAATTCTAAAAAAAGAGGAGGTTTTGGTTAATGTGCGATTGTTTATTTGTTTTACAAATTGATGGCACTTCATGTGATAGGCAAATAGCAATACGACAAATAGTAGCTTAATGTGCATCCACGGTTGGCTTAGCCACATAGGTGTTTCGATGAGCATCCAAACACCAAATATAGTTGTTAGAATGGCCGCAGGCCAAGTAATAATATTCCATAACCTGTTGGTCATTATTGTGTATTGATTTCTAAGAATCGTTTGTTCTGTTTTGTTCATATCTGCGGTCTCTGCATAGTATACGAAAAGGCGAACAATATAGAATAGGCCTGCAAACCAACATACGACAAAGATGATGTGTAATGATTTTAGGTATAGATATAACATAGTATATTGTATTAGTTATTTTTCCACTCTTTTATCCAAGTTACTAAAGCATTTATCCATAGGTCATCATCGTTCAAGCATGGGATAGTTCTGAATTCTTCACCGCCGTGATTGATAAATTCATGGTGAGCTTCCAAGCCGATTTCTTCCAAAGTTTCAATACAGTCTGCGACGAATGCTGGTGTAACTACGGCTAATTTTTTTATGCCTTGAGTTGGAAATTCATTTACAGTGTCGTCTGTCGGAGGTTGAAGCCATTTGTCTGGGCCAAGCTTTGATTGGAAAGAGGAGCTGTATTTCCCTTCAGGGATGTTTAGTTTTTCAACTACTTGTCTGGTTGTTTCTAAGCACTGGTGTCTGTAGCAAAACTCGTGTGCTTTAGAATTTGTGACACAGCATTTGTTGTTTATTTGACAATGACTTTTAGTTATGTCTGACTTTTTGATATGTCTTTCGGGTACTCCATGGTATGAGAAAAGAAGATGGTCGTAGTCAAATCCTTCCAGATGACTTTTGATGGATTCGGCTAGAGCTTCGATATATTCTGGTTTGTTGTAGAAAGCGGGTAAACTTGTTAGTTTGATTTCAGGAAAGTGTTTTTTAATAAGGTTTTTTGCTAAAACATCGATAGTTTCTGTGGTAGCCATAGCAAATTGCGGATATAGTGGTATCATTAAAATATCACTTACACCTTTCGCTTTTAATTCTTCAATTCCTGTTTTAATAGAGGGTTCGCCGTATCTCATTGCTAATGCAACAGGTATATCAATTAGCTCTTGAACTTTTTTTTGTTGTCTTTCTGAGATAACGATTAATGGAGAGCCTTCAGGCCACCATATTTTCTTATATGCTTCTGCTGATTTTTTGGGTCTAGTATTTAAGATAATTCCTCGAACTAAAAATGCACGTAGAAGATAGGGTACATCTATCACTCGTTCGTCCATTAAGAATTCGTCAAGATATGGTTTAACATCTTTTGCTGTTGGCGATTTAGGAGATCCTAGGTTTACTAATAATATTCCTTGCATTGTTTAATTGTTTGAGTTTTTAGACATTAAGTATTTCTTTGGAGTAGTGCCAAATTTCTTTTTAAAAGCAGAGATAAAGTGGCTAGCAGAACTATAGCCTACTTTAAGGCCGACCTCGTTGACATTGTAATTGCCATTGTCTAGTAATTGTCTGGCATATTCCATTTTATAGTCAAATAAAAAACTAAATACAGAATCTCCGTAAATTTGCTTAAAGCCTAGTTTAAGTTTCTTTATATTGATACCGACCATGTCTGCTAACTCTTGAAGCGTTGGTGGTTCGGTCATTTTTGCAATTATAATTTCTTTCGCTTTGCGAATTTTGACTACTTCATCTTCGTCTGACAGGAAAGGGCAGTTTTCGAGAGTCTGATCTTCTGTTTGATGAAAAAGTAAGCTTAATAGTTCATAGGTCTTACCGGTGTAATATAAATTCTTAATCGATTGATTCATGTAGTTGTTGAACATTTGATTCAAAACGATAGCCATTGAGGGACTTACTTGCTCCTCGTTGTAGTATTTCTTATTTATATTATCTCCTCTAAGGAATCCAATAAACTCTGCTTCGGAAGAAAAGAGTGCGTGGAATTTTTTGATGGATATTAGTATTCCTATAAACCATGTGTTTGGTGAAACCTCTAGATGTATAGGAAGTTGTTTTTGAGGGTTGTATAGTAATAGTGATTTGTCTTCTGCTAGACCCAAGGCATAAGACCCTTGGTTAAAGATAAACTTACTATTTCCTTTTAAACAGAAATAGAATTGGATCATATCAGTGTCCATTTCTTTTTCAAAATGAATGGTTTCAGTGCTTGTATTTTCAATTCTTAGTATCGAATATTGTGAATCGATAGTTATTTCTTCAATTGGACTCATAGCGATATTTTTGTACTACTTTTCAAAAGTATAAATCAACATTTCTATTTAGAACGATTCTAGATAGAGTGCTTCTAAAGCCTTGATGGGACTACAAATGTACTGTAATTTAATTAAATATGGTCTTTTTTTTTGTCATATTCCTTTAGCGATATAAATAGTCCTTCGGGCGTTATTTTTCTAAGTTGTTTAGTTATAAATTTGTATACTTTTTTGAATTAATAGTGCAATATGGAAAAAATAGATAAGGCTAAGTCGTCTACTTTTTATACAATCGGTTTAAGTTATAAAAAGGCTGACGCTGAAATGAGAGGAAAGTTCAGTTTGAGTGAGGAGGCCAAGGAGAATCTATTAGAACAAGCTAAGCGTAGTGGAATAGAAAGCTTAATTGTAATATCAACATGTAATCGTACTGAGATATATGGTTTTGCACAACATCCATTTGAATTGATACAGTTATTATGTGATAATAGCAATGGGTCAGTTGATGACTTTCGCAATGTAGCTTATGTTTATAAGAATAGAGAAGCTATCGAGCACATGTTTCGTGTAGGGACAGGTCTAGATAGTCAGATCTTAGGAGACTTTGAGATTATTGCACAGATTAAAAATGGTTTTTACGCTTCTAAAGGAAAAGGACTTACAACAAATTATTTTGAGCGATTAGTTAATGCGGTTATACAAGCGAGTAAACGTATTAAGAATGAAACGGAATTGAGCTCTGGAGCAACTTCTGTTTCGTTTGCTTCTGTTCAATATATTATTGATCATGTAGAAGATATTTCAAATAAGAATATTTTGTTGTTTGGAACTGGTAAGATTGGAAGAAATACATGTGAGAACTTGGTGAAGCACACTAAGAATGATCATATAACTTTAATAAACCGTACAAAAGAAAGAGCATTAGAAGTTGCAGGTAAGTTTAATTTAGTTGTTAAGGACTATGCTGATTTACAGGCAGAGATCAGAAAGGCTGATGTGTTGATAGTGGCAACAGGAGCACAGAACCCGACTGTTGATAAAGCTCTTCTGAACCTGAATAAGCCTTTAGTTATTCTGGATTTATCTATTCCAAAGAACGTAAATGCTGACGTGACGACTATTAACGGTGTAGAGTTAATCCACTTGGATTACTTATCTCAGATGACGGATAAAACCATTGAAAGAAGAAGGGCGTTTATTCCCCAAGCGGAAGAAATAATAGAAGAAGTAATGTCTGAGTTTATCGCTTGGACAAAAATGAGAAAGTTTGCTCCGACAATTCATGCACTAAAAACAAAATTAGAGCAGATAAAAGATGGCGAATTAGATTATCATAAGAAGAAATATGATAATTTTGATTCAGAGCAAGCTGAACTTATTAGTATGCGCATTATACAAAAAATTACTACTCAGTTTGCAAATCATCTTCGTCATGAAGATACGGTAGTTGATCAAAGTATTGAGTGGATAGAAAAAGTGTTTCATATAGAATCAAATTAAAATGAGTAGAATTATTCGTATTGGTACACGTGATAGTGAACTAGCATTGTGGCAAGCTAAGACAGTAGAGAAGTCTCTTCAGAAATTAGGGTATAAGACTGAATTAGTACCTGTTAAATCTACAGGTGATTTAGTATTAGATAAGCCACTTTATGAAATGGGAATCACTGGCATCTTTACTAAGACTCTTGATGTAGCAATGATAAAAAAAGAGGTGGATATCGCTGTACATTCTATGAAAGATGTACCAACAGCTTTACCTCAGGGAATCGTGCAAGGAGCGGTGCTTAAACGCGCTAATACAGTGGATATTTTATTACATAAAGGAGATGTTTCTTTTATGTCAGAAGATAAACAAGCTGTTGTGGCTACAGGTAGCTTAAGACGCAAGGCTCAATGGCTTAATCGCTTTCCAAAACATACAACAGTTGATTTGCGTGGAAATGTAAACACGCGTATGGAAAAACTACAAAACAGCGATTGGAATGGAGCTATCTTTGCTTCAGCTGGTTTGGATAGAATCAAAAAGAAACCATCTAATTTTATTAATCTTGATTGGATGATCCCTGCACCGGCTCAAGGAGCGATGGTAGTAGTGGTTAACGCAGATGATGACTATGCTCTTGATGCAGTAGCTCAATTGAATGACTATGAAACGGAAATGGCTACGCATATTGAAAGACAGTTTCTTAGAACGTTAGAAGGTGGGTGTACTGCGCCTATTGGAGCATTGGCAACCTATAATGAACACGATGATACTATTAATTTTAAAGGAGTATTGTTTTCTTTAGATGGGCAACAGAAATTTGAAGTAAATAAAGTTGTTGATATTACTGAGTGGAAAAAACTTGGTTTCTTTGCTGCGAAAGAAATATTAGATAATGGAGGTAGTATATTGATGGATGAACTACGTCAACAATTAAAAAAATAAGATGCCTTTTAATCCAGTTGTTTTATCTACACGTAAGTTAAAAGCAAGTATGTTAGAGAATCCTGATTTGGCCAATGTTAAGCTGTTATCAGAAGATTATATTGGCATTGAACATTTGGCTTTTGACTTAGAAGCAGTCAACGATTATGTATTGTTCACTAGTCAAAATGCAGTAAAGAGCGTAATGGAACAAGGGTATCGCGATAGGCTTAACGTTAAGCCAGCATTATGTGTAGGAATTAAAACAAAAGAGTTACTTGAGGCGAATGGTTGGATAGTCAAGGCTTGGGCTCACTATGCTAGAGATTTGGCACCAATAATTATTCAGCAATTTAAAGACAAAAACTTAACGTTTTTTAGTGGGAATATTAGGAGAGATTTACTGCCTGAATCATTTAGAGCTAATGGAGTTGTCTTTAATGAGTTTACAGTTTATCAAACCGTATTACGTCCAATAAAGAATGTTAATAAGGTAGATGGGTTATGCTTTTATAGTCCGTCTGCAATTGCTAGTTATCTTCAGCAGAATAACATTACTACAGAGGTGTGTTTTTGTATTGGAGAGACAACAGCAGAATCGTTAAAAGGAGTTGCACAAAATATTGTTATTGCTAAGCAACCTACAGTGGAAGCTACAATACAAGCTTGTGTTGATTATTATAAATAAGAGTCAGCTAAAAATTGACGTATTAAAATCGAAAAGAAATGATTAAAAATGATTTGTTCTTAAGAGCGTTAAAAGGTGAAACAGTAGAGAGACCACCTGTATGGATGATGCGTCAAGCAGGTAGATACTTACCAGAGTTTCGCGAATTAAGAGATAAGTATGATTTTTTTACACGTTGTAGAATGCCTGAAATCGCAGCTGAAATTACAGTACAACCAATACGTATTGTAAAACCAGATGCTGCTATTTTGTTCTCGGATATTTTAGTCGTACCGCAAGCTATGAACATTGATGTTGAAATGAGACCAGGTGTAGGACCTTGGGTGCCAAATCCTATTCGTTCAGCTAAAGATGTAGAGCAAGTTATCGTACCTAATATTGAAGAGACTTTAGGGTATGTGATGGATGCTATTAAAGTAACGAAAGAGATGTTGAACGACGAGGTACCGTTAATTGGTTTTGCAGGTTCTCCTTGGACTATCTTTTGTTATGCTGTAGAGGGTAAAGGTTCTAAGAGCTTTGACTTAGCAAAGGGAATGTGTTTTTCAGATCCTATTGCTGCTCACGCATTGTTGCAGAAAATTACTGATACGACTATTTTATACTTAAAGGAAAAGGTAAAAGCAGGTGTAAATGCAGTCCAAATATTTGACTCTTGGGGGGGAATGTTATCTCCAACAGATTATCAAGAGTTCTCTTGGCAATATATCAATCAAATTGTTGAAGCTTTAGCTGATATTACTCCAGTTATTGTATTCGGTAAAGGTTGTTGGTTTGCGTTGCCAGAAATGGCAAAATCAAAAGCTTCTGCTTTAGGAGTAGATTGGACGTGCAGTCCTCAGAATGCTCGTTTATTTACAGGAGGTGATATTACATTACAAGGTAATTTTGATCCAAGTCGTTTGATGTCTCCAATACCTACTATTAAAAAAATGGTTCATGAGATGATCGATGCTTTTGGAAAAGATAAATACATTGTAAATTTAGGACATGGTATCTTACCACATATTCCTGTAGATCATGCGAAAGCATTTATTGAAGCTGTAAAAGAATATGAACATAAATAGAAATTAGACAGAAGAGCCTGCTGCATATAGACGTAGGCTTTTCTGTTTTTTATTCCTTAGTACGCATGTTAAATAAAGGAGTTAGAAGTGAAGAGGATAGACGTATAGAGTCTATTGTATTAAAGTTATCCTCAATAGGTTTTGTGCCTGAGCAGGAGGCTTGTTTAGCGGTCTTAGATGAAGAATTGAAGAAAATAGGGTTGAGTTATGAACATCTGTTGATAACTGATGGGACTGTATTAGCAGAACATCTATATCGCTTTAACTTTAATTGGGGGTATATGGAGCAATTTGCAGATATTTTAGTTAAGTGGTCTGTATCAGAACCTTCCTTTAAGGACAAAGCCAAAGCACTATACGCATTTATTCAGAATGAAAGTAAATCTTTTTCCTTTGACATTATGACTAAAATTAGTCGTTTATAAAAAAACAGTCTAAAACTGCTTATAGTTGTTTTTTTGTGTTTCTCTCTTTAATTGAGAGGGTAGGACAATTTCCTTGTTAAGTTTTTTTTCTTTGCTTAGACTAGCTTACTACCCTTGTGTTTTTTAGTACTATCGAAATATCAAATAATTATGAAAGAAAAGTTTTATCAATATATACAACAACTTCAAGATACCATCACTAAGGGACTTGAAGATATAGACGGAAAGGCAACTTTCCAACAAGATCTATGGGAGCGTCCAGAAGGTGGTGGAGGTCGTACGCGTGTGATTGAGAATGGTGATGTATTCGAAAAAGGAGGGGTGAATATCTCTGCTGTACATGGACCATTACCAGTTGCTATGCAAAAGTACTTTAATGTAGGTGACGTTGATTTCTTTGCTTGTGGACTTTCACTTGTAATTCATCCCAAAAATCCAATGGTGCCTACCGTTCACGCTAACTGGCGTTACTTCGAGATGTATGACAAAGAGGGTAATGTAGTGCGTTCTTGGTTTGGAGGTGGACAAGACTTGACTCCGTATTATTTATTTGAAGAAGATGCTGCTCATTTCCATGCGGTGTGTAAGAAAGCTTGTGATCAACACAATGCTACTTTCTATCCACTGTTTAAGAAACAATGTGATGAGTATTTCTGGAATACTCATAGAGAAGAGGCACGTGGTATTGGAGGGCTATTCTTCGATCGTTTAGAAGCGACAGAAGAAATGTCTATGGAGCAGTGGTACAACTTTGTGACAGAAGTGGGGAATAGCTTCTTAGATGCTTATTTACCTATTGTAGAAAAAAGAAAGGATTTACCATACAATGAGGTACAGCGTACATGGCAAGAGATAAGAAGAGGTAGATATGTAGAGTTTAATCTTGTACATGACAAGGGAACTCTTTTTGGTCTAAAAACTAATGGACGTATCGAATCTATCTTGATGAGTTTACCTCCACACGTACAGTGGGTGTATGACCATCATCCAGAAGAGGGTGGTTGGGAAGAGAAGCTTTTAAAGGTATTAGCAAATCCTGTTGATTGGGTGAAATAGTTTATAGTTCACGGTTGACAGTTTACAATATGAAACTACTTAATAGAGATAATTAGTTATATAAACAAATTATTAAGTTATTAGATTTTGTGTATAATGAAATGTTTGTTGTTGCAGTTTATGCTATTATAAATAATCATAAACTATACGATAGACTATCGAAATTATAATGTTTGGAAACTGAGCCATGAATTAGTATTAAAGATCTATCCATTATTAAATTTATATCCTAAGTATGAGAAAATAAATTTAATAGATTAGATAAGAAAGGCAGTAGTGTCGATTCCTACCAATATCGCAGAAGGATGTGGTAAGGATACACAGAGAGAGTTAGGTATTTATATATAGCATCTGGTTCTGCTCATGAAGTCGAGTATTTACTTCTTTTGTCAAGGGATTTACGATATATTAGAGATGCAGAATATTATGCACTTCAAAATGATATTGTAAGTATTAAAAAAATGTTCGCTTCTCTAATTAATAAGATTAAAATAGCAATAAATAATGAATCAAATAAAGGTTAACGGTCTATTTATAGATGTCGAGAGCAACTGTAAGCCGTAAACCGTAAACTAAATAATTATGTTTCCATTACAAAGAGGTAGAAGATTAAGAACTAATGAGTCTATTCGTAGTCTAGTAAGAGAGACTATCGTGACTCCACAAGATTTTATGTTCCCAATGTTTATAGCAGAAGGGACAAATGTACAAGAAGCTATTCCTTCGATGCCAGGTATGTTCAGACGTTCTGTAGACCTGACTGTAAAGGAAGTGAAAGAATTATATGCTTTAGGTATTCGCGCAGTGAATATCTATGTGAAAGTAAGTGATCATTTAAAAGACAATGCTGGTACGGAAGCATGGAATCCTAACGGATTAATGCAGACAGCGATTAAAGCGATTAAAGATGCTTGTCCTCAGATGATCGTGATGCCGGATGTAGCCTTAGATCCTTATTCTATTTATGGACATGATGGTATCATTGAGAATGGAGTAGTAGTGAATGATCCAACCGTTGATGCACTGACGAAGATGAGTGTATCACACGCTGAGGCAGGAGCAGATTTCGTAGCGCCAAGTGATATGATGGATGGACGAATCTTGCGTATGCGTGAGGCATTAGATCAGTCAGGATTTACTAATGTAGGCATTATGAGTTACTCTGCGAAGTATGCTTCTGCATTTTATGGCCCTTTCAGAGATGCTCTAGACAGTGCGCCAAAAGCTGATATGGAGATTCCAAAAGATAAAAAAACTTACCAAATGGACTATGCTAACCGCATTGAAGCTGTAAAAGAAGCTCTATATGATGTAGAAGAAGGTGCGGATATTCTTATGGTTAAGCCTGGAATTGCTTATCTAGATATCGTACGCGAAGTGAAAGACGCAGTAAATGTGCCTGTAGCTGTGTATCAAGTATCAGGGGAGTATGCAATGGTAAAAGCTGCATCTGAAAGAGGATGGCTAGACCACGATCAGATTATGATGGAACAATTAACGTGTATTAAACGTGCTGGAGCAAGTATTATCTCAACATATTTCGCAAAAGATGCGGCTTTGTTGTTGAATAAGTAATAGACGCAATTGAAAATATAAGAAGCTCAACCATTGGTTGGGCTTTTTTTATAGAATTAATTTGCAAGAGATAGAGTTGGTGTTTTTGTGAAGGAATAAGATTACCTTTATATTTTAAAGAAGAAAATATAGTGACAACATTTAAAAATAAAACCTATCTATTAGGTGAGTTTATTAATCTCGTAAAGGATAAGCAAGAGCGAGCAGCGTACTACGCTCCTAGTTATAACTATGCTCTTTATGCTGTAGAAGCTGAGGTGACGAGTGATTTAGAGGTCTATGTTGGTAATCCTGTTGAGGTAAAAGATTATGATGAAGAGATATTTCCAGAATACGTAGTGGAACATGCTATGTGGTATTTTTGTTCAGATGAGAATATACAAGATGTAGTGGATTTGGCTGTTAGTCGCAGTAAAAATGTCACTGTCGAGCAACTTATCTCAGCCTTAGATTATTACTTAGAACACGACGACTTTATGGATGTTTGTTGATTTTTAATAGACTAGCTACAGAGGTATGAAGCTTGATTTGTTTACGAAAAGTTAAATGTAGTATCTTACTCGTCTAAATGTCTGTTTTATGCTATAATAGGAACCTTTTTCAGTGATTTATTAGTTCGTGATTTCCTATTTTTGAGGAACAAATCAAAATAAACAACAACAATGAATAAATTACTAAAATTTGGAGTACTTGTAATGACAAGTTTCGTTTTGTTTTCTTGTGGAGGTAAAGAAAAGAAAAACGAGAATACAGCAACAGGTGAGCCAAAACAATTGACAGAAGCTGAATTAATCGAAAAAGGAGATAAGTTATTTAGAGGAAAAGGAAACTGTACAAGTTGTCATTTGGCCGATAAGAAATTGATTGGTCCAAGTATTAAGGAGATTGTGAAAGGGTATGACGCTGCAGGTGCTGATCTTGACGCCTTTCTAAGAGGGAAAAGTGAAGCTATCATTGACCCTATACAATTTTCGATGATGGAGCCAAATCTGACGATTACTAAGCGTTTTTCGGATACGGAGATGAAAGCGATTATTGCCTATATGCGTAGTCTATAGAATAGAATGCTTCAATACTAATAATAAAGAGCCTTAATGTGAAGAAACATTAAGGCTCTTCAATTTTTATTTGTTGTGGATTCGGTTTTGAGATGGTTGAGGTATGAGTGCAGTATAGGTGCAGTTTTCTTGCCAAACCCTAAGCTTGAGGCAAGTAAACCTGAAGGAAAGCGCACGAATACTGCAAGGATTGGCAAGACTGAATGTGATAAGGGGTTCTGATTAACCGTGTTTTATTCGTTTTGTATTTTCTCATGTGTGATTTTGAATGAAAAAGGTGGAGTTCTGTGGGGTAATTTAGTTTTTTCTTTTCTTTTTTTTGATACTTAATAGTCATTAAGAGGGGTTATTTAGACAGATTCTAATATTTTCTACATAGTATAATTCGTAACTTTACTATCCAATTAAAACAATAGATTCAATGGACTTTATATATCAAGATCCGTATCCAATTCAGAAAGATGATACGCAATATAAAAAGATTTCTTCCGAGTACGTAAAAGTTGAAAAATTAGGAGATCGCGAAATATTAGTGGTTGATCCTAAGGGTATTGAGTTGTTAGCGGAAACTGCTATGACAGATGTTTCTTTTATGTTGAGAACTGCTCATTTAAAGAAATTGAAAGCGATTTTAGATGATCCAGAGGCGACAGATAATGACCGTTTCGTTGCTTATAATTTATTGCAAAATGCTCAAGTAGCTGTAGATGGTCAATTACCATCTTGTCAAGATACAGGAACAGCGATTGTTGTTGCTAAAAAAGGAGAGAATGTATATACGGGATCAAATGATGCTGAAAGTTTGTCTAGAGGTATTTTTGAAACCTACCAAAAGAAAAACTTGCGCTATTCTCAGATAGTTCCAATCAGTATGTTTGAAGAGAAAAACTCAGGTTCAAACTTACCAGCACAGATTGATATCTATGCTACACAAGGCGCTAAATATGAGTTCTTATTCTTAGCTAAAGGTGGAGGGTCTGCTAACAAGACTTTCTTATACCAAAAGACAAAAGCGTTATTAAACGACAAGAACTTAACGGAGTTTATTAAAGAAAAAATCATGGATTTAGGTACAGCAGCTTGTCCTCCATATCACTTGGCTTTAGTGATCGGTGGTACATCTGCAGAGGCTAACTTAGCAGCTGTTAAGAAAGCTTCAGCTGGATACTATGATAATCTACCTACTTCGGGTAATATGGGAGGTCAGGCGTTCCGCGACTTAGAGTGGGAACAAAAATTACAATTAATCTGCCAAGAGTCTCATATTGGGGCGCAGTTTGGAGGGAAGTACTTTACACACGATGTACGTGTAATCCGTTTACCTCGTCACGCTGCTTCATGTCCAGTAGGATTAGGAGTATCTTGTTCGGCAGATAGAAATATCAAAGCAAAAATTACAGCTGATGGTTTATTCGTAGAACAATTAGAAACAAACCCTGCTCAATTTTTACCTGCAACACCTCCGCATTTAGAAGAGCCTGTTGTTATTGATTTGGATCAACCAATGGAAGCTCAATTAGCGGAGTTGACCAAGCACCCTATTAAAACCCGTTTAATGTTGAATGGAACTGTTATCGTGGCGCGCGACATTGCTCACGCTAAGATCCAAGAGATGTTAGACAACGGACAAGAGATGCCTGAGTATTTCAAAAATCACCCAGTGTACTACGCAGGACCTGCTAAGACTCCAGATGGTATGCCATCAGGTAGTTTCGGACCTACTACTGCAGGACGTATGGATCCATACGTAGATGCATTCCAAGCAGTAGGTGGTAGTATGATTATGCTTGCTAAAGGTAACCGTAGTCAAGCGGTCACTGATGCTTGTAAAAAACACGGTGGTTTCTATTTAGGTTCTATCGGTGGGCCAGCTGCTATCCTTGCTAAAGAGAATATCTTAAGTGTAGAGGTGGTAGACTTCCCAGAACTTGGTATGGAAGCTGTTCGTAAGATTAAGGTTAAGAACTTCCCTGCATTCATCATCACTGATGATAAAGGAAATGACTTCTTCCAAAATTTATAATACCAGAATAAACTAACAATTTATAGACGACAGAAGAGCCGATACTAGCGACAGTATCGGTTTTTTTATAAGGAGTATATTTGATGTAAGTAGGTGTGAGTAATTTATATCTATGAAATTTACTACCTTGCCTTATCATTAAGAATTTCCATGAATGACATATTATCATACAGATACAATAATCCATCAAGCTTAACGAAAGGTAAGGGAGGTGATGAGTTATTCTTAGCGAAGTATAGTGAGATACAGAAAAATACAGATGCTCCATGTTTCTTTTCAGGGAATGTGAAGAATCCGTTTATTATGGGGAGATGCTTGATTACTTTATCTAGTGTAGTGAAGTCTAGTTTTAATCTGTCTCCAACTGATTTAGCGAAGTTAAAAGATCCTATCGCTACAGCGGGTGATGGTAGAGTGCGCTTCGAGGGGTTCTCACACTGTGCGGGTGTATATGCTCGTGTAGATGTACTCCCTGATGGGTTAGAGGGTGAGTTCTTAGAGAATGGAACGACTAATGTGGATTTTAATCAACCAATGCTTACTGCACTGAATAGTATTAAACAAACTGAGAAAGTGCTACTGTCTATCGGTCAGAAAGAAGTGAGTATTCAGACAGAGGAGAAAAAGATTGTAGAGCGCAGAGTACCTCTGCCAATCAAATGGGTTAAGGGATTAAGTACTGTGCAAATCTACTTGTCTAAGGCTGAGCATACACATACGTTTAACAAAATACAGACACAACAACTCTTTAGAGGAATACCTAAAGGTGTGGTAAAGATGGATTACTATTTAGTCACACGAGGTAATATGCCTATGTTTTCGGCTGTGAAGTCGGCTAATGCAGTATGTGTAGGGGCTATTCATCGGTTGAGGTTGTTAGAGCCGTTGTTGCCCTATATGGATAGTATGCAGGTATTTCCGCATCCTGATATGCAGAGTACGACTTGGCAGTTGTACTTTGGACCTATTCGATTTAGTTTGTCTTTATCGCGAGAGGCTTATAGAGGTTTCTCTGGAGAGGGGGCAGCATTAGAGTCCTTGATAGAAGATATAGATGACGAGTGGATAGATGCGATAGATAAATATGCTTATGCTAATCAACGCTTTAATCCAACACTTATGGCAATGGAAGAAGGCTTTGGGTTTAAGGATATCGATAATCTAACGGCGCGTATGGTATCTATGGGATTGTTGGGGTTTGATCTAGATGAGAATGCGTTTTTCTATAGGCGATTACCGTTTAAGTTGGAGCGCATTATGAGTTTGAACCCTCGTCTGAAGAATGCAGAGAAACTGATTGTCGAAAAGAAGGTAGAGATTATTAGTAATGCTAATGGACGTGTAGAGGCTCGTGTAGATGGTACTGGAGGTGTCAGACATATGGTAATCTTAGATGGTGAACAACAACGCTGTACCTGCGAATGGTATGGCAAGTACCAAGGAGATAGAGGAATGTGTAAACACGTGTTGGCAGTGAATAAGATTATTGGTTAACGGTTGACAGTGTAGTTCTACCGTAGCATATTTCGTGTACAGACGGTTCACTACTCATCAAAATACTAATTGTTATAATTTTATTACAGTATTTGGCAGTCGAATAATTTGAGATTAACTTTGCGGCATGCAAACAGACAAAAAAGACATCAGAAGTTTATCTAAGGAACAATTAAGGGATTTCTTTGTTTCTCAGGGAGATAAAGCATTTAGAGGGAATCAAGTGTACGAGTGGTTATGGAGTAAGGGAGCTCATAGTTTTGAAGATATGAGTAATTTATCTTTAGCTACCCGTGAGATGCTAGATGCTAACTTCGTAATTAATCACATCAAGGTAGATAGTATGCAAGTTAGTACTGATGGTACGATTAAGAATGGTGTGCAGTTACACGATGGTCTTATTGTGGAGTCTGTATTGATACCAACTGAGACTCGAACCACTGCATGTGTATCTTCTCAGGTGGGATGTAGTCTGGACTGTGAATTCTGTGCTACAGCACGTCTTAAACGCATGCGTAACTTAAACCCTGATGAGATCTATGATCAGGTATTAACTATCGATCAACAAAGTCGTCAGAATCATGGACATCCACTATCAAATATTGTATTTATGGGAATGGGTGAGCCTCTGATGAACTATAATAATGTGCAGGCGGCTATAGAGAAGATAACTTCTGAAGAGGGGTTGGGTATGTCACCTAAACGCATCACTGTGTCAACGTCTGGACTTCCTAAGATGATTAAGAAATTAGCAGATGATGGTGTAAAGTTTAAGTTAGCAGTATCTCTACACTCAGCGATTGAAGAGACGCGTAATAGAATAATGCCATTCACAAAGAATTTTCCATTAACAGACTTACGAGAGTCATTGCAATATTGGTATAGCAAGACGAAAAGTCGTGTGACTTATGAATATGTTATTTGGAAAGGCATTAATGATGATAAAGCATCAATAGATGCATTGGTTAAGTTTTGTAAGTATGTACCTTGTAAAGTAAATTTAATTGAATATAACCCTATTGATGATGGGGAGTTTCAACAGGCATCAGTTCAAGCGACCAATAGTTATATTGCCGCTTTAGAAAAGAATGATATAACAGTCGTGGTGCGTAGAAGTAGAGGAAAAGATATTGATGCAGCATGTGGACAGTTGGCAAATAAATCTTAGAAAACGTGAATTCAAGTTATAAATGCAACATTAGTCA
>NZ_WMJY01000049.1 GCF_009711055.1 Myroides pelagicus
AATGACTAATGTTGCATTTATAACTTGAATTCACGATGTAAAAACTATAGACGGATTCACTACTTTAAAGTCTTGTACAATTGTATAAACGAACTCTTGTGTAAGAACACCTGTAGTATCTGTTTGGTTAGGAGAGAGTTGGTTTTGCAATTTTTCTAAACGATCAACTTGACGCTGTAGTAAGCTTAATGTTGAAGAAGTGTAATCTTTACTAAGGTTTTTTAATCCAAATTTTAATGTTGCTATAGGAAGTTTAAATTCATGAGATACATTATCCACTATATTGTGTAAACTTTCTATTTCGTTTTCTTTTTTGCGTATTGTTTGATAAGTGATCGTAAACAATACAAGAATAAGTAGGCAGATAAATATAGAACCTACTAATAAAGGCATTAGCTTTAGTATTGCGAGACTTAAGTAGTTTGTTACTTCTAATTGTTTTTCTTGTTTGATAGTAATGTGAAGGTTATAATCTTCAGGACAATCCGTACAATTTTCAATTCCTTTGTTTTCAGATCGTTCATTAATTTCCCATTCTGAAGTTTGTATTTGGTGAGGGGTCACTACTTTAGTGGAAGTTTCTAACATCACAAAAGGACTTTCTATTAAATTTTGTTGAGTTGAATGTAAAATGATTGCAGTGACTATAACTTTTGAGGCTACGCCATATCCAAGAGGTTGAAAGGTACTATCTATTTTTTTGGCATAGAATTCATTATTTTCATTAAACTGTGTTTTAAAGGTCTTTTGTATTTGCTCTAATGTTGTTCTTCCTTGGGTTAATTTTATGAAAGCCTTATATAATAAATCTTCTTTAGAAAGTTGTGCTTTGACAAAAAAAGACTCTTCAAATATTTCGTCCATTTTTTCATTTGCAGTAGTTGCGATAGCTCTTTGTTCTAGCTTAATCACTTGATGGAAGTAAAAAGACATTACTCCTACAAGTGAAAGGTAGAAGATAGCAAAGGCTATTAAATAATAATGTGTTTTAAGTCTTTTCATAGATACAAATATACTGGATTTAAATACGTCATAGTATCTCTGTTCTCCGTTAACCCTTCATTAACCGTTCATTAACCACGCAAGATTAGCTATTTATGCAACTTTGAATAAAATTAATGAAAATATGAAACGTATTGTGATTTTATGGTGGCTTCTACTGTTAAGTACTATCTTTTATGCTCAAAGTTCTACTACAGCGGTTAAGGGAATTGTAGTAAGTGAAAAAGAAGAACCTTTAGCTTTTGTAACAATAATAGCTAAAGATGTGCATGATGACGTTGTTAAATCAATGTATACCGATGAATTGGGTGCTTTTGAGTTTTTTGTCTTAGAGGAATTTAACCAATTGGAATTTAGCTATATCGGATTCAAAACAAAGCAATATCTGATGAGTGATAGTATACCTGATATAATTGAACTAGAGTCAGTTGATTCTGTATTAGACGAATTAACGATAATTGCTAAAAAACCGATGGTAAAAAGAGAAGTTGATCGATTGATTTTTAACGTAGAAGATACTCCTTTGGCGAGTACAAATGCTTGGGAAATACTTAGTCAAACACCGGGTGTTAGTGCTATAGGAGATCAACTTTCTATCCGTGGAAAGGAGAGTATTTTAGTGACTATAAACGATAAGAAAGTAATGCTTACGGGGGATCAATTGAAGGATTTATTGGAAGGTACAGACGGATCATTAGTAGAAGCTGTAGAGGTAATCACGAATCCTCCAGCAAAGTATGATGCCCAAGGGAGTGCTGTACTGAATATAAAGCTTAAGAAAGAAGTTGCTTTGGGGTATAAAGGAAGTGTTGGAAGTAAATATAAACAAACAACTTATGCATTTAATACTTTGAGTACACAACACACATATACAGGTGAGAAAATTAACCTTTCAGGAAGTTATTCTTTTGCAAATGGAAAATCTGTTCGCTATAATAGAGATAATGTAATTTACGAAAATGGAGACCGTTGGGATAGCGATTTTAAAAGAATGAATAAGTCTCATGGAAAACATAGTTTTCAGACAGCATTGGACGTGAAGATAGATACTACCTTAACGCTAACGATAGGAGGTGATGGTTTTATTAATGAGTTGACAAAAGGAGATTATGTTATACCTACTTTAATCTACAACAAGGAAGGTGTTGTAGAATCTAATTATACGACAAGTATTAGTAAAAGAGCAAATATGGATACATATACGCTATATACACTACTTGATAAAAAATTTAGCAAAAAAAAGCATTTGCTGTGGTCTTCTTATTTTACTTATGATCTTCGCGATGATAATCAAGACGTTTTGACATTACTCAACTTCAAAGGAGAGCTTCCATCAGAGCGTTTTTATGCGACAAAGGATACTCAACGGGCTCGACTTTTTGTATCGGGTATAGATTATACGATTGGCGGAGAGTCTTCAAAGTGGGAATTAGGAGGGAAATATAGTATTGTGAAAGCATTGTATGACTTAGATTTTTATGATAAATCGGATGGTAATCTAGGATATCGCAGGGAGAAAAGTAATAATTACGACTACCAAGAATTAAATTGGGCAGGATATACTTCCTATACTCAGAATTGGGAAAAATGGCAATTGAAAGCAGGGCTTAGAGGAGAATATTCGATTATTCAGACTAGTACAAGTGGGATAGACGCAAACGATCAATCTTATTTTAAAGTATTTCCTACGTTTTATCTAAAGCGTGATTTGACAGAGGAACAATCCCTTACTTTTTCGTACGGTAAGCGAATATATAGACCATCGTACTCCTGGATGAATCCGGCTAAAAGTTTTTATAATCTATTTTCATACTTTAAAGGAGACCCTAATTTAAAGCCAACAATTAGTCATAACTTTAGTATAGGATATGATTATAATTACTGGAGTGTGGAAGCGATGTATAGCCATGAAATTAACCCTGTAATGGAGATTTCATTTCAAGAGGAGGACACGAATACGCTAGTCTATCATATGACAAACATTGATAGACGACGTCAACTAGGCCTTGTATTAAATACCCCCTATAAAGTTGGTGATTGGTTATTGTTGAATAGCTATTTTATTGTCGGGTATCAAGAGGATTATTTTTATGGAGAGGATAAAAAGCTTTACAAGAATGATGCTTTTGGTGTTATGGGGAGATTATTTGCTTCAGTTGATTTACATAAAAAGAGCAATTGGAAAGCGATGATGACTTATACGTATTCCTCTCCTTCTGTTCAAGGAACTTTTCAAATTAGTAGTTATCAGCGTACAGACTTGACAATGAGTCGCGAGTTTTTAGCAGGTAGATTAGTTGCTAATCTATATGTGTATAATATTTTTGGAAGTGATCGACAAATCATAAAAACCCAATATGCTAATCAAAATAATTATTTTAAAGACTATAGAGATACACAAGGATTTGCAATCTCACTAAAGTATAATTTTGGAAACCAAAAGATAAAGTATGAGGATAAAGAAATAGATATGAAAGACAAAGATAGATTGTAATTAGGTATTTCAAATAGAGATTCAATGTAAAAAAATAATGATAAATTAACTTACTTATTTGATTACTATCCATGACTATAAAATAAATATAGTAATCAAATAGAATAACTTAATAGTTTCTTATTTTGTGTGTAACTGCTTGTTATTGAGTGTAGTGTAATTTCACTTCATTAAAAAAAATATTAAAAATGAAGAAAGCGTTACTTACATTTGGTTTACTCACATTACAAGTAGTAAACCTTTTTGCTCAAGATATGCAACTCCCCTTATTAATACCAATGGAAGGAGCTGTTAACTTTAGAGATGTCGGAGGTTATGACACAAGTACAGGTAAGAAAGTATTAACAGGTAGAATATTTAGATCGGCAGAAATTAGCACCTTAGCAGCAAATGATTTAAAGCTTTTACACGACTTACATATAACGAGTGTTATAGATTTTCGCGGTACAGCTGAGGCGGAGAAAGCTCCGGACAAATTACCAGAGAATGCTTGGACTTGAATTAGGAATTAATAGACGCTTTGATTTCCTTCCTGGTTTTTGGAGTGGCTTTGGTGTTGAGGCTAATTATACTTTTATGGATAGTAGAGTGAATGTCCCTAGGCAGTTTAGAGAAGGAGAGGAGTTGATAACGGTCAAAGATAAAACGTCACTTCCTGACCAATCTAAACATTTGGGCAACCTTATTGTATTCTATGAAAAAGGTAAGTTTATGGTTAGATTAGCTGGTAATTATAGAGGTCGATCTATTAATGCGATTAACCAAAACTTAGGTAAAGATTATTATGTCTGGACAGATAGTAATTTTACATTAGATGCTTCTGCAACATTTGCTTTAAGTAGTAAAATTAAGTTTTTTCTGGAGTTAAATAATTTGACGAATGAACCACTAAAACAATATATAGGTGATAAGCGACGTATAACATCTTATGAGTGGTATGGAATTAAAGGTCAATTAGGAGTTCGAATTGATATTTTTTAAATCAATAGTGAATTTACTTTATGAATAGAATAAGGAATGAGCAATCACTAAGTATTTAAATGAAGACCTAGTTATTTTTTAATTGTTTAAAATATAGGTCATTTCAGAGAATACTCATTTATTTATGTGAGATTACAGGTCTTAATTACAATAAAAGAAGAGAATCGTTATAGGTTCTCTTTTTTTATGCTCTGGTCTACTGAATATAGTATATTGTATATAAATATTGTAATTTTAACAGTTAAAAATTTAGGGCTATGGAATTTGATTATTTCGATAAGATTCGGAAGATTAGGACAGGTATTCGTTTTTATAGTGAGCTGTTGATAGAAGCTTCTTGGAACATGTGGAATATCAAAACAAGGGTAGGGATCTTCTTCTTTTCCTTACTAATTGCTTTTGGTGTAACTTATTTTCTAGCTCCAGAAGAGTTTAGTGATGCGCAGAATTATACTATGTTTATTCTGATTTTTTCTATACTTCTTTGGGCTACGGAAGCAATTCCCCCTTTTGCAGTAGGCATAATGATTATTGGTTTTCTCGTCTATACGATGGGGAATATGGAAGGAGCAACGCTTTCTCCTCAAGAAATATCGGCGACTTGGTCAGATAGTGTGGTCTGGATATTTTTAGGAGGTTTCTTTTTGAGTGAGGGAATGAGAAAGACAAATTTAGACTTATCTATGTTTAAAAAGACGATTTCAATATTTGGAACTAACCCTAATATGCTTGTTTTAGGTATCATAGTGGTGACATCTGTTCTGTCATTGATTATATCAAATACAGCAACAGCTGCTATGGTATTAGCTTCAGTAATGCCATTGATTGATAGAGAGGGAAAAGACTCAATGATGTCTAAGGCTATTTTAGTCAGTATTCCTGCAGCAGCTACTTTCTCGGGAATGATGAGTATGGTGTCTACGCCGCCCAATCTAATTGTTGTGAACGTTTTAAAGTCAAAAGATTTTGATGTTAGTTTTACGCAATGGTTGTTTCTTGGATTCGTTCCAGCTATAATATTATTGATTAGTTTTTGGTTTGCAGTTGTACGAAAATATACCTCTAAGGTTAAAGGGTTAGATGTATCATTTGCTAATAAGGCGTTAGATCTAACTAATACAATGCGTTTACAACGATTAATTGTTATTATTATCCTTGTAATTACTGTTGGTATGTGGATGTTTGGCAATCGTTTAAATATTCCTACAGCAGGGGCAGCAATGATACCAATTATGTTTTTGCCTATGTTTGGAATTATTACAGCAGAGGATGTTCGTCGTTTGCCTTGGGATACTTTAATGCTTGTAGCAGGAGGTTTAGCTTTAGGTATGGCTATTAAGGAGTTGTTAGCACCTTATTACTCTCAGTTTCTTGTAGACATGGAGTTTAATGTGATTGTCATGATGATTATTTTTGCAGTGGTAACTGTTTTGTTTTCTAATATAATGAGCAGTACTGCTACAGCTACTATTGTGATAAATATTGCAGCAATTGTTTTGCCTCACGATCAACTTTTACCAGTAGGTTTGGTTGTTGGACTATGTGCTTCTTGTGGATTATTCTTACCAGTATCTACACCACCTAATGCCATTGTATTTGGTACAGGAATGTTGAAGCAAAAAGATTTTGTTATGGGTGGACTGTTTGGGGCAATATTAGGGACAATTATTATTATTTTATGGGTATTATTCTTACAATATTTTACGTCCTTTTTTGAATTGATATAATATTTAATAGATAAGCAAAGCGTGTAAATGATCCTTCAGTTACACGCTTTTATAAATAGAAAAGATAGCATTATTATATTTCACCTATAGGCGTTCTAAGAAATTCGTTATAATACCGTCTACTTGTAACGATTTCATACGCTGAATGTCTTCAATTTCATTTACGGTCCAAGGGTAAATCTTTAAGTTAGCTTGTTTTATTTTGCTTACATTCTCCTTGTTAAGTTTTTTGAAGTGAGGGTTTATAGCTACAGCTTTTACTTTATGAGCGAAGTCTATCGCATCTGCAGGGTCTTTACTTGTCAATACAGCGATATCAATATTACTATTGTTTTGGCGCATGATTTCTAATTCATTCCATTTAAAACTAGAAATGATAAAGTTGGAATCTGTCCATCCTTTTGCTTTAAAAGTCTCAATAACTTTAGCTGTAGCTTCAGCGGTATTTGCACCTTTTAACTCTATGTTTAAAACAACTTGTTTGTTTATTGTGTTAATAACCTCTTCTAGTGTTGGGATCTGGTATTGTCCATCTACAAATAATTGTTTTAATTCCTCTTTTGTATAATTTTCAATTTTCCCTTTTCCATTTGAAGTACGTTCTAAGGTTTCATCGTGAAACACCATTAATGAGCCATCTTTTACACGATAGATATCTATTTCAATAGCGTCACATCCCATATCTAGTGCTTTTTGTACTGATTCAACGGTGTTTTCAGCTATATGTCCCATAGCTCCTCTGTGACCTATTTTTATTGGAGTATTCGATTGAGCAAAGGCTATTGAACTCATAGTTAGGCAAGCAATTAATATTGTTTTTTTGATATTCATAAGGTTTGAATTAATAGTATAGGCAAAGGTTTATAAAAATTAACGAACGACCTTTAAGCTATTATTAATTCTATGTAAAGAAAAAGGCTGAATGTGAGTTCAGCCTTTTATCTTATTGTACAGGTGTACCGTATAAATCAAATTCTGTGGCTTCGTTAATTAGAATATTAACGAATTCCCCAATTTTTAGATAGTGTTGCGTTGCATCTATCAATACTTCATTATCAACATCTGGACTGTCAAATTCTGTACGACCGATAAAGTGGTTTCCTTCTTTTCTGTCGATGATACATTTAAACGTTTGTCCAACTTTTTCTTGGTTTAAGTCAAATGAAATTTGAGCTTGTAACTCCATGATTTCATTAGCTCTAGCTTGTTTTACATCGTCTGGAACATCATCTTCTAAACTATAGGCATGTGTGTTTTCTTCATGTGAGTAAGCAAAACATCCTAAACGTTCGAATTTCATCTCTTGTACCCAATCTTTCATGATTTGAAAGTCTTCTTCTGTTTCTCCAGGGTATCCGACTATCAATGTCGTACGGATTGTCATTCCAGGAACAGCAGCTCTGAAGTCTTGTAATAATTTTGTAGTCTTAGCTTGCGTAGTACCACGTCTCATCGATTTCAAAATATTGTCAGAGATATGTTGAAGAGGAATATCTAAGTAGTTACAAATCTTAGGTTCCTTCTTCATAAGTTCTAATACATCCATTGGAAACCCTGTAGGGAAAGCATAATGAAGACGAATCCATTCGATTCCTTCTACTTTCGCTAAGTTTTCCAATAACTCTGCTAGATTCCTTTTCTTATATAGGTCTAATCCGTAGTATGTCAAATCTTGTGCAATTAGGATTAATTCCTTAACACCTTTTGCTGCTAATCCTTCTGCTTCTTTAACAAGCTTTTCGATTGGTTGAGAAACGTGTTTTCCTCTCATTAAAGGAATTGCACAGAAACTACATGGGCGATCACATCCTTCTGCAATTTTAAGATAAGCATAGTTCTTAGGCGTTGTAGTCAAGCGCTCTCCTAATAATTCGTGCTTGTAGTCAGCTCCTAATGCTTTTAATAACAATGGTAAATCTGTAGTTCCAAAGTATTGATCAACATTTGGAATTTCAGCTTCTAAATCTGGTCTATAACGCTCAGATAAACATCCTGTAACGAATACTTTGTCAACAATACCTTGCTCTTTTTTATCTACGTATTCTAGGATAGTATTTACTGATTCAGCTTTCGCATTATTGATAAAACCACAAGTATTGATGACAACAATGTTACCTTCATCAGTAGTCGCTTCATGCGTTACTTCTTTTCCACTAGCTTTCAACTGTCCCATTAACACTTCACTGTCGTAAACGTTTTTAGAACAACCTAAAGTTATTACGTTGATTTTATTCTTTTTTAAAGTTTTGGTTCTCATTGATTTAAAAAAATTGGTCTGCAAAATTACATTTTTTTAACTACAAAGCATAGGCTTTCGTATAATTAAAATAGATCCCTAGATGTTAATAATCCTAGAAGTACTTTTATGTTATATTTGTTCTACTGTTCATATTGGTTTTTATTTTTAGTTAGTTCTTCGTTATTCTAATATACAAGCCTGTTTTTTATTGCTTACTTACAGATGATAAGGTGTCTTGTTAATTCAACGCCTATTTTGAATAGTATGATGAACTCGTAGTTTACTGATGTGCCAATAATCCTTTTAGTTTTAAAGTTTAGTTGTTGTTGTTTGATCTAATAAGTATAGAGTTGTTGTCCTTAGTTGGAAACAAATGTTGCCAATCTTTAGCTATAAGTGCAGTATTCCTGCAGTATAGTTGCCCAGAAGTACATTCTTGGCAACGAAAGTGCACCTATACTCGAGGTATAGGTCAAGAGTGAACGAAAAAAAGATATGTCTAATAAGGTTTTGAGATTAATCGTTACTGTGCTTATTTCTAAATCTTTTCGGGTAATCTAGACTATTGTCTTTCATAAGATGAAGAGTTATTGAAAAAAAAATAGGTTGTCATATAATTTGACAACCTATTTTAATTATAAATTTATAGGAATTGATTAGAATCGAATAGGGGGTTATAATTTAAAGATACCACCTATAGCTAATACTGTTTGTCCGTACCAGAAGTTGTGCATTGCTTTATCTGCTTTACTAGCTGTAGTACGTACGTCATACATGTCGATAAACCCACCTTTCAATTCTGCCTGAATAAAGAAGTGTTTAAAGAAAGTAACATTCAAACCAGCTTTTGCAGAGAATCCTAAACCAGCTACGTGAAATTGATCATATCTATCTTTTCTTAATAGCTTTGTGTTTGTTTTTGGGTATACCATACCAAAACCAACACCTTCGGTTAAGTTAATCTGTATTTTATCAGTGTTCCATACACCAAATAATTTTGATATATCGTCTACACGGTTAATCTCTACGTTTACGTAGTTTAATCCATCTGTATGCTCGAAAGTAAGGAAGTCTTCTGTCAGTAATACTTTGTTAGGTTCACCAGGGATTGTTTCACCATAGCTACCTTGACCAGGATAATAGCCAGAGATATTAACTGTTTGATTTTGATCCATTACATATTTCATGTGGTCTACCCCAATAGAAATGTTGTATTTATCACTAATGAAGTACCCAAGCCTAAAGTTTGTTTGAGGTATAGTCATACGAGTAGGATTGATATAATCTATATGCCACCCTTTTGGTCTATCTGATGCTTGTACATCTTCTAATGTGAAGTCGTAGTCCGCTCCTCTAAAACGGATATCAGAGTTAGAGAAGTATCCTCTATTTCCTCCCCAATAAACGTAGAACTTACCTTTGTTAGAATCAGTGTAACGAAGAGGTGTAGTTACTGCTTCTTGTGCTATTCCTATCATCGATGAGAATAGGCATAATACAGCGATAAGCTTGTAAATATGTTTCATGTTTTTATTGAATTTAATAAGTTTTTTTTGAGCTTGTAAAGGTACAATAAAAAATCTCTTTGCTAGTTTTCCTAGTAAAGAGATTCTTAGTGGTATAAATTCTAAAAGAGTTTAAAAATTAACGCTGTAAGTTAGGTTGATCCAGTTCTCTTTTGTTTTAATAGTAGCATTGTTATAAAGGTTGTTGAACCCCATATCAACAATTGATGTTTTATATTCTTTAGCAGTATTGGTGTAGGCTAAGTCTAATCTAGATCTACCGAAGTTATAGCCTAACCCTAAAGAGAAACTATTAAGATCACCAACAAATTGAACGTTTTTGTAAGGGCTTTGTTCGTATCTGTACCCACCTCTTAAACTAAATTGTTGGATTCTATATTCTGCACCAACTCTTAATTCACTAGCAACTTGTAGTTCATTTTTAAAATCACTATTTATATCTGTGTAGTAAGCAGTCGGCTTATATTTTGTTTTTGTGTAATCTTTTAGAGCATAGTCAATACTAATTAATCCTTTGTCATCGAAGACATAAGCCAAACTAGCAGTGTATTTTGCAGGAGTATTAATTTTATATTTTGGTGTCCTTAGGATGACATTTGGCTGTACATAAAATTGTTCAGTAGCACCATTAATTACCATTTGGGTATTTAATCCTTGATACATTTCATCTGTTAAAGAGTACCATGTAGGAGATTGGTAAGCAAGTCCTGCTCTTAGCCCATCAGTAATTTGAGCGATAGCGCCTAGGTTAAATGAAAAACCGGTACCATAGGTGTAAGTACTATTGAAGAAGTTCATTTCTTCTGATTTTTGACTTACAGGATCTATGGCTGTTTGATAGGTATTACTATCTACAGTATAGTCAACGGTATGTAGGTTTAGATTAGCACCAATATAGAATCTCTTGCCTAATTGAGCTGCAAAGTTTCCACTAAAAATATCTGTTCCTCCAGATGTACGGATACTTCTACTTTGTTGGTAAGGTGTACTTGTAAGAAAGTCATAGGCATAGCCACCACCATTAACTTCAGAGAAAAGTTGTGCATTATAACCTAAAAAGGCATTTCTACCTGTGAGCCCACCGTAATAGTCAGCATCTAAATAACCATCTGTAATAGTTGTAGTACTTGATTGAGGCTTAATCACATCTAGTGGTATTGGCCCTCCATTAGGTCCTCCTTGATTTGCTATTTGCAAGAAATAATCCCCTAGGGATATTTCGTTATCAATTCCTTGAAAAGATACTTTGTTGCGCATTTGATTACTACTTTCATAATTAAAAGAAAGTGTAAACTTCTTCATTAACGCATCTGGATTGAAAGAGTTAAAGACAAATAAAGCACCTAATTGACTGAGGTCAAGTGCATCTTGATTTTTACTTCTATCCGTTCCATTGTAGTTTGCCTTATTATTGTTATTTACATAAGACATTGAGAAAGAAGCCATGTTGTTATTAAAAAAAGCACCACCAGCAGGGTTTATTTTTAAAGCGGATAAATCTCCACCTACAGCTCCAAAAGCTCCATTCATTGCACGAAACCTTGCAGTACCATTTAAGTCAGTTTGGCTTAATGGCATGCTCGTGTGCATATTAAGTTCCTGTGCTATTGCTGGGATTGATAGCCCCAAAAGGATACTTGTTATTGCGATTGATTTTATTTTCATATTAAAAAAGAGTCTAGGTTAATTATTTATCTACTATAAGTACTTCTTGAACTACTAGACGAGCTACTCCTTGGGCTATAAGACGAAGATGAAGAACTTCTGCTATATGTTGATCTATTATAGTTACTTTGGTTTGAGCGATTTGTATTGCTATTGTAGTTTGATCTGTTATAATTAGAGTTTGTATTAGAATTTGTATTATTCCCTCTATTGTAATTTGATCTACTATAGTTTGATCTGTTATAATTACTATTGCTATTCGAATTGTTGAAATTGTTTCTAGAATAGTTAGTTCTATTATAATTTGAACTGTTTATGTTATTACGCGAATAGTTTGTTCTATTATAGCCTGAGCTATTTAAGTTATTGCGTGAGTAGTTTGTTCTATTATAGCTTGTTCTGTTATAATTACCTTGGTTGCTAGTTCTGCTATAAGTTGTTCTGTTATAGGTAGAAGGCTGTCTATGACTAGTAGCATATACTGGTCTTGAATAATAATGATTATTGTAGTACGGGTGTCCCCAATACCCTCCATAGTATCCACCATAATACCCTCCGTAGTATCCACCCCAGCCAAAGCTGAAGCCCCAACCACCATAAAAATAAGGATCATAAAAAGGATCGTAGAAGCCATAATTATAGTAAGGGTAGCCATATCTATGATAAGGGTAACCATATCCATAATAAGGATACCCGTAACTTCCATAATTATTGTTGTATATATTAACTTTTACATCATTAGGTTGGCTTCCCCAAGCACCGTAGTTATTAACTATTTTAGCTTCTGTTCTTTGAGGAATTGTATCTAATAAAGGAGAAGAATAATTATTGATATCAGTGAAATATTCAAAGTCATCACTTTTGTTAGCGAAATACTGTTCGTAATACTGCTGTTGAGGTTGTTGTTGAACATGATTTGCTGGAGCATTTGTATTGTAAATACCATCGTCATAATAAGATGTATTATAGTACGAACCACAAGAAGTAATCAGTACACTTACTAAAAGTAGTACTAAGGACTTACTTATATTTGTTGAGTTTTTTACAAATGTTTTCATTTCCGCTTTTTTTAATTGTTGGTAAAACAAATTTAATTAGATTTGTGGAATTATTATAGTTAATTAAGAGTTAAACAATTTTAACTGCTAATATATTAAAAATGAGCAAGAATATTACTAAAAGAAGCGAGGATTACTCTAAGTGGTACAATGAATTAGTAGTCAAAGCAGATTTGGCTGAAAATTCTGGTGTACGTGGGTGTATGGTGATAAAACCGTATGGATATGCTATCTGGGAGAAGATGCAAGGAGAATTAGACAAAATGTTTAAAGAGACAGGACACCAAAATGCATATTTTCCGTTGTTTATCCCCAAGTCGTATTTTAGTAAAGAGGCTAGTCACGTAGATGGATTTGCTAAGGAGTGTGCAGTTGTGACACATTATCGATTAAAGACAGGTGAGGATGGGAAAACGATTGAAGTTGATCCAGACGCTAAGTTAGAGGAGGAATTAATTGTACGTCCTACTTCTGAAACGATTATTTGGGATACATATAGAAAGTGGATTGAGTCATATAGAGACTTACCTATATTAGTTAACCAGTGGGCAAATGTTGTTCGTTGGGAAATGAGAACCCGTTTGTTTTTAAGAACAGCCGAGTTTCTTTGGCAAGAAGGGCATACGGCACATGCTACAGAACAAGAGGCAATAGCGGAAGCTGAACAAATGCTTGATGTATATGCTGATTTTGCTGAGAACTTTATGGCGATTCCTGTTGTTAAAGGGTTTAAAACAGAGAATGAACGTTTTGCTGGAGCAATTGAAACATATTGTATAGAGGCACTAATGCAGGATGGTAAAGCACTGCAAGCTGGTACATCTCATTTCTTAGGGCAGAACTTTGCTAAAGCATTTGATGTTAAGTTTACTTCTAAAGAAGGTAAGCAAGAACATGTATGGGCTACATCATGGGGAGTGAGTACTCGTCTAATGGGAGCGCTAATCATGACACATTCGGATGATAATGGATTAGTTTTACCTCCTAATGTAGCTCCAATTCAAGTGGTTATTGTTCCTATACATAAGAACGATGAGCAGCTAGAGGCTATTCGTGAAGAAGTTAAGAAAATTACAGATAGATTTAAAAAACTGAATATTTCATTCAAGTTTGATGATCGCACGACTTATAAACCAGGATGGAAGTTCGCAGAATATGAGTTAAAAGGTGTGCCAGTACGTTTAGCAGTAGGGCCAAAAGATCTTGAGAATGGTACTTTTGAGGTAGCACGTCGTGATACCTTAACTAAAGAAGTAGTATCTAAAGAGGGAATTGTGGAGTATATTCAAGATTTATTAGAAGCTATCCAAGAAAACCTATTTAAAAAAGCACATGATTATAGAGCAGAACACATTACTGAAGTAAATTCTTTTGAAGAGTTTAAAGAAATTTTAAATGAAAAAGGAGGGTTTGTTTCTGCGCATTGGGATGGTACAATTGAGACAGAGGAGAAGATAAAAGATCTAACTAAAGCTACAATTCGCTGTATTCCAATTGATAGAAAAGAAGAGGAAGGTGTGTGTGTGCTAACAGGTATGCCTTCTAAGGGGAGAGTGTTATTTGCTAAAGCATACTAAAATTCATTTTTTTTTGTTTTTCTCTTGCGGGATAAAAAAAATATTGTAGTTTTGCATCCGCATTAGAGAACAAATGGTCCGTTCGTCTAGGGGTTAGGACGCCAGGTTTTCATCCTGGTAACAGGGGTTCGATTCCCCTACGGACTACAAAGTTCTTAAAAGAATATCTTTAATGCATGGTCCGTTCGTCTAGGGGTTAGGACGCCAGGTTTTCATCCTGGTAACAGGGGTTCGATTCCCCTACGGACTACAGGTTCTTTAATGAATCGTTATATAAAATTTTGGTCCGTTCGTCTAGGGGTTAGGACGCCAGGTTTTCATCCTGGTAACAGGGGTTCGATTCCCCTACGGACTACAAAGTTCTTAAGGAACAAAAGAAAATGAAGGTTATGGTCCGTTCGTCTAGGGGTTAGGACGCCAGGTTTTCATCCTGGTAACAGGGGTTCGATTCCCCTACGGACTACAGAGAAAAAATAGTATAGACTTAATAAAATATTTAAACGAAATGGCAAATCATAAGTCAGCTTTAAAAAGAATTAGAAGTAACGAAAAGAAAAGAGTACTTAACAGATATCAGCATAAAACAACTCGTAATGCGATTAAAGCTTTACGTTTGATTGAAGATCAAAAAGAGGCTGCTGAAAAGTTACCTGTAGTAGTATCAATGATTGATAAGTTAGCTAAGAAAAATATTATTCACAATAATAAAGCTTCTAACTTAAAATCTAAGTTAACTAAACACGTTGCTGCATTATAATAATTGCAAAGCAAGTGTCTTTTAAAGTAAAGAAAAGAATACAAGCTCTCAATTAATGAGAGCTTTTTTTGTTGATTTATAGCTAAATTCGTATTTTACAAAATAACTAATTTTAAAATCCTTATATGACACCAATTAGGAATATTGCTATTATAGCACACGTTGACCATGGTAAAACTACTATGGTGGACAAAATATTACACCACTGTCAATTATTTCGTGAGAATGAAAGTACTGGAGAATTAATTTTGGATAATGAGGATATCGAGAGAGAAAGAGGTATAACTATTACTTCTAAAAACGTTTCGGTAAACTACAAAGGAACTAAAATTAATATTATCGATACTCCAGGGCACGCGGACTTTGGTGGAGAGGTTGAACGTGTACTGAATATGGCTGATGGTGTGCTTTTGATTGTAGATGCTTTTGAAGGACCGATGCCGCAAACACGTTTTGTATTGCAAAAAGCGATTAGTTTAGGTCTTAAGCCTTGTGTAGTTGTTAATAAAGTTGACAAAGAAAACTGTACACCAGATGAAGTACACGAAAAGGTATTTGACTTAATGTTTGAACTAGGAGCAGAAGAATGGCAGATGGATTTCCCAGCTGTGTATGGTTCTGCTAAGAACAACTGGATGTCTGATGATTGGCAAAAGCCAACTGATTCTTTCGAGCCGTTATTAGATATGGTTTTAGAGCACATTCCAGCTGCTAAAGTAAATGAAGGTACTCCTCAGATGTTGATTACTTCATTAGATTACTCTACTTTTACAGGACGTATTGCTATTGGTCGTTTACATAGAGGTATTTTAAAAGAAGGAATGAATATTTCTTTAATTAAGAGAGATGGTAAGATTGTAAAATCTAAGATCAAAGAATTACATACTTTTGAAGGTTTAGGACGTAAGAAAGTAACAGAAGTTCACGCTGGAGATATTTGTGCTGTAGTTGGTATTGAAGGATTTGAAATTGGAGATGTAATTGCTGATTTTGAAAATCCAGAAGCATTACCAACAATTACTATTGATGAGCCTACAATGAGTATGTTGTTTACAATTAACGATTCCCCATTCTTTGGTAAGGAAGGTAAATTCGTTACTTCAAGACATATTAAGGATCGTTTGAACAAAGAGTTAGAAAAGAATTTAGCTCTTCGTGTACATGAGACTGATAGTGCTGATAAATTTATGGTATTTGGACGTGGTGTATTACACTTATCAGTTTTAATTGAGACAATGCGTCGTGAAGGCTATGAGTTACAAATTGGACAACCACAAGTAATTCTTAAAGAGATTGATGGAGTTAAATGTGAGCCAGTTGAAGAATTAACAATTGATATTCCTGAAAACTTATCTGGTCGTGCTGTTGAGTACGTTTCTTTGAAAAAAGGTGAGATGACTAGCATGGAGCCTAGAGGAGAGCGTATGATTATTAAATTCTTAATTCCTTCAAGAGGTATTATTGGATTGAGAAATCAATTGTTAACGGCAACTGCAGGTGAGGCTATTATGTCACACCGTTTCTTAGAGTATCAACCTTACAAAGGTGAGATAGCTGGGCGTACTAACGGTTCTTTAATATCAATGGAGAATGGTAAGGCTATTCCATATTCTATAGATAAATTACAAGACCGTGGTAAGTTCTTCGTAGATCCAAATGAGGATATCTATGAAGGTCAAGTTATTGGTGAGAACTCTCGTGGAGATGATATGACAGTAAATGTTACTAAAACGAAAAAATTAACTAACGTTCGTTCTTCAGGAGCAGATGATAAAGCGCGTATTGTACCAGCTATCAAATTCTCTTTAGAAGAAGCTTTAGAGTATATCCAAAAAGACGAGTATGTTGAGGTAACACCAAAATCATTGCGTTTAAGAAAGATATTTTTAAAAGAAACTGATCGTAAGAGAAACAAAATAGGATAATATCTTTACTGATATATAAAAGTAAGGGGAAGCTGTCTAAGCTTCCCCTTTTTTTGGTGTGCCCAGCATGGGCAATAACTATAGGG
>NZ_WMJY01000005.1 GCF_009711055.1 Myroides pelagicus
AAGAACTCATAATTAGCTCACTTTTTCAGTGCCCTCTTGAAAAATAAGTATTTTTTTACTCTAACAGACAAACAACCTAAACCTATTACTTGACTACAAAAGGCTCTAATTTTTACAATTGTAAAAACTAATGTTGAAACTGATTTAAAACTAGAGCTCATAAAACACTCTTCTACCCCCTAGTATTTTCAACTAATAAATACGCTAAAAAGAGAGCGACTATTGCCAAGCTATAGCTAAAGGTACAGTATTCCTGCAGTATAACAGCCCACAAGCACACCCTTGGCAAGCAAAGTGCACGTATTCTGCAAGAATAGGTCTTGAATAAACCTAGAAAAGACAGAAATAAAGAAATCAACTATGCCAAAGCGAACTATCAAATTTCATAAACTAGTACTACAACAACGAAAAAAGCATTAATTATACCATTGCTAAAAACAAGGTTTACCATCTAAAAAAGATATGCCAAGTACGTTAAACAAGCTTAGCGTATCAACCTCGAATCAATATATACAACTAAACTTCTAAAAAATGTATCAAATATTTTTTATCCCTTAATACTAATCGAAAACACTGCTAGTAAACACAATAAAGAAAACTTTTCCAACTCCAGAATCCATGTGATTAATAAATTAAAAAAATTAGCTAAAAAAAAAGAGACTACCCTTTTACAAGGGCAATCTCTCTCTGTGTGTTGAAACAAACAACATATAGCACTTAGACTAGTTTAAATTTTGATATAAATTGGGGTTTTCTAGTTCCTCAACTTCAGGTATACGGAATACATAGTACTTACTATTTGCAACAAAGGGAGACTTATCAGCAAAACTTATCACACGGTGCCCTTGCGGAAGCAACCCTACAGTCTTTGTCTCAATATTACCTTTATCATCCATCACTTCATAAGAGTATGGAATTAGCTTATCTTGTGGATACAATTTACGCTCTACAGCCAATTGATTACGAACAATATCAACACGAGAAAAACCTTCTCCAAATAGTTCTTTTCTTCTTTCAATCCAAATTTGCTCTATTAATGCTTGTCCATCAAGCCCTGTCAACTCTTGTGCTCCACGTGCACGTTTAAGTATATTTAGAGTCTCCAAAGCTGACGCATCACCCAAACGAGCAGATGCCTCAGCATTAATCAAATACATTTCAGAGCTACGCATCAAGACGATATCAGCAATACGACCTGATTTAAACTTGAACTTAGCATAACGCATATATGCAACATTACCTTGTTTCGGTTTTACATTTGACGGATCTGGAGCCCAGTAAATCATACTTTTTCTATAATCTCCATCATCAAATAAATCTTTAAAATAAGGATCGGCATTAAAACTGAAATAATAGCTTTCTTTTGAAGTTACATCTAAGAAATTAAATTGATAAGATGCATTACTATTACTTGCTGTTTGTTGATGCGCCCAAATCCATTCAACATTACTAGCATCATTAAATCCAGACTTATAATCCCCTTCTGTCATTAAACCAGAATACTTCTTCAAAACCTTTCCTGAGTATAGCTTTGCCTTTTCCCAATTTTGCGTATATAAATAAGCTCTCGCCAATAAGCCTTGAACAACATTTAGGTCAAATTGATATTTGTGATCTCTTACATAACTTTCAGGAATCAACGTCAACGCTTCTTCTAAATCCGAAATTGCTTGATTATAAACTTCTACAACAGTAGCACCTGGATTAGGCACTGTAGTAGGAGTAGTAGCCTTCAAATATATAGGCCCTACAATAGCATCTGGATTTACATCTACCGCTAAAGCATAACTAGATGCTAAATGCAAATACATAAAGCCTCTCAATGCTAAAGCCTGCCCTTTAACACGTTGCTTTTCAATTACACTTCCCTTAGAAGCATACACTTTTTCAATTACATTGTTGGCATTATTAATTGTCTTATACGTTAAATTCCAACTATGTGTATTTGTTCCTTCACGGTTATACAAAGCCGTAAAAGCGTAGTGATTTCGGTATCCGTAATTTCTATTTACAACTATATCATTCCCCATCGCATCATTTGTACGTAAAACAGTACCAAAACCAGGATTAGCATACGTATAAAAAGTCTCCATTAAAGAAGCCCAAGAACCTACCAACACTTTATCTGTGTCCTCCACAGTCTTGAACACATTTGCGTTCACAACTGAATCTGTTGGCTCAGTATCTAAGGAGCACGAAGTAACTCCCATAGACAGAGACAAACTAAATATGATATATTTTACTATTGATTTTTTCATAACATTACAATTTTACATTAACTCCTAGTGAAAACGTTCTCATAGCTGGATATCTAAAATAAGTAGATCCATCAAACGTTTGTTCTGGATCAAATCCTTGTTCTTTTGTCCAAGTAAACACATTTTCTGCCTGGAAAAATACAGTTGCACTTGCTAGACTAACTTTACGCAACCAATCTTGAGGAACATTGTACGATAAGGTTAAATTCTTTAACTTTAAAAACGAACGATCTACTAAGAATCGATCTGATGTATTCGTCCAATTACTCTTAGGATCAGTAGTTAATCTTGCTACATCAGTATATCGATTCTCAGGCGTCCAACGATCCATCATATCAGAAGACCATGTACTACCATTTCCTGCAGAACGATATAGACTTACTTTATCTCTATTATAGATTTGACCACCTAGCGTATAAGTAAAGTTTGCTGTTAACTGCCAATTTTTATATGTTAAATCCGTAAAAAAACCTCCAGTCAAATCAGGTAATGAAGAACCTTTATACACACGATTCTCTTTCTTATTAGCTTCAGTATAATCTTCAGTAATCGAGCGACTACCATCTCCATTTTGAATATACCACTGTGGATTACCATTCTCAGGATTCACACCAGCCCATTCCACTAAATAAAAATCATAAATCGATCCTCCTTCTTTCCAAACTTGATTTCCTTTTTGAATTTCTGAACTAGGTAAAGAAGTAATTTTATTCTTATAAGTCGTAAGATTCAATCCTACATTCCACTTCCAATCTTCTGTATAAACTGGAGTTCCCTCCACTGTAAACTCCCATCCATAGTTTTTTATTCCTCCAATATTTACATCCATAGAGGCAAACCCAATAGATGGTGCTAACTGTTGACTAAACAACAAGTCTTTTGAACGACGTTCGAAATATTCAACTGTTCCAGATAACCTATTATTAAAGAACCCAAAATCTAAACCTATATTCGTATTTAAGTTAGTTTCCCAAGATAACTCAGGAGTAGCCAAACGAGACGTTACTACCCCCGGATCTTCTAAATAACTCTGAATCTTAAACAACCCTTGATATGCATAATATCCAACTTGATCGTTTCCTTGTGCACCATAACTAGCCTTTAGCAATAAATTGCTCAACCAAGAATCTCTGTAATCACTCATAAAGTCCTCATCAATAATCCTCCATGAAGCACCTACCGACCAAAAACTCCCCCATCGATTACTTGGCTCAAAACGAGAAGATCCATCTGCACGATAAGAAGCTGATAAATAATATTTCTTATCATACGAATAATTTAAACTTCCAAAAAAACTCAACATTTTATATTCATCAGCTTTACCGTAAAAGTTAATCAAACGAGAAGCAGCATCTGGTTCTTCAAAACCTATCATAGCAATTTGCTCTTTTGCCCCTCCGAATAAGTTAGAGTTATAAGTATAAAACTCCTGACCTATCATAGCTGAAACAGCATTCTTATCATCGATATCCAACTTGTAGTTCAAAACATTATTGAAAGTCATGTTAACCGTCCTAGTGTTGCTACGGCTAACACTTCCACCATAGTTTGCGGAAGCACCTAAACTAGGATTTGCAACATTGTGAGCATATTGACTATTATAATCTAAACTCAATGACGTTTTAAACTTTAGATTATCTATCAATCTAAAATCAGCATAAGTTCTAAGAGCAGCCACATCGCGTTTAATCTCATTTTTATCCAAAGGTAAAGTTTCTACAAGATTATAATTACGGTAAGAAGTGGTACGGTAACTTCCATAATCAAAGATACGTCCTCCAGTCTCAGGATCTACTAGATAAGCCCCTGTCGCTAAGTCACGCTCATATATAGGGTAAAAAGAAGGAAGCCCTCTTGCAAATCCAATTACATTACTAATCGCGCTATCGTCTTGCTTAGGGTAATCCTGTAATGAATGAGATCCCGAAACATTAACCCCTAATTCTAACCAATCCTTTGCTTTAATAACGACATTTGAACGCAAATTAAAACGTTTGAATCCTGATTCTAAAACGTACCCTTGATCATTTAAATATCCACCTGACACGTAGTATCTAGCTAACTTACCTCCTCCACTTACACGTAGATTCACATCTGTATAACGAGCATTTTGCGATAATGCATCACTCCAATCATCGTTCCAAAGAGGTTGTAATCCAGGTAATAGCTTACCATCTAAACCAACTGGGTTAGGATTTGCTAAACCGTAAGGATTAATTCCCACAGAACCAATTAAGTTCTTTGTAGCATATGCAGCAGCAGCATCAGCACTCATATTTGCAACATCCATTTGACCATTGCGCAAAGCTTCCCATTGCAACTCCATATACTGGTTTGTATTCACTTGATTATAATCACTACGCATACGATTAGATATACCTTGCTTAGCATTAATTTCAAACTGAGGAGCACTTTCTTGAATCCCCTGTTTTGTTGTTATCATAACAACTCCATTCGCTGCTCTAGATCCATATAACGTAGCTGCAGTAGCATCCTTTAATACAGAGATAGATTCAATATCGCTAGCAGCAATAGAATTCAATCCACCTTCAAAAGGCACTCCATCAACCACAAACAAAGGCTCACTATCTGCATTCATAGAACCAATCCCACGAATACGTATTGTAGCTTTAGACCCTGGCTGACCACTCTCTGAAAAAGATTGTAAACCAGCTACAGAACCTTCTAATGCTTTAGAAACATCACTTACTTGAGCACGTTCAATATTCTTAGCCTGAACCAAGCCTACAGAACCCGTATAACTTCTCTTGTCCGCTGTACCATAAGGAATCGTAATCAAAACTTCATCTAAGTTTGCTGACTCCTCTTGTAATACAACATTTATTTTTTCTTGCCCCGTAAAAGCAATCTTCTGCGTCTGATAACCTATAAAAGAAAAGACCAAAACTTGACCAGGACGAACATTTAAAGTGTAATTCCCTTCTAAATCAGTCATCGTTCCCTCAGAACTCTGATCGATTAAGACACTTACACCTGGTAGTGATCCAGTAGTATCACCTACTGTTCCGGAAACTACCGTTACTTGCGCATTCATAGTTAATACACCTATGAATACAAAAAGAATTGAGTAAATTTTTTGCATACAAATAGATTTAAAACAAGTACAACACTTGTCTCAATTAGTAATTCGAAATAATTTATTGAATAAAATTTGGAAAAGCACGTAAACAAAAACCGTGCTTAAAAAAGGCTTAGTACTAACAACACATACACGAAGCTAATTGTGTAGAAAAGTAAAAATAAGAGTGATGTAAGTCACGAGTCTCAAACACTCGTTTTTTGTCAACTAAGCTCATCGTTTTTTGTTTAAAAAATTTGTTTGATTTTTTATCCTAGTGATTAAAAAGTCTATTCTACCTTGAAATAAACAAAAGCACTTTATACTTATCACTGATTGATGGTACAAATGTACTTCGCATAGATTAAACATGAAATACCATGTATATGGTAGATTCACTAAAGCCCCTCAATACCCTATCCAATACACTAGACTTATATAAATCACATTACACAAAAGTATCTTAATCTATAGCATAGATACACTTCGATACATTCACCGATAAAAAACTAACTATTTACAATCAAATCAAACCCATAAGCAGTACGCAATAGCCCATTCTGATAAATTATTCAGTAAGAATAATAAGCAACAATAAAGGACTACCCCTTGACGAAGTAGTCCCTTATAAGTATATGATAAAAATTAAATTACTTCACTAATAAAACGAAGTAGTTCTTTTTCCCTTTTTGCAATAAAATAAACTGATCATTTATCAGATCATTTGTACCCAGCACATACTCTTCCGCCACTTTTTCCTTGTTTACAGAAATAGAATTTGCCTGTAGTGAACGACGAGCATCACCATTAGAAGATGCTAGTGTTGAATTAGCTGACAATGCGTCAACAATGTTCATTCCTGCCTCAATATCAGCACGAGATACTTCAGATTGTCCAACACCATCAAAAACTTCTAAGAAAGTCTTTTCATCTAACTGTTTTAAATCTTCAGTAGAAGAATTACCAAACAAGATATTAGACGCCTTAATAGCATTATCTAATTGTTCTTGTCCATGAACCATAATTGTAACTTCCTCGGCAAGACGACGTTGCAATACACGTAAATGAGGTGCCTCAGCATGCTCTTTTACAAGTGCTTCAATATCCTCTCTAGAGATAAAAGTGAAAATTTTAATATAGCGCTCAGCATCTACATCTGCTACATTCAACCAATATTGGTAAAACTTATATGGAGAAGTGTATTCAGCAGATAGCCAAATATTACCACCTTCTGATTTTCCAAATTTAGTACCATCAGCTTTTGTAATCAATGGACACGTTAACGCATAAGCCTTTTCACTGATTGTTCTACGGATTAACTCTGTACCTGTAGTAATATTACCCCATTGATCAGACCCCCCCATTTGCAAAGTGATGTTGTTTTCTTTGTATAAATGTAAGAAGTCATAGCCTTGCATTAACTGATAACAAAACTCTGTAAAAGACATCCCATCTTGAAATTCTCCATTTAATCTTTTCTTCACAGAATCCTTTGCCATCATATAATTCACAGTAATGTGTTTCCCTATCGTACGAATAAACTCTAAGAAAGAGAAATCTTTCATCCAGTCATAGTTATTCACTAATACCGCAGCATTCTCAGCTCCTGAATTAAAGTCCAAAAAGCGACTTAACTGAGCTTTAATAGCATTTTGATTATGACGTAAAGCTTCTTCATCTAATAAGTTACGCTCATTTGATTTCCCTGAAGGATCCCCAACCATACCAGTAGCACCTCCAACAAGAGCATACGGCTTATGCCCTGCTAACTGAAAATGCTTTAACAACATTACACTTACTAAATGTCCAATATGCAATGAATCCGCTGTTGGGTCAATCCCCACATATGCTGCACGCATTTGCTCCAACAAATGTTCTTCAGTGCCTGGCATTACGTCGTGGAGCATTCCTCTCCAAGTCACTTCTTCAATAAAATTCTTCATTTAAATAAATTTTAGACAAAGATAGCCCAAAACCTTAGGTTATGGAATAAAATTTATCAAACACTACACTTTTAATCGTTTTCTACATTTATTCTTTAGAAACTAATAATAGAGGCGTTAGTTTTCAAGTTTATTTCATAATTTTTCACTATGTAAAACAGATAACTTACATTTGTCTAACGTATGAAATTAGTAACAGGAGCAACTGGAATGGTTGGTGCCAACCTTGTTCTAAAATTATTAGAACAAAACACCAAGATACGCGCTATCTATCGCAACGAAGACAGTATTAATAAAACACTCTCTTTCTTTAAATACAAAGAGAAAGAGACGCTATTCTATAAAATTGAATGGGTAAAAGCAGATTTGTGTGATATTCCTGCTTTAGAAAGTGCTTTCGAAGGAATCCAGGAAGTTTATCATTGCGCAGCTTTAGTTTCCTTTGACCCTAATGATGAAAGAAAGTTACGACAAACCAATATTGAAGGTACTGCAAATATGGTTAATCTTTCCATTGCCTATGGCATCAATAAATTCTGCTATGTAAGTTCTATAGCTGCCTTAGGTGAAACACTTTCTCCTGACAAAACGATCGATGAAAAGACAAACTGGAATCCTGAACTCTACCACAGTGACTATGCCATCACAAAATATGGCGCAGAAATGGAAGTATGGAGAGGAACGCAAGAAGGATTAAAAGCAATTATTGTCAATCCGGGAATTATTTTTGGAGCTGGCTTCAGATACGAGGGTAGCAATGAGTTTTTCCGAAAAATTGAAAAAGACTTTCCTTTCTACACAAAGGGTTTGACCGGTATCATTGCTGTAGAAGATGTAGTCGAGATAATGGTACAACTAATGCAAAATGATCAATACAACGAAAAGTTTGTTCTTGTGTCAGAAAACCTTACATATCAAGAACTCTTGACTTATATAGCAGAACAGATGAACAAAAAACCACCATATATCTATGCTAACCCTTTAGGTAGTAAAATAGCATGGAGATTAGATGCGTTTATAGCTTTTATCACTCGTAAAAAAAGAAGCTTTACTAAAGCACTGGCGATATCCTCACACACTACATACACTTATAAGAGTACTAAAGTGAAAAAAACTCTAGCTTTTACATTTACGCCATATACAACCTATATACCTAAAATTGTAAGATATCATCGATCTAATAAATAAAGAACATGGGGATTGATTATCAAAAACCCCATGTTTTTTTGTATATTATAAATTACTCCGTAGGCTGTATCTTTTCCATAGGAACTAAATCACCTTTAGTAGCGTTTGCCATACTATCTTGTTTTGCTTCTATTTGCTGAATCAATGAATTTCTAATAGCTTTCACATAATTACTATCAATTTCATTAATACGTTTTACGTAATCATCAAGTTCATACATTGCTTGGTTCAACTTAATACGCGCATAAACCTTATCTTGAATCTCTTGATATACCCCTTTATTTAAATTAATATAATATTGATTATTCGTCGTAAACGTCAAACTATCAATTTGATATTTATTAAAAATAGACTGCATCGTCAACCTAGGAACACTATCATTAGTTGCCGTGTACACATAAGAATTATTAATTGCATACAAAATAGCAATATCATAAAGGATTGCCTCCATTGTATCCTCTTCAATAAAAGGTTTCGGTTTCTTTGTTTGACAAGAAACCATAACAAATAAAACCAAAAATAGATAAACAAGTTTTTTCATCAAAACTAATTTTTAACGATCAAATAATAATCTTTGTCCAGCATGCGTATCCGATAATTTTCCGTTTGAATAAACTAAACTACCATTAACAAAGGTATGGATAACTTTCGAATGAAAGTTAGTTCCTTCAAATGGAGACCAACCACATTTATACAACACATTTGACTTATCAACAGACCAATCCACTTCAGGATCAACGATCACAATATCAGCATGATAACCTTCACGCAAATACCCTCTTTTTTCAATTTGGAAAAGTGTAGCTGGGTTATGTGCTGTTTTCTCTACTATTTTCTCTACAGTAATTTTCCCTTCTCGAGCCGCTTCTAAAAGAGCTATTAGCGCATGTTGAACTAAAGGCCCCCCAGAAGGAGCTTGCCCGTAAGGTTTACTTTTCTCTTCTAACGTATGTGGCGCATGATCCGTTGCAATTACATCAATACGATCATCTAATAATGCTTTCCAAAGCCCTTCTCTATCCGCTGCGGACTTAACAGCAGGATTCCATTTGATAAAATTCCCTTTAGATTCATAGTCCTTATCAGAGAACCACAGGTGATGTACACATACTTCAGCAGTAATTTTTTTGTCTTTCAATGGAATATCGTTTCTAAACAATTCCGTTTCTTTCGCTGTAGAAACATGGAATACATGTAGTCTCGCTCCAGTTTTCTTAGCGAGTTCGATAGCTTTTGAAGAAGATAGATAACAAGCTTCCGCACTTCGTATAGCTGGATGACAACTCACTGGAATATCATCACCATACTTCTCAACGTGTGCTGCCATATTCTCTCGGATAGTAGCCTCATCTTCAGCATGAACAGCAATCAACATTGATGTACTTGAAAAGATTTTTTCTAACACCTCTTGATCATCAACTAACATATTTCCTGTAGAAGAGCCTAAAAACAATTTAATCCCTGCTACATTTCGAGGATTAGTTTTAAGTACTTCATCAAGATTATTGTTTGTCCCACCCATCATAAATGAATAGTTAGCAAAAGAAACTTCATCTGCTCTTTGATATTTTTGTTCTAATATCTCTTGTGAGACAGCATTAGGAATAGTATTAGGCTGTTCAATAAAAGAGGTAATCCCTCCAGCCACAGCTGCCTTAGATTCGGATGCAATATCTCCTTTATGAGTCAAGCCTGGCTCTCTAAAGTGTACCTGATCATCAATCATTCCAGGTAGTACAAGCTTACCTTTAGCATCAATCACTTGAACCTCTCTATCAGCATTTAAATCTACACCTATCTTCTTAATCCTTCCATTTTCAATTAATAAATCTGCAATTACACGAATACCCTCGTTGATAATCGTACCGTTTTTAATCAAGTAATTTGTCATTATAATGTGTTTAGTAGTTTTCTAATACGGAGCGAGATTACTCCAAAAATTGCCTCTTTTATAATACCTCCAGACATTTTTGACTCACCACGCGTTCGGTCAGTAAAAATAATCGGCACTTCTTCTATCTCAAAGTTCTTCACATAAGTACGATATTTCATTTCAATCTGAAAAGCGTATCCTACAAAGCGAATTTTACTTAAGTCAATCGCTTCTAAAACACTACGAGAGAAGCAAACAAAACCGGCTGTCGTATCATGAATTCTCATACCTGTAATCATTCGAACATAAACAGAAGCACCATACGATAACAAAACTCTATTCAATGGCCAATTAACAACATTTACACCAGTAACATATCTAGAGCCGATCGCTAATCCTCCATTGCGTTGGCATGACTTCAACAAACGAGGCAAATCATTGGGATTATGAGAAAAATCCGCATCCATTTCAAACACATATTCATATTTTCTAACTAAGGCCCATTTAAAACCATGAACATAAGCTGTCCCTAAACCATCTTTACTCAATCTTTTTTCTAAGAAAAGTCGTCCAGGGTATTTCTGCTGTAATTCAACGACAGCATCAGCCGTGTTATCAGGAGAGTTATCATCAACAATCAAAACATCAAACTGCTGTTCTAAATCCAAAACAGCAGGTATGATTTGATAAATATTCTCAATCTCGTTATAGGTAGGTATGATTACTAATCCAGAACTCATTATAGATTATTTGATTACAAAAGTAACCTTTTTATACACAGATGAAACTTAAATAATATACAAACAATAGATACAGGCAAAAAAATCATTAATTTTGCATTCGATATGGAAAATATAGTTTTAATAGATAGAGTTACGCAAAACAAAGATTGGGCTACCATCTTATTCTTTATTTCCTTTGCTGTACTTGCAATCAACAGAACTGTATTTAGCGTGCGATTCACAGAATTCACTAAACTAGCCGCATCAGACAAGTATATAAAGATATATAAAGACAATACTAATCTAAGAAATAGTTTCACCCTTTCTTTTCTCTTTATACAGTTGGTTTCCATCACTTTCTTCTTGCAAATTATCTTAAAAGAGTTCGGTTTTATATACCAAATGAATTTGATAACTTTTGTACAAATAATCAATTTTGTTACATTTTTCGTTATTGCCAAATACCTATTAGATAAAATTATATCGATATCGTTTGATATAGAAGAATTTGCAGACTCACTTAACTTATTAAAAGTTACTTACAGAAATTATTTAGGAATGTTACTTCTTTTCTTAGATATTCTACTTTTTTACAATGATATTAATAATAGAGTGTTATTACTCATTCTAATTTTTACATTAATCGCAACAAATATCCTCCTATATATCATTTTTATAAAAAACAATCAAAAATCAATATTAAATAAGTTGTTCTATTTTATTTTGTATCTTTGCACCCTTGAAATAGCTCCTTATTTTCTACTCTATTTTTGGTTTAAAAGTATACGAGCATAAATAAGAATCATAACTATGAAAGTGAAAACAATTTTGGTTTCTCAACCAGCGCCTAAAGTGGAGAATTCACCTTACTTTGAGTTAGAACAAAAATACAAAGTAAAAATTGACTTTAGACCCTTTATACACGTAGAGGGCGTAGAAGCTAAAGATGTAAGACACCAGAAAATTGATTTACACAACTTTACTGCTATTATTCTAACCAGTAAGAATTCAGTAGATCATTTCTTTCGTGTTGCAGAAGAAATGCGCTTTAAAATACCTGAAACACTAAAGTACTTTTGTCAATCAGAAGCTGTAGCTTACTATTTACAAAAGTATGTTGTTTACAGAAAAAGAAAGATCTATGTAGGTCAAAAAGACTTTACTGAATTAGCTCCTTTAATTAAGAAATACAAAGACGAAAAATTCTTATTACCTGCATCTGATCAATTGAATAGTGATGTCCCAACGACATTAGACCAACTAAAAGTCAACTGGACTCCTGGAATTTTCTATAGAACAGTAATGAGTGATCTATCGGATTTAGCAGATGTTAAATATGATGTATTAGTATTCTTTAGTCCTACTGGAATTAAGTCTTTGTTTAAAAACTTCCCAGATTTCACTCAAGATAGTACACGTATCGCTGTATTTGGTACTACTACACAAAAGGAAACATTAGATCACAACCTCCGCGTAGATATTATGGCTCCTGCCCCAGAGACTCCATCTATGACAGCTGCTTTAGAAAAATATATTCAAAAAGTAAATAAATAATAGGCTTAAACCTTAAGCTATAAAAAAGTCCCCTTAACATTTGGTTAAGGGGACTTTTTTATAGCTATATTGCACTGATTAAATTTCAGGTCCAGCAACTACAAGCGCTTTACCTTCATCATTAGTTGAATACAACTTAAAGTTCTCAATAAATAAAGAAGCTAATTCTTTTGCTTTACCTTCCCATTCATTACTATCAACATAAGTATTACGAGGATCTAAAATATTAGTATCAACGCCTTCTAATGCAGTAGGAACAGTTAAATTATAAACTGGTACAACTACAGTCTCAGCCTTCTCAATCGAACCATCTAAGATACGATCAATGATAGCACGTGTATCCTTAATAGAGATACGTTTACCTGTACCGTTCCAACCAGTATTAACCATATATGCAGTAGCATTATTTGCTTCCATTTTTTTCACCAATTCCTCAGCATATTGCGTTGGGTGTAATGATAAAAATGCTTTACCAAAACAAGCAGAGAAAGTAGGCTCAGGTTTAGTAACTCCACGCTCAGTACCAGCTAACTTAGCAGTAAATCCAGATAAGAAGTAGTATTTTGTTTGTTCCGGAGTTAATTTAGAAACTGGAGGCATTACTCCAAAAGCATCTGCTGTTAAGAAAATAACTTTAGTTGCTGGTCCCGCTTTAGACACAGGCTTAACAATATTTTCAATATGATTGATTGGGTAAGATACACGTGTATTTTGTGTAACTGATCCATCATTAAAGTCAATCTTACCACCCGCATCAACTGTAACGTTTTCTAATAAAGCATCACGACGAATAGCACCATAAATATCTGGCTCATTTTCTTGACATAAGTTGATTGTCTTAGCATAACAACCTCCTTCGAAGTTAAATACCCCTTCATCATCCCATCCGTGCTCATCGTCACCAATTAATTCACGTTTTGGGTCTGTTGATAAAGTAGTCTTTCCTGTTCCAGAAAGTCCAAAAAAGACAGCTACATCTCCTTCCTTACCTTTATTAGCAGAACAGTGCATAGCAGCCATTCCCTTCAATGGTAAGTAATAGTTCATCATAGCAAACATACCTTTTTTCATTTCTCCTCCATACCATGTTCCACCGATAACCTGAATCTTTTCAGTCAAGTTAAATGCCACATAAACTTCAGAGTTTAATCCGTACGACTTATAGTCTTTAAATGATGTCTTTGAACCATTCATCACTACGAAATCAGGCTCACCAAAGTTAACCAATTCTTCAGCGGTTGGACGAATAAACATATTCGTAACGAAGTGTGCTTGCCAAGCCACTTCCATAATGAATCTAACTTTTAAACGAGTATTCTCATTTGCACCACAAAAAGCATCTACTACATATAGTCGCTTTCCAGACAATTGATCAACAGTGTTTGCCTTTAAAGCATCCCACGTTTTTCCATCGATAGGCTTGTTGTCATTTGGAGACTCCGGCGTATTCCACCAAATTGTATTTTCAGTTACCGCGTCCTTAACAATATACTTGTCTTTAGGCGAACGTCCTGTAAACTCACCTGTCATCACATTAACAGCACCTAGCTCTGTTACCACACCTTTATCAAATCCTGTTAACTCAGGATTTGTTTCTTCCTTATATAAAACATCGTATGAAGGGTTGTAAATCACTTCTACGACATCTTTAATACCATATTTATCAAGTGAAATTGATTCTGAAATATCCATTTTCATTATTTATGTTGTGTATTAATTTGTATGCAAACTTAGAAATAAATTTAAAATATAAATAGTCTATAACCTATTTAATACTTTTTTTCGTCTTAAAGACTGTTATACAAGCGTAAAGCCATGCTGAGATAAACAAGACTCCTCCTAGTGGAGTTATCGGTCCAATTACACTAACCTTTAAAGGTAAGATATCTTTAAACGTCAATAAAAATATAGACCCAGAAAAGAACAACATCCCTAGCAAAACTAAATACATTATTACTTTCTTAGCTTTGTCGGTAAACATCGTACTCATCCCTATGAATAATAAGAAAAAAACATGATACATTAAATAACGTACTCCAATCTCAAACGTAGCAACCTGCGTTTCAGTTACAATTTTTTTCAGACCATGAGCGCCAAAGGCTCCCAATACTATTCCTAGTGCCCCTATTAGTGTAGCAATAGCTAATACTCTACGTGCCATCTTATTTTTCGCACAAAGATACAATTAATTCACTGAATATACTTGCATTATTTACAGTAACCGTTTCATTAGATGGACTATTTTCTTAAATTAGTATAACTATAACCAACTTACCAAATCATGAAAAGAAACATTCTAATCGTAGGAGCAGGAAGATCCGCTTCCTCAATGATTAAATACCTACTAGATAAATCTGAACAAGAACACTTACATCTAACAATAGGGGATATCTCTTTAATCTCTGCACAGAAAAAAGCATTAAATCACACCAATGCAACTCCAATCGTATTTGACATATTCGAAGATAAAGTTAGAGCTAAAGAAGTTAGTAAATCAGATATTGTAATATCAATGTTACCTGCTAATTTACATCTTATCCTAGCAAAAGAATGCTTGCTACAAAAAAAGCACCTTGTTACTGCCTCTTACATCAGTCCACAGATGAAAGAATTAGACACTGAAGTAAGAAACGCAAAACTAATCTTTATGAATGAAGTGGGGCTAGATCCAGGTATTGATCATATGAGTGCTATGCGCATGATTAATGACATCAAAGAAAAAGGTGGTAAAATAAAATCCTTTGAGTCTTATTGTGGCGGATTAATAGCTCCAGAATCTGACAATAATTATTGGAACTATAAATTCACCTGGAATCCAAGAAATGTAGTTGTAGCGGGACAAGGAACTGCTGCCAAATACCTTAAAGAAGGACAATTTAAACTTATTCCCTATACGCAGTTATTCAGAAGAGCTGAACGTCTAACCATTAACAATCATGAAGATTATGAAGTGTACGCAAATAGAGACTCTTTAAAATATCAAAATGATTATGGCCTCCAAGATGCTTCCACAATTATAAGAGGAACCATTAGACGTCTTGGCTATTCTCGTGCCTGGAGTTTATTTGTTGATTTAGGTCTAACCGATGACTCTTACACTATTGACAATAGTAAGAATTTAACTTATAAAGATTTCATTGATCTATTTCTTCCCTTTCACCCTACAGACTCCATTGAAGCAAAATTTAAACTTGCCTTACATATTGCACCACATGATTCTGTATGGTTAAAGATACAAGAACTTGACCTATTTAACAGCACAAAAAAAGTTAATATCCAAAATGCAACACCAGCACAAATTCTAGAAAAAATACTCAACGAAAAGTGGGCTTTGGAACCACAGGACAAAGACATGATTATCATGTATCATAGAATCAAATACACTCTCAAAAATAAGAATAAACAAATTAATGCTACAATGGCATGTATTGGAGATAATCAAACATATACAGCAATGGCTAAAACAGTTGGACTCCCTGTTGCAATCGCAACATTAATGATTCTTAATAAACAAATAAATAAGCCAGGTGTTCAATTGCCTATTACAAAAGACATTTACCTTCCAATCTTAGAAGAATTACACCAAAACAATATCTCGTTTACTGAAGAAGAGCAAGATATATAAAACACAATAGTCCCTCAAGTGAGGGGCTTTTATTTAGGTATAGCTTGTATTAATTTACGAGTATACTCTTTCAATGCATTTGCATATAGTGCATCGGCTTCACCGTGTTCTTCAATCTTACCTTTATTCATGACAATAATCTGATCTGACATATATTTAACAACAGCTAAGTCGTGTGAAATAAAAATATAGGTAAACTTGAATTTATCTTTTAATTCATTCAATAAATTCAATACCTGTGCTTGGACAGAAATATCTAGTGCAGATACCGACTCATCACAAATAATTAACTTAGGATTCAGTGCTATTGCACGAGCAATACCTATTCGCTGACGTTGTCCACCTGAAAACTCATGAGGATATTTTTGATAAGCGTCTTCTTCTAGTCCTACACGCTTCAGAATATCAATAACTAAAGCTTTTCTTTCTTTTGAATTTCTTCCGACTTTATATACATCCATTGGTTCTTTTATTGCCTCACCTACTGTAAGCCTAGGGTTTAATGAAGAATAAGGATCTTGGAATATAATTTGTATTTCTCTTCTAAGTTTGCGCACCTCCGATTTATTTAACTTAGTTATATCTGTTCCCTTGTAAAATATCTCTCCTTTTGAAACTTTATCTAACTGAAGTATAGCATTCCCTAATGTTGATTTACCACAACCGCTTTCACCAACCAATCCTAAAGTCTCTCCTTCATAAACGGCAAAACTTACATTATTTAATGCCCGAAATACTCCCGATTTAAAAAAGCCTTGTTTAATCAAATAATCCTTATACACTTGACGAACTTCTAATAATGGCTTCTCTGAATATAACTCTTTGTGAAAAGACCTTCTCTCTTCAACACTAATTATAGTAGAATCAACTGTATCGTTTAAAAAATCAGTAATTGTAGGCAATTGTTTTAGACGAAAATCTGTACTAGGACGAGAAGCAATCAATGCCTGTGTATACACTTCTTTAGGATTGTTAAAAATATCATTTACATCTCCTTGCTCTACAATATTTCCTTTATACATTACCAATACACGATCAGCAATAGAGGAAATCACACCTAGGTCATGTGAAATAAAAATAATACTCATTCCTGTCTCCTCTTGTAACTCTTTTAAAAGCGCTATAATGTCCTTCTGAACAGTCACATCTAATGCTGTAGTAGGCTCATCTGCTATCAACAAAGAAGGTTTACAGGCAATTGCCATAGCAATCATAATTCGTTGTTTCTGTCCTCCTGACAACTGATGAGGGTATTTATTAAATACTCCTTCTGGTTCGGGCAATTTAACTTTATCAAATAACGAAATTACTTGATTTTTTATTACTTCATGAGAGCTGAACACCTGATGTGTTTTTAACATTTCTACAACTTGTTCGCCACAGCGCATTGTCGGGTTTAAAGCTGTCATTGGCTCTTGAAAAATCATTGAAATTCCATTACCACGAATTCCTTGATAGGCTAACTCAGTAAGCTCTAATAAGTCATGATCTTCAAACCGTATGCTTCCTGATTTAATTCGTAAGCCACTCTTTGAAAGCAGCCCCATTATAGCAAGTGATGTCATTGATTTTCCTGACCCAGATTCACCAACAATTCCCAAAATTTCTCCCCTATAGACATTAAAAGTACTATGACGCACAATTTCTTTTTCTTCAAGAGAATCAACTACAATCGTTAAATCTTTAACTACTAATAATGGTTTGGTGGAAATCATAATGTATCAATTGCTTATTTCTTAAGTACAAAAATACCATTAAAAAAACTATATAATATAGACTACTTATAAATCGCTCTATATTATACAGTTTCTTTAGTATTCTACAATTGATTAAAAACATATTATGCTACATTAAATTGATCATATTCTTTCACTAAAGTCACAATAGTCTTTGTTTCTTTTTTAAAATCCGTAAACACAGGACAAGCTGCTTTTACAGCATCAATCCACTCTTTAAGCAATATTATTGATGCAGGGGTCGTAGGCTTAACAATCACATCTATTTTAGAAAACTGATTAACATCCGATATATTGATCTCTTCAGATACCGTTTGCTTTTTTTCTCCTTTTACTTCAATCTGAATTGACTTTAAATCAAGATTTAAAGTATTCCCTATAAGATTGCCAATATAGTGAATACTACCTGCTAATTTAGCCAACAATAATTCCTCAGAATCAATTTGTTCTACCCTAACTAAATCTCTACCATCATTTACAGTAAAAGAAAAGTTAGCCGTCTTTACTGCAAATTGTTTTGACCTAGCAGAAAACCCTAAAACTTTTACAACATCTTTTTTCATTTTATGTTCTTTTTAAATATTAATAATAAACTATAAAAAAAGGTCCTTTTGATATCAAACTACCAAAAGGACCTACGAAAAATCATTCAAAAATATTATTATGAATTATTCACACAACCTAATGGATACAATACCAAAGCACGACTTACGCATCATATACGTAGCCTTCTTAGACACTTTGGAAACCGTTAGTAATTGGTAATAATGATTCATAACCTATTTTATTAAACTTTACTTTTTTGCTTATAAACAAAAAAGCCCCTATCATTAATAGAGGCTTTTTATTATATTGTATATATTAATCCTACAATTATACAAGACCTCTCAACACACCTAATCGCATTGTATACTTCTTTGAGGAATTCTTATATGTATTAATTGTTTGCATTTTCTAAATTCTGTATCACAAATATAAATAATTTTTTCTCTCATTTTGTAAATTCAACAAAAAAAATTAGCACTTTACATTAAACAGAAATTATTTCTACATTTTCTAACAACCTCTCTCCCCTAAATCTGAGCAATACTTGTGCCACAGCCACAACATCCTTTTCACAATAAGTGACAATTTTAGGAATATTATGCTCTTCATAATACACTTTAAAAACACCTGCCCCGTCTATATCGTCCTTTGGAGAAGAAATATCTAGTATTTTAGTCAATAGCTGTAACGAAGTAAAATGTTTAAAATCACCGAATTTTCACAACTCCATCGTATCGAGATGAGGAACCTCCCATGGCTTTTTCCCAAATAAATTCAACTTTATGGGGATTTTCACCCCATTAATCAACATTCGTCGAGCAATAAACGGCAGGTCAAATTCCTTAATGTTATGTCCACACATTAAATGAAAAGGTCTCGAAAAGTACTAATTCAAGAGCGCTGAAAATTGCATAGGTAAAACCTTTTCTTCTCCATGAAATGAAGTTAACCTAAAACTTCTTGTATCGTTTTTACATGAAAAATATCCTACAGAAATACACACTATTTTCCCAAACTCAGCCCAAATACCCGCTTGACTATAAAACTCAGACACTGTTGCTTCATCTTTGCGTTGATACCGAGTCTTTTTATCAAATAACTCTTTCATTTCTTCATCTAACATATCGAAATGCTCTGCTGCCGGAACAGTCTCAATATCTAAAAACAAAATATGTTCAAGTGATATTCTATCTAAAGGCAAAGAATTATTCATCTCTTTTTCCTAACATATTATATGCTTCATCGATATAAACATATAAATCATTACTATGCGGATCTTCATCTGTTTGCACTCCTTTTAAATGCCCTAATCGTACAATAATCAAATCATCCTTTGGCGAAACAATTACAAACTGCCCTAAATGCCCCCTCATATAGAAAAAATCTTGATCGCGATAATTTACAAGCCACCATCCATAGCCATACTCTGGACCATTATCATATTGAGACTGTATTGACTTAGACACAAATACACTATCAAGTATTTGTTTTCCATTCCATCGACCGTAATCTTTGTATAATTTACCAAAACGAGCAAAGTCTCTAGCATTACTTGTAAAACAACAAAACGACTTTTCAATCCCTGTATTCTTGTGATCCAATTGCCATATTGCTGAACTCTCAGCCCCCATGGGTTTCCAAAAATGCTTTGAAACATAATCAGACAGATTTTCACCTGTAGCTTTCTCCAAAACCATCGTAAGCATTTCAGTATCTCCACTTTTATAAATAAACTCTTTGCCTGGTTGATCAACAACATCTATGCCTCGCATTACCTTTCTTAAATCACTGACAAAATAGACTTCTGTCATAATTGAAAAAGGACTATAATAAGCCTCGTCCCACTTTAATCCTGAAGACATTTTTGATAAATCAGCAACAGTTAATTCATCCTTATACCGCCCTTTCAATTCTGGAATAAAATCAACAACCTTAGCATACTCATCTTTAATTTGTTCTAATTGCAATGCTTTGCCAAAAGCAGCTGACACGATACTCTTTGCCATAGAAAACGAGTTTGTATACGAATCCTTATCATATCCCTCAAAATAGCTCTCATGCCACAAACTATCATTCTTAATAATCAAATATGCAATCGTCTGAAGATCTTTGTGTGTTTGCTCCAATTTAGCAGTTGCAGGAACCTTATTATAATCTTTAGCAATAGGCCACAATTGTATATTCGCATCATCATTTGGAATTCTTCGGGTTGGAAAATATTTATAATCATCTAAAAAAGCCGTTTTATATCCATTAAAATAAATCGTACGAACAGCCGTAAACAAATATTCTACTTTAAAAACATACATTAACCCTACCAGCAATACAACTACTAGTATACTCCACTTTAAAACACTTTTAATTACTTTCATCTTTGTACAGTTAGTTAACTCCTTAAAAATAAACATTTTATTAGTACATACACAATACTTTACTCTTTTATAATAAATAGTTAAATTATTTTTTACATTCGATTAATAAATAGTCATTTTCCCCTCTTGAAGTACTTTTTCAAAACCATATATCCATCAAAACAGTGAATAAACTATCTTTGCACTATAAATAGATTTTTAGATTATGCATTTTATTTCTCATCATCTTGAAGATTACGCTACACAACATTCAGAAAATGAACCTGAATTATTAGCTCAATTAGACAAAGAGACTCATCAGAAAATACTTCAACCTAGAATGTTAAGTGGACACTTTCAAGGAAGGTTCTTGAGCATGATTGCTAAATTAGTTAACCCTAAAAACATTCTTGAAATAGGTACTTTTACAGGCTATGCAACACTATCTTTAGCTGAAGGACTACGAAAAGATGGAACAATTGACACTATTGATGTTAATGAAGAGCTTCACGATTTCCAAAGAAAGTACTTTAACTTATCTCCTTACGGAAGTCAAATCACACAACATGTCGGTAGCGCAATAGATATTATTCCTTCTTTAGACAAAAAGTTTGACCTTGTATTCATTGATGCAGATAAAAAGAACTACACCAATTATTTTTATTTAATCATTGAGAAAATGAACAAAGGAGGTATTATTTTATCTGATAACGTTTTATGGTCCGGAAAAGTATTAGAGGAAATAAAAGCTAATGACAAACAAACTATTGAAATTGACAAATACAATAAATTACTAAAAGACGATCCAAGGGTAGAAACTATCCTACTACCTATCAGAGATGGATTGACTGTTTCGAGAGTTATATAATAGAAAAAGAGGTAATCCATAAGATTACCTCTTTTTCTATTATTTGATAATTTTTTTTATACTAATCGATCTGAAAACTTAACCTCTACAAACTTAAACAACCTGTAAAATAGAAAACCAAACAAAGCCCCAGCACACATTCCTACTAGTATATCTCCGGGAAAATGTAGTGAAAGATAAATTCTACTATAGGCAAAGATTAAAGGGAATACAAAAATAATATATGCGTATTTATAATATCTTCTCAAAATTAAAAACATAAATAACATTGTTGCTGTTGAGTTTGAAGCATGTCCCGAAAAGAAACTCAACGTATCACTACACCTCACAATTCTCAACATTCCCATAATATCTTCCGTATTACATGGTCGAGGACGAGCCACTGTATACTTTACTAGGTTTGTCATCTGATCTGTAAAAGTGATTAACGCAGCTAAAAACACTAATATTAAAATCAATTTTTTAAGCGCTACCTTTCTGTAAGTAACATAAAGTAATACTACATAAAATGGCAACCAGTTGAATTGCTTAGTAATAAAACGCCAAAATGGATCAAAGGTCTCTGTTCCTAAATTATTTAGTAATATCATTAATTCTTTATCCCACCCTACTAAAGTTTCCAGCATTATAATTGTCTTTTAATTGGTCCTGTCAAATTCTCTATATCTTCCTTTTGTTTCTCTACCTCTTGCTGCAGATCACTTAAAGGGTTCTCTACGGTATCCACTACTTCTTGTTGAATTTCTTTCAGAGGATTGGCTTCAATCACTCCATCAATTTCTTTTTTAATACCGCTATCTTCAGCACTTTTTGTAATTTCGTACTTAATATCGTTTGTTGCATTCTTTACTTGAGTCATAAACTTAGCAAATGTTCGCGCCATTTCTGGAACTTTATCCGAACCAAAAAGCATTAAAATCACAAGTAATATAAAGAAAAACTCACCGCCTCCTATACCAAACATATTATTACAGTTTATTAATTAAACAAGGTTACAAATCTACAAACTTAATCGTTTTATTTTCATACAAAAATACGAACCATTTGTTAAATCACTTTAAACCCTGTAACTTATCTTCGTCTTTTTTTGCTATTAACTGTAAAAAATCCATCGCCAACTCACCCAATCTACTTTCGACACGTTCTTTTTCAAATCCTCCTCCTGACATTAGACCTACCATTTGTTCATCTGTAGCTGCATAATAGGCGAATCCTTCTACATAATCTTCAGGAATACTATAGTCTTTAATAAATTTTTCTTCTGAAAAATAGTCGATTAAACGTTTCTTACGATTATCTTGCTTCTCGTATTCAAAGGCCTTTTTCAACATTTTAGTACGACCAGATATTAAGTTAACGATAGCACTTATAGGAATTATCCCACCTCCACTTGTTGCTGTGTAGAGCTTACTCTCAGCCGGTGTATAAATTCGCGTCCCTTTAGGCACTAATCCCAAAGATTCAGCTGATATCTTATGAATAATGATTTCATCTAACTGTGTATAAAAATCATTCTTTTCTAAAGGGATCAACATAACATCTCTATTCAAATCAACGTTATCAACAACATGTTGATAAGCCACAAACAACGGACTCGAAAACATTATCGTATCATTTACTTGCGCTCTTACCCAAAAGTAACCTCCTTTTTCACTGTAGATCTCTTCTCCTGTTCGCAGATTCGATATATACACCCCCTCTAAATCTCTAGAACGAGAGACTAATTTCCCATTAATAAGCTTTGACGTTTGTGAGTAACCTTCCAAAGCTAATAGGAAAGTAAACATTAATAAAAATATTTTTCTGTACATTTAATTTCTTTATTCTTTTAACTTTTACAATACCAATATTAAAAACATCTTGTATCTAGACCAAAACTACTATAATTTCTAGATTAAAAAATTATAAATCATGATAAAACAATCATAAAACCTAGAACAAACTGTACTTCTTTATTTAATAAAAAAACGTCTTACCTTTACAAAAATTACACCTTTATGAAAAATTTAATTATTGCCAGTACGTCTACGATCCACAACAGTGACTATCTAGAGTATTTACTTCCTACCTTAAAAGAGCATTTCAAAGCGATAAAAACATTATTATTTATTCCTTACGCAAGACCTAGCGGCATTACCCATGATGAATACACTGCCAGAGTAGCGAATGCATTTCAAAAAATTGACATAGAAGTCAAAGGAATACACGAATTCGAATACCCTATTGAAGCTGTACTAAGCGCTGAAGGAATCTTCACAGGAGGTGGAAATACTTTCTTATTGGTAAAACAGCTTTATAGCAACAATATAATTACAGCAATTCAACAAGCAGCAAACAATGGTATACCATATTTAGGCTGTAGTGCAGGCAGCAATATTTGTGGACTAACAATGGAAACAACTAATGATATGCCAATCATTTACCCTCCTTCCTTTAAGACTTTAGCTCTTGTTCCATTTAATATCAATCCTCATTACCTAGACCCTACCGAAGGCTCTACACATATGGGGGAAACAAGAGAAACTAGAATCAATGAATTTCATACCTTAAACTCACAACCGGTAGTTGGGCTGCGTGAAGGAAGTTGGTTAGAGGTAAAAAACAATACCATTATCCTAAAAGGAAACCTAACTGCTCGTATCTTCGAACAAGGAAAAGCAGCTATAGAAGTAGATCCTGATACAGATTTAAGCTACTTAAAGTAAATAATAGAAGCCTTTGACCAAATCGAAGGCTTTTTTTATATCACAAAAACAACAACTGCTTAAACGCTATTATCAACTAAGAATATTGAAAAGACACAAAAACAAAAAAGCTCTCCACACCTGGAAAGCTTTTCATTGGTCTAACTACTAAACCGCAGTGCTTACGCACTTAACAACACAACTAAATTTTGGACTCTTTGTCTTCTAAAACAACTAGAGTCTTAAGATCTCTCTTAATGAGAATATCTTATATACTGGCGGTCTGGACGGGACTCGAACCCGCGACCCCATGCGTGACAGGCATGTATTCTAACCAACTGAACTACCAAACCAATATATAGAATTGCGTATTTATTACAACTTTGACATCTCCTTTACTTTATGTATTCTCTTATTATAGAGAATCTAGCGGTCTGGACGGGACTCGAACCCGCGACCCCATGCGTGACAGGCATGTATTCTAACCAACTGAACTACCAAACCANCGACCCCATGCGTGACAGGCATGTATTCTAACCAACTGAACTACCAAACCAATTGATATCTTACTTATATAAATACCACAATTTCTTCAAAGAACAAAAAAGCTCTCCCTCCGAAGGAAAGCTTTTCATTGGTCTAACTACTAAACCATAGTGCTTTCGCACTTAACAACACAACTAAATCGTTTCCCCTATAATTACGTGATTTTATTACAGGGCAAAAAAAGCCTCTCAACTCCGTGAGAGGCTCTTTTTTACTGGCGGTCTGGACGGGACTCGAACCCGCGACCCCATGCGTGACAGGCATGTATTCTAACCAACTGAACTACCAAACCAGTATTAACCATATTTATTTACTCGCAACAAAGATAAATCTTTTTTATCCAATTCAAAGTTTACTCTGAATTATTCCGCTTTGAGAGAATGCTTGAAAGCTTTTTTCTTCGACATTCTTAGCGGTCTGGACGGGACTCGAACCCGCGACCCCATGCGTGACAGGCATGTATTCTAACCAACTGAACTACCAAACCTTCATCGTTATTGCTGTAATGCGGTGCAAATATACGACCATTTTCAACATTACCAAATCTTGATAAAAAAAAAACACAAGTTTTTTCATTGCTTTTCTAAACAAATCTGAAAACCAGCAAGATATATATTAAACTTTTTTTCAAAAAAAAGCACCTACATTTATTCCATCTCCGCAAAAGAATCCCAATCATACGCTATTAGTGAAAAAACAAAGACGTCAACGTAAATTTATTTAATACAAAAAAACAGCTTTCCCACCCTATCATCAATAAAAAAGAGAGATCCTCTTACAAAGAACTCTCTTTTTTATACATTTAAAATACTTCGATTATAAATTGCTTTCAATAAAATCTTGGTATGTTTTCTTAGGTGCAACACCAACTTGTTTTGCTACTACCTCTCCGTTCTTGAATACTAATACTGTAGGAATATTGCGAATTCCATACTTAGCAGCAAACTCTTGGTTAGCGTCTACATCAACTTTTCCTACTACTGCTTTTCCTTCGTATTCTGTACTCAACTCTTCTACGATTGGACCCAACATTTTACAAGGACCACACCATACTGCCCAGAAGTCAACAACTACTGGCTTATCTGATTTTAACACTACTTCTTCAAAAGTAGCATCTGTAATTTCTAATGCCATTTTTATTTCTTTTTTGTTATCTCAACAAATCTAACAAATAAATTATATTCTACTCTTCAATAATTATTAAATTTCATTATACCTGAATAATAAAAACTAATTTAATTTGAAGTTGACTTGTAGTTTTTCTAATTCTTCTAATAATTCAGCGGTAATATCCACAGATACTTTACGAGTTGACATTTCTATACGATTTACTACACGGATCTCTTCTACTGTTTCTTTCATCTCGATTTCCATATTTAAATCAAAATCTTCACCGTGCTCCATGTCTATATCTCCTTCCATCTCCACAACTGGCTTTGAAAAATCCTCTACTATTTCCTTCTGAACAACTATTCGCTCAAGTTCTACCAAATCAAAATATACTGGCTTATCTCCTGAATAAGTTTCAAAAATGCGTTCCATACCATTGACCATTTGATGTGTCAAATCATTTACATTTAACAGCAACACAAGTTTCTTAGCTCCTGTTGGAATAACTTCATACAGCAATTTCATCTCTTGAAACTCAAGTCGAGGATCTCCTTTCTGACCGGTTTCTCGGTTAGTCCATCCCTCTTTTACCAATACCTTTACTTGAACAAAAGTATTTTGCAATAAGAAATGTCTAAACTTTAAAAACTCCTCATTAAACATTCGAAAATCACACCCCTCGTCATAACCTTCAATAGTAAACATCGCCCAGTCTTTTCCTTTGGCTGAAGTTCGAAATTCTACATTGCTAATCATACCACCAAACGTAACAACTCGTCCAGTTAAAGCATGTAAATTCTTTAGTTCCCCTACACTATTGGTACAAAAGTACTTTAGCTCAAACTTAAAGTCATCTAAAGGATGTCCAGATATATAAATCCCTACAACTTCCTTCTCTTTTGCCAGCTTCTCCATCGTTGTCCATTCTTCACACATAGGCAACATTGGTTCTGGAATATCTACTTCTGCACTATCTCCAAACAGACTGATCTGCGACGAGTTTTCATTTTCTTGGGTTTTAGCACCGTAGCGTATCGCCTTTTCCAAAAATGGAACACTATCTGTTACATCTGTATAAAAGTATTGTGCGCGATGTGTTCCTGCAAAACAATCAAAACCTCCTGCTAGTGCTAAGTTTTCAAAAGCTTTCTTATTTGCTGCACGCAAGTCTATTCGCTTAGCCAAATCAAAAATTGACTTATAATCTCCTTTTTCCCTATTCTCCACGATTGTCTTTACAGCTCCTTGCCCCACACCTTTAATCGCCCCCATTCCAAATCGGATTGCATACTCGTCATTTACAGTAAACTTATAAAATGACTCATTAACATCTGGACCTAATACATGAAGACCCATGCGCTTACACTCTTCCATAAAGAATGTTACCTGCTTGATATCGTTCATATTATTCGACAACACAGCTGCCATATACTCTGCTGGATAATGCGCCTTCAAGAAAGCTGTCTGATATGCAATCCAAGCATAACACGTCGAGTGAGATTTATTAAACGCATAAGAAGCAAAAGCTTCCCAGTCTTTCCATATTTTTTCTAAAGTAGTTGCATCGTGTCCTTTGGCAGAAGCTTGTTCTACGAACTTTGGCTTCATTTTATCTAGTACAGCTTTCTGCTTTTTCCCCATTGCCTTACGCAGGACATCAGCTTCACCCTTTGTGAAACCTGCTAACTTCTGAGACAGAAGCATTACTTGCTCTTGATACACCGTAATACCATAGGTTTCTTGTAAGTATTCTTCACAAGCATCTAAATCATACACAATAGGTTCTTTCCCATTCTTTCGATTAATAAATGAAGGGATATATTCTAAAGGTCCTGGACGGTACAAAGCATTCATGGCAATTAAATCACCAAACACAGTAGGCTTCAGATCACGCATATGCTTCTGCATCCCTGGTGACTCATACTGAAATACCCCTACCGTTTCCCCTCTCTGGAACAACTCATACGTTTTCACATCGTCGATTGGTATCTTATCAGGGTCTATCTCTATCCCTGTACGGTACTTGACTAACTTAATGGTGTCCTTAATCAAAGTTAAAGTCTTTAATCCTAAAAAGTCCATCTTAAGAAGCCCAGCACTTTCGGCTACAGAGTTGTCAAACTGTGTAACATAAAGATCAGAGTCCTTGGCTAATGTTACTGGTACAAACTTTGTAATATCATCTGGTGTAATAATAACCCCACAAGCATGAATACCCGTATTACGCATAGACCCTTCTAGTACTTTTGCCTGTTGAATGGTCTCTGCCGCTAACGAACCCTCCTGCGATAAGGCTATTAATTCTTTTACCTTATCAAATTCTTCCGAACGAAGGACAGCTTTCACTGCATTCTCTTCTTCACTTAAAAAACGCGCTAAGTTCCATTTAGAGGGCATAGCTCCAGGAATTAGCTTGGCAATCCTATCCGCTTCAAATAATGGTAGATCTAACACCCTAGCCGTATCTCGTATAGCTGATTTTGTTGCCATTTTACCATACGTGATAATCTGAGCTACCTGATTTGCTCCATATTTATCAATTACATAATCCATTACTTTACTACGCCCTTCATCGTCAAAGTCAATATCAATATCGGGCATGGATACACGATCTGGATTCAAGAAACGCTCAAAAAGTAAATCATATTCAATTGGATCAAGATTCGTAATTCCTAAACAATATGCAACTGCCGAACCAGCTGCCGAACCACGCCCTGGACCCACTGAAACCCCCATCTCTCTAGCGGCTGCAATAAAATCTTGTACAATCAAGAAATACCCAGGATAACCTGTTCGCTCAATAGTCTCTAGTTCAAAATCCAAACGCTCTGTAATATCTTGCGTAACTTCTGGATATCTTCGCCTAGCTCCTTCATAAGTCAAATGACGAAGAAAATTGTTCTCCCCGCGTTTTCCATTACCATCTCCTTCTAAATCACGAGCGTCTTGAAACTGCTCAGGGATATCAAACTTTGGTAGCAATACATCTCGATGCAACACAAATGGTTCTACCTTATCAACAATTTCTTGAATATTGTAAACAGCATCTGGAAGATCTTCAAACAAGTTCTTCATTTCTTCTGTTGACTTAAAATAATATTCTTGATTTGGAAGTCCATAGCGATATCCTCTCCCACGACCAATCGGCGTAGATTGTTTTTCACCATCTTTTACACACAATAAAATATCGTGTGCATTAGCATCTTTTTTATCTAGATAATAAGCATTATTCGTAGCTATCAACTTGACCTCATGCTTACGAGAAAAGTCAACCAATACTTTGTTTACACGATTCTCATCCTCTTGTCCGTGACGCATGATCTCAATATAGAGATCTTCTCCAAATTCTTCCTTCCACCATAACAAAGCTTCTTCTGCTTGTTTCTCGCCCACATTTAATATCTTTCCTGGCACCTCTCCGTAAAGGTTCCCTGTCAAAACCATTATGTCTTCTTTATATTTTCGGACTACTTCCTTATCAATACGTGGGACATAATAGAAACCATCTGTATAAGCGATAGAGGCCATCTTCGCTAAATTGTGATATCCTTTCTTATTTTTCGCCAACAAGACTACTTGGTACCCATTATCCTTCTTTGTCTTGTCTGTATGATCTTCACAGATAAAAAACTCACATCCTACTATTGGCTTCAATAGAGGGAGTAAGCCTTCTCCTTTTTCCTCTCTTTCCTTATTTTGGTCTGCTATTCGCTTATTATGGTCATTCACTTCCATCACAAAGTGAAATGCCCCCATCATATTTCCATGATCCGTCATCGCTACAGCAGACAGATTAAGTTCAGCCGACTTAGCTACTAATTTAGGGACAGCTATTGTGGACTGAAGTACAGAAAACTGAGTATGAACATGTAAGTGTCCAAACCTAGCTACATTAAATCGCTTGCGCTCTTCATCGCTAATAACATCAGAAATTCCAGTTTGTAACTTACTTAACCGCTGATGTACCTCTTCTGAAGCCTTCTTTAAATTAATATGCTCTAAGCCTATTAATGGAAATGGCTCTGGATTCGTTTGCACATAGCGTTGTATATAAGTATCGTCACATTGCAACTCATCCTTCGAAAAAACACCTTTCTTAATTAACTCCAAAAAACAACGAGTAGTTGCCTCAACATCGGCTGTGGCATTATGTGCTTCTCCAAAAGGCACACCAAACAAATAGGTATGCAACTCTGTCAGCGTAGGTAGTTTATACTTTCCTCCTCTACCTCCAGGTATTTTTAATAACTCAGCTGTTATTTCTGTACAGGTATCTAGAACAGGTAATTCACTCATCTGACTACTCATTCCCATACGGTAAAATTCACACCCCATGATATTCAAATCAAAGGCTAAATTCTGACCGACAACAAACTTTGTTTTAGACAAAGCAATATTGAACTTCTCTAGAACTTCTCTTAAACTAATTCCTTGTTCCTCTGCTAACTCCGTAGAAATACCGTGAATACGCTCAGCATCATAGGGTATATTAAATCCCTCTGGCTTCACTAAATAATCTTGATGCTCTATTAAGTTCCCCATCTCATCGTGCAGTTGCCAAGCAATCTGAATACATCGTGGCCAGTTATCCGTATCTGTTATAGGAGCAGACCAACTTTTTGGAAGTCCAGTAGTCTCAGTATCAAAAATTAAATACATAGTTAATTTTTAGTGATTTATACCTCAAAAAGGCATTTTAAAAGGAAAAAACAAAAGTACAAAAAAAAGACTGCGCCTAAAAAAGGCGCAGTCCAAAAAGCATGTAAATCTTTCTCTATTTTGGCAATGAAAACGGTATTCTATAAAATACCCCTTCCTGAAATATTTTCTCTGAACGCAGTGCAGCATGTTCTTGCTTTTGCTTATCAGTATAATTCTTTTGTTGAATTTCATCTAAAGGTTCTTTCAACATATTTACATAAAACGTTCCTGTTATGGTGCCTGGTATCTGCTCTGATTCAGGAGCAAATGAAACCTCTCCCATATCAACTATATTCCCCTTTTTATCTTCTTCTTGTGTAGAATAGAACGCAAATGTCTCATTTAGAGCCGATTTATTCTTTAAACGATAATATGCATAAGCATCATCTTTATTGCTCGCCTTATCGTCAATTACCTTGCGATATTTTCCTAATCTAATTGTTTTACCAAACAGACTCGGACTATAAGGTACTTTCATTACATAAGAAGTACTATCTGTCTCCCCCATGATATATAAAACATTCTCATTCGCTACATAAGCCGTCTTGTGATTTGGCTTCCATTTTTCATATTTTAAAGCCTCACTATATTCTTCATTATTTGTTACTGCTTGTAGTCCAGGATCACTAGTTACAGTGTCATTTTCACACGCAACTAATGCTGTCACAAACAACAATAGACACAATATCTTTTTCATAGTTTATGATTATCTTATATAATAACTTTAAATACAAAAATATAGTATTTAACACCAGAAAAAAACTTTATAAAAAATAAATTTATTAAATTCACTTCATTATTAGAATATTAGTAGTCTCTCTTTCTTGTGACTTTATGCAAACGATTACCTACTCTAAATAATAGACTCTGTGGTTTGATACTTAAAAGACAAAGGCAAGTTAATCTATAGATAGTATAACACATTACCCATTGACTATTAACCCATCTAATAAAAATTTCCTTTCTTAAAATAATACGACACACTCTCTCCTAAAAGGATTAATCTAATCCTAAAGTACTAGATAAGTCTTATCAAAAAGAAATAAACAGCTCTACCCCGCACATGCTTGACCTATACGTGCACAATGCTTGACCTTTTGTTGCCAAGAACAAGCTTCTGGGCTCGCATACTGCACGAATACTGCACTTATAGCTCAATCTTGCGAGGAAATGACACAAACAAAAAACAGTATTAACTCAAAGGCTGACAACTAAATAGATTAAATTCCATAGCTGAAGCTACTTACTAAGCCATTACTACCTCAAATTGATCGCTAAAAAGTGTAAACATATTTGATTATTTTTTCTGAAAACACTTGACTGATAAAAATTTATATTAACTTTGCACCTCAATTTTAAACCGAGGTCGGGTACCTCAAACAAATTAAATTAATTATGTCTGTAAAAATTAGATTACAAAGACACGGTAAAAAAGGAAAACCTTTTTACTGGGTAGTAGCTGCTGATGCACGCGCAAAAAGAGATGGTAAATACTTAGAAAAAATCGGTACTTACAATCCTAATACTAACCCTGCTACTGTAGATATCAATGTTGATGCTGCTGTTAAATGGTTATTCAATGGTGCTCAACCTACAGATACTGCTAGAACATTACTTTCTTACAAAGGAGCAATGTTAAAACACCACTTACAAGGTGGAGTTAGAAAAGGAGCTTTAACTCAAGAACAAGCTGATGCTAAATTCACTGCTTGGTTAGAAGAAAAAGCTGCTAAAATCAACGCTAAGAAAGATGGTTTATCATCTAACAAAGCTGCTGAGAAAGCTGCTAGATTAGCTGCTGAGAAAGAAGTAAGTACTAAACGTGCTACTGCTGCTCAAGAAGCTAAAGCTGCTGCTGAAGCTGAAGCTGCTGCTACAGAGGAAACTGCTGTTGAAGCAACTGAAGACAACAACGAAGAAACTCAAGCATAATTTCTTAGCGATATGCGTAAAAAAGATTGTTTCTATTTAGGCAAGATCGCAAAAAAATTTAGCTTCAAAGGGGAAGTATTGGCCTATTTGGATACCGATGAACCTGAGTTATACGAAAATTTGGAATCAGTATTCGTTGAATTCAACGGACAACTGATTCCTTTTTTTATTGAAGACGCTTTTTTGCACAAAAATGACTTCCTTAGAATCCGTTTTGAAGAATGTGATTCAGAAGAAGCAGCTGAACGCCTAATCGGTTGTGAATTATATCTTCCATTAACAATGTTACCAAAATTAGATGGAAATAAATTCTATTTCCACGAAGTAACAGGATTTGATGTGATAGATACTAAACTAGGACTAGTAGGTAAACTTATCCGTATCAATGACAGTAACTACCAACCTCTATTTGAGATTGACAGCAATGGTACAGAAGTGCTTGTCCCTATGATTGACGAATTTATCGAACGAGTTGATCGCGATAACAAGCAATTAATACTCCACATTCCTGACGGTTTATTAAACCTATACTTGGATAAATAATTCAATACAAAATAATTAGAACCTCTTACCTACTTGGCAAGAGGTTTTTTTATCCTTTTTCATTCATTTACCTTCCTAATCATATCTTAGGTCACTAACCCTCCTTTTCGTACTTTTGTAAAAAAGAATAAGCAATATGTTTCAATTTAAACAATTCACTATACAACAAGATAAGTGTGCGATGAAGGTAGGTACAGATGGGGTGCTATTAGGAGCGTGGACTCCTGTAGACAACAATCCTTACAGTGTATTAGACATTGGCTCTGGTACAGGACTTTTAGCACTTATGATGGCTCAGCGTACAGGTGCAGAACAGATAGATGGTGTAGAGATAGATGAACATGCACATGAGCAAGCAGTAGAGAACTTTGAGAGCAGTCCATGGGGAGATAGACTATTCTGTTACCATGCCGACTTAGAGACTTTTGCGAATGAAATGGAAGAAGAGTATGACTTGATTATATCTAACCCACCGTTTTACAGTGAAGATTACCACACGAATGATAAACAGAGAGACACAGCACGTTTTCAAGATGCTATGCCTTTTGATTTATTAATTGAGGCTGTAGAGTATTTCTTGTCAGAGAAAGGTGTGTTTAGTGTTATTATTCCAGCTAAAGAAGAAGAAACTTTGATGTGCTTAGCTGCTGAATTTGGTATCTATCCTTTCAAAGTAACTCGCGTTCGAGGGAATGAACAAGCTGAGATCAAACGCAGCTTAATTGCTTTTTCACGTCAATTAGTCGAAAAAATACCACTCAACGAGTTGACTATCGAGGTAGAAAGACATCAGTACACCCCAGCATTTGAGGCACTTGTAAAAGATTTTTATCTAAAACTTTAAAAAAAATTACTTTTATTTTGTTTATTCCAAAAATTATTTAGGATATTTGTACCAACGAAAACAAAGAAGAAAAAATGAATACAGTTTATACAATGATGATGAGCATGATGATGTGGAGAAATCCGCAGGGCTTGTTATTTGCATAAACTTAAATTCTAAATAACATATATAAAGCCCTTGCATTTGCGAGGGCTTTTTTTTTACACCAAACCAAACAGTATATAATTAGCAGAATATAGAATACCATGATTTACAATACTAACACAATGATGATGGCAATGATGATGATGAACATGATGATGTTCACGACGCCCTATTGCCTAAAGTCAACGAGTTAGTTATAATCTAAAACAAGAGATTAAAATACTTGAAGTCCTTTTGGCAATGCCGAAAGGGCTTTTTTTATGCCCAAAAATTAGTAACTAAAACATTTAAAAAAATATTTAACCATGAGCAATTTAAACTTTTCAACACAAGCATTACACGCAGGACACAATGTACAAGCAACAGCAGGAACAAGAGCAGTGCCTATCTATCAGACATCATCGTATGTATTCGAAAATGCTGATCACGCAGCAGGAGCTTTTAACCTGTCTATCCCAGCGTATATCTACACAAGATTAAACAATCCTACAAACGATATTCTTGAGCAACGCTTAGCAGCACTAGAGGGAGGTATCGGAGCAGTAGTTACAGCATCAGGAGCATCTGCTATCTCTACTACGTTCTTGACATTGCTAAAAGCGGGAGATCACATCGTATCTTCTAACAGCTTATATGGAGGAACATACAACTTATTCAATGTTACACTCCCTCGTTTAGGTATCAATACTACATTCGTAGATCCATCTAATGTAGAGAACTTCAGAACGAATATTCAAGAAAACACAAAAGCAATATTCGTAGAAAGCTTAGGTAATCCAAAATTAGATATCATCAACTTAAAAGCAGTTGCTAAGATAGCACAAGAGTTTAAAATTCCATTTATCGTAGATAATACAGTTGCCTCTCCTGCCCTACTCAACCCAATCCAATACGGGGCAAACATCGTAGTACATTCCCTAACTAAATACATCACGGGTAATGGTACATCATTAGGAGGAGCGATAATCGACGCAGGTACTTTTGATTGGTCAAGTGGAAGATTCCCAGAGTTTACAGAGCCTTCTCCAGGATACCATGGATTGATCTATCACCAAGCATTAGGTAACGCTGCTTTCATCGCTAAGATCAGAGTAGAAGGATTAAGAGATCTAGGTGCAGCACTTAGCCCATTCAATGCCTTCCAAATCATCCAAGGGTTAGAGACTTTACCTATTCGTATCCAAAAACACAGTGAGAATGCATTAGCCTTAGCAGAATGGTTAGAAAAACAAGACGCTGTAGCATGGGTAAACTATCCAGGTCTGAAGTCAAGTGACTACTACGATTTAGCAAAAGAGTACTTGCCAAAAGGACAGAGTGGTGTAGTAACCTTTGGATTAAAAAAAGGATTCGAAGCAGCCAAAACAGTGGCAAATGATACTAAACTATTCTCTCTCTTAGCAAACATAGGAGATACTAAGTCACTAATCATTCACCCCGCTTCTACTACACACCAACAATTAACCGTAGAGGAGCAAAAAGCAACAGGAGTAGCACCAGACTTAATCAGACTATCCGTAGGAATAGAAAACATAGAAGACCTAAAAGCAGATTTAGCAAACGTATTTAAAACATTATAAGATGAGTACCCAAACAGACATACTAAAACACATTCCGATAGACCCACACACAGGAGCCATAGCTGTACCAATCTATCAGACAACGACATTCGCTCAAGAGGCACCAGGAGTAAACAAGGGATTTGACTACACACGTACCAACAATCCTACTCGTCAAGCTTTAGAAGAATTAGTTGCTTCATTAGAAAACGGTGCGAAGGGCTTTGCCTTTGGAAGTGGACTTGCAGCAATAGATGCAGTATTCAAGACACTAAGCCAAGGAGACGAAGTTATAGCTGTAGCGAATATCTATGGTGGGACTTATAGGCTGCTAAATGAGGTGTATGCGAAGTTTGGGATAAAGACTCATTATGTTGATACAACAATAGTTGAAAATGTAGAAAAGGCAATTACTAATAATACTAAACTAATCTGGATAGAAAGCCCTACTAACCCAACACTGAGAATATCTGATATACAAGCTATAGCAGACATTGCTAAAAAACACAAAGTTTGGTTATGCGTAGACAACACCTTCGCTACACCGATAGCCCAAAAGCCATTAGACTTAGGAGCAGACCTTGTTGTTCACAGTGCTACGAAGTATATCGCGGGTCACTCAGATGTAGTGGCAGGGCTAGTAATCACGAAGACAGAGGAATTGGGTAAGATCATTAAGTTTCATCAGAACTCAACTGGGGCTATACTAAGTCCTTTCGACAGTTTCTTAACCATCAGAGGTATTGAAACCTTGCTACTGAGATATAAAGGATATTCTGAGAATGCCCTAAAAATGGCAGAATACCTCAACACTCATCCTAAGATAAACAAGATATACTATCCAGGATTAGTGAATCACGAAGGACATGAGTTAGCAAAGAAGCAACAGAAGTACTTCGGCGGAGTAATAAGTTTTGACCTAAAAGACAACAGTAAAGAAGCTGCTCTTAAGATTATCAAAAGCCTAAAGCTCTTTACGCTTACGGAAGGGCTTGGAGGAATAAAGAGTTTGAGTAATTACCCTTTTGAGATGTCTCATGGATCAGTACCTAAAGAGACAAAAATAAAAGCAGGAATAACGGAAAGCTTAATAAGATTGTCCATCGGATTAGAAGAAACAGAAGACTTGATAGAAGATATCAAACAAGCATTAGCACAATAAATAACAATAGAATACCATGAGTCACTTACAAGAAATAACTATCGCTAACCATACTTTGCCAAACGGAAGTACACATACTTTTCACTTTACTTATCAGGTGGAGGGACAGCCCTTACACAGTGCTCCAATCGTGTTGGTCAACCATGCCTTAACAGGAAATAGTGAAGTAGCCGGTGATAACGGATGGTGGAATAGCTTAGTGGGTTATGACAAAGTAATAGACCTCAACCGATATACAGTGATTGCCTTCGATATACCAGGTAATGGATATAACAAAGAAGAGGCTCACCTCATCGAAGATTACAAAGCAATAACGACAAAAGTAGTTGCTGAAGTGTTCTGGAAAGCATTAGATCGACTACACATTGATCACCTATATGCAATCATCGGAGGTAGCTTAGGAGGAAGCATCGCTTGGGAGATGACTTTCATTAGACCACAAGCAGTAGATCACTTAATCCCAATAGCGACAAGTTGTAAAGCATCAGACTGGTTAATAGGCAATGCCTTAATCCAAGACAGCATTCTAAACAACTCTTCTCAACCTATAGAAGACGCTCGTATGCATGCTATGTTACTCTACCGCACTCCTGCATCGCTCCAGCAGAAGTTTGCCAATGGGTATAAAGAAAGTGAGAGTCAATACGCTATAGAAAGTTGGTTAAAGTATCACGGACAGACCTTAAATGGTCGCTTTAGCTTACAAGCTTACAAGTTAATGAACCACTTGCTAAAAACCATTGGACAAAAAGTAACAGAAGAAAGTCTAAAAACCTTCGGTCAACATACAAGTGCTAAGATACACTGCATCGCAGTAGATACGGATTATATGTTTACGAAGGCAGAACAAGAATACACAGTAGCTCTACTTAAAGACTATTGCAAACACATTACATACCAAGAGATTCAATCAATACACGGCCACGATGCCTTCTTAATTGAATACGAACAATTAAACAATTTATTAAAACCATTATTCTAAAATCAGCACATCATGAAAGTATTAAAGTTTGGAGGAAAATCTCTTGCATCAGGACAAGCTTTTGACAACGTCATAAATATCATAAAAACAAAAGTAAACGAAGGGCCAATCGTTATTGTAGTTTCTGCTATAGGGGATACAACAGATACCCTTGAAAATATATTAGACTTAGCAAAGACTAAACAAGATTACACGACTGCTTTTGAAACATTCAAAAACAGAGCATATCACAATGAAGCAGATATAAATACAGAGCTTGAAGTATTGAGCAAATTATATGAAGGAGTTTCTCTAATAGAAGACTATGGCGTAAAGATTAAAGACCAAGTGTTAGCACAAGGAGAACTAATATCAAGTAAAATATTAGCTGCTCAGCTAAACGCAAAAGGACTTAAAGCTACACCTGTAGACAGCCGTCAATTCTTTATCACAGATGCTAACTTCGGAAGTGCACAAGCTATAGAAGAAGTGTCTAAGCAAAAAACACAAGCGTACTTTGCTGCATTAGATAAAGAAACTATAGCTGTAGTAACAGGGTTTATCGGATCTACAGATAAAGGAGAAACAACTACACTTGGACGCAACGGTAGTAACTACTCTGCTGCTTTATTAGCGAACTTCATCGAAGCAGATGAATTGCAAAACTATACTCATGTAGATGGTATCTATACTGCTAACCCTGATTGGGTAAAAAATGCACAGAAGATAGAAGAACTTCACTTCGACGAGGCAAATGAATTAGCCAACTTCGGAGCTTCTATCCTACATGCGAAAACAATATTGCCTTTAGTAGAGAATAATATTCCATTGAGAATATTAAACACACTAAACCCAGAAAACAAAGGAACTCTTATCTCTAACAAACCAACAGATAAGGGAATTAAGTCACTATCGGTACAGTCTAATGTCGCTTTAGTACAGTTCGAAGGTAGAGGATTGTTAGGAATCGTAGGAGTAGATGCACGTGTATTTACAGCTTTGGCAAACGAAGGAATTAGTGTAGGTGTTATCTCACAGGGTTCTTCAGAGCGTGGTTTAGGTTTTATCGTAGAAGAGAAAGATGCAGATAAAGCAGCCGAAGCACTAAACAGAGAGTTCTCTAATGACTTCTATACGCGTGATGTAAACAGTATTTCTATCATCCGCGACCTTGCTGTTATTTCTATCATCGGACAGAACCTAAGCACATTTGACAAACCTTATGCTGCATTAGTAAAGAATAAGATTGTTCCTATCCTATTCAACAATACAGTAACAGGGAAAAACGTAAGCTTAGTCGTACGTAAAGAAGAAGCTAAGAAAGCACTTAACGTAGTACACGGACAGATATTCGGTATCGCTAAAAAGATCAATATCGCTGTCTTTGGAAACGGATTAGTAGGAGGTACTTTAATAGACCAAATATTACAGTCTGCCCAATCTATCGAAGACAAAAAGAACATTGCCCTAAGCATCTTCGCTATCGGTAACTCTAAAAAAGTATTACTTAACGATGGAGGTATTAACTGCAACTGGAGAGAAGAGATAAAAGACCAAAGTGTAGCTTATAATATACAAGAAGTAATAGACTACGCGAATGCAAATCACTTAGAGAACTTAATCGCGATAGACAACACGGCTTCTGGTGAATTTATCAAGAACTATATTCCATTAGTAGAGAATGGTTTTGACCTTATCTCTTCTAATAAAATTGCTAATACAATATCATATAGTTTCTATAATGAGTTGCGTCAGACGCTAAAGGCAAACCACAAAGAATACTTATACGAAACTAACGTAGGTGCCGGTTTACCATTGATTGATACGATTAAACTACTTCACTTATCAGGAGAGAATATCACTAAGATAAAAGGAGTGTTCTCGGGAAGTTTGAGTTACATTTTTAATAACTACTCTATCCAAGAAAAACCATTCAGTGAGGTACTTAAAGAAGCTATCACTAAAGGTTTTACAGAACCAGATCCACGTGAAGACCTATCAGGTAATGACGTTGGACGTAAGTTGTTAATCTTAGCGAGAGAACTAGACTTACAAAACGAGTTCGAAGAAATAAGCATTCAGAACTTAATCCCTACAGACTTACAGGCAGTAGATACCCCGACGTTCTTAAACAGCTTAGAGAAACTAAATCCTTACTTCGACAAGATTAAACAAGGCTTAGCTCCAGATACTGTGTTACGCTATGTAGGAGAGCTATCAGGTGATCTACAAAAGGACAAAGGAGTATTAGAAACTAAACTAATCGAAGTACCTACCAGCTCAGCATTAGGACAGCTAAAAGGCTCAGACAGTATATTCGAGATATACACAGAGAGCTACGGAGACAATCCTATCATTATCCAAGGAGCTGGTGCAGGAGCATCTGTAACTGCCAGAGGGGTATTTGGAGATATACTGAGATTGGCGGATAAGTAGATTGGTTTACGGTGGACGGCGGACAGCTTATACACCTGTAATCCGAAAAACGTAAGCTGCAAACCTCAAAAAGCATTATCACAGATTTACACCCAGTAATCAACGAAAAACACTAACCACTGCTAACCGTAAACTAAAAAAAGATGAGTACATTAAACCATGATGAAGGCTTCTGTTTTGAGACACTAGCCATACGAACGCAAACAGAACGCACACAATATAGAGAACACTCAACTCCACTATTCCTAACTTCAAGCTTTGTCTTTGACGATGCAGAAAATATGCGCGCTGTATTTGCGGAAGAAATAGAGCAATACTCCTATTCACGCTTTACTAACCCAAACCAAACAGAACTAGTTGATAAAATCTGTTTGTTTGAACAAGCAGAAGCAGGTTTCGCATTTGCAACTGGAATGGCCGCGGTGTATTGTAGTTTATTTCCTCTGTTAAAGACTGGAGATCACATTGTTTCTTGTTCTAATATCTTTGGTTCTACCAGAGGACTGTTTAGCAATTTGTTCCCTGAATGGGGAGTAGAAACAAGCTATTTCGATATAAATCAAGTATATGATGTAGAAAAACTAATACAACCTAACACCAAGATACTATTTGCAGAAAGTCCTACTAATCCAGGAGTAGATGTATTAGACCTTGCGTACTTAGGAGAAATAGCTAAGAAACACAACCTCCTATTTATCGTAGATAATACCTTCGCTACTCCTTATTTACAAACACCAATTACATTAGGAGCGCATATAGTGATACACTCAGGAACCAAACTCATTGATGGACAAGGACGAGTATGTGGAGGGATTACAGTAGGTTACAAAGAATATATCCATAAAATCTACTTATTCACACGTACTACAGGCGCAAGCATTTCACCGTTCAATGCCTGGGTACTATCCAAAAGTCTCGAGACTTTAGCAGTACGTGTAGATAGACATTGTGAGAATGCCTTGATTATAGCAGAATACTTAGAACAACACCCTGCTGTGGAGTTTATCAAGTATCCTTTCTTGCCAAGTCATCCACAATATAAAATAGCAAAAAAACAAATGAGGCAAGGAGGTAATATTATCGCCTTTGGAATAAAAGGAGGACTTGATGCAGGTAGAACATTCTTAAATGCTGTAAAGCTTTGCAGCCGATCCGCTAACCTTGGAGATAGTAGAACCATCGTTACACACCCTGCTTCTACCACACATAGTAAAGTTCCTGCAGAAGAAAAAGTAGCTACGGGTATTACAGACAACCTGATTCGTCTATCTGTAGGTTTAGAAAATACAAAAGATATTATCCGTGACTTAGAACAAGCCTTAGCTGTTACACAATAACAAGCCTACTAATCACACCTCAACAATGAATGATTAAATAAATAGATTATGTCAACAACACTTATACATACTGATATCAGAAGCCTATTAAAACAACGAACATTAGTACTCGATGGAGCAATGGGTACAATGCTTCAGGCTTACCGATTTTCAGAAGAAGACTTTAGAGGTGAGCGCTTTGCTGATTTTGCTCACCCTCTAAAGGGAAATAACGACTTGTTGTCAATCACTCAACCTGAGGCTGTAAAAGAAGTACACAGACAATATCTTTTGGCAGGAGCTGATATCTTATCTACAAATACCTTCTCAGGTACCACCATTGCAATGGCGGATTACCACTTAGAAGATTTAGTATATGAATTAAACTATCAGTCGGCTAAGATAGCACGCGAAGTAGCAGACGAAGTAGAGTCGCTTAACCCTGACAAACCTCGCTATGTAGCAGGTGCTATTGGACCTACGAATAAAACAGCTAGCTTATCTCCTGATGTAAACAACCCTGGGTACCGCGCCATAACATTTGAAGAACTACGCATTGCTTATAAGCAGCAAGCTGAAGCTCTATTAGATGGAGGAGCAGACTTATTATTAGTCGAAACAATATTTGACACCTTGAATGCAAAAGCAGCCTTATTTGCCATCGATGAAATACAGTCAGAACGAGGGATAGATATTCCTATTATGATTTCTGGAACAATAACTGATGCCTCGGGACGCACCCTGTCAGGACAAACAGTAGAAGCTTTCTTGATTTCTATTGCGCATATACCTTTATTGAGCATCGGGTTCAACTGTGCCTTAGGAGCAGAACAACTAGAACCTTATGTAAAACAATTAAGTCAACACGCAGCAGTGAATATTTCTGCCCATCCGAATGCAGGTTTACCTAATGCCTTTGGAGAATACGACCAGACACCTAATGAAATGAAAGAACTAATAGACAGCTTTTTAAGTCAAAACTTAGTTCAAATCATCGGAGGTTGTTGTGGGACGACACCAGAGCACATCAGACTAATTGTACAAGCAGTAGCAGAGCATGCAAAAAATAGAACTACTAAGCAGTACAACCTAAAGCCTGTACTTGCCTTATCGGGATTAGAACCCTTATACGTTACTGCTGAAGTAAACTTTATCAACGTAGGTGAACGTACTAATGTAACAGGTTCTCGTAAATTCCTTCGCTTGATAAAAGAAGAGCAATTTGATGAAGCTCTTGCCATCGCAAGAGAACAAGTAGAAGGAGGTGCTCAAATTATTGATGTCAACATGGACGAAGGTTTATTAGACGGTGTACACTGTATGACTAACTTTCTCAACTTGATTGCCTCAGAGCCAGATATTGCTAAAGTGCCTATCATGATAGATAGCTCTAAATGGGAGATTATCGAAGCAGGACTACGTGTAGTACAGGGTAAAGCGATTGTAAATTCAATTAGTTTAAAAGAAGGTGAAGCCATATTCATCGAGCACGCTAAACTAATCAAACGCTATGGAGCTGCTACAGTAGTGATGGCATTTGACGAGAATGGACAAGCGGACTCTTTAGCAAGACGCATAGAAATATGCTCACGCTCTTATAATATATTAGTCAATCAAGTGAACTTTGCTCCTCAGGATATCATCTTTGATCCGAATATATTTCCTGTAGCGACAGGAATGGAAGAACACAACAACAATGCTTTAGACTTCTTTCAAGCGACTAAATGGATTAGAGAAAATCTTCCCTATGCCAATGTAAGTGGTGGGGTAAGTAATGTTTCTTTTTCTTTTAGAGGAAACAATAAAGTAAGAGAAGCTATGCACGCTGCCTTCTTATACCACGCGATACAGCACGGTATGAATATGGGAATAGTGAACCCTGAGATGTTAGAAGTCTATGATGAGGTGGACAAAGATTTGATGGAACACGTAGAAGACGTCCTATTAAACAGACGCGCTGATGCAACGGAACGTTTACTTGACTTTGCAGAGAGTATTAAAAATGACAATACCAATCAGACAAGCGAAACTAAAGTTGAAGAATGGCGTTCGGGGAGTATCCAAGATAGACTTACTCATGCTTTAGTCAAAGGAATAGAGACCTTTATTGAACAAGATACTGAAGAAGCTCGTCTTAGTGTACCACAACCTATTCAAGTGATCGAACAATATTTAATGAACGGAATGAACGTAGTCGGTGACTTATTTGGAGCAGGTAAGATGTTCTTGCCACAAGTAGTGAAATCTGCTCGTGTGATGAAGAAAGCAGTAGCCTATCTCTTACCTTTTATCGAAGAGAGCAAAAAGCAGAATGCAGAAACCTCTGTCGGTAATGCCGGTAAGATATTAATGGCTACGGTAAGAGGTGATGTACACGACATTGGTAAAAACATTGTGGCTGTAGTCTTAGCCTGTAATAATTATGAGATTATAGACCTTGGAGTGATGGTGCCACCTGAAAAGATTATAGAAACTGCTATTAAAGAACAAGTTGACATCATCGGACTAAGTGGTTTAATTACTCCCTCTTTAGATGAGATGGTACACTTAGCAAAAGAACTAGACAAGGTCAATAGCCGTATTCCTATCATGATTGGTGGAGCTACTACCTCACGTGTTCATACCGCTGTTAAGATTGCACCGGAGTATAAGAACTGTGTCGTACACGTACACGATGCTTCCCGATCGGTAACGATTGCTAATCAACTATTACAAAAAGAAGTTGAAGTTAGCTTTAAAGAGAATATCAAAGCGGAATATGACCAACTGAGAAATGACTATTTAGGTAGAGCTAGAGATAAAAGCTATATCACTATAGAACAAGCTAGAGCAAATAAAGTGAAAGTTGAATGGGATACAAAAGACATTGTCAAACCTAACTTCATTGGAACGAAGAAAGTTACTGTCGAACTAGACGAGTTACTGCCTTTTATTGATTGGGCACCTTTCTTTCGCTCTTGGCAACTATTCGGTAAGTTTCCTGAGATATTGACAGATGAGGTAGTAGGGCAAACAGCAACTCAAGTATATGACGATGCTATAATAATGCTTGACAAAATCATCAATGAACGTTGGTTCGACGCAAAAGGTGTCTTAGGCATCTTCCCTGCGAATCAAGTAAACGACGATAATATTGAAGTGTACAACGAACAGGGGGAGGTATTAGACCACTTATTAACACTGCGTCAACAATCACTGAAGAATGTCAAAGCTCCTAATATTGCCTTAGCAGACTTTATCGCACCCAAAGAAAGTGGATTAGAAGATTACATCGGGCTATTTGCCGTTTCTACTGGTTTTGGAGTTGACGAAATTGCCAAGCGATACGAAGACGACCTTGACGATTACAATGCAATAATGGTTAAAGCATTAGCCGACCGTCTAGTTGAAGCCTTCGCCGAATTACTACACCATCGTGTACGTACAGATATTTGGGGATATGCCTCTGCAGAACGCCTAACGAACGAAGAGCTGATTAAAGAAAGTTATCAAGGGATCCGTCCAGCACCAGGTTATCCTGCATGTCCTGACCATTTAGAGAAAGGAACTATCTGGAAACTCCTACAAGTGGAAGAACAAATAGGAGTCACGCTTACAGAAAGCTATGCAATGTTTCCAGCAGCCTCTGTCTCGGGATACTACTTCGCTCATCCACAGAGTAGATACTTTGGATTAGGAAAAATAGGTCAAGATCAATTAGAAGACTACGCCAATAGAAGAAATATAACATTAGAAGAAGCTGAGCGTTGGTTATCACCCAACTTAGCACAGAACAATAAATTAACAACAAGCGAATCATGAAAGTAACAGAACATATCCAAAGAGCAAATGGTAAAACACAATTCTCTTTTGAAATCTTACCTCCTTTAAAAGGACAAAACATTCGAGGAATATTTGATGCTATTGAACCGCTAATGGAGTTCAAACCACCTTTCATTGACGTTACCTATCACCGAGAAGAGTATGAGTACAAAGAGGCAGGCAATGGTCTATGGGAAAAGCGAACCGTTAGAAAAAGACCTGGTACTGTTGGTATTTGTTCAGCTATACAGAACAGATTTAAAGTAGATGCTATACCCCATATTTTGTGTGGAGGCTTCACCAAAGAAGACACTGAAAACTTCCTAATTGACCTTGATTTCTTAGGCATAGACAACGTCGTAGCCTTACGAGGTGATGCTGTAAAGAATGAAACATACTTCAAGGCTGAAGCTAAAGGCAATAAATATGCTTCTGAATTAGTTACACAAATCACGGAACTAAACCAAGGTATCTACTTAGACCCTGAATTAGAAAACACCAGTAAGACTGACTTCTGCGTTGGCGTAGCAGGCTATCCAGAAAAACACATGGAAGCACCCAATTTCGATACAGATCTTAAATATCTAAAACAAAAGATAGAAAACGGAGCAGAATACATCGTTACTCAAATGTTTTTTGACAACAGTAAGTTCTTTGAGTTTGTGGACAAATGTAGGTCCATAGGTATCGATGTGCCTATCATCCCAGGATTAAAACCATTAGCTACCCTAAACCAACTAAACCTGTTACCTCAACGTTTTAAAGTTGACTTGCCAGATGACTTAGTTGCTGAGGTGTTAAAAGCAAAAGACAATGCTGCCATCCGAGAAATAGGAATAGAATGGTGCGCTCAACAGTCCAAAGAGCTTATCGTGGCGGGTATTCCTATTGTTCACTACTACTCTATGGGAAAATCTGATAATATCATTCAAATTATCAAGAAAGCAATTTAGTTTATAGTGAACGGTTTACAGTTTACAGACTAACTGTTGACCGTAAGCTGTGAACCATAAACCCGAATCCATAACTATTATTTATAAATTTTTGGTTGCAATCAAGACCTCTTATATACACGATAAGAGGTCTTTTATTTATACATCTATAATCAACCTTGACAATCAAAACCTATTCATTTTGATTATCAAACAACTTTGTCGATCATATTCAATTTTTTTTGATTGACAAACTTGTCATTTTAGTACATTTATTTCAAATTATATAGTCTCTACTCTAATAAATATAGGAAGAGTATGAACAACGGACTTTGGTAAAAGATTGAGAACTTTCAAATCTTAATAGTATCTAACTACATGTAAACACTTTAAACATCATTATCGCGTTATATAGTAAAATGAATACGATGAAAAAAACACTCAAACTATTAACACTTATACTATTCGCAGCTTTAGCCTCTTGCGCTCAATCTGAAAAAAATACTGAAACACATGCTATAGCATTAGAGGAATTCACACCTGAAGAAACTTCAGCTAATACCTTAGCAGAGGCAAAACAAGGATCTGATAACAAAGAGGAAGATGATACTACCGTCGAGCGTATGATTGTCAAAGAAGGAAACATCCGTTTCGAAACTTCTAATGCAAAACAAACACGTGAAGAAATCCTTAACAGCATTAAACAGTTTAACGGTTACCTTTCGCATGAAACCTCTTTTAACTATGGCTATAAAACAGAATATACTATAGAAATACGCGTACCTGCCAAAAACTTCGAAACCTTACTTGAAGGTGTTAGTCAAACTGCAACAAAACTAGACAGAAAAAACATTAGCTCTTTAGACGTGACGGAGGAGTTTATCGATACACAGGCAAGAATCAAAACTAAAAAGGCAATAGAAGAACGCTATAAAGAGCTACTTAAAAAAGCAAACACTGTAGGAGACATCCTAAAAATAGAGAAGGAACTCGGAACACTTAGAGCAGATATCGAATCTTTTGAAGGACGATTAAAATACATTAAGAATAGAATTTCTCTAAGTACCCTAACAGTAACGTTCTATGAAAAAGGAGAATCTACTACAGGTTTTGGGCACGAAGTATCTTCAGCTCTTAGTGATGGGTGGGACAACCTACTATCCTTTATCATAGGGATATTCTATATCTGGCCATTTATTATACTATCAATTATTCTTGTGTTCCTCATTAGAAAATTAAGAAAACGAAAAAAACAAAATTCATAAAAAAATAAGGGGTTGTTTCACTTTGCTATGAGACAACCCTTTCTCTTTTATTCCTTCATCAGCTCTTTTAACTGCTGTTCAAAATCATCTTTTTGCATACCACTAAAAGCTTTTAAGAACTTGCCTTCTGGGCTAAACAAAATATAATCAGGAGTTCCTGCTAATCTATACTTTATCGTTATTGGATCTACTCCCTCATTATTGTTCCACAATAGAATTCCTTTACTTCCTTTAAACTCTTCATAATACTTTAAAGCATCTGTCTTACCTCCATATACGTAGTATGTCACATAAGTCAGTTTACTTTCTAAAACTGTTGCAATCTTAGCTGTTTTAGGACCTGCTACTTGACAATATCCACACCCGTAAGTCGAAAAATCCAATAATACATATTTACCTTTAAAGTAGTCACTGAACTTTACTTGCCTTTCATTCACATCTAATGCAGTAAAATCATAATATTGATTCCCCTCCTTTAATTGCTTATAATCTAAGTATAACTTAAAAAGAGCTACATTCATATTCGTATAAAATTCTGGTCTAATCAGTTTATAGAGCTCCTTTATTTTTTGATCTGAATACGAAATAACCTCTCCTAATAGTAACCTACTTCCGTAGTCTGTATTAATATGTTGTCTTATAAAACGTTCATTAATTACCTCTATTTCCTTAGATAATTTAGAAATCTTACCATAAGGTTCGACATCACTTAAATAAACAGTATTGACACTATCCTTATCCCTTCCCAAAGCCAAAAGTTTATAGTATTCGTCTATATATACCCTCCTAGCTCTTTCGATATCCTTGGTCATTTGTCTATGCTCATACCGCAAACTGTCGTGCTCAGACCCAATAGCCCTAATGCCTAAAGGAAAGTCATCGATAGTACCCTCTATGTTTACTGTCTCATTAGCTAGGTAGAAAAAAGCATTCTTTGTGTCCTTACCTATAGTGGCTGCTAACCTCACATATGCAGGTGCTTCATTGAGATACATAGACATCTCTATCTTTCCATCTCTAGTGTAGAACACTTCTTTTTGTTCACCACTAGATAGCACAAGTTTTATACTATCTGTAATCCCCTCAATCCTACCCGTGATATGCAACATCTCCTGAGCACAAATAGGTGTAAACAATAAAGTCGTGAGTAACCATAATAAATTCTTCTTCATAAATACTTTAATCAATTATTCATCTACAAATTAACAAATTTCAAATCAATAAACCTTTAAAAATCAAATCTTAAACTAAATTATTTGTATCTTACCCTCAGTATAATTGACTATTGAATAGTTTGATCTATATCTTCGTATCAATGAGAGATAAAAACATAATCCACTCAATTATAAAGGACGGCTACAGTCTAGGTAGCATTATCTTTTACTCAAAAAATACAATTCTACTCACACTACAATGGACCCAACACTTGCAGGTCGATAAAAACCACATCAAACATCTCACTAAGTAAACAACTAGTCCTATCATACGCACACATGCGTGCAGTATGCTTGACCTTTTCTTGCCAAGAGATGCGTTTTTGGGAGGTATTCTGCAGGAATACTGCACGTATGGCTCAATCTTGCGAAGAAATAACCAGCATCAACCTATCGTAAACTGGATTTATAAATAAGGCGAATCCAAAAATAAATAGAAGAACGAATCACGTCAAAACCAATTCATCGTCTAATTTAAAACTATTATACAGGCTCCAATACACAAACTATACCCCTGACATACGTACCAAATACTAAACACTTTGGTCATAATACCAACGTCATTGACTTTCGAGTAATAAAAACCTAATCTATTCATTTTTAACAAAATTTATCCTTTTAAAATAATAATACATTGGTGTTCAAAATATTACAATTACTCAAATGTAACCAACTATATTAGATAAGAAAACACCAAAATCAAATATTGAAACAATAAACGTCTTACTATCAGGTAGAATACAACGGAATAAAATCTGTCGAAAACGAGTTGATAAAAAATAATGTCTATTTTTGTTAAACAACCAATAAACGTAATGCACATATGAAACCTGATTTATACCAAGCGCCTGATTATTATCTACTTGACGATTTATTAACAGACGAACATAAACTAATCCGCGATACAGCTAGAGCCTGGGTCAAAAAAGAAGTAAGTCCAATCATCGAGGACTTCGCTCAACGTGCCGAATTTCCCAAACAACTGATCAACGGTCTTGCCTCAATAGGAGGATTTGGACCATACATTCCTACAGAATATGGAGGAGCAGGTCTAGATCAAATTGCTTACGGGTTGATTATGCAGGAGATAGAAAGAGGAGACTCTGGCATACGTTCTACCTCTTCAGTACAATCATCACTTGTGATGTACCCAATATGGAAATACGGAAATGAAGAGCAACGTCAAAAATACTTACCTAAATTAGCAACCGGAGAATACATAGGTTGCTTTGGATTAACAGAACCAGATCATGGCTCTAATCCAGGAGGAATGCTTACTAACTTCAAAGATATGGGAGACCACTATCTCCTAAACGGAGCTAAGATGTGGATCTCAAATGCACCATTTGCAGATATCGCTGTCGTATGGGCAAAAAATAAAGAAGGACGCATTCACGGGCTGATTGTAGAGCGCGGCATGGAAGGCTTTACAACTCCAGAGACACATAACAAATGGTCGTTGCGAGCATCAGCCACCGGTGAGTTAATATTTGACAATGTGAAAGTCCCTAAAGAAAACTTACTTCCAAACAAATCAGGGTTAGGTGCTCCATTAGGCTGTCTTGATTCGGCTCGATATGGTATTGCCTGGGGAGCGATCGGAGCTGCTATGGACTGCTATGATACCGCACTACGCTATGCCAAAGAGCGCATTCAATTCGACAAACCGATCGGTGCAACACAATTACAACAAAAAAAACTAGCCGAGATGATTACCGAAATCACCAAGTCTCAGCTATTAACTTGGCGATTAGGAGTCCTAAGAAATGAAGGGAGAGCAACCTCTGCTCAAATTTCAATGGCGAAGCGAAACAATGTAGCTATGGCATTAGACATCGCCCGTGAAGCTAGACAGATACTAGGTGGTATGGGAATCACGGGAGAGTACTCTATCATGCGCCACATGATGAATTTAGAATCCGTCGTAACGTATGAAGGAACACATGATATTCATCTATTAATTACGGGAATGGATATAACAGGTTTTCCAGCATTCAAATAATACATACATCAATAGATAAACTTTATATAAAGAGCTTCGCCTTTCGGTGAAGCTTTTTTACTTTTGTCAATAAATTCAACTAAAATGACAATACAAGAAGTAAATACCTTAATCACAGCTGAGAGAGACGCACTACTGCACCATCCGCTATACACAAAAATAAAAACAATACCACACCTATGTGCTTTCATGGAAGGACACGTATATGCCGTTTGGGATTTTATGTCCCTGCTTAAAGCACTACAACAAAAACTGACCTGTACGACAGTGCCTTGGTTTGCTTCGCCTTACCCACAAACGCGCTATTTAATCAATGAAATCGTATTGGCAGAAGAATCAGACTTAGCACTAGACGGTAGAAGATTAAGTCATTTTGAAATGTACCTTGACGCTATGCAAACAGCAGAAGCCAATACAACTACAGTCGAAAACTTCCTAGTTGACCTTCAAAAAGGTTCCCCTATAGAAACAGCGATTGCAAATCTAGCCGTACTACCTGAAGTGAAAGATTTCATAACTTTTACCTTTGATGTGATCAAAGGAGGTAAACCACATGAAATAGCAGCAGCCTTTACCTTTGGTAGAGAAGATTTAATACCTGATATGTTTTCAGAAATATTAAAAGGCTTTCAACAAAACTTTCCCTCAACGGACTTATCAAAATTAATCTATTACTTTGAAAGACACATTGAATTAGATGGAGATGAACACGGGCCTATGGCTATGCAAATGATCACAGAGCTTTGCGGTGAAGATACGGCTAAGTGGAGTGAGGTAGTCGCAGTATCCAAAGAGGCATTAACTAAGCGATATGGATTGTGGAATGCGATAGAGAAAAGTATCGGTTAATACTACAATTTATTAACAAGCTGTAAACATAAAATAGCACAGTATTTCACTAAATTTACACGAATAGTTATAAAACGAAAAAAGAACATGAGTACAAAAAATGCAATAATTACAGGAGGAGGAAGAGGTCTTGGTAAAGCAACAGCGATAGCTTTCGCAAAAGAAGGCATCAATGTAGCCATCACAGGTCGAAATGAAGAAAAACTAAAAGAAACGGTTAAAGAATTAGAAGCGTTAGGCGTAAAAGCAACTTATGCAGCCTTTGACGTAACTGATAAAGCTGCTGTAAAAACAGGTATTGCACAAGTAATCGAGACTTTAGGAGGAATCGATATTTTAGTAAACAATGCGGGAATTGCAGAGTTTGGTAAATTTATGGATATGCCAGCTGACCGTTGGGAAGAAATTCTATTAACTAATGTAATGGGAGTGTATAATGTGACAAGAGAAGTATTACCTCATTTAATTGAGAAAAATGAAGGAGATATCTTTAATGTAGCGTCTACTGCTGGATTAAATGGAAACCCATCAACATCAGCATACTCAGCTTCTAAATTCGCTGTGATTGGAATGTCTGAGTCTTTAATGAAAGAAGTTCGTAAAAACAATATTCGCGTATGTACATTGACACCAAGTACAATTGCATCGGATATGTCTATTGAATTAGGGTTGACTGATGGTAATCCAGATCATATCTTACAACCAGAAGACTTTGCAGAACTTATTGTAGCTACCTTAAAGCTTCCGAGAAGAGCAATGTTGAAAACAGCTTCTTTGTGGACAACAAACCCAGCATAGCATTCAACTAAACCATAGTATATACAAACCTTTGTTCTTTGATAATCAGAACAAAGGTTTTTTTAGTTACATACACCAGATACGATTTTTTTATCCGTATTTTTATATACATTTACACCATATTTATCTGTCCAAACTATGTTACGTAAACTCTTTCGTTTTTGCAAAAAAGCGATTATATACTTCTTTATTTTCAGTGTTGTATCAGTCCTATTGTTTCGTTTTGTCCCAGTACCCTATACACCATTAATGTTTATTCGTATATATGAACAATACAATGCAGGAAAAAAGATAATATTAAAACACGACTGGGTATCCCTAGAAAAAATAAGTCCTAACTTACAAAAAGCAGTTATTGTATCAGAAGATGGACATTTTATGACACATAATGGCTTTGACTTTGATGCAATTGAAAAAGCTTTAGAAAACAACGAAAAAGCCAATGCTCGAATAAAAGGAGGAAGTACTATTAGTCAACAAACGGCAAAAAATGTCTTTTTGTGGCCTGGACGCAGTTATGTTAGAAAAGGCTTAGAGGCCTATTTTACGGTATTAATAGAACTCTGTTGGTCCAAAGAACGCATATTAGAAGTTTATCTCAATAGTATAGAGATGGGAGATGGCATCTATGGAGCAGAAGAAGCCGCCCAATATTGGTATAAAAAGTCGGCAAACCAACTAACGACATACGAAGCCGCTGGCATAGCCGTCATCCTTCCAAACCCAAGAAAATACAAAGCTACAGGACAAGGTCCCTATATCACTAAGCGAAAGGCCCTAATCAATAAATACATACGGTCATATGGCCCATTAGAATTCAAACCAAATACTGAGAAAAAAAACAATAAATAAAAGTACTTATTGAGATTTAACTAAATATTCTACGGTACTAAGCTAATTTTTTTCTACTTTTGGTACAAACTTTTATATAAACAAGAAATACTATGAAAAAATCAATTTTATTATTAGCTGCTTGCGGATTAGTTTTCGCTACTTCATGTAAAGATGCTCAAAAAAATGCTGAAGAAGTAAAACAAGAAGTTGTAGAAGCTGGACAAGAAGCTACTGAAGGAGCTAACGCTGCATTAGCAACTGCTACTACAAAATTAGAAGAAGCTAAAAAAGCGGTTGAAGAAGCTGCAAAATCAGGAAACGAAGAAGCTAAAACTAAAGCAAACGAAGCTTTAGAAGCTGCACAAAAAGAGTGGGATGCTTTAAAAACTAAAGCTACTGAGGTTACTGAAGAAGCTAAAACTAAAGCTGCTGAAGCAACAGAAGATGTAAAAGAAGGAGCTGAAGACGTGAAAGAAGCTGTAAAAGAAGGAGCTGAAGACGTAAAAGAAGCTGCAAATGACGTAGTGAAAGACGCAGATAAGAAATTACAAGATGTAAAGAAAGATTTATTAAAATAATCGATTATAAAGAGGAACTTAATGTTCCTCTTTTTTTATACTTCCATTGTATTTTCTAATACAACAATAAAGACAATCAATCATACTATATAGCTAATCATCAAATATTTAACGACCTTTACATAGTAATAAAAATCAAAGACTATGAAAGCAAATATTGGATTAACAGAAAAAGCATTAGCGTTTAACGCAGAAGTATTGTCAAAACTTTTAGCAGATGAGTTTGTACTTTACACAAAAGTAAGAAATGCTCACTACAACGTAACTGGTGATGACTTTCACTCAAAACACGTTTACTTCGAAGAACTTTATACAGAACTAGCCATCAATGTAGATGCAGTAGCTGAACGTATCAAAACATTAGGACACTACGCTCCTTCTTCACTTAAAGATTACTTAAACCTTACTCATCTTACCGAAGAAAGAAAAACAGATAGTACAGATAGTAAGTCTTGGATCAGTGAGATATTAATAGACTATGAAATAATCGTTAGCTTTATTAGACAACATATTGACGCCATCGAAGAATCAAATGATAAGAGTACAGCTGATTTCTTAATCGGATTAATGGAAGCACACGAAAAAACAGCATGGATGTTACGTGCCCATTTATAATAATATAGGTTTATAAAATACCAAAAGGTTTGCTTGAAGAATAAGCAAACCTTTTTTTATATATTAGTACAAATAAACGACGTATGAAACGAATTTTTCTATTAGCAGTACTTGGACTTACACTTAACAGCTGTAGTGAGGCAACAGAAATAGACAAAGCAAAAGACTTTCAAAAAGAACAAAATAAGTTCTTTGCAGATTCGAATACAAGTCCATTGGTTAAAGATGCCTTAAAAAGTTTTGATGGACTAGACTTCTTTCCTATCGATGAAGCATATATTGTAATCGGAACACTAAAGCGCACACCAGATGAAAAGCCCTTCGAAATGCCAACGACCACACATCAAAAACACTTATATGTAAAATATGCAAACGTGACCTTTACCCTAGAAGGGAGAACACATACAGTAGAGCTTTATAAGAGCTTAAAAGACCTGAAAGGCACAACTAGTCAACTCTTTCTCCCTTTCTCAGATTTGAGTTCTGGAGGTAGTACATACGGAGGTGGTCGTTACCTCGACCTAGAGATTCCAGAAGGAGATCAAATCACATTGAACTTTAATAAGGCTTATAATCCTTACTGTGCATACAATCCGAAATACTCCTGTCCCATACCTCCAGACCAAAACTTTATCAAAGCAGATATACAAGCAGGAGAAAAAACGTACCAATATACAAGATAAGAATAACAAAATAGGCTATCCAATGGACAGCCTATTTTTATACTTGCGCAATATTGAAGCGAGTATTATTTTAGAGATTGAATCCCCATACTATATAGTGTAAACGCTTGTAGATCCACATGCTCTTGTACTTGTTGAGCAACAGACTTACCTGCTCCGTGTCCAGCATTAGTTTCAATGCGAATCAACATCGGATTATTACCTGTGTTTTTAGCTTGTAATTCAGCCGCAAACTTGAAGCTATGTGCAGGAACCACTCTATCATCGTGATCTCCAGTAGTCACCATAGTTGCAGGATAAGCAACTGCCTTTACGTTGTGTAATGGAGAATACCCTTTAAGGTATTCAAACATTTCTTTGTTGTCTTCAGCAGTTCCATAATCATACGCCCAACCTGCTCCAGCAGTAAATGTGTGGTAACGCAACATATCCAATACCCCAACAGCCGGTAAAGCTACCTTCATTAAATCAGGGCGTTGTGTCATAGTAGCACCTACTAACAATCCTCCATTAGAACCACCTTTAATAGCAAGGTAATCAGAAGAAGTATAGTTATTGTCAATTAGGTATTGAGCAGCAGCGATGAAATCATCAAATACATTTTGCTTTTGCATCTTCGTACCAGCTACATGCCATTTTTTACCATATTCACCACCTCCTCTAAGGTTTGGAACAGCATAGATACCTCCGTTTTCTAACCATATTGCATTAGCAATACTGAATGAAGGTGTCAGACTAATATTAAAACCTCCGTAAGCATAAAGCATAGTCGGATTCTTACCGTTTAACTCAGTCCCTTTTTTATACGTGATAATCATTGGGACTTTCGTTCCATCTTTAGACGTATAGAATACTTGTTTAGATTCGTATTGAGAAGAATCGAACTTCACTTTTGGTTGCTCATATACTTTAGAAACACCCTCTTTTGGATCAAAAGAATAGATTGTACCTGGTGTAATATAGTTCGTAAATGAAAAATATAGTGTTTCATCTTTCTCTTTTCCACCAAAGCCACTAGCTGTACCAATACCAGGTAATTCAACTACGCGGATTTCTTTACCTGAATAATCATATTGCTTTACATAAGAAACAGCATCTTTTAAGTAGCTAGCAAATAAATAACCAGCTCCTTTAGAAGGACTTAATACATTCTCAGTTTCTGCAATAAAATCAGTCCAATTCGCTTGAGTAGCCTTATTAGCATCAGCTACAACAATCTTTTTATTTGGTGCTTGGTGATCAGTAACGATGAAAAGTTTACCATCTTTACTATCTAAAACATAGCTACTCGTCTCAAAGTTGTCCACTAATGTAACGATAGGGCTATTGCTCTTCGTTAAATCCTTTAAGTACAACTCATTTCCATAAGTAGAGTTAGCAGCAGTGATCACAAGATATTTATTATCACTAGTAACACTACCTCCTACATATCTACGCTTTTTATCTCCACCAAAGACTAGGGCATCTTCTTTTTGAGCAGTACCTAATTTATGGAAATACAACTTATGTTGATCAGTTTTCGCAGATAACTCACTTCCTTCTGGCTTGTCATAACTAGAGTAGTAAAAACCTTCGTTACCTAACCATGACACACCACTAAACTTAACGTCCACTAATGTATCACCAACTACTTGTTTTGTCTCTGTATCCAAGACAATCACTTTTCTCCAGTCACTACCACCCTCTGAGATAGCATAAGCCAATTTACTTCCGTCTTCCGAGAAGTCAATACTTCCTAAAGAAGTAGTACCGTCTTTAGAAAACTTGTTAGGATCCAAAAACACTTCTTCTTTTCCAGCTTCGTCCTTACGGTACATTACAGACTGATTCTGTAATCCATCGTTTTTAAAGAAATAAGTGTATTTTCCTTCTTTAAATGGAGCGCTTATCTTCTCATAGTTCCAAGCCTCTTCCATTTGCTTTTTCAACTCATCTCTAAATGGTATTTGAGCCAAATAATCAAAAGTCACTTCATTCTCTGCTTTCACCCAAGCAGCTGTTTCTTCTGATCTATCATCCTCTAACCAACGGTAAGGATCTGCTACTTCAACTCCAAAATACGTATCTACTACGTCACCTTTGTGCGTCTCTGGATACTTGATTTCAACTTTTGCGTCGTTATTGCCTTGCTTACAAGAGATAATAACGATAGCCACTAAAAGTGTCATAAATGTTTTTCTCATAGAAAATTAGGGTAAATATTAGTTTCAAAACAAATATAAATAAATATACACAGTATCAAATAGTTTCATAGATGGAATACAAACAGTCCTATGTCATATTTAAAAAAATACGGGTTAAACTTATAATTCTAACCCGTTGTAATTATTCAGATTAGATGTATCTATTAATGATGATGACTGTGATCTCCTCCATCTCCATGACCTGGATCAACGATTTCAATATTTCTAAATACCATCGTTTGATTTCCAGCTTTATCCAATACTTTTACAGCAAAGTGATAGTTTCCTCTTTTTGCATCAGCAGCTATAATAATCTTATGGTGATGAACATTATCATTTTTCTTACCGTAGATATCGTCCCAAGTCTCATTAAACTTGAATTCTTTACGCGCTTCATTTTCTGCATCATGAGTATGATCACCAGCTAACACAGTTATACTATGTGTGTGATTACCATCACCATGTCCATGTCCATCAAAATTGCCATGTATATCAACATTATAAGTAGCTAAAGCAACATTATCTGATACATTCATATCAAAATGAATGTCTTTTCCAGCTTCTAACTTAGCTCCATCAGCTGGTGCAATTAAATCAACAACTGGAGGCTCTGTATCTAGATTATCATCACTTGACGTACATGAAGTAAAGAATGCTGAAGCTAATAATGAGTAAAAGGCGATATATTTAATAGTTTTCATTTTTTTAAATTTTAAATTGTTAATCATCTGTAATTAGTTGTGTGTTCGTAGAGTGATTATTAAAATGGAGGACCTCTTAAATAATACGAATAAAAGAAATCCAAATATTCCAGCCGTACATCTATTACATAAATAGGCAAATACATTTGATCTACCCAAAAGTCAATATTAAATACATCAAAATCGAGTAATGGAGCATACTTAAACAAATACTGTTCACAATAGTGTACCGTATTGCTATTCAAGTATTCCACGGCATTACTCCTTTTATTAAAGTCATGCTCTATAATGACAAAATGCAGAAGATTACTCGTATGTGGAATAACAAATACTCCTAATAATAACACAAGCCACAGAACACGAATGTTCTTAGTTTTCATTAAAAGGGTACTTGAATAGTTAATTGAATTGATCTCCCAAGCTCAGGAATTTCTAATGGTCTATAAAAACTCATATGGTTTAGAATCTTGGCATTAAAAATATTCGTTGCAGATAGATTAGCTTTTGCTTCTACATTACCTAAACGTATGGTAGAACTAACCCCCGCACCGAAACTATACGAACTAGGAGTAATAGATTCACCTTGAGCGATTCGTTGCTGTTCAGCATACCATTTACCATTGACAAACAATTCTGTTCTTTTGAAAACTTTCCAATCATTAAAAGAATGCCTTAATTCACCATAAAAATTCACAGGTGGGGTAAAAGGTAGTGGATAATTACCACTCTTTCCGTTCATCAACTGTTTATTATAGATATACTCTAAGACTCCTTTAAAAGCAAAGCTTTCTAAAAATCGTTGCTCTACACTCCACTCAAAGCCTGTAATTAAGGCTTCTGATTGCGTGTACTCGTAAATCTGTCCACTATCTGGAAGTACTGAAAACTTACCAGAAGGCTTTAAGAAGATGTAATTGGTAAAGTAATAAGCATAAGGACTAAAGGTAGTCTTGAAATTCTTACCTACATAACTCGCTCTAAAATCAAAAGCAAGCCCTTGCTCTGGATCTAGATTAGGATTTCCCTTCTCATGGCGAAAAGCACCGTGATGAACGCCATTAGATGCTAACTCAATAGCTGTTGGAAATCTAAAGTTCGTTCCAATAGTAGCAGCAAACTTCACTTTATCTGTATAGGCATATTTTGCACCTAGCATTGCATTAAAACTAGTAAAGTCTCTATCTGTCTGATGACTACGTTGTGCATAATCCGCTGCGAAATTATGAGAATGTCCTTTTGCTATTAAGTAATCATATAAAACCTCATCGTAAAAAGGCTTAATATGAATCTCTGCATAGTCAGCTCGCACACCTGCTTCCCAAGTTAGTTGCTCATTTACATAATGCTCATGTATAGCAAATGCACCTACTACAAAGCGATTAAACTTTGGCAATAGGAAACCATAACCATCTATAGTATTGTTTTGATAAGTATATTGTAAGCCAATTACCGATTTGTGATTATTATCTGATAAATACTCATACTTAAAAGCAGCGTCAAACGTATTTAGATTAAACTCTAACTCTAAGTTTGGATCATTAATTGGAGGAGTCTGATTTTCAAAGTGTGAATGAAAAATACTTTTCTCTTGACGTTTATTATTCTGAAAAGAAAACAAAGCATTTAATTTACTCTTACCTGTCAAATCATAGGTAAAGTTATTAGTTACCTTAAAGTGATTAACATTTTGATGAGGCAAACCTATATTGCGATGATTACCATCGTGTACAACAGTAGTAATATTTGGTAACCCATGGGCACCTGGAAAGAAACCGCTCTTCTCATAAACGTTACTTACACTCAATACATTTTTAACTGAACCATCGATATATCCAACTTGACCATATAAAGATACGTTTTTACCTGCCGTATTTTTCATACGTCCCTCATAAATTGGAATAATGGTACCCAAATAGTATATTTCTTCTGTAGGCACTCTATAATCTCCATACTCTTGGGCAGTTGCTTTAACTTTAAAGAAAAACTTGTCTTCTCTAGCCTTCAATTGAACAGAAGCTCCATAAGAGTCATTAACAGTTTTGCCAAATAATGTTGCACTTCCATTAAATGAATGTACCTCAGGTACTTTCTCATTATTAATTTTAATTACACCAGCAATAGCATCACTACCATATTCAATAGTACCAACTCCTTTGATAACTTCTACTTCTTCTGTACTAAAGGCATCTATCTCTAGTCCATGATCTGCCCCCCATTGTTGCCCTTCTTGTTTCGCTCCATTTTCAGCTACTGCTAAACGGTTAAATCCAAGACCTCTAATAATCGGTTTAGAAGATCCCGCACCGATTTCCATTGCATTCACTCCTGGTACATATTCTAATGTTTTGGCTAGCGAACCAGCATATTGTTCGATAAGTTTTTGATTAGATACTTTCTCAGCATTCTTAATAGATTGAACACCTTCAGAAGAAATAACCACTTGATCCAACAAGGTTGTATCCTCTTTTAAGTGAAAATGTAAATCTAAATTATTATTGACAAAAACTTTTTGATTGACTGATTCGTATCCGATATAAGTAATCGCCAAAACGTATTCTCCTCCTTCTACAGAAGGAATTAAAAAATTGCCATCTAAGTCCGTAGCTACAGCTTGACTCCCCAATTGTATAGTACTTCCAACTAATGCTGAACCATAAATATCCGAAACATGCCCACGCACTGAAAATGCTTGTGCAAACGACTGAATAGTCAACAATAGAGAGAACACTACTAGTGATATTCTCATATTCTAATTGATTATATTTAATAAAAAAGTATTTCTATAGATTTAAATTTATAGAAATAAAGGTCCAATTATTAAACAATCACTGGCGGAGCCCTAAGGGAATAATACACATGAGAAAGTGGCGTGAAAGTATCAATCACTTCACTTTGTACTTTCTCAATAGACAAGAAAAGATTAGGCGAAAAGGTATATATAGCTACCGTATTAGCTGGAATCAATGTATCACATGCAAAACACTTTTCAATGTCGTTGTGATTTACCTTATACTCCAGGGCAACCTTACTATCTCCTCTTTGCTCATGAAAGTGGGCATGCGTACCGTGTTCTTTTTCGTATGAGATAAACGTAGCTATATGCTCATAACTGTGTATGAACTGGAATACCATAGTAAACATAATTGTCACTATTAGCAATACTCCCGCTATGTTTTTTCTTTCGCGCATAGTGCAAATATAAATAAGAATTAATAAAATCAAACGAATACAACTATTATCTTATGATTAAGTATACTTTTATATACATTGCTTGTTGAGATAATAACTGTCTTTTACAAATAAAGTGAATCGTGTTATCTTTAGAAGGAAGACAGACAAAGCTATTTATAACCATTGCTTTTCTTACCTTTGCAACTTAATAACTCTAAGAATGAATAGTAAACTTTTAGGTAGTATTTTAATTATTGCAGGATCTTCGATTGGGGCTGGTATGTTAGCCATGCCAATTTCGACTGCTGGAATTGGTTTTATTATTAGCACACTACTATTAATACTCTTATGGTTTATTACTTATTATACAGCGATACTGATGGTGAAGGTCTATCAGTACAATCCCGCTTCTGATGGTTTTGATTCACTAACCAGGAAGTACACTAACTTCTTTGTAAATCGCATAGCAGGATTAAGTCTAATGTTTCTTATCTATGCCCTAACAGCAGCCTATATGACAGGAGGAGGAACAATCCTTAAAACTTCTATCGACTCTCTTTTTAAAACTGAACTAGATAGACATTTAGCAATAATATTGTTCGCTGTTCTATTTGGTGGAATTGTTGTAATTGGAACCAAATCAATAGACTTCATTACCAAAGGCCTCTTTAGTATCAAACTAGTCTTTTTAGCCTTGTTAATCTTTTTGATGTTTCCATTGGTTCAATCTGACAATTTACTCAACTTACCTTTACATCAAGGACTATTATTAACAGCTATTCCTCCTATCTTTACTTCATTTGGTTTTCACGGTAGTATACCTACAATAGTTAATTACCTGGGCGGAGACAAAAAACTATTAAACAAAGTATTTCTTTACGGTAGCTTACTACCTTTAGTTATCTATTTGGTATGGCAAATAGTTGTGCTGGGTAGTCTCGACCAAACAAGCTTTATGGAAATTCTCAAAGAAGAAGAACAACTAAATGGACTAATCCTAAGTATTAGACAAATTGCAGAATCTGCATACATTGAGACTCTTTTTAGCCTTTTTGCAGCCGCCGCACTTGGGACTTCTTTTCTTGGTGTTAGTGTTGGATTATTTGACTATTACAAAGACTTACTCAAAGGCAAGAAAAAAAATCTATTGACGCCACTCGCTGGAGGACTTACTTTCTTACCTCCTTTAGGGTTTGCTCTATTCTACCCGCAGGGTTTTATTAAAGCTTTAGGTTTTGCTGCTATTGCTGGAGTAATCCTTGCATTAATTATACCCACTGTTCTTTATATCAAAGCCATGCAATACCACAAACAACAGATTAATCTTTTTCACAAAATCGCGATTGCCTTAACACTCAGTATCTCAATCACGATTATTATTAGTCAATTTCTAATTGTCTTTAAGGTTTTTCAATCTTAAACAAATAGAAATTAGACTCTTAACATTAAGCAAAACATTGCTAAAAAGAGTTAATATCACTTGTTTTTCCTTTTTTAAGACGGTTGTTTAAGACCGTACGATTGACATATTCACTATCTTTGCCCTCTTAATCATTTTTGGGAATATGAAGCAAAAACATTGGTTAGTGCTTGGTATGACGATCTTTGTTTCTATGCTATCCTCTGCTCAACAGACACAAGGCTCAAATACACATGCAACTGTATCCGATAGCCTAGCAAGTAAGAAGAAATTTACAGAACGTATTATCAGTTATTTCGAAGAGGCAAAAAAAGATAAGTCAAACAAGAAGTTTGATATCTCATTTATAGGAGGTCCAAGCTACTCGGTAGATACCAAATTAGGTCTAGGAATCGTAGCATCAGGTTTGTACCGCTTAGACAAAGAGAATATGAATCTACAACCTTCTGCTGTTTCTATATATACGAACTTTACTACCAGTGGCTTTTTTTCAATAGGAGTAGAAAACACTACTATCTTTCCTGAAGATAAGTACCGTATCAACTACGATATGAACTTCGCTTTTATGCCAAGCAAATTCTATGGTATTGGCTTTGAAGCTGGAAATAATGGACTATATACCAAATACGATGAGTATCGTCTATCACTAAAGTTAGATGCCCTACGCAAAGTACTAAACAACACCTATATCGGAGCGACCTTTTCGGCTCAACACTTCAAAGCAGACAACTTTGAAATCGCAGATATGAGACCTAATGACCCTATAAATGCAACCGCCATTGGTGGAGGTTTTATTATTCAATATGACTCTAGAGACTTTATTCCTAATCCAGCAAAAGGTTGGTTTCTAAAATATGAACAAGTCTTTTTCACTAAAGCACTAGGTAGTAACCACAACTTTGGCAGAACAGATATCACAGCAAGAACCTATCAAAAAGTTTGGGAAAAAGGTATTTTGGCATTCGATTTGAATGGCAGTTTTAACAACGGAGATGTACCGTGGAATATGTTGTCTCAAATTGGAGGTTCACGTCAGATGAGAGGATATTTTATTGGTCAATTTAGAGATAAAAAGCAAATTAACGCTCAAGTCGAACTTAGACAAAAAATATACAATCGCCACGGCATCGCCTTATGGGGAGGTGCAGGTAATGTATTTGAAAACTTTAATCAATTTGATTGGGATAAAACCCTACCTGCCTATGGTATAGGTTACCGTTGGGAGTTTAAAAACAGAGTAAATATCCGATTAGACTATGGAATTGGAAAAGGGCAAAGCGGTTTTTACTTCAACATTAATGAGTCATTTTAATCAAAGAGTACACTATTGAATAATGAATACACTATTGAAAGTAATTAACAATGCTAAAGCGCTCTTTTGGTTCTATATTATTATTAATATGGTTCCTTCTTTCTATTTTGCTTTACACGCACCATTGAATGTAATAGGTAAAATTACTATTCTATTATTTCCTTTAGGTTTTTATTTACTTCTTTTATCTGCCTTCAAAAACACAGGAAAGTGGCAATGCATTTATATTCCTTTCTTCGTATTACACGCTTTTCAGATTGTACTGTTTTATCTGTTTGGGGAAGATGTTATCGCTGCTGATATGTTTCTCAATGTGGCCACGACAAATACTAGCGAAATAAATGAATTACTAGGTAGCTTACTACCCTCTATTGCACTTGTTTGTGCTTTGTATCTACCGCCGATAATCTTATCCATCAGACAATGGAAAAAGAAACTATACCTTGATTGGTCATTTCGAAAAGGAATATTCAAGTCTTCGTTTATCCTCTTATTGGCTAGCTTTATTGGTTCATTCTGGAGTGAAAATATTAATACAAAAACTTTCGCCTACTATCAAGATGTCTATCCTATTAATGCGATTCACAACCTTGGTTTTGCTGTAAACAAATGGGATAACATTCGTAGATACCCTAATACATCAAAGGACTTCTCCTTTCACGCCACAAAAGAGGTTAAAGCAAATAGTCCTAGAGAAATCTATGTTCTTGTTGTAGGAGAGACAAGTCGAGCAGATAATTGGGGATTGTATGGTTACCAAAGAGAGACTACACCAAAGCTTGCTCGACAAGACAACTTACTGGTTTATAAAGATGCACTAACACAATCTAATACTACACACAAAAGTGTTTCGATTATCCTATCTGATGCACAAGCTACTAATTACCCTGTCATCTACAATAGAAAAGGGATTGTACATGCATTTAAAGAAGCTGGATTTACCACTATTAGCCTTTCTAATCAAGCTGAGAATTCCTCTTTTATTGAATACTTCACCAAGGAAGCTGATATCTACAAGACCATTCGAACAACGGATTCTAAAACGAGGTTAACGCAAAACCATTATGATGAAGAACTAATTCCTTTGATGGAAGATTTAATCAACAAAACTGAAGGAAATCTTTTTATTCTCTTGCACAGTTATGGATCACACTTCAACTATATGGAGCGCTACCCGACTAACTTCAAAGTTTTCGAATCAGATCAAATAGCAGGAGTAAGAAAATCAGAGAAGGAGCATTTAGTCAATGCTTATGATAACTCTATTCTCTACACAGATCATTTCTTAAATGCAACAATTGATGCTCTAAAAAAGACTCAAGCACAAACCGCTCTATTATATACTTCTGATCATGGAGAAGATTTATTCGATGACACACGTGGTAAATTCTTACACGCTTCACCTACTCCAACCTACTACCAACTTAGAATTCCCTTTATTTTATGGTTTTCTGATAAATATGAATTGGCTAATGAACAAAAGGTAAGAGTAGCAAAGTCCAATAGCGATAAACCTATTTCTACAAACACAGTTTTTCATACATTAATTGACATAGCGGATATACAGACTACGCATTTGGAATACGACCTCTCATTAGTGAATCCAATGTTTAAACCGAAGCAGCGTGTTTACCTTAATGATCACGATGTCGCAATACCCTATCGGAAGATGAATCTTAAAGAAGAAGACGTCGAAATGCTAAACAAAAACAACATTCAATAATTGAAATTAAAAACAATGAAACTCAATATAAAACTTACCATACTATCGATAATTATACTGCTTCCGACATTTATCTTTGCACAGAAAGAAAAGTTTGAGCTACTCCCGTATGGAGATATGAATAAATGGATGGTCAGAGAAATTAAAGAGTCTTTCGTTATCGGAGGAAACACTCAATACCTTTATGCAATAACTGATCAAAAGGACACCCTAAAAGACAACACCCCATATAAAAGTACTAAATCACCGTGGGCGACTTCCTCTGTATTAGCTACTGTAAGTGGAATTACTAAAGGAAGTGTTACCGTTTTTCCAGAAAAACGCGGACAAGGCTATGCTGCTAAACTAGAGACACGAATCGAACGTGTAAAAGTACTAGGTGTAATAAACATTAATGTCTTAGCAAGTGGAACAATCTTTTTAGGTGAAATGCTCGAACCGATAACAGATACAAAAGATCCGCAAAGTAAGTTAGTGACAGGAATTCCATTCTCTAAAAAGCCTAAAGCACTACAATTTGACTATAAAGTTATAACGGGTGGCCCATCAAGACGTGTCAATGGTATGGGAAAAGGTACTGATGCAAATAGAAATGACATGGCTGAAGTACAAATACTCCTTCAAAGTAGATGGGAAGACAAAGATGGAAACATCCATGCAAAACGCATCGCAACGGGTTGGCAACGCTTTGACAAGACGATTTCCAATTGGCAAAACAATCACCGCATTCCAGTTCATTATGGAGACATCACTAAAGAGAATTATTACAAAAACTATATGCAGCTGCGCACTGGAGACATGGCATACTACACTAGAAATAGTAAAGGAAAGATGGTGCCTATCTTAGAAGAAGGCTGGGGAAACGCTACTGATGAAGTCACCCATCTTATCGTTCAATTCTCCTCAAGTAATGGAGGGCCTTATATAGGCAATACGGATAGCCGCTTTTGGATAGACAATATTGGACTTGTCTATGACATTAAATAATACAACTAAAAAGCCCCTTTCTACTTATTAGAAGAAAGGGGCTTTTTGTATATCGTTTACGTTTATTTCATTAAATCTTAGGTTGCCCTATTTCATTAATCTCATCATTAGGGTTCTTAGGATCTACACCGTATTGATTAGTACCTCTTGTTCCATCTTCTACTAATTTAACCAGTAATAAAATAGGCCCTACAAGAGGAATAAAAGACATAAAATAATAAGCTCCACTGTTATTTGTGTCGTGAAGACGACGTACCAATACCGCGATAGAAGGAATAAAGGTACCCAAAATATAAATGATGTATAGTCCTACAAAGAACTGCATAATTGCATCCGTATCAGTTAAAGCGGTTAAAATACCTCCTACTATGATAATACCAAAAGCAACTAATGTATTAAACAATACAAACATCCAATACTCCTGACGTCTTGCTCGACCATTAAAATCCGCGTAATGTTCTTTTAAAACTTTTAAATACCATTCCATACATTTTCAAATTTTTTCTCAATAAAATGCCTTCAAATAGGCTACTAAAAAAGAGAGCCAGCACTAACTATAGCCCTTAACTCTCTTTATATAATTTACAATCTAATTTCTACAAATTAGAATTGATTCTGACCAATTTCGTTAATCTCGTCATGAGGATTCTTTGGATCTGCTCCATATTCATTTGCTCCAGCATTTCCTTCAGTAGCAAACCATACGATTAATATAATCCAACCAATAATCGGAAGAAGCACTAATAAATACATCCAACCACTTTTTCCAATATCGTGTAGACGACGAACAGCTACAGCAATACTCGGTACTAATACTGCCAGACTATATACTGTTCCAATAAAGTTTGTACCAATAATATACTCAACTACCCCTATCGCAATACCAATCAGCGTATTAAATAAAACAAACATCCAATACTCCTGACGTCTTGCTCTACCGTTAAAGTCAGCATAGTGCTCTTTAATTACTTTTAAATACCATTCCATAACTTCTATTCTATATGTTTTACAATTTTAATAAACAAATGTACAATATAAAATTTAACATTTGCAAATTGTTTCTTAATTTTTTTAACACTCAAAAAACGGCTTAAAAAATGATTATTTGCTAACATTCGAGTAAATTATTCTTTAAGTTCAAAAAGAAGTCCGATACATTCAAAAAAAAAGACCTTCAATGGCTGAAGGTCTATACAAATATGATATATATTATTTTTTCCGTAAACTATCGTGGCTATGTGTTTCTATACCACCATTCCACAGCGTAAGTAAATCTGTAGCAACTGCAGCACCACTACCCGCAGCGATCGCTAATTGGCTTCGATGCCCAGCTAGAGTGCCCACTACATATAACCCCTCAGCGACAAGGTGATCATGATTGTGAAGTTGTACGCGATTCTTTGTTGCTAATGATTTTGCATGTGGCATCACATAATCCATTAACCCCTCAATGTAAAAGGTAGAACTAGAATTGACAGCTACCACTACATTTTTTGCACAATAGAGCTCTTTGTTTGTCGAAATCTCGAAAATCTCACCTTTCTTAATTACTGCTATAACTTTTTCACCCTCTATCTGATTGATATGAGGATATTGAGCTAAATAGTCCTTTGATTTATCTAACAAATCACTCCCTAGTGTTCCTGGCTCAATGCCAAACGCATTAAAAAAAACAGCCTCTTGAAGCATCGAAGATTTCTGGTGCATTATTATTCCTACCTGTTTATCTTTGACAAACTCCTTCTTATAGGCACTGCCAAGCACTTGCGCACAAGACACACCTGATACACCTCCTCCAATAATTAATACATCGTAAACCATCTTAATATTTAATTATTTTGTTTTATCGTGAATAATCTTAGACGTACGATAAATCAACAAAATACACGCTCCACATAGTAGAGCTACTATACCGATTATAGCAATTAAGCTATCCCCTTGAAAAAGGTTATTGAAGTCCAATATCGTTAAATTAAACACGATTAGCGCTGCAATAACAACTAATACAACATAAGTAAATATTTTCATTTTCTGTTATAAAGAATTTGATTTAATTGGCCGAAAGTACAAAATTATTATCTATTCCTACCTCTATTTAACAAAGCCTCCAAACAATTTAACAGCACAAAAAAGGATTTCACAATAAATCAATTCAAAAGTAATCGACTGAAACAAGGAAACTTAATAAATATTCCAAGAAATAAGATTAATCACTATCAAGCTAAAAACAAGTCTGTTTGAATGATAGTAAAAAGTTAAAACAATTGCATCACACTCAGCTTTTGCGAGAAAGCATTATGTATCATTCTTTAAAACCTAACCATGACTTTGTGAGAAAACAAGTAGTCGTTTGAAAAAAATAACTAACTATTATATCTACTTCAAAAAAGAACAGTTTAACGTTATTTCCTCAGAAAATAATTAAGCATCTACCCTCCTTACATCAAAGAGATACTCAAAAACATTCTATAAATCACGTTAGCTAATAATCTAGCCGGCATTTCATTTTTTCATCGATCAGGTTACTACAACAGATTACCAACATACAGACCTTACTTTTCCATCCCTTCTTGACCTATACGTGCAGTTTGCTTGACCTTTTCTTGCCAAGAAAGCACTTCTGGGCAACTATACTGCAGGAACACTGCACGTATAGCAGTAGATTGGCACCCTATACTATTATTTTAACTCTCGATGAGCTAAGACAATTTACGTATTTTTTTAAAGAAATATGTTTCCCTATTCTTTATCGTACTAATCAATTAATAGAAAAAGTAGTAGTTATTTCACGGAAACATTCTCATAAAACAACAAACTATTTACAATTAACTACAATATAGATTACCTTTGTACTTTAAATAAAACGGTGACAAACCTCTCTTAAAATTCATAACATGTTTCAAATAGGTAAAACAATTGTATCAGAAGATGTATTAGAAAAAGAATTTGTATGTAATCTTACTGCATGCAAAGGCCAATGCTGTATAGATGGAGATGCAGGTGCTCCAGTAGAAGAAGGAGAAGTAGCTATCATGAAGTCAATCTACGAGACAGTCAAACCTTTCTTGAGAGCAGAAGGAGTGGAAGCGATTGAAAATCAAGGAACAACAGTTCTAGGAGAAGATGGAGAAATAGAAACCCCACTAATAGAAGGAGGAGAATGTGCTTATGTCATCTACGAAGACCAAATGGCTCTATGTGGAATTGAAAAAGCGTACAGAGAAGGCTTGATCGATTGGAAAAAGCCTATTTCATGCCATTTATACCCAATACGCATTAAAGAGTTTTCTTCTTTCGCAGCTGTTAATTACCACAAATGGCATATCTGTAGTGATGCTTGTGCTTTAGGCCAAGAACTAGAAGTACCTGTATATAAGTTCTTAAAAGACCCTCTTATCCGTAAATACGGTGAAGATTGGTATAAAGAATTAGAAGAAGTTGCTACTGAGTGGAACAAGCAAAAAAAGTAACACAAATTACTTAATATAAAGAACACGCGCCTTATAATCGATGATAGCTTCACCCAAAAGTAGAACATCTGAACCAATAATGCCGTGTACATTTTTAGTCTTGTATTCTGTCAATGCAGCGTTGACATGCGATAGATCTAATAAAACAAAATTAAAGTCTTTTTGGTGCCATCTTCCCAGCTGAAGATGGTTCTTAAAAGAAACTTGGGTAAATAACCCATTAGCTCCAGCACCAGTTGCTTTTGTCTTCGACTCTGAGGCTGTAATACCGAACATTTCAATATGAGAAAAATCAATACAGCTATTTGATGCTCCTGTATCCAAAATAAAATCTCCCCACACACCATTAATCTTAGCCCTTACAAAAAGATGTTGTGTAGATGAAATTTTAAACCTCACACTTTTGTATTTTTCTTTCTTCAGAATCTCTTTTAAGTTTTCCATCACTAAATTTTATTTTTAATTCATTTTATTAAGGTACTTTTGTACGCGCAAACTTGCAAATAAATAAATCAAAAGAAATGATTTTTACAGACACACATACTCACTTATATTCTGATGCATTTGCTGATGACCGCAAAGAAACAATAAATCGAGCGATCTCGAATGGAGTCACTCGTTTTTTTATACCTGCTATTGATTCTACATATGCCAAAAGTATGTTTGCCTTGGAAAGTGAATTTCCAAACAATATCTTCCTGATGATGGGTCTACACCCAACAGACGTAAAGTCTGAAACTTATAAAAATGAACTAGCTTTCGTAAAAAGCGAATTGAAACGACGTAAGTACTATGCAGTAGGAGAAATTGGCATTGACCTATATTGGGATAAATCGACATTAGAAATTCAACAAGAAGCATTTCAACGTCAAATACAATTAGCCAAACAGTTCAACTTACCCATCAATATACATTGTAGAGATGCCTTTGATGAAGTATTTGAGGTCCTTGAAAAAGAGAAAGACGAAAACCTTCGTGGAGTATTCCATTGTTTTACAGGAACAGAAGAACAAGCAACACAGGCAATTTCTTATAATCTAAAACTAGGAATCGGAGGGGTTGCTACTTTTAAAAATGGGAAAATAGACCAGTTTCTAAGCAAAATAGATTTGAAACACATCGTATTAGAAACTGATTCTCCGTATCTTGCACCCACGCCTTTCAGAGGGAAGAGAAATGAGAGTGCATACATTGTAAATATCGCAGAAAAACTAGCTGCAATATACAATGTATCACTTGAAGAAATTGCCAATATAACGACGGCAAACTCCAAAGATGTCTTTGGTATCTAAATAAAAAACATACTTAAACACTAGTTATAATAATAAAGCACGATAATGTCTAAATTTGACGAAATACGCCATTACCATGACCACGAGGTAAATGAGGTACTTAAACAGATCTCGAAACACCCAATGGTCAAAGCTTTAATGGGTTTTACTTTTCCAAACAAATCGGAAAACGACTGGATGGAAGCCTTAAAAGAAGTAAAGTCCATACAGCAATTTCAACATGATTTTGTTTATCATTCAATACAAAAAATACTAGAAAAAAGTTCAAGTGGATTGAGCTCATCTGGATTTGAAAAATTAAATAAAAACACCTCATACCTATATGTTTCTAATCATCGTGATATCATCATGGATACATCCTTATTGAATGTATTACTAAAAGATCACGGTATGATAATGACTGCCTCGGCAGTAGGAGACAACTTAGTTCAAAAATCATTTTTATTAGCTCTAGCAAAAGTCAATAGAAATTTTCTTGTAAAAAGAGGATTACCTCCTAGAGAGTTACTAGAAAGCTCTAAACTAATGTCTGAATACATTCGTCATTTAATTATTGATGAAAACCGTTCAGTATGGATAGCACAAAGAGAAGGAAGAACAAAAGACGGAAATGATGCTACGCATCAAGGTGTCTTAAAAATGTTAGGAATGGCCTCAGATCAAGAGGAATTAATGGACTACTTTAAAAATTTAAAGATAGTACCTGTTTCGATTTCTTATGAATACGATCCTACAGATGCGATGAAAATGCCTCAAATTATAGCTAAGGCAAAAAATGAAGACTATATCAAAAACAAAAATGAAGACTTCGCTAACTTATACAGTGGAATTATAGGCCAGAAAAGAGGTATTCATATTCATCTAGGAGATGTAATAAACACCGAACTAGATGATATTAAAGCTAATTTTGATAAAGCAAACAAACAAATACAAGCGTTAACATCTGTAATTGATCATTCGATCGTTACAAACTATCATTTGTGGCCAACAAATTATATTGCTTATGATATGATGTATAAGACTGATAAATTTGCTGATAAATACACTCAACAAGAACGTTCTCTCTTTGAAAGACGCTTAGAATTACGCGTAGATAAAAGTAACCCTATTGTCGTAGAGAGCTTCTTAGCGATGTATGCTAATCCTGTAGTTAATAAACTAAAATTGACAGAGCATGAATAAGCCAAACATATTACTAATCTATACAGGAGGTACTATAGGGATGGTCAAAGATTTTAAAACAGGCGCATTAAAAGCCTTTAACTTTGACCAACTTGTTGATCGCATTCCTGAATTGCATCTATTAGACTGCTCAATAGACACCTACTCTTTTGAGGTTCCTATTGACTCATCAAATATGCAGCCAGTCATGTGGGTTCAAATGGCTGAAGTTATAGAACAGTATTATGATCAATTTGACGGTTTTGTGATACTACACGGATCAGATACAATGTCATACTCAGCGTCTGCATTAAGTTTTATGTTAGAAAATATTAGCAAACCAGTCATTCTAACCGGCTCTCAGCTTCCGATCGGAGACTTACGAACAGATGCAAAAGAAAACCTCATCACAGCCATACAAATTGCTGCGTTACACGAAAATAATCAACCCGTCATTCAAGAGGTATGTCTATACTTTGAGTACAAGCTTTACCGAGGCAATAGAACATCTAAGGTAAGTGCAGAATTATTCAATGCTTTTACCTCTCCAAATATACCTCATCTAGCGGAATCAGGTGTGAATTTGAAGATAAACAAAGCCTTGTTACACCGACCTAGAGTAGGTAGTACATTTAGCATTCACAAAGAAATGTCTCAGAATGTTATGATTCTTAAAGTATTTCCAGGTATTCAGCAACGCCTATTTGAGTCAGTATTAAACATCGAAGACCTAGAAGGGTTAGTTCTAGAAACTTATGGATCAGGAAACGCTCCTACAGAATCTTGGTTCATTAACACCCTGGCAAAGTCAATACAAAGGGGATTAAAAGTAATCAACGTTACACAATGCCCAAGTGGCAGTGTACTGATGGGTAAATACGAAACAAGCACTGAATTAAAAGAAATAGGTGTAATCTCTGGTAAAGATATTACCACAGAAGCGGCGATTACTAAACTAATGTTCTTACTTAAACAACCTCGTGTAGATGACTTTAAATCACGTTTTGAAACACCTATTTGTGGAGAAATGGAAGATTAATAGTATATTCGCACGTCCAAAAAAGAAAGGTGGCCGAGTGGTTGAAGGCGCACGCCTGGAAAGTGTGTATACAGCAATGTATCGAGGGTTCGAATCCCTTCCTTTCTGCATCAAAAAGTCTTTAGTCAAATGACTAAAGACTTTTTATATTTGTTTGAGGTACAAAAAAAGAGTGATCCTAAATATAGAACCACCCTTTCCATCGTAAAATCGATTACTTTATAACTAACTTTAACCTAGGCCTGACTATGTCAGTTACTCCATTGCAGACCACTAATAACTAACCTTAAATATAACTTATATAATTACCTCGTTAGTAATCGATTGCGATACGTTGTATAACAACTTCTTTAATATAACTAACAACTTTTTGATGTTCAGGATGCGCTGCATATATTGCTAAATCCTCCAAACTAGCAAAGGTAGTATGCAACATAACGTCAAAATTAGAAATATCAGTCCCTTCCATATTAAACATTACCTGTATACCTATTAATTCCTTTATTTTTCCTTTTAGAGCTAATAGCTGCTTCTTCATTTCCATAGCATGCTGATCCTTATTCTCTTCTTTTAACTTCCACAAAACAATATGTGTAATCATTCGTTTACTAATTTTAATTTTACGTTAGCTAAAGATAATCACATCTATTGAAAAATGGATACTACTTACTTATTCAATTTGCCTTTTATCCTATTCGCTTCTTTAATAAATCCAGCTAATTGCTCAGTATCTCTTTCCTTTAAGTGGTCTCTAAACGCGCTTAACTTATCTAAATAAATATCTAAAATAGGTAAGATATGATCCGCATTCTGCTCAAAAATAGGCAACCACATATCGACAGAACTCTTCGCTAAACGAACTGTCGAAGCAAATCCACCAGCCGCTAGGTTGAATATAGCCGAATCATCTTTTTCTTTGTCCAGGACAGCCACAGCTAGAGCGTAAGAAATAGCATGAGACAAATGTGAAACATAACCTACATGTTCATCATGAGCATCTGCATCCATCAAAATCAAACGCATATTCAAGTGATAATACAATTCTGAAATAAGGTTTAGTGCTTTTGGTGAAGACTTCTCAGGGTCACAAATAATTGCCACTCTATCCTTAAACAGCCCTTTAAATGCAGCTTCTGGCCCACTATATTCTGTTCCAGACATAGGGTGTGTTGCCACAAAATTACCACGCATAGTATGCTCTGCAACATTCCTTGACAAGAGCGACTTTGTCGACCCTACATCAAGTACATATGTATCTTTTCTTATTCTATCCAATACGTAGGGCACCAATTCCACTGTAGCATTCACAGGAGTTGCAAGAACAATAATATCAGAATGTTCTATCAAACTATCCAATCCAACAGCTTCATCTATAATACTTAATTCTAATGCTTTATTTAAATTCTTTTCTGATAAATCAGTTCCTATAATTTTAGAAGCAAAAGACTTCTCTTTCAAGTCTAAAACCATAGACCCACCAATCAAGCCAACGCCGACTAGTCCAATTATTTTTCCCATATACTTTCTTTATCCAATAAACTAATTAAGAAGTCTAAAATACTAATCAATTAGTTATAATAGAGATGAAGGACAGACATATTTTGTTTTAGGCAATGCGCTATTATCTCTGATAGCATTAAACCCACCTTTTACATCCACTAAATTGCGAATGCCATATTTATATAATACTGATGCTGCTATCATACTTCGGTACCCCCCCGCACAATATATAATCAATAAATTGTCATCTGAAACCTCATTTATTCGATCAACCAACTGATTAAGCGATAGATTAATAGAATTTTCCAAGTGCTCTGCATTGTATTCGTTAATCTTTCTTACATCAAAGAGAATCGCGTTACGTTCAATAATAACACCTTCCATTTCATTAACATCAATGCGCTCAATTACGTCAACAGGCAATGATGCTTTCTTCCAAGTATCAAACCCTCCTTCCAAATAACCAATCGTTTGATCATATCCTACACGGGACAAGCGAATCATACTTTCTTCCTCTTTTCCTTCGTCAGTAATCAAGACAATCTTTTGTTTTATATCCGAAATCATCTCACCTACCCAAACAGCAAAAGGTCCTTTCAATCCAATATTTATACTTTTCGGTATAAATCCTTCAGAAAAAGTTTGAGGGTCTCTTGTATCCAAAACAAGTATACTATCATCATTCAATAATGCTTTAAAATCTTCTAGCTCGATTGGTCGATTAGCGCGATCTAAAACATTTTCTAAATGGTCATACCCCTGAATATTCATCAAAACATTATTGGGGAAGTATTGTGGAGGTTTAGCTAAACCACTCAATAGTTCACTTACAAACTCGTCTTCAGTCATATCAGCACGCAAAGCATAGTTGGTCATCTTTTGATTACCTAATGTATCCGAAGTCTCTTTACTCATATTCTTTCCACAAGCAGATCCTGCCCCATGATTAGGGTAAACAATTAAATGATCTGACAAAGGCATTATTTTAGTTCTCAATGAATGAAACAAATGTCTTGCAAGAATTTCCTCTGTTATTTCAGATTTAACCAACTGTACTAAATCTGGTCTTCCCACATCACCTATAAAAAGTGTGTCTCCTGTAATAAGAGCATGCTCTAATCCTTGCTCATCATAAATCAAATAAGTCGTACTTTCCATCGTATGTCCAGGAGTATGCAAAACCTTTACTCTAACTCCTCCAACATCAAACACCTGATTATCTGTTGCTATAATAGCATCATAATTAGGATTAGCGGTAGGACCAAATACAACACTTGCTCCAGTCTTCTTCACTAAATCTAAATGTCCACTGACAAAATCAGCATGAAAATGCGTCTCAAAAACATACTTAATCTTTGCACCTGCAGCATCTGCCCTATCAATATAAGCCTGTACATCTCTCAAGGGGTCAAATATTGCTACCTCTCCTTGACTCTCTAAATAATATGCAGCATGTGCAATACAACCAGTATAAATTTGTTCTATCTTCATATAACTTATTTTTCAGATGTAAAATTAACACTCTGATTATTAAACAAAAATGACATATATCATCAAAAAAATAAGAACCATGTATTAAATCTATTTCTACTTCCAATTCTTTCAATAAAAAAAGCCTAGCTTTCACTAGACTTACTTTCGCTTATACAAACCCTAACTTAATTGCGTTTTGAACTAAAGTTGCAGTATCAGACACTTCGAAGACTTGCTTCATCTTAGCCAATCTTTTCTTTATAGTTGGATTAGAAAGAGGTATATGCTCATCGAGTTCCTGTAATTTATACCCTTTCGATAACAAAACTAAAATAGCGCGATTGTAATCATCATACATCATCTCTTTTCTAACAATCTCACTAAGACAATGCTTTACAATCTCACTTTGATAACGGGTCCCATTAAGTACCTCTTTAACAATACCTATTAAACTATCTGGAGATATTTCATGTTTACTAGCCAATCCATCAGGGCGAATATTCTTCACTATTTCGTAAATAGTCAATACCTCAGTGTGCCCTGTAATCATCAGTGTCTTACATTCCGGCATAACTTTATTTAGATATAATATTATATCTCCACCGTCATTCCACTTGAAAGTTTCATTAGAAGGCACCGAAAAATCAACGATAGCGACATCAAAGAAATCACCATTCGCTACAGCTTCATCTATAATCTCTTTCGCAGAGAGACAGTCAAAAGCCTTCGTAAATTTTGACTTCCCTAGTAAACCTTCATCCTTATTTAAGGCCAGAATATACCCCTCTACAATCAAAGGGTGATCATCAACTAATAATATACTACACATAGATTAACTTATAAATTAACTTTAAAGGTAAGAATTATTCAATAAAAAATTAAACAAAACTTCTTTTTACCATATTCAAGTCGTTCAAAATTAGACAAACTATTACAGAAATAAAAAACAGTTCTTCTAAAAACATCGCATTTTACAAAAATCCTTAGGTAAACAAGTGAGTATTTGTATAAATTTTAGTTATTTTTATGACTTAACAATTGCCCCCATTATCTACACTTACATGAATTTTATAAAATACTTGTTACTAATACTAGTTGCACTACTACTTACAATTAGCTGTAAGCAAGAAAATAAGAACAACTATGTGTTTAACGACCTAGATATCACTAAAGAAGACTCTATTAAAACAATTACAAAGGCGGATAGTTTACTGACTCAGGCTCTATCCCTGAACAATAACCAAAAAAACAGATTTTATAGCTACGAACTCCTCAAAAAGTTATACAGCTTAGACCATTTCTCAGAATGTTCAAAATATGACTCGTTAATCAATCAATTATTATCTAAAGCCTTAAAAGCAAATGATGATGCTATCGTAAGCCGTGTTTATAAAATAAAATCTATGCGCAGTTACTACTCATCACAATTAGACAGTGCATACCATTACCTAGTAAAGGCTGAACAAGGTTTTACTTTTCTAAAAGACAGCATAGAACTAGGAAAAACTGCAATTGCCAAGGCACAAATACTATTTGAATACGGCGTATACACAGAAAGCGAAAAAGAGATCCTTACAGGGCTTAAATTATTAAAAACATCTAATGAGAAACGGATACTCTATAGGGCAAACCATCTACTAGCAATTAACTTGACTGAACTATTTGAATTTGAACAAGCGAGAAAATACTTTGACAATACACGTGTTCTAATTCAAGAATTATTAGAAGACAAAACCATCTCTCAAAAACAAGCAGAATATTTCTTAGCAAACCTCAATAATAACCTTTCTCACCTATATTATTATGAGAATGATTATAAAAATGCTAAGAAGTTTGCTTTAAAAGGAATTTATGAATCTCCTACTTTATCAAAAGACTCACAACTTTATACTATTTTATTAACCAATCTAATAAAAGCTAAAATTGAATTAAATGAGTATAAAGACACTAATAAAATCATTGAAGAGATTATCGCAATTGAAACTAGTAAAAACAAAAAAGGCCCATATAGTGGAGGACTACCTAGTACACTATTAGTCAAAGCTAAGTACTATCTACACAAAAATGATTTAGAGAACGCTATATTCTATGGCACACAGGCATATAAAAGAGCTACTTATGAAAAGAAATATCAACCAGCAAAAGAAGCGTTAAGTTTTCTAGCTAAATATGACCACGAAAACACTCTATCTCATATACAACACTTTATGGAACTAAATGATAGTTTAATAAAACTTAACAGGCATAGCAAAAACACCTTTGCCAGAATAGAATATGAAGTAGAAAGTTTATCAAATCAAAACAAAAAACTAATTGCTGACAAACGAATTATTTTAATTATTGGAGGTCTGTTAATCCTGATTTTCATCGGTACTATTATCAGCTTAATTCAGTACATTAAGAACAAAAACTTATTGTTTCAGCACAAAAACAAACTCAACGATGAAAAGATATATAAACTTATATTAGAGCAAAAAGAACTCTCGGAAAATGCGAAATTCAGTGAACGAAAAAGAATTGCTAAAGAACTACATGATGGTGTAATAAATCGTATTTTTACAACGCGCTTTCACTTAATGCAAATCAATTGTAACTCAGAGGAATCACAGCGTTTGATGTTAATAAACGAATTGCATAAAGCAGAGGAAGAAATTAGGACAATCTCTTATTTACTAAATCAAGAGAAATTATCTGACCAAAGCCGTTTTGACCAACTTGTAGATGATTTAATCTCTAATCAACAAAACGCGTTCAATACAAAATTTTATTACAAAGCTGATGAAAACTTAAAATGGGATCGTTTAAATAGTGAACAGAAATTAAATTTATACAGAATATTACAAGAGATCTTACAAAATATAAACAAACACTCTCAAGCTACTGAGGTAATCATCACTATCGTAAAACTTATGGTAGGTAAGTTCCAACTAATTATCAAAGATAACGGAATTGGTTATGATGTCAATAAAGTAAAAAACAAAGGATTAGGTCTTAAGAATATCATCGAACGTACTAAAAGACTTGGAGCTAGTATCTCTACTACTACCAAACCAAATGAGGGAGTAAAAATAATCTTAGAACTTGATATTTACAATAAGCACAAAAAAAGAGCTAATCGATAATGATTAGCTCTTTTATATTATACTAGCTTATTAGCCATCAAATATTCAGCAATTTGAATTGTGTTTGTTGCAGCCCCTTTACGAAGGTTATCTGCTACTACCCACATATTTAATGAATTTTGCTGTGTTTCATCTCTACGTATACGTCCTACAAATACATCGTTTTTCCCTTCAGCATACAAAGGCATTGGATAGGTATTCGTATCTAGGTTATCCTGAACTACAACCCCTGCAGTCTCATGTAACAATCTTCTTACCTCTTGAACATCAAAATCATTGATAAACTCAACATTTACCGCTTCACTATGCCCTCCTACAACAGGAATACGGACTGCTGTAGCCGTAACTAATACATTATCGTCACATAGTATCTTCTTAGTTTCCTTGACTAACTTCATTTCTTCTTTAGTATAGCCATTGTCCTCAAAAACATCACAGTGTGGAATTGCATTTCTATGTATAGGATAATTATAAGCCATATCTCCTTTGATATCTTGATACTCGTTCTCCAACTGTCTTACTGCTTTTACTCCTGTACCTGTTATAGACTGATAAGTAGAAACCACCACACGTTTAATACCGTATTTTTTATGTAATGGAGCTAGTGCCATTACCAATTGTATTGTAGAACAATTTGGATTAGCTATAATCTTATCATCTTTCGTTAAAGTATCTGCATTAATCTCAGGTACAACAAGTTTCTTCGTTGGATCCATTCGCCATGCTGAAGAGTTATCAATCACCGTTGTTCCATTTTCTGCAAACTTTGGAGCCCATTCAAGAGAAGTAGTTCCACCCGCTGAAAATAAAGCAATTTCAGGCTTCATTGCTATCGCTTCTTCCATGGACTTGATGATATACTTCTTACCTTTATATTCAATTTCCTTTCCAACAGATTTCTCTGATGCCACAGGTATTAATTCCGTCACTGGAAAATTACGCTCTGCTAAAACTTTTAGCATGATCTCGCCTACCATTCCGGTAGCCCCTACTACTGCTATTTTCATTTTTATATATTTAATTGATTCTTACAAATTTATTCGTTTACAATAAAACTTGAAAGTATTTTTTTAGACTAACTGCATATCTTTCATAAAAAGCTGAGTTCGTATACTCCCTTTCCAATGACTCTCTTCTACAGTATAAACAAAATTAAAAAAGCGACGATTATCGAGTTCTTTATAAAATTTACCAAAATGAAAGCCTAATACCGGAAACGACCGATCTAAATTACCTCTCTGTTTGACGTACAAATACAAATGTTCATCTCTATTGCCTATATAGCGCTTTCCTCCAGTATCATATACATTACTAGAAATAAACAAAGGCTTTTCATTGCCAGAACCAAAAGGCTCAAACTGTCTCAAAACCCTAATCATCTTAGGATTTAACACAGAGAAATCAACTTCAGCATCAATGACTAACTCAGGTATGAGATCTGACTCATTTAACGATTCCGATACCACTTTTTCAAACTTCTCTTTAAATGCTTCAAACTGATCCTTATAAAGTGTTAACCCTGCTGCGTACTTGTGTCCACCAAATTGTATCAGATATTCAGAGCACGCTTTAATAGCTTGATAAACATCAAAATTCTTAACGGAACGAGCTGACGCTGCCAAATGATCTCCACTATCAGTAAACACAATAGTCGGTCTATAATAAGTTTCTATTAACCTAGAAGCAACTATTCCTATTACCCCTTTGTGCCAATTTGGATTATAGACTACTGTCGATTTATTAAAAACCTCCTTATTTTCTACAATCATTTGCAATGCTTGCTCTGTAATACGCTGGTCGAGATGTTTGCGTTCACTATTTATCTCTAAAATATAATCAGCCAATTTATTTGCTGTCTCAATACAATTCGTTGACAACAATGACACCGCATACTTACCATGTTCTAATCTACCTGCTGCATTAATCTTTGGGCTAATCTTATAAACTATATCGCTTATAGAGAAATGTTCTTGCTTATAAGAGCTCAGCAACGCTTTTAACCCAGGCCGTGGGCTAGAGTTAATAACATCTAAACCAAAGTAAGTCAATATTCTATTTTCTCCTACCATCGGCACAACATCTGCAACTATAGCAGTCGCAACCAAATCAAGGTAAGGGGTTATTAAATCTAAAGGTTTTTTATAATATTCAAGCCAAGCTTGCATTAATTTAAATCCAACCCCACACCCACATAGTTCCTTAAACGGATAATGACAATCCTCGCGCTTTGGATCTAATACTGCACAAGCATTAGGCAGTGTTTCTCCAGGTAAATGATGATCACAAACTATGAAGTCAATACCTAACTCCGAAGCATAGTCAATCTCTCCAATTGATTTAATCCCACAATCAATAGAAACAATCAACTTCACATCATTCTTAAAAGCTTCTTCTATTCCAAGGTGTGAGATTCCATATCCTTCATTATATCGATCTGGTATATATGTGTCGACATACGGATAAAAACTCTTAAAAAAGGATGCTAGCATCGCTACAGAAGTCGTTCCATCTACATCATAGTCGCCAAAGATCATGATACGTTCATTCGCTGCTATTGCCTTTGATATTCGATCAATAGCCTTATCCATATCCTTCATCAGAAAAGGGTTATGAAGTTCCTCTAGTGAAGGACGGAAAAACGATCTTGCTTCATCAAAAGTACTAATACCTCGTTGAACTAATAATTTAGCTATAACATAGTCTACCTTTAATACTTCTTGGAGATGTGCGACTATCTCAGGATTTATTTCCTCTTTTAACTTCCAACGCATCTATATTAGTTATTATGGTAATGAATATTAGTCTCAACCTTTGCAAACTCTTTAAACATATCCATAACACCACAATATTTTTCAATTGATAAATCAACAGCTCTTTTCAGCTTATCTTTATCTAAATTAGAGCCATAAAAATGGTAATCTAAAATTACTGTATGGTACGTCGATGGGTCTTCATCTGTTAATAAACCTTCTGTCTCCATGACAAAATCTTCAACCTCCAAACGCATCTTCTTTATTAAATGAGCAATATCCAACCCACTACATCCAGCAAGTGCAGATAACATCAAGGCTTTTGGTCTTAGCCCCATATTATCACCTCCATTCTCTGGTCCAGCATCTATTCGCAATGTTCCTCCACTTGGATTAGTAGATTCAAATTGCATATTCTCAATCCATTTTGTAGTTACTTTATGTGACATAATTTATTTCCGTTTTTATCAAATGTATCAAAAAAAATCAATGTATACTGCGCTAAATCACAGCATACATTGACCTTAACATATTTTGCAACTAAGTTACTTCTTTTTTCCAGCGACAATGACAACAATTTCTCCCTTTGCTGGCTTCGCCTCAAAGTGCGCCAATACTTCATCTACACTCCCTCTCACCGTCTCCTCATGCAGTTTTGACAATTCACGCGATACCGAAATCTGTCGATCCGAACCAAAATATTCTCTAAACTCTCCTAGTGTCTTATTTAACTTATGAGGAGATACGTAGATAATCATCGTTCGTTCCTCTTCAGCTAATACTAAATATCGAGTTTGTCTTCCTTTCTTATCCGGTAAGAAACCTTCAAAGACAAATTTATCATTTGGCAAACCACTATTCACTAAAGCTGGGACAAAAGCTGTCGCTCCTGGCAAACATTCTACCGACACGCCAGCTTCTACACATGCTCTTGTCAATAAAAAACCTGGATCTGATATAGCTGGTGTTCCTGCATCTGATATCAACGCAAATGTTTCTCCTGACAACATACGCTGAACCAAACCCTCTACAGTTTTATGCTCGTTGTGCATATGATGACTAAACATTGGTGTATTAATCTCAAAATGCTTGAGAAGTTTACCACTATTTCGGGTATCTTCTGCTAAGATATAGTCCACTTCTTTTAAAACGGTAATTGCTCTAAATGTAATATCTTCCAAATTCCCGATTGGTGTGGGAACCAAATATAATTTACTCATACTTATATAAAACGTTTCTCTACAATCGCTAAAAAGCGACTTTCATATTCCTCTTTTCCTTCCCAGTTATTGTATTCAGGTTTAACTAAGTGATCAATCAAACTCATCGCTTCTTCAAAATTACTAACCGTATTTAGTTGAGATAAAACACGATTTAAGTCTTCTGCACTCCCCCCAAACAAATGTTTTTCAAAAGCGATACGATCATTTAATCCTACTGTAATAGATGAGTTATATATATCATTTAATGACTTTGTCTTCGCTATTCCAGGCTCTTTGACAGACATCGACTCTAAGTTAAATAAAGTGCTTTGACCTTCCCTCTCTTTATCTTCTCCATTTACCGAATCATTTACTTCTTCCGTCCCTTTTACTTCCTGAGATATCTCCTTTGTTTGAACACTATCCACACGTTGGAAGTCTAAATCTTGAAAGTTAAATCCCGAAAAAGGATCCTCTTCTTTCTTCAAAGGCGCTAAAGGTTCTTCCTCTGTATTTTCATCAGACTCAGTAGATCCAATATTACAACCATCTGTAACACCGCATTCCTCCAATGGTTTATATTCCATTGAAATATGATGTATTTCATCTCTTGCTATTTCAAGTTCTTTTGGTTGTGTAGTCTGAACACCCTCGTTTACCGTTTCCTTTTCAACCATTACCACCTTCTCAACTTCTTCTTCCTTTCTACGATCTATAAACTCCTCATCAGCAACTATTTCATCTTGCTCTTCAAGTATACTATACAGTGCCACTTTATCTGCTGAAAGTGTCTCCTCTACAGGAGTAATAGATAAATCAGTCGTATATTCAATTGGTAAAGTGATTGGTATATCATCTTCTAATATTTCCGGAGCAATTTTTCGGACTACCTCAGATATAAAATCATCAGAAGTAGATATGACATCTTCTTTCTCGGCTTCTACTACAAGAGGATAATCCTCTTCTATTAAGTCTAAAGGCATCTGATCACGTTCACTATAATCAATTAGACTTGGCTCATCATCTTCTACAGGAAGTAAAGCTAACTTATTTTCTATATCTTCTCTTGTTACTCCATCAGTTAGCCCTTTATCAAAACAGTCCTGATAAAACTGTAGGATTAATAGCTTTTCATATAAATTCTTAGTTTCCTTTAAGAGACTTTTTACATCTTTGTCTTTCATCTGTAGCACACGATGGACAATACTGATCAGCTCCCCTTCTAAGACTTTCTTCATAACTTTTAATTTGCATTAGTGATTTCCCTAGCTTTTTTTGATAAATTTGCACTTATACAAAATAACAAAATTAAACGCTGATTTCAGCCTGAAATTTACAAAATGTTTCTCGAAAATCCCGTTAATCACAAAGAGCAATTTGGTTGGATAGAAGTTATTTGCGGTTCAATGTTCTCTGGTAAAACTGAAGAACTAATCCGTCGACTAAAAAGAGCTAAGTTTGCCAAACAAAAAGTTGAAATATTCAAACCGTCTATCGACACTCGATATGATGAAGAATCTGTCGTATCCCATGACTCTAATGAGATTAGATCCACACCAGTACCTTCAGCAGCACACATACGCCTACTTGGAGACAGCTGTGATGTAGTAGGTATCGATGAAGCTCAGTTCTTTGACGATGAAATTGTAAGTGTATGTAATGACCTAGCCAATTCTGGTGTTCGCGTAATCATTGCTGGTTTAGATATGGACTTCAAAGGAAAACCTTTTGGCCCTATGCCTGCCTTAATGGCAACAGCAGAATATGTTACAAAAGTTCATGCAATTTGTACTCGTACAGGAAACCTTGCTAACTATAGCTTCCGAAAAGCAGCTAATGAGGATTTAGTACTCCTTGGAGAAACTCAAGAGTATGAACCGCTAAGTAGAGCTGCTTACTACAATGCTATGCGAGAAGCTCTACGCGAAAAGAACAAGAGGGAAGAGTAGCCAACCACACTAACTAACCAACCACACTAACCAACACTACAACCAATTCTTTCCTCTCCAATTATGAAAAAAATCTATAAAATCTATATTGATTCATATAGTGGATTATCTTCTGCTTCATGGATGTTAGCCATCGTTATGCTTATTAACAGAGCCGGTTCGATGGTATTTCCCTTTTTAGGGGTATATATGACAAAAAGACTCTTATTTACTGAAGAGCAAGCGGGGTATGTACTTGCTTGTTATGGTATTGGATCGATTATTGGTTCTACACTGGGCGGTTGGGTTACCGACAAAATAGGAAACTACAAAGTACAGTACCTTAGTTTGTTGTGTAGTATTCCAATCTTTGTTTTATTACCGTATTTCACTACTGTATTAACTCTAGGGCTAATGATATTACTACAAAGCACAATTAGTGAAATGTTTAGGCCAGCTAACTCAGTTGCGATTACCATGTATGCCAAACCAGAAAATATTACACGCTCTTTTTCTTTAAATAGGATGGCTGTTAATCTAGGTTTTTCAATTGGCCCTGCCATGGGAGGTTTACTAGCTGCTATCTCCTACTCCCTTTTATTCAACATTAATGCTTTTGCAGCTTTCGTTGCAGCTATTGTTTTCATCCAATTCTTTAAAAATAAGAAGACAAATAAAGAAATCTATGCAGAAGATTTCAATGAGGAAACAACAAACGAATTAATAACCAACAAAAAATCGCCATATAAGGACAAACTATTCCTTGTTTATAGTTTTTTCTGTACACTATATGCTATTGTATTCCTTCAACTTTTCAGTACTCTACCTCTCTTTTACGAAAAAATGGGAGGATTAGATGAATCGCAAATTGGTTTAGTACTTGGGTATAGTGGTCTTTTAATTTTCTTAACCGAAATGCTACTTGTTCACTTAGCCGAAAAATATTTAACAATACGCAAAACAATATTTTATGGTGTTTTGATTAGTGCTCCCTCGTTTTTAATACTTGCTTTTAATCATAGTATCATTACAATTTACATATCTATGACTATTCTATGTGTATCGGAAATGTTAGCAATGCCATATATGTCAACGGTAACAGCTATGCGTGCAGAAGCAAATAATAAAGGGGCATACATGGGAATTAATGGACTTACTTTTGCTATTGGCTTTATCGTATCTCCTATCTTGTCAACCAAGATTGCAGCTATATGGGGATATGAATATCTTTGGGTGTGTACTGCTACTTTAGTAGTTATATCTTCTATAGGATTGCATTATTCAGTCAAAAAAATGATTGAATAATCTTCTTTTACAGCAAGAAAAAACTAATTAAAGAACATCGTGAAATACTTACTTTGTTAAAGTTTGACACAAAAATATCGCTTAATTAGGCTAAAAAACATATTTAAATATCTTTGTAATTGATGTATAAACACAGTAAACATATAGCTTGGTTTCTTTGCCTAATCTTTGCTCTTCTAGGAGTTGAGAAAGTAAGCTATGCTTTTGAAAACAATTGCAGCAAGATGGCAACATACTGTCCATCGGCTAGTTTATACACTTACAATATACTACAATCAACAAATAATAAAGAAGATAGCGACTGCAATACAACTAAGTTAACAAATATAATCTGTGAAACTTTCTTTATCAACAATAACCCTGACATTGAATTAACAGAACAAAAAAGTACTGATTTATTCGCTCCTTTTTATTTTAAACAACGTATCCATTCGACACCATATATAACACTAATAGACCCTCCACCAATACAATCAGGTTCTTTATTCTAATAGCTTTCTAAGCTATTTTTTTTGCTCAAAAATTAACACAAGTAAACTATTCAGTAAACTTAAATAGACTTGATAGAATACAGCGATTTATCGTTGATAATTCCGTATTGGTCACATACATATCAATGTACTCCTATACATAATACTTGAAAGAATTTTATTCAAAGCAGAAAAGCTTCTTATACAAGTAAAAAACACCTTGTTAAAACAATAATAGGTTAACTAAAAGTACAAAAGCAGGTAATTAGTAAAGTAGAAAGACCGAAAAGTGCTATACGCAATCAATATACGCAAGGTGAAAAGGTCTAATCCATTCTAAAATAAACCTGCTTTTAAAGTGGGGTAAAGTTATTTTGACACATAAAAACATGTATCCCTCATCCATCAAACGACATCATCGAGATTACCCTATACAAATCACATACCAAAACAATTTCTCCTCCATAAAAAGCGATAAAAGACTAGATTAAATTATTTTGTTACATTTGAAAATACAATCAAATAAAAACTATGCAACAGAATAATACCCCATATGTGAATTCAAGTATCGAAGGGGCTATAGCAACCATCACTTTCTATAGTCCTGCAAGCAATTCATTTCCGAGTTCACAACTAAAGGAATTAACTAACAAAATAGAGAATCTTAGCAAGCTAGAATCAATTACTGTTATCATTTTGCAGAGTGCTGGTACAGGTGCATTTTGTGCTGGAGCCTCATTTGACGAACTACTATCTATCAAAGATGAAGCAACAGGTAAAGCATTTTTCTCTGGATTTGCTTCAGTTATTGACGCAATTCGCAGAAGTCCTAAAATCTTCATTGGAAGAATACACGGGAAAACAGTCGGCGGAGGTGTAGGACTAGCAGCTGCTTGTGAATATTGCTTTGCAACAGATAAAGCAGCTATCAAACTATCCGAATTAGCAATTGGAATTGGTCCATTTGTCATAGAACCAGCGGTATCAAGAAAAATAGGAAAAACAGCTTTTACTGAAATGTCATTAGCTGCTCATGAATGGAAGACGGCCACTTGGGCACAAAATCACGGGTTGTATTCTGAATTATATGATGATAACGAGCGTATGGATTTAGAATTGAATGAGTTTGCTAAACGTATTAGTAGTTATAACCCTCAAGCACTTGTAGAAATGAAAACAATATTTTGGGAAGGGACCGAAAACTGGACTGAGCTATTACATAAAAGAGCCGAGATTTCAGGTCGCTTAGTACTCTCTGAATTTACAGTCAACGCCCTTAACCAATTCAAAAAGAAATAATTTCTCTTTAATAGATAATACTGTTTTAACCCAAATAATTAAATAATAAAAATGAAATTAATTACTAAAGCTCTCTATGCGTCATTAATTGCACTATTAGCAGTTCCTACTACACACGCCACAACAACAAAAGATCTATTCGCCGAAAAAGGTAGAGACCGCAATGCACATTATGCTACTGAATTTTTAGAGCATTTAAATGTATCAGCAGGAATTTCAACACTAGGTTTGACTGTAGAAGTAGCAACACCTATAGCTTCCCACTTAAAACTAAGAGCAGGATTGAATTACTTCAATTATAATTCTACAGGGCATAACATAGATTTAGAAGACAATAATGGCTATTTCCAACAAGCTTTAGGGTACACACCTAACTTAGATGCAGGAGGAAAAGTTAACTTATTCCATGGGCATGCGTTAGTAGATTTTTATCCAGCAAAAAAAGGAATATTTTTTATAACAGCAGGTCTATATGCTGGTAAAACCTCTGTAAAGACCACTGGTGAACTAAAAGATCATCTAGGAAATCCAGTAGATTTACTAAATGGCCAAGACTGGCCAACCTTGGACTTTGAAGGAAACATTATTAGCTTGAACGAGGGAAAACTAAACGAAGAAATAGTCTTAGGAAACACTATAAAGCCATATGTAGGGATTGGACTAGGACGAGCTGTTTCAAAAAGAAGGTTCGGAGTAAAATTTGAACTTGGTGTTTTGTATCAAGGAGATTACACAATTACAAAACACGCTAACACACAACCAAGTGGAACAGAAGCTGACCTTTATGTAACTGATACAGAAGATTACACAAAATGGCTAAATTGGTGGCCAAAAGTATCGTTAAGCCTAAACTATCGCATTTTCTAAAAATAATAAACAACCTTTACAGCATTTAATAGTTTCAGCAAAGAAGGAAAAACAGTTGTATAAGTTCCTTATACAAGAGCACTTTTTTTGCTTACCTTTGCCAAAATTTTTAGTTATGCCAAAGATTAGAATCACAAAGCAATTTACATTTGAAACTGGACACGCTCTATACGGGTATGATGGAAAGTGTAAAAATGTACACGGACATAGTTATAAACTAGCAGTAACTGTAATCGGTAGCCCTATAGAAGACACTAATAATGTAAAGTTCGGAATGGTTATCGACTTTGGAGATTTAAAAAAGATAGTAAAAGAGGAAGTTGTTGATCAATTTGATCACGCAACTGTTTTTAACAAGAATACCCCTCATGTAGAGCTAGCTAAAGAATTAGAACAACGTGGACACCACGTAATACTAGTTGATTATCAACCGACAAGTGAAAACATGGTTGTTGATTTTGCACAACGCATTAAAAGTCGATTACCGAAAGACATTGACTTAGTTACGCTACGCTTACAAGAAACAGAATCATCATATGCTGAATGGCATCAATCAGACAATTTATAGGAATTGGAGATAAATATTCAAACAAATAAACAGGTTTATTTCGCTTCTGACCATCACTTTGGAGCGCCTACACGTGAATTAAGTATCCCACGTGAAAAGCTTTTTCTCCAATGGTTAAATGAAAAACAACAAGATATGGGCGCACTCTTTATCTTGGGGGATTTATTTGATTTTTGGTTCGAGTACAAAACAGTAGTACCAAAAGGTTTTGTTAGAATATTAGGAAAACTGGCTGAAATTAAAGATAGTGGTGTACCTGTTTTCTTTTTTGTCGGTAACCATGACCTATGGATGGATGACTACTTTCAAGTAGAGTTAGGAATACCTGTCTATCACGAACCAAAGATATTTAATATCAATGGTAAACGCTTTTTTATTGGTCATGGAGATGGATTAGGCCCAGGTGATTATGGATACAAGAGAATGAAAAAGGTCTTTACAAATCGATTCTCAAAATGGTTATTCCGCTGGTTACACCCTGATATTGGTGTACGATTAGCCTCATACTTATCGGTTAAAAATAAGCTTATTTCAGGAGATGAAGACATTAAATACCTAGGAGAAGATAAAGAGTGGCTTATTTTGTATGCAAAGAGAAAACTAGAATCATCGCATTATGATTACTTCGTCTTTGGACACAGGCACCTACCAATGATACTTGACCTTGGTAAACAAGCAAAATACGTAAACCTAGGGGACTGGATTAGTTATTTCACCTATGCGGTTTTTGACAATGACATAAAACTCATCGCTTATGAGCAAGAAATAAAACAAAGGGATACTACAGACTAACCTGTAGTGCCCTCTTTTCTTTTATATCCTTTTAAAACGGTTTATCGAGAATCCAATCCGAATGCCAAAAATAATCCCATTTGACAGCACCCAAATCTACAGTGTTATCGACAAATCGATGATAAGGCCTATTATTTATTGACACAAAGCTATCTGCAAATACTGATACGTCTTCTCCCTTATCTGCATATTCTTTCTTGATATACTGAGCCATTTGCCAAATCATATCAGGTGAAGTCAATCTAGCAGCTTGTTTTGGGGTTAGCACGTCCGAAAGTGGGTAGTAACTCCTTCCTCCTGTCTGTTTATTTTCAACAATAAAGTCTGTGTACCCTCCCCTTGATCTCAACATCATCCGCCAACTCAAACGGTGAGCTTCCTCCGTCCACAATGTGTCTCCTTCAATATAATACATACGTAAAGGCAATACCAATTGAATGAACATAAACACAGCGATTACATATAATTGTCCTTTTGTCAGTCCATATCTTATTCGCTCAACTAAAACATCTGTAGAAACACAAGGCTTTCGTTTAAAAAACAAACGGCGAATCTTCTCTGGTTCATAGAAGAACACAGAGAAGCTCAGAGCAAAATAAGGAAAAATACCAATGTGTAATGTAGCAGAATTAAACAAGTGAAAAACTAACGCTGCTACCACCCCAAGTGTACGTGTACGCTTCCATAAAAGCATCGGTACGATCAGTCCATCAAATAAAACACCTAAATAAGCGATACTAATCGTGAACCACTTGGTCGTTAATACTTCTTTAATTGTATCTGATACATAAGCACCCTCATACATCAGTCGAGTGAATGTACCATCTAACCAATCAGGATAAAACTTAGCAACTGTTCCATAAAAATACAAGACTGAAACCTGAAAAATAAAAATCCACGAAAAGTACCTTGGCATGGTTAGGCTTCGCGTTACCCGATGACTTCGTTCATCTAGAGAAGCATAAGAACTAGCTGGTAAAAAACACATATAAAAACAAATCACCAGCAGCATATAGTAATGATTGTTATAGGAAGTCTTTTGTATAAAATAAGCCCCTGCCCATAAAATAGTCAATAGAATCATACTCCATCGATAGCGCCACCCCAACATCACTGCTAAAGAAGCACACCCCATAACTGCAAAATAAATATACATCTGTGGACCAACTAATACTTGCAGAAAATCCATATGAATATGAGAAAAGGTCAATTGTACATCGACTAAGTTAGTGCGAACCCAGCCGGTCGCAATTGCCCCAAAGGACTCACAAGCGAATAAAAAGCCAAAAAAAATACGGAATAGAATTAGTGGGCTATTATCAATAGGTTGTAGTGCTTTTTTCCACATACTGTTCAAAAAATTCACGAGTGATGCGTTCATCATCTTTTAACATACTTACCAACTCGTCTAAGTTACTAAACTTTAATTCATCTCTAACTCTATCTAAGATACGAACTTTTAGCACTTGCCCATACAAATCACCTTCCCAATCGAGATAATTGACTTCAACACTATAAGGATGATCTTTAAAAGTAGGATTTATACCGACACTCATCATTCCCTTTACACGCTTCCCATTGATTGTGGATTCGACAACATATACTCCGTTCTTAGGAATCAATTTATACGTTTCATCAACGCGAAAATTAGCTGTAGGAAAACCAAGTGTTCGCCCTAGCTTCTTACCGTGAATAACAGTTCCTGTAAAATAGTAAGCATATCCAAGAAACTCATTAGCTAATGCCATATCACCTATCGCTAATGCCTGTCTCACTTTAGTAGAACTAATGGATACGTGATCAACTTCCTCTGCTAATATCTCTTCAACTTCGAAAGCATATTTCTGACCAAACGCTTTTAAATCACTAATATCAGCTGTACGATTCTTGCCAAATCGGTGATCATAACCTATAATAATCTTAGAGATATTAAAAGTATCTACCAGTACTTCTTTTACAAACTGCTCTGCTGTTAATTGAGAGAAATCATAATCAAACTTCTGTACAACGAGATTATCTAAGCCTAAGTGCTCTAATAATTCTTTTTTTTCCTCTAAAGTATTTAACAACCGGATACTATTATCTTGATTTAACACCATCCTTGGATGAGGAAAAAAAGTAAGCACAAGACTCTCTGCACCCTCTTTTTGCGCAGCAGATACAATACGCTGTATAATCTTCTGATGCCCTTTGTGTACTCCATCAAATGTCCCCAAAGTCGCTACAACTTTCTTTTCCGATTGAAATTCATTAATTGAAGAAAATGTTCTCACGTGAATTATTTAATTTAATTTTGTTGTCTTAGTTTTATCCCAATATCACCTCATTAGATTCAGGGAACGTAAAAATACGGCATTTTTATAAATTGCATTTATAAAACCCTTTTAATTCCTTTTCTACTTCTTAGGTTTAACACATTATTATCCAATATGCTAACTAAACTTTTCTGTAAACTAATCTTTTCTACTTTTTTAATCCTGAATATTTCCATACATGCTCAAGTATCAATCATGACTTGGAACTTACAAAACTTAGGAAAGAGTAAATCTACGGCAGAAATTGAGATCATAGCAAAAGTCATTAGTCAAACAGATGTTGTAGCTATCCAAGAAGTGGTAACCAACCCCTCAGGCATACAAACAATTGCAAAAATACAGCAGACACTAAACAATACTACTGGTGTAAAATGGGATTACACCGTGAGTGATCCAACCAATAGTTCTCCCTATCGCTCTGAAAGATATGCTTACATTTGGAAAACGAATAAAGTCAAATTGAAAAAGAAAGCCTTTCTAGACCCAACATTTCAACAGGAAATAGAAAGAGAGCCCTATATCGCCACATTTAGCTATAAAAACAACGTATTTACTTTGAGTAATTTTCACGCCCTTCCTAAAAAACATCAGCCTGAAAAAGAAATTAAATATTTTAAATTCCTACCAGACTTATACCCAGACATGAATTTAATCTTTTTGGGAGATTTCAACACCCCTCAATACAACAACGTATTTAATCCTTTGAAAAAACAAGGGTACACTCCTGCTTTTACTGATCAAAAAACAAGTCTAAAACAAAAGTGTATCAATGGTGACTGTCTTGCCTCTGAATATGACAACATTTTTATACCCCTCTATCTATTTGACATCATAGAAACGAAGGCTATATATTTTTTTGAAAACTTAGAGAATATACAAATGGCTCGAAAAATCTCTGACCACATTCCTTTGTTAGTTAAAATTCAATTTAAAGAACAATAATATCTCCTATCGCGATAACTCCCTCTAAATACTTACACCAATCTTTTTTGTTATTGGATATACTAAAAGACTACAGCTGTTACCAAGTTTCCACAATTGGTGCAGCATTCCTGCAGTTTACTAGCCCACAAGCACCTCTTAGCAAGCAAAGTGCTCGTATACTGCAAGTATAGGTCAAGAAAGCATGGAAAAAAGATATCCATGAAGAAAACACCCTTCACTAACAGGCCAATCGGTGATAAAGGACTACTAGAAAAACCCATCTATTAATAGTAAAGAAAGCATCAACCTTTCTTCTTCAAAATTGAAAATTCAAATCCTGTAAAACGCTAACCAAAGTACATTAATAATCTTTCAGAGACAATTATCTCTGTATAAACATTTTATAAAAAGTCTATACATATGATATTGACTCCTAAAATAGGATAAAAACAAAGAGGCCTATTTATAAAAAAAGTCACTAGCTTTTAATTAAAACTAGCGACTTTTTCTTTTAAAGTGACAAGAGTATCAGCCACTATTTCATCTTTACCTACTTAACGATTTCAATATGACTTTCCGAAACAGTTTTGATAGGTAAGTAATGCTTCTTACCATCAACTAGTAAACACAGGTAAATATTATCAATCGAGATTACATATCCTTCTAATCCATTAATCTTAACTAATTGACCTAGTTCTAAATTCTTTCTTGTATAAAATGAAAACAGTAAACGTGTAACTACATCTTTTGCACCTAATCCAATTGACAACGCTACTGTCAACAAAACAGCACCTACAATAATCGATATGTTATTCGTAATAATGGATGTATTAATACCAATTTGATTTAAAGTTGTTATAACAACGAAAACCAATAAAAAATAAAACACTATATTCCCTATCATGCGCGCTCCACTGAAGTCAACAGCTTTCAATACACCTACTACTGCCTTCTTTAACCACGTAGCTAAATAAAGACCTCCAACAAAAATTAATAAAGCTATAAACACCTGAGGGATGTATAACATTAAGTTCCCAATCTCTTTAGAAACAATGGTTAGTCCAAACATTTCAGCTCCTATCACAACCATTAAGAAGATTAAAAACACCTTCATAAAAAAGACTATGACAGCGTCTATTTTAATATTTACATTTGTACGAGCCAGAAACTCGTTTTCATCAATCAATTTTTGGATACTTTGTAAGCGAAAAAAATGGAAAATCTTTTTCAACAAATAAGCAAAAAATTTAACCAACACCCAGCATAGTAAAATATATCCTAAGATAAGTACAAACCCAAGTGCCCCTTTAACGAAAGAATCGACAACTGTATTCAGCATATCTGTAGGGTATTCAAAGTCAGTAAGTTTATTCATCTTTTTTCTCGTTGTTTTTTTCGTTTATAATTTTCTTAATAAGTTCTTCTTCTCTCTTTTTATTGTTATCTAAAGCTATACTACCCAATGCCTGTGGTACTTTGACAGCATATAACTCAGAAACATCTAAGGATAGTTTGATAAAATTCAAATTATCAATTACTCTATCCTTTATATAGACAGGTAACTTTTCGTCCTGAAGTATTTTTTTGAAAGGATTATCCATAATTACAGTGAGTTATATATTTCAACAATTTTCTTTTTCGCTCGGTGCAAACGCATTTTAATAGCACTTTCACCTAACTCTAACAGCTGAGAAATCTCTTTAATGGACTTATCATCTTGATACTTCATCAATAAAATAATTTTATCTTCTGCATCTATCTTAGCCAAAGCCTCTTGTAATTTCTCAACACTTAAAGAGAAAATTTCTTCATCAGTAATCTCCTCATCAACCATCAAATGCTGGTACTCATCATTTAGGTCTTCCTCGTTTCTTCTCTTCTTTAGTACCAATTTAGAGTAATTCACACAATGATTGTATGTAAAAGAATATAGCCAAGTGGAAAACTTAGACTCCCCTCTAAACTTCTTTAAATTCAAATACAACTTCACAAATACATCTTGCGTCAAATCTTCCGCTACATCACGAGATTCTGCAAAACCTAAACACTTTGAATAAACCTTCTGTGCATACCGGTCATAAAGAATTCCGAACAGACTAGTATTACCACTATGTACAATTATTTGAACTAAGTCCTCATCTGACATGGTGGTAAAGTTATTATTCTGTAGATTAACTTTCATATTCCCCCCTTAATTATACTACAAATATAAGACCATATACCTTTGTTTGTTTGTTTACTTTACTAAACTATAACTTTCCTAGCTGCATTAATTTAGTCACATATTTACCTATCACATCAAACTCTAGATTTACTTGTGTACCTACTTGGTAATATTGAAAGATAGTATGTGCTTTTGTATAAGGTATAATCGCTACTTTAAAAGTATTCACACCTGAATCAACCACAGTTAAACTAGTTCCATCTATGGTAACAGAGCCCTTTTCAATAGTTGTATGTAACGAATCTGCTTTATATTCAAAATGATAGTACGTACTTCCATCTACATCCTCTATCCCTACACACGTACCGATATGATCCACATGCCCTTGCACTATATGCCCATCTAAGCGTCCGTTAAACAACATGGCACGCTCTAGATTAATATGCATTCCCTCCGTCCAAGTACCTACTGTGGTAATATCAATTGTTTCTTTGACAGCTGTCACCACATATTGTTGACCTTCAATAGATACCACAGTCAAGCAGATACCATTGTGTAAAACACTTTGATCAACTTTTAATTCCTGTGTAAAATTACAATCAACCGTAATATGCAAATTTGAGCGATCACTATTTATTTTTTCTATTTTTCCGATGCTTTCAACAATACCTGTAAACATAACTCCATTTATTTTTATTAAATTTGCTTCAAAAGTAGCAATAATTAAGCGATACTATGACCCAAAAAAAGGAAAATATAAAAGTCGGAATTTCAATAGGCGATTTGAACGGTATTGGTGCCGAAGTAATCCTTAAGTCTTTTGAAGACAACAGAATGCTAGAAATCTGTACACCAATCATATTTGCTAATTCAAAGCCTTTATCATATGTAAAAAAGAGTATAAACAACTCAACAACCTTACAAGGAATTGACAGTTTAACTCAAGTTGTACCAAACAAATTAAATGTATATAATCTTTGGAAAGAGAACATCAACATTTCATTTGGTAAAAACGACCCACAAGTTGGTAAATATGCTATAAAATCATTTGTAGAAGCGACCCAAGCATTAAAGAATGGAGAAATTGATCTGCTAGTCACAGCTCCTATCAATAAATACAACAGTAACGATGAGGAGTTTACACACCCAGGACACACAGGTTATTTAGACAGCGAGCTAGAAGGAGAAGCCTTAATGCTATTAGTTACTGATGAATTAAAAGTAGGACTTTTAACGGATCACATTCCTCTTAAAGATGTTGCAGCTGCAATAACACCAGAGCTCATTGAGAAGAAAGTAAAGATTGTCAACCAATCGTTAATCAATGACTTCAATATCTTTAAACCAAAAATTGCTGTTTTGGGTCTAAATCCCCACGCTAGTGACAATGGATTAATTGGTACTGAAGAACAAGAAGTAATGACACCAACCATTAAAAAACTACATGAAGAAGGCATTTTAGTTTCTGGTCCATTCCCAGCCGACGGATTCTTTGGTTCGGAGACCTATAAAAAATTTGATGCAGTTTTAGCCTGCTATCACGACCAAGGCCTAACTGCGTTCAAAGCACTATCGTTTAGTAAAGGAGTAAATTTCACTGCAGGATTAGATAAAATCCGCACTTCTCCTGATCACGGAACTGCTTATGAAATAGCGGGTAAGGGAATTGCTGATGCTACATCATTTAGAGAAGCTATCTATTTAGCTATTGATATTTTCAACAATCGCAACTTTAATTTAGAAGCTTCCTCCAATCCATTGCAGCCTCAGGAAAAAGATTTTGCTACAAAAAAATTTGATAACTAGCTTGTAATTATAATATTTTTTTATCTTTGCACGCTCAAATCATGTATTTCATGAAAATTGAAAACAAATTTTTAATTCCTTTCACAGGATTAAAAAATGGAGAGCATAAATTTGAATTTCAAGTAGATAATAGTTTTTTCGAAAGCTATGATTACAGAGATTTCAACAGCATCAATGCTACCATAACCGTTCTTTTAAATAAAAAGACCACGCTTTTAGAGTTAAATCTTAAAAGTGAAGGAATAGCTAATGTACCTTGTGATGTTACAAATTTAGACTTCGATTTACCCATAACTAATACACTAGATTTAGTTGTGAAATTTGGAGAAGAATACAATGACGATCACGATGAACTACTAATAATCCCATTTACCGAGCACCAAATCAATATTGGTCAATACGTATATGAAATGTTAGTACTATCTATTCCACAAAAAAGAGTACACCCTGGTGTACTAGATGGTACATTAGAATCAGAAGCATTAGATATCTTAGGATATAGCAATGATGATGATTTAGATGAATTTTTAGAAGAATTAGATGATGAATTCGACGATCAAGAAGATCTTGACGAAGACAATAATGAAGAAATAGACCCTAGATGGGCAGAATTAAAAAAACTATTAACGGATAAATAATATAGTAAAATGGCACATCCTAAGAGAAAAACCTCGAAAACAAGAAGAGATAAAAGAAGAACTCACTACAAAGCAGTAGCTCCAACTATCGCTACTTGCCCAGTAACAGGAGAAGCTCACTTATTCCACAGAGCTTACTGGCACGAAGGGAAAATGTACTACAGAGGTCAAGTTGTTATCGACAAAACTACTGAAGTAGAGGCATAACCTTGAGAAAAGTATTAAAGAACTCTCACAATGTGTGAGAGTTTTTTTTTTGGTCAAAAAAGACGAAAAAACACACTTTATAAGCTGAAAATGACTTGAATTGGTTTTTTTTTTGTAATTTTCGCTTCTTTTTGGAATGTTTTTATAAAGTAAAGCAACACCATATGACAAAAATACACGCAGCCATTACTGCAGTTGGGTGCTTCTTACCAGAAGACAAGCTAACGAATGCGGACTTAGAAACAATGGTTGACACTAACGATGAGTGGATAACAACACGAACAGGTATTAAAGAACGTAGAATTCTTAAAGTACCTGGAGAAGGTTCTTCATACATGGCTATTAAAGCCGCGGAAAACCTTATGGAAAAAGCTAATCTAGATCCTAAAGATATAGACTTAGTAATACTTTCTTCTGCTACACCAGATATGCCTGTAGCAACCACAGGAGTATATGTTGCGACACAAATTGGAGCAACCAATGCTTTTGCTTTTGACCTACAAGCAGCATGTTCTAGCTTCCTTTACGGAATGTCAGTAGCGTCTGCATATATTGAGTCAGGTAGATATAAAAAAGTATTATTAATAGGCTCAGACAAAATGTCTTCAATTATTGACTATACAGATCGCGCCACTTGTATTATTTTTGGAGATGCTGCAGGTGCAGTATTATTCGAACCTAATACAGAAGGTTTAGGTTTTCAAGATGAATACCTAAGAAGTGATGGAATCGGAAGACAGTACTTGAAAATTGATGCAGGAGGTTCGATTATGCCTGCAAGCGCTGAAACAGTAGCCAATAAACAACACTATGTGTTTCAAGATGGTAAATCTGTATTCAAATATGCTGTATCAAACATGGCTGACGTAAGTGAAAAAATCATGAAGCGCAACAACCTAAGCCATGAAGACGTAACTTGGTTAGCTGCACACCAAGCAAATAAGCGAATTATTGACGCTACAGCGCATCGAATGGGCTTAGATGACAATAAAGTACTTATGAATATTGAAAAATACGGGAATACAACATCAGCCACTTTACCCCTATTACTTTGTGATTACGAAAACAAACTTAAAAAAGGAGACAATATAATTTTTGCTACTTTTGGAGGTGGTTTCACGTGGGGTTCAATTTACCTAAAGTGGGCTTATACAAAACAATAAAAAACAACTAACCAATTCATTGGGTATGGACATTAAAGAAATTCAAAATTTGATTAAGTTCGTAGCAAAATCAGGTGCTACAGAAGTAAAATTAGAAATGGATGATTTCAAAATCACCATTAAAACGACTGAAACTGGAAACACTGAAACTACTTACATTCAACAAGTACCAGTTGCTTCATCTTTACCTCAAACAGCTGCTCCAGCACAAGCAAACACAGTTGCTACTACTCCAGCTACAGAAGTTAAAGCTGCTGACGAAGATTCTAAATACATCACGGTAAAATCGCCTATCATTGGTACATTCTACAGAAAACCTGCACCAGATAAAGATCCATTTACTGAAGTTGGAAAAACAATCAAAACAGGAGATGTAGTTTGTGTGATTGAAGCGATGAAACTATTCAATGAAATAGAATCAGAAGTTTCAGGAAAAATCGTAAAAGTACTAGTTGACGATGCGTCACCAGTTGAATTTGATCAACCACTATTCTTAGTTGATCCATCTTAAGAAATTTTATACATACAATTCAATTTCACTGATCACCATTAAAGGTAAAAAAGTGAACAACAAAAGTTAAATCAAAATTTCAAGAGATGTTTAAAAAAATATTAATTGCAAATAGGGGTGAGATTGCTTTACGTGTAATAAGAACATGTAAAGAAATGGGAATTAAAACAGTAGCAGTTTACTCTACTGCAGATGCAGATAGCTTACACGTACGTTTCGCTGATGAAGCTGTATGTATTGGTCCTGCACCAAGTAACCAATCTTACTTAAAAATGGCAAATATCATTGCCGCTGCAGAGATTACGAATGCTGATGCTATCCATCCAGGTTATGGCTTTTTATCAGAAAATGCTAAATTCTCTAAAATCTGTCAAGAGCACGGTATCAAATTTATTGGTGCAGCTCCAGAGATGATCGAACAAATGGGAGATAAAGCAACTGCTAAAGAAACTATGAAAAAAGCAGGAGTACCAACAGTACCAGGATCTGACGGATTATTAACATCACTAGATCACGCCAAAAAGACAGCTAAAGAAATTGGTTACCCAGTTATGATGAAAGCTACAGCAGGTGGAGGTGGAAAAGGTATGCGTGAGCTTTTCAAAGAAGAAGATTTAGCTAAAGCTTGGGAAAGTGCAAGACAAGAAGCTGCTGCTGCTTTTGGAAATGACGGAATGTACATGGAAAAACTAATCTTAGATCCACGTCACATCGAGATTCAAGTAGTTGGAGATCAATATGGTAAAGCATGTCACTTATCAGAAAGAGATTGTTCTATTCAAAGACGCCACCAAAAGTTAACGGAAGAAACCCCTTCACCATTCATGACAGATGAATTAAGAGATCGAATGGGAGAAGCAGCAGTACGTGCAGCAGAATTCATCAAGTATGAAGGAGCTGGTACTATTGAGTTCTTAGTTGACAGAGATAGAAATTTCTACTTTATGGAAATGAATACTCGTATCCAAGTAGAGCACCCAATCACTGAACAAGTAATAGATTACGATTTAATTAGAGAGCAAATATTAGTTGCGGCAGGAACACCAATATCAGGTAAAAACTACACACCTAAATTACACTCTATCGAATGTAGAATTAACGCTGAAGATCCATACAACGACTTCAGACCATCACCTGGTAGAATTACAACATTGCATGCCCCAGGAGGTCACGGTGTTAGACTAGACACCCATGTATATTCAGGGTATACTATTCCACCAAACTACGATTCTATGATTGCCAAATTGATAACAACAGCTCAAACAAGAGAAGAAGCTATCAATAAAATGAAACGTGCATTAGACGAGTTTGTTATTGAAGGAATCAAAACAACTATTCCTTTCCACAGACAATTAATGGACGATCCAAACTATGTTGCAGGAAACTACACAACTGCCTTTATGGAAACATTCAAAATGAAACCATTAGAACAAGAATAAATGTAAAAAGCCATTCCTAGTGAATGGCTTTTTACATTTACGTTTCTATTGAAATATGCCAATAAAATTAAAACACACAGCACAATCAAGAGAACTATCAAATACTCTCTAAAGAAAGTTTCATTTGACTATTTTTTTTAAAAAAATAAAATATAAAATCGAAATTATTAAAACAAATCTTATATTTGATTATTATTAATTTATATTATTTACAAATGCAAACTGGCGTAATTAAGTTCTTCAACGAAGAGAAAGGTTTCGGATTTATCACTAACGACGAAACAAAACAAGACATTTTTGTTCACATCACAGGATTAAATAGCAAAAATATCGAACAAGGTAACAAAGTATCATACATTGAAGAAAAAGGTAAAAAAGGCCTTATCGCTACAGAAGTTACAATTATAGAAGGTTAAGAAAAACATTATATAATTAAATACTGCTTCAGAAAGCCGTCTTAAAATTTAAGACGGCTTTTTATATACCTTAACACTCTATTTTAAATTAATCTAAATATGTATTTCGCTAATCAGAAGAATAGAGACAACACCTACAAAGCCAAAGCTTTGTAGAAAGCATACGAGGCACTATATTTGTATATTGTATTAACATAAATACTATATTATATGCAAATAAGTCAACTTGATTTTATTCCTGTACTGATGCAGATAGCATTAGCAGCTGGCTTTGTATCTTTAACAATTTGGGTATCATCAAAATTAGGACCTAAAAAACACTCAAAAGTAAAAGATAGCAACTGGGAATGTGGATTGGAATCGCTAGGGAATGCACGTATTCCATTTAACGTAAAGTACTTCTTAGTCGCTATATTATTTGTACTGTTCGATGTTGAAGTAATTTTCCTATACCCATGGGCAGTTAATTTCCAAGAACTAGGATGGGAAGGATTAGGCAAAATGGGAGTATTTCTATTTATACTATTAATTGGTTTACTATACGAATTCAAGAAAAAAGGTCTTGAGTGGGATTAAAATCTACGAAACAAATGAGTGAAAAAAATTACAATATGGTTGATGCCCCAGAGGGTTATGTAGGAGAAGGATTCTTTGCTACAAAACTCAGCTCTGTGGTAGGATTAGCTAGAGCCAATTCAATGTGGCCATTACCATTTGCAACGTCTTGTTGTGGTATTGAGTTTATGGCAACAATGGCAGCTACTTATGATGTTGCACGTTTCGGTTCTGAACGTATGAGCTTCTCCCCTCGCCAAGCTGATATGCTGATGGTAATGGGAACTATCTCTAAGAAAATGGCGCCTATCCTAAGGCAAGTTTACGAACAAATGGCTGAACCAAAATGGGTTATTGCTGTTGGAGCATGTGCTTGCTCAGGAGGTATATTTGATACTTATTCCGTTCTACAAGGAATTGACAAAGTAATTCCTGTTGATGTTTATGTTCCTGGATGTCCTCCTAGACCTGAACAAATTTTAGACGGAGTTTTAAGATTACAGGAAATCGTAAAATCAGAAGCTGCAAATAGACGTGGTACACAAGAATACGATGACTTATTAAAATCATATAATATAAATAAATAGTATGGCACTAGATAATATCACTATTCAGAAGAGATTACAAGAATCATTTAATGACAGCGTAGTTAATTTTCACGAACAACACGGTATGCTAGTGCTTGAAGCTACTTCTGACAAAGTACACGACATCATCAAATTTTTAAAAGAAGACTCAGAATTGAACTTCAACTTTTTGACTGATGTTTGTGGAATCAACTATGCTGAAGAAGTAGAGTCAAGACAATTAGCTGTTGTATATCATATGCACAATTGGTTTGACAATGTAAGAATCCGAATTAAAACGTACTTAAATATAAAATCACCAACTGTTGACTCAGTAACAGATCTGTTTAAAAGTGCAAATTGGCAAGAACGAGAAACATACGATTTTTACGGGATTATCTTTAAAGGTCACCCACAACTAAAACGTATCTTAAACATGGACACTATGGAATCTTTTCCTCTTAGAAAAGATCACCCAATGGAAGATGGAGGGCGTACAGACAAAGATGATAGATTCTTTGGAAGAACTGTTCACAATTGTTAATTAAACTGGTAAAAGAAAGTATTATTATGTCAAACTTATTATTACCTCCAGAGGAGCGTTATGCTAAGCTTATTGAAGAGAAGTTCCAAGAAGATGGTACAGAACTACAGATTTTGAACTTAGGTCCAACGCATCCAGCAACTCACGGTATCTTCCAAAATATCATTTTATTAGATGGAGAAAAAGTTATTGATGGTGAAGGAACTGTTGGATATATTCACAGAGCATTTGAAAAGATTGCTGAAAACAGACCATTCTATCAAATCAATGTATTAACGGATCGTTTAAACTATTGTTCATCGCCTATCAATAATACAGCATGGTGGATGACTGTAGAAAAAGCTCTAGGTATTGAAATACCAAAACGCGTACAGTACATGCGAGTTATCATTATGGAACTAGCGCGTATTGCAGATCATATTATATGTAGCTCAGTAATGGGTGTAGATACAGGAGCACTTACCGGATTCCTATATGTATTCCAATACAGGGAAAAAATATACGAAATATTTGAAGAGATTAGCGGAGCTCGTCTAACTACAAATATGGGTAGAATCGGTGGATTTGAAAGAGATTGGAGTCCAAAAGTATGGCAACTTATTGAAGAATTCTTAGCTGAATTCCCTGCTATTTGGAGCGAATTTGAAGGACTACTTACCCGAAATAGAATATTCATGGATAGAACAATCAACGTTGGAGGAATCAGCGCTGAGGAAGCTATTAACTTTGGCTTTACAGGTCCAAACTTAAGAGCTGCTGGTGTCGATTATGACGTTCGAGTAGCTACTCCATATTGTTCATATGAAGATTTTGAATTTGAAATTCCAGTAGGAACAAATGGAGACTGTTATGATAGATTCTGTGTTCGTAATGCGGAGATTTGGGAAAGTATGAAGATAATCAGACAGGCTATTGATAAAATGCCTGAAGGTCCATACCACGCTGATGTTCCTGATTACTATCTACCACCGAAAGAAGATGTTTACACAAATATGGAAGCGCTAATCTATCACTTCAAAATAATCATGGGGGAAGTTCCTGTGCCTGTCACAGAACTATATCATCCAGTAGAAGCTGGAAACGGAGAACTCGGTTTCTACTTAATAACTGATGGAAGTAGAACACCCTATCGCTTACACTTCAGAAGACCTTGTTTTATCATATACCAAGCATATAATGATATTGTTAGAGGAGGAATGCTGTCAGACGCAATTATTACTTTATCAAGTTTGAATATTATCGCAGGAGAATTAGACGCTTAAAATTATGGAAGTTAAAAAATACAAACAAAACATAAATATCACACCAGAGTTGCAGTCACGCATTGATGAGTTGATTAGCCACTACCCTGCTGATAAAAGTAAATCAGCCTTATTACCAGTTCTACATGAAGTACAAGATGCTCATGACAATTGGTTAAGTGCTGAATTAATGGACAAAGTAGCAGAAATATTAAACATAACACCTATTGAAGTATATGAAGTAGTTACCTTCTACACAATGTACAACCAAAAACCAGTAGGTAAATATATGTTTGAATTCTGCTTAACTTCATGTTGTGGCATCAGAGGTGCTGATGACATGATGGAATACGCTTGCGAAAAACTAGGTATTGCTCCAGGTGAAACTACACCTGATGGAATGTTCTCAGTAGTAGGTGTTCAATGTTTAGGTGCTTGTGGATATGCTCCAATGATGCAATTAGGAGATTTCTACAAAGAACATCTGACAAGAGAAAAAATAGATCAAATCATCGAAGATTGTAAAGCTGGTAAAATAATTCTTCACGACAAATAGTAATATGGCAACAAAAATATTATTAGACAAAATCAATATTCCAGGGATAAAGTCCTATGAAGTTTACCGTCAAAATGGAGGGTATGCTTCAGTAGAAAAAGCTTTAAAAGAAATGACTCCTGATGCAATCACTGAGGAAGTAAAAGCTTCTGGATTAAGAGGTCGTGGAGGAGCAGGATTCCCTGTAGGACTAAAATGGAGTTTCATTGACAAGAAATCGGGTAAACCAAGACACTTAGTTTGTAATGCCGATGAATCAGAACCAGGTACTTTTAAAGACAGATATTTAATGGAACACATTCCTCACTTATTAATTGAAGGAATGATTACTGCAAGTTATGCTTTAGGAGCAAACCTTTCATACATCTATATTCGTGGAGAATATATGTGGGTATTCAAAATTTTAGAAAGAGCAATCAAAGAAGCTTATGCAGCTGGATGGCTTGGTAAAAATATTCTAGGAACAGATTATTCTTTAGACTTACACGTGCATTGTGGTGCTGGAGCCTATATTTGTGGAGAAGAAACAGCATTAATTGAATCATTAGAAGGAAAAAGAGGTAACCCCCGTATAAAACCTCCATTCCCTGCGGTTAGTGGATTATGGGGTAACCCTACTGTGGTAAACAATGTTGAGTCAATCTCTAATGTACCATGGATAGTAAACAACTCAGGAGAAGCTTACTCAAAATTAGGCCTAGGAAGATCTGCTGGCACTAAACTTATCTCTGCTTCAGGTCATATCAGAAAACCTGGCGTATACGAAATTGAAATGGGAATCACAGTTCATGAATTCATTAATTCTGATGAATACTGTGGTGGAATGATCGATGATCGACCAATAAAAGCATTAGTCCCTGGAGGGTCATCTGTACCTATCTTACCAGCTCACCTTATTTATAAAACCGCTAATGGTGAAGATCGTTTAATGACATATGAATCATTATCTGATGGAGGTTTCGAAACAGGTTCTATGCTTGGTTCAGGAGGTTTTATTGTATACAATGATACTGCTTGTATTGTAAGAAACACATGGAACTTTGCCCGATTCTATGCACACGAAAGCTGTGGGCAATGTTCGCCTTGTCGTGAAGGTACTGGATGGTTAGAGAAGATATTACATCGTATCGAAATAGGTAATGGTACTATGGAAGATATTGATCTATTATGGAATATCCAAAGCAATATTGAAGGTAATACTATTTGTCCTTTGGGAGATGCAGCGGCATGGCCTGTTGCAGCAGCCATAAGACACTTTAGAGAAGAGTTTGAATATCACGTTTTATACCCAGAAAAAGTCAAAAACAGAGATCACTTTGTCAATGAACCTTTTTCTACAGTAAAACACTTGATTAATAAATAATATACGCTGACTAAATACTCAGCTTAAACAAAGCACAGTTTATGAAAGTTACTATAGACGGACATGAAATAGAAGTAGAACCAGGAACATCCATTCTACAAGCAGCAAGAATGATTGGAGGTGAATCAGTACCTCCAGCAATGTGCTATTATTCTAAATTAGAAGGTACAGGAGGAAAATGTAGAGCATGTTTAGTGGAAGTATCTAAAGGTAGTGAAGCTGATCCACGCCCTATGCCAAAACTAATGGCTTCTTGTAAGACAGGAGTTATGGATGGCATGGAAGTAAAAAGTATCACTTCCCCAAGAGTACTAGAAGCACGTAAGGCAGTTACTGAGTTTTTATTAATCAATCACCCATTAGATTGCCCTGTATGTGATCAAGCAGGTGAATGTGATTTACAAAACTTAGCATTCAATCACGGTAAAGAACAAAAGCGATTCAAAGAGGACAAGAGAACTTTTGCTCCTGAAAATATAGGAGAAAATATTCAATTACACATGAACCGTTGTATTCTGTGTTATCGCTGTGTTAAAACAGCTGAGCAACTAACAGACAAGCGTGTTCACGGAGTTTGTGGCCGTGGTGAACATGCCCAGATTTCCACATACATTTCTACTGCGATAGATAATGAATTTTCAGGAAATATGATTGATGTATGTCCTGTAGGAGCTTTGACTGATAAAACGTTTCGATTCAAATCACGTGTCTGGTTCAACAAACCATATAATGCTCACAGAAACTGTCCTACATGTTCTGGAAAAGTTACGCTATGGATGTTTGGAGAAGAAATTCAAAGAGTAACTGCACGCAAAGATGAATTTCACGAAGTAGAAGAGTTCATCTGTAATTCATGTAGATTTGACCATAAAGACCCTAAAGATTGGATAATTGAAGGTCCTAGAAAATTTGAAAAATTCTCTGTTATCAATCAGAACAATTACACAACTAAGTTAGACAAAGTAGTATTGAATACTGAAAAACAAATCGTAGAAGGTCGTGAACAAGACCGCAATAAGATTAGTATGAAAGCTATTCCTTACACTGAACACGAATCTAAAGAATAAATCAGCTCAGAATGGATAAAACTATTATTATAGATAAAGCGGTTATTATCATTGTCGTATTTGCAGTGACAATGTTAATGGCGATGTATGCTACGTTAGCAGAACGTAAAATTGCTGCGTGGATACAAGACCGTTTAGGTCCTAACCGTGCAGGTAAAGGTGGTTTATTACAACCATTAGCCGATGGTCTAAAATTATTTGCTAAAGAAGAGTATGAACCTAATACTCCTAATAAATTCTTGTTCAAATTTGGGCCATTCTTGTCAATGACTTTAGCATTAATGACAAGTGCTGTTATTCCTTGGGGAGATAAATTCCACCTGTTTGGAAGAGATATAATCTTACAAGCAGCTGATTTGAATGTAGGTGTGTTATATATCCTTGCTGTTTTATCAGTTGGTGTTTACGGTATCATGATTGGGGCATGGGCTTCGAATAACAAGTACTCTTTAATGAGTGGTATTCGTGCAGCTTCACAAATGATTTCGTATGAGATCGCAATGGGATTATCATTAATCGCCTTGTTATTAATGACGCAAACACTTAGCTTACGTGAAATTGCTTTACAGCAAAGTGGAATGAATTGGAATATTTTCTACCAACCAATCGGTTTCTTAATTTTCATCATTTGTTCGTTCGCAGAGACCAATAGGGCTCCTTTTGACTTAGCCGAGTGTGAACAAGAGCTTATTGGAGGATTCCACACGGAATATTCTTCAATGAAAATGGGATTCTACCTATTCGCTGAATACGCTAACCTATTCATTTCTGCAACAATCATGTCAGTATTGTACTTCGGAGCGTACAACTACCCAGGAATGTCTTGGGTTATAGAAAACTGGGGAATAAACATTGGTAACGTATTAGGTATTATAGCCTTATTCGTCAAAATATGTTTCTTCATATTTGTATTTATGTGGGTACGTTGGACTCTACCTCGTTTCCGTTATGACCAATTAATGAACCTAGGATGGAAAACATTAATTCCATTAGCATTACTAAACCTAGTAGTGACAGCAGTAGTAATTTTACTTTTAAAATAGATTAAACATGTCATCAAATACATATTCACTATCTGGAAGAAAGAAGACAGTCTCTGATAAAAAATTGACTTGGTCGGAACGCATATATTTAGTAGCAATCTTCAAAGGAATGATGGTTACCTTGAAACATATGTTTAAGAAAAAGGTAACAATCTCATACCCTGAGCAAACACGTCCTTTTAGTGATGTCTATCGCGGTCGCCATATGCTTATGCGCGATGAAGAAGGAAGAGAGCGTTGTACTGCTTGTGGTCTTTGTGCTTTATCTTGTCCTGCAGAAGCAATTACAATGAAAGCAGCCGAGCGTACAGCAGATGAACTACACTTATATAGAGAAGAAAAATATGCTGAGATCTATGAAATCAACATGCTTAGATGTATTTTTTGTGGACTTTGTGAAGAAGCTTGTCCGAAACAGGCAATTTACCTAACAAAGTCAAAACAAATTGCTAAAGCAGATGTTAGTCGTGAAAACTTCATATTTGGTAAAGACAAATTAGTTATGCCGCTAGAAATGGCTATAGAAAATACTAAACAACAGAATCAAGCTTAATCATGATAGAAATTTTATTTTACATCCTTTCGACCATTACACTCGGAAGTGCGACTTTAACAGTCTTGAGCAAAAATCCTATACATAGTGCTTTATGGTTAGTTGTTAGTTTCTTTTCACTAGCAGGTCACTATATCCTATTAAACTCTCAGTTCTTAGGTATGGTTCATATTATGGTCTATTCAGGTGCCATTATGATCTTAATGCTGTTTACGATCATGCTTATGAACCTTAATATTAGTCATGAAGTATCTAAACCTTTCTTTACAAAACTTGTAGCAACCGTAGCTTTCTGTCTAGTTGGAATTTTAATGCTAACTATCGTTATGCGTGGAAACCAAGCATACAACATTGAATACAGCTCAACAGGAGAGGACTTTCAATCAGTAAGTGTTTTAGGTAAAGTCCTATTAAACGAATACGTGATGCCATTTGAAATGGTAGCTGTGTTATTATTACTTGCAATGATTGGTGCTGTACTAATATCAAAGAAAGATAAAACCGAAAAAGAAGCATAATTATGGAAAATGTAATTGAAATCATCGGTATTGAAAAATACATATACCTATCTATCATCTTATTCTGTATTGGAGTATTGGGTATATTATATAGAAGAAATGCAATTGTCATGTTCATGTGCATTGAGATTATGTTAAACTCGGCTAATATGTTATTAGTCGCTTTTTCCACCTTTCATCAAGATGCAGAAGGACAAGTTTTTGTTTTCTTTACCATGGCTGTAGCCGCTGCTGAAGTTGCAGTAGGACTTGCTATTTTGGTAACGATTTACAGAAATATTGGATCAATTGATATAGATAAATTAAAAAACTTAAAAGGATAATTCCGCATGGATACAAACGTAATTTTACTTTTATTATTAGTCCCTTTGATTGGGTCTTTAGTTAATATTTTCTTCGGAAAAAAATTAGGTAATGGTTCAGGAATTATCGCTACTATAGCTGTTTTAATTTCATTTATCGTTACTGTTATCGCTTTTGTACAAGTAAACAGTACAAAAGTTGCCATACAAGGAGACTTGTTCGAATGGATTGCCGTAGATAGATTTACTATCTCCTTTGGTTTTTTATTAGATCAACTATCTCTATTATGGTTACTCTTCGTCACTGGAATTGGTACATTGATTCACCTTTACTCTACTAGCTACATGAAAGGAGATGAGAACTACGCAAAGTTCTTTGGTTATTTAAACCTTTTCATTTTCTTCATGATTGTTCTTGTAGCAGGAAGTAACCTATTGATTACTTTTATCGGTTGGGAAGGTGTAGGACTGTGCTCTTACCTATTAATTGGTTTTTGGCATAAAAACCAAGACTATAATGATGCTGCCAAAAAAGCTTTCATTATGAACCGTATTGGAGATTTAGGTTTCTTAATTGGTGTATTCATTTTAGCCTTTTTATTCCAGTCATTAGATTATATGACTATCAAAGAAGCTTTAGCAACTGGAACAAATCATCAGATCAATACTTGGATTGGATTTGCAGCTCTTGCTATTTTTATCGGTGCTGTTGGTAAAAGTGCACAAATTCCACTTTATACTTGGTTACCAGATGCAATGGCAGGACCTACGCCAGTATCAGCACTTATTCATGCTGCTACGATGGTAACTGCAGGTATTTTCTTAATCACACGATTAAACTTTGTATTTGATCTTGCTCCATTAGTTCAAAACACAATCGCTATCGTTGGTGCATTTACTTCATTGTTTGCTGCCTCAATTGGTCTTGTGCAAAATGATATTAAAAAGGTTTTAGCCTATTCAACTGTTTCCCAACTAGGTCTAATGTTTATGGCTATTGGTTTTGGAGCATATGAAATTGCAGTTTTTCACGTAATTACTCATGCATTCTTTAAAGCTTGTCTATTCTTAGGTTCTGGATCTGTAATCCATGCTATGGGTGGAGAGCAAGATATGAGAAGAATGGGTGGTTTAGACAAATACATGAAAGTGACTTACATTACTTTCCTAATTGCTACTGCAGCTATTTCAGGATTTCCTTTTCTTTCTGGATTCTTCTCGAAAGATGAAATTTTAATGGTCGCTTTCGAAAACAATAAATTCTTATACATTGTAGGTTCTATTGCTTCAATTATGACGGCATTCTACATGTTCAGATTGGTATTTCTAACTTTCAAAAAAGGATTCAGAGGATCACAAGAACAAAAGAATCACCTACACGAAAGTCCTTTATCAATGACTTTACCATTGATCATATTAGCTTTCTTCTCTATTGTTGGAGGAGCTATTAATTTACCTGGTAGCAATTGGTTAAATCACTATTTGCAACCTATCATTGTGAAGAGCACTGGTAAAGCACATGAATTAGGTACAGAAGCCTATATTTTAATGGCTTTAGCTACTGCAGGTTTCTTAATTGGATTAGGATGGGCTTTCTACAAGTATATCAAGAATTCGGAAGTACCTCAAGAAGACGAAAAAATCACTGGTTTCCACAAAGTACTATACAACAAATACTATATCGATGAAATCTATATGGTTATTTTCGTAAAACCTATTTATGTTATCGCTACATTCTTCAGAGATTTTGTTGAAGTTGCTTTATCAGGAACAGTTTTAGGACTTGGAAAAATTGCAGATGAGTTATCATTACAAGGTAAAAAAGCACAAAATGGAAACATTGGTCTTTACCTATTTGCCTTTGTATTTGGTATCTGTATATTATTTTACTATTTATTCATTGCTAGATAATTAAGAGAGATGAACGTAACTATACTTTTATTAACATTATTAGTTGGTGCAATAGCGACCTATTTATCAGGTAAAAAACCAGCTGCAAAAGTTGCTCTTTTCTTCGGATTAGTTGCTTTTGTAGAAACTATTGCTTTAATCTGCCAACATAATGCAGGAACAGACGCTGGTTATATGACGCAATGGATAGCTAATCCAAACATTCATATTGCACTAAAAGCAGATGGATTAGCATTAGCCTTGACATTGCTAACAACAGCATTAACACCTATCATCATTTTCTCATCATTTGGTGATCACATCGAAAAGTCGAATACCTTCTACGCACTAGTCATGTTTATGTGCTTTGCCATGACAGGTACTTTCCTTGCTGCGGATGGATTTTTATACTATATCTTCTGGGAATTGTCTCTATTGCCAATCTATTTTCTAGCTTTGTTATGGGGTAATGACACTTTTGAAATAAGAAAGAATGTAATATTCAAATTCTTCATTTATACATTTGCAGGGTCTCTGTTTATGCTATTAGGTTTTATTTATCTATATACAAAAACAGGTAGCTTTCTACTACACGACTTATACAATGCACAGTTATCAAGTACTGAAGAGTATTGGGTATTCTTAGCTTTCTTCTTAGCTTATGCAATTAAGATTCCGATATTCCCTTTCCACACTTGGCAAGCGAGTACATATGAAAAAGCTCCCACAGTAGGAACAATGTTATTAGCTGGTATTATGCTAAAAATGGGATTGTACTCTATCATTCGTTGGCAATTACCAATCACGCCTTCTGCCGCTAAAGAAATAATGCCTACAGTTATCATATTAGCACTTATCGGTGTAGTTTATGGTTCTATTGTAGCGCTAAAGCAAGCAAACATCAAACGTTTCTTTGCTTACTCCTCTTTAGCTCACGTTGGGCTGATTGCAGCAGGTGCATACACCTTGACATTAGATGGTCTTAAAGGTGCGGTACTACAGATGATTGCCCATGGATTTGTTATTGTAGGCCTATTTTACGTAGGTGAAATTATCTACAAAAGATACCAAACTCGCATGATTGGAGAAATGGGAGGAATTCGTCAACAAGCACCTAAATTCGCTTCCGCTTTCATGATTTTAATGTTTGCTTCAATTGGTTTACCAGGTACATTCAGCTTTATTGGAGAGTTTAACCTTCTTTTTGGACTTTCTCAGGTGAATATTTGGTATGCTATCGTTGGAGGTACTACTATCATATTTGGAGCCTTTTATATGCTTAGAATGTTCCAAAAAGCGATGTTAGGAGAAACAAACACAATAGTATTTGCTGATCTTACAACTAGAGAAAGTGCTATATTGGGTATATTAGCTATTGCTATCATCTTTTTAGGTATTTATCCTAAACCAATAGCTGATTTAATCACACCTTCATTAGTAGAAATCGTCTCATACATTAAGTAATAAAATATAAGGAGCTTATTGTTAATAAGCTCCCTTAATTCCAAATTATCACAAATGAATACATTAATAGCAATTGGAGTATTAGCGGTTTTAGTACTTATAGCAGAAATCATCAATCTGCGTAAACTTGTTATTCCAATGACCATCGTTGGTTTATTAGGGATTTTAGGCTACACAGTTTGTCATATCGATGTAGAAGTTTCTTATTATAACAATATGTTTATAACTAAGAAATTCTCAAATGCTTTTACCTCTTTATTTATTGCACTAACCATTTTCTTAGTTGCATTAAGTAAAGACTTTTATCAGACACAATTTTCGAAGATAGCAGATTATATTTCCTTGAAATTATTTTTACTTATGGGAGCTATCTGCATGGTCTGTTTTGGTAATATGGCAATGTTCTTCTTAGGACTTGAAATTTTATCAATCACTTTATATATCCTTTGTGGATCAGATCGAACAAATATTAAAAGTAACGAAGCTGCAATGAAGTATTTCCTATTAGGATCATTTGCTTCTGGTATTGTTCTTTTTGGAATTGCTTTAGTATATGGAGCAACCTCATCATTCGATATTGCAGAAATTATCACTATTACCTCTCAAGGTACACTACCAATCTGGTATTCCTTGGGTGTAGTAATGATTATTGTAGGTATGCTATTTAAAATAGCAGCTGTACCTTTCCACTTCTGGGCACCAGATGTATATCAAGGAGCACCTACATTGACAACTGCAATGATGAGTACATTAGTCAAAGTAGCAGCAGTAGCTACGTTATACAAATTGAGTTTTCACTTACTTAGACAAATGCCTGAAGGTTATACTACAGCGATTGTAGTTATTACTATTCTAACAATGTCAGTAGGTAACATCATAGCGTTGCGTCAAGACGATATGAAACGCTTACTAGCGTATTCGGGAATTTCACATGCTGGTTTTATGATGATGGCCCTTACTGCACTAAGCACATCAGCATCTAACTTATTCTATTACGCAGCCGCTTATGCAGTAGCAGGTATCGGAGCTTTTACTGTGGTATTAGCCGTAACAAAAGGAAAAGACAACCAACTTATTCAACAGTTCAGTGGTTTAGGAAAAAGAAGCCCTATAATGGCTTTAGTTCTATCAGTATCCTTATTGTCAATGGGAGGTATCCCTATCTTTGCAGGTTTCTTTGGTAAATTTTTCTTATTCTCACAAGCAGTAGATAATGGCTTTATTACTTTAGTCATTTTTGGGGTTATCAACTCTTTTATCAGTATCTACTACTATTTGAAAGTAATCGTTACGATGTACACTCAAAATGAAGTGACAGAAGAAACACAAATTACCGTGCCTCTTTCCTATAAAGTTGTCGGTATAGCTGCAGTATTGATTAACATCATTATTGGGTTATGCCCTTCTATCTTATTAGGTCTATTCAAATAATATATAAAACACCAAATTAAAAAGCTGTCCAATAGGACAGCTTTTTTTTGCACCCTATTCCAATGCATTTAAGAAAAAAAGATAAATTAGTTATTTGTATATCTCAAAAAAAGATTGCTTTTTTTGTAAATTTCTAGTATGAAACTAAACGGAGATCGAGCTAATTTGAAGCTATGTTACTTGTTTTAACTCATAAAAATGTCTCATAAATAGTTTTTGTTGCCAAGCTTCTGCTATACGTGCAGTATTCGTGCAGTTTACTAGCCCACAGGTAGCTTCTTGGCAAGGAAACTGCACGTATTCTGCAACTATAGGTCAAGAAGGAATGGACAAAAGACACATCTAATGACATTATCAATCACTGTAGCCTATATTACTTTTAAATAAAACTGAAGTAAAAGATTGTTTAAATTATTCGATCGCTTTGATAGCATATTCTCTTGCCTTTAGCAGTGCAAAAAAGGTCTTTAAATGCATTGCCCTACGATGTAATAAAGAAATATGTGAAAAATCTCCAACTAAATAAAGTAAATCGTCTTTTCCAACAGATAAACAATAAAGGTCTATCGTTTTAAAAAACTTTATTTTTTTCCACCTAAACCATTAGGATAACATTTAAAACTTAACTTGAAAAGTTATCGAGAAATATTTATTTATAAAAAAATTTATTCAAACTATTTGCTAAATAAGTTTTTTTACTAATTTAGCCAAACATATTCAGGAGAAAATGAACATTTCAATCTTAAATACAAACTGGTGGTGGCTTTCTAAATCCAATCTTGGGTTCAGTTGGCTATGGTGTGTATTGAGATAATCCTTCCTATTTTGAAGTAAAACAATATTATAACTACATAAGAAAAGCCTACTGGTAACCCCAGTAGGCTTTTCTCGTTTTATCTATCCATACTAAACTTATTAGACATGAAATTTACAATCAATTACAAAAAGATGATTGGTGATACCTATACACCAGTTGAATTATATCTAAAACTAAGAGATAAATATCCGAATAGCTTTCTATTAGAAAGCTCAGATTATAGCTCACATGACAACAGCTTTTCGTTTATAGGATTAAATCCTATAGCATCATACGTTGCAGATAAAAATATAACAAGCATACAACACACCAATGGACAAAAAGAGCAGTTTCAAACCAGAGAGAAAGATCTGACTGAACAACTCCATCAATTTCTAAAAACTATACAAGTGGAAAACAATAGTGGAATTGATTTCCTAAATACAGGGGTCTTTGGCTATACTTCTTATGATAGTATTCCTCTGCTTGAATCAATAACATTTAAGCCCAATACCTCTGATTTGCCATTAGTGCAATACCACTTTTTTAAGTACATAATTATTTTCAATCATTTCAATACAGAATTATACTTAGTAGAGCATAAATTAGCAGAGGAAGAATCACACTTACCAGCATTACTTGAAATACTAAAAGGACAAACCCCTGCAACTTTCAACTTTAAGACGACCTATGATGAATTAACATCGAATACAGACGAGGAGTTTTTATCACTTATTGAAAAAGGGAAACAACATTGTTTTAGAGGTGATGTTTTTCAACTTGTACTCTCACGCCAATTCAAACAGAAATTCGCTGGAGACGAATTCAATGTATATCGAACACTACGTTCTATTAACCCCTCCCCTTACCTATTCTACTTTGACTATGGAAACTTCAAGATCTTTGGATCTTCTCCAGAAGCTCAATTAGTAATTCGCAATAACAAGGCATATATCAATCCTATAGCAGGAACTTTCCTTCGCAGTGGAGAAGCAGATAAAGATAAAGAAATTGCCAATGAACTAGCTAATGATCCAAAGGAAAACGCAGAACATATCATGCTCGTTGATTTAGCTAGAAACGATCTCAGCAAGCATAGTCAATGTGTAACAATTGAGAAACTCAAACAAGTAGAATACTATTCTCATGTTATTCACTTAGTATCTAAGGTCAGTGGAAGCCTCGAACAAGGTTATAACCCAATAGAAATCTTCAAAGACACATTTCCTGCTGGGACACTTTCGGGAGCACCAAAATACAAAGCAATGGAATTAATAGACCAGTATGAAACGACAAATCGTGGACTATATGGTGGAGCAGTAGGCGTCTTAAAGTTAAACGGAGAGATGAATCAAGCCATATTTATTCGCTCAGTTGTCAGCCAAAACAATGAATTGCAATATCAAGCAGGTTGTGGAATAGTAACTAAATCCAATACCGCTTCAGAGCTAGCAGAAATAAACAACAAATTAAAGGCTGTCCGAACAGCTATTACTAAAGCACAAGATCTATAAATATGAAAATACTAGTCATCGATAATTACGATTCTTTTGTCTATAACTTGATATACATAATCAAAGAACAGGCAGACCATCAAGTAGATGTCATCAGAAATGATCAACTAACAATTCAAGATATTAATCAATACGACAAAATTCTATTATCACCAGGTCCTGGAATACCTCATGAAGCAGGTCAACTAATGGAGGTTATTCACACCTATGCTAAAAGCAAAGATATATTGGGTATCTGCTTAGGTCATCAAGCCTTGGGTCAATATATGGGAATGCAATTGAAACAATTAGCAGAACCGTTTCACGGTATCTCGAGTAAGATAAACATTGTGGAACACGATATATTATTTGATGGAGTCTCTAATCACACACCTATAGCACATTATCACTCTTGGGTGGTTGATACACCTCCTGATGAAATCATAGTAACAGCTTATGATGACGAAGGAAACGTTATGGCCTACAAACACAGAGAATTAAACATTAGAGGTTTGCAGTTTCACCCCGAGTCCATACTGACTGTGGAAGGAAAAAAAATGATTACAAACTGGTTAAACAATTAAGTGATGAAAGAAGTATTAAATCAACTAGCACAACATAAAACACTGACAAAAGAGCAAGCAAAACAAGTACTAAACAATATGGCTAATCAGTCGTATACAGAGACACAGTTAGCCGCTCTACTTACAGCCTTTCTCATGCGTCCAATCACCCTAGAAGAGCTCCAAGGATTTCGTGAAGCCATGGTAGAATTAGCCATTAAAGTAGATCTGTCAGCCTATAATCCTATGGATATGTGTGGAACAGGTGGAGATGGAAAAGATACGTTTAACATTTCTACGCTCTCCGCTTTTATAGCAGCTGGAGCAGGGATACCAATAGCAAAACACGGAAACTATGGAGTATCCTCTATCTCTGGTTCATCAAGTGTAATGGAAAACCTCGGTATTCACTTTACTGCTGATGAAGTACGACTCCAACAACAACTAAAAGAAGCAAATATCTGTTTTTTACACGCTCCTTTATTTCACCCAGCCATGAAGACCATAGCTCCGGTTCGAAAGGCATTAGGGGTTAAAACATTCTTCAATATGTTAGGTCCACTTACTAATCCTGCTCAACCTAAAGTACAATTAATTGGGCTTTTTAACCTTGAACTGTTGAGAATGTACCAATATTTTTTACAATCATCAGGAAGCCAATACAGCATTATTCATGCCTTAGATGGCTATGATGAATGTAGTTTAACAGGCACTGCTAAACTAGCAACAAACAATGGGGAGCAAATAATATCTCCCGCTTATTTCAACTTACAGCCAGTCCGAGCAGAGGAAATCAAAGGAGGTACAACAGTAGAAGAATCAGCCTTGATTTTTTGGACTATATTAAAGGGAAAAGGCACTGAATCACAAAACAATGTAGTGCTAGCTAATGCAGCCCTAGCAATACAAACATATAAGTCCAATTTATCCATTAATGAGGCATTAGAACTAGCGAAAGACTCCTTATTGACAGGCAAAGCTAAACAAGCATTCGAAACACTGAGACAACTATGAGACATATATTAGAAACGATAAAATTACATAAACTCCAAGAAGTAGAACAACGCAAACAAAACACCTCAGAAGAACAACTGAAAAACGGTGTACTTTTTAAGCGATCAACGATTTCATTAGTAGATAAAATCAGACAAGCAAATACACCACATATCATAGCAGAATTTAAAAGACAATCCCCCTCAAAAGGTATTATCAGAAACAATGCAGATATTGTCAGTATCACAGCAGGCTATCAAGCCCAAGGTGCTTCAGCAGTATCGGTGTTAAATGATACTAAATTCTTTGGTGCAAAAGCGAATGACTTTATCACAGCAAGAGAGCAATTATCGATTCCATTATTGCAAAAAGACTTCATCGTTGATAAATATCAAATTACAGAAGCTAAAGCTATGGGGGCTGACCTAATACTATTAATAGCAAAGATGTTGCCTACAGATGTTTTAAAGCGCTTAGCAGCATACGCACATCAGATTGGCTTAGAAGTATTATTAGAAACTCATAATGAAAAGGAAATCAAAGATCACTTAACAACCGAATTTGACCTAATCGGAATAAACAATAGAGACCTAAATACTTTTAGAGTAGATATCGCAAACAGCATTGCATTGAGTCAACTACTCCCAAAAAGCGCTATCAAAGTAGCAGAGAGCGGTCTAGATGATCCACAAGTAGTCACTAAGTTATACCAAGAAGGGTTTAATGCTTTTTTGATCGGAGAGTATTTTATGAAAGCTTCAGATCCAACGCTAAAACTAAAAGAGACACGCCAAAAAATTGTAATATGAAACAAGTAAAAATCTGTGGTATGAAAGATCCAGAGAACATTAAGCAACTCTGTAAACTACCTATCGATTACATCGGTCTTATCTTTTACCCTAAATCCAAAAGGTATATAGGTCATATAGAAGAAACTATACTTGATAGTATTCCAACTTCAGTAAAAAAGGTAGGCGTTTTTGTAAACGAAAAGACAGAAGAGGTTCTTCACAAAAAGAAGAATTACAAACTAGACTATATTCAATTGCACGGCAATGAAACGGTAAATGATTGTGCCTTATATAAGACAAATGGAATAAATGTTATTAAAGCATTTTCAATAGGAAAAAACGAGGACTTAGAACAAACTCTTGCTTATAGTCCCTATTGTGATGCGTTTATATTTGATACCCCAACTCCTACTTTTGGCGGTAGTGGGAAGGTCTTCAATTGGAATTTACTTAACGAGTATCAAGGAAACACTCCTTACCTCTTAAGTGGAGGGCTTGGCATACACAATATACAAGAGGCAATGAATATACAAGACAACAGACTAATTGGATATGATATCAATAGCCAAATAGAGCAAGAGCATTATTTAAAGAACATTACACTAGCTACACAACTAGTACAAAAAATAAAAAAGCATGAAGGAATTTAACCCAAATAAACAAGGATATTACGGAGAATACGGTGGAGCATTTATTCCAGAAATGCTGTATAACAACGTAGCCGATTTACAAGAAAACTATCTTGACATCATACAATCAGACAGTTTTAAACAAGAGCTTGAAAAGCTATTAAAAGACTATGTAGGTAGACCAACTCCTCTTTTCTATTCAGTAAACTTATCCAAAAAATATAACGCTAAGATCTATCTAAAAAGAGAAGATCTCAATCATACAGGAGCTCATAAAATAAATAATACAATTGGTCAAGTACTATTAGCAAAGCGATTAGGTAAAAAGCGAATTATAGCAGAAACTGGTGCAGGCCAACATGGAGTAGCTACTGCAACTACCTGTGCTTTATTAAACTTAGAGTGTACAGTCTTCATGGGGGCGCATGATATTGAACGCCAAAAGCCGAATGTAGAACGTATGAAAATGCTAGGCGCAACAGTGATAGCTGCAGAGAGTGGTAGTAAAACACTAAAAGACGCAACGAATGAAGCAATCAGAGAATGGATCAATAATCCACAAGAGACCTATTATGTTATAGGATCTGTGGTAGGACCACATCCCTATCCTGACATGGTTGCTAAGTTTCAATCTATCATCAGCAAAGAGATAAAAGACCAGCTCTTAGAACAAGAAGGCACAGCAAATCCTGATTATGTAATAGCTTGTGTAGGTGGAGGAAGCAACGCTATGGGTGCATTTTATCATTTCATTGATAATCAACACACCCAATTAATTGCTGTAGAAGCCGCGGGTAAAGGCATAAATTCAGGTCAAACGGCAGCAACAATAGCATTGGGAAAACAAGGCATAATACACGGAAGCAAAACTTACTTAATCCAGACAAATGATGGTCAAATTATAGAGCCTTATTCAATATCGGCAGGTTTAGATTATCCAGGGATTGGTCCAGCTCACGCTTATTTGAGAGACACTGGCAAAATCCAGGTAGGAAGTATTACTGATGAAGAAGCCATACACGCAGCCTTTGAATTAACACGCATAGATGGTATTATTCCAGCATTAGAATCTGCGCACGCCTTAGCCTATCTTAATAAAATGGAATTAAAAGAAAATGATATTGTCATTGTTAATCTCTCTGGACGAGGAGACAAAGACATGATTACTTACTCTAAATACTTTAACCATGAATAATAGAATTAATACACTTTTTGAAACTAAAAAATCTAATATACTTTCTATCTATTTCACGGCAGGCTATCCAGCATTAGAAGACACTATGACTATCTTAAAAAATCTAGACACTGCAGGTGTAGATCTAGTAGAAATAGGGATACCATTCTCTGATCCATTAGCTGATGGTCCTGTAATTCAAAATAGTAGTGAACAAGCCTTACGCAATGGAATGACAGTTGCTAAGCTATTTGACCAATTAGAGAATATTAGACAAACTGTGCACATACCAATTATTCTTATGGGATATTTGAATCCCGTGATGCGTTATGGTATTGAAGCGTTTATAGCTAAATGCTCCGAAATAGGTATAGATGGTATTATCTTACCGGATTTACCTATGGACTACTACTTGTCCCACTTCAAAGCACCTTGCGAAAGGTACAACGTTAAAAACATAATGTTGATCAGCAATGATACATCAATTAAAAGAGTGAGAGAAATAGACGAACAAACAAATGGTTTTATATATTTAGTTTCTTCAAATGGAACAACGGGATCTAACAAATCGCTAGAAACTCAGCAAGATTACTACAAACACATACAAGGTCTAGAATTAAAGAATCCTATCTTGATTGGTTTTGGAGTACGAGATAAGCAAACGTATGAATTAACTAATCAATATAGTTCTGGTGCGATTATAGGTACAGCATTTATGAAACACATTAATGAACAAGGCATAGACGTATCCTCTATACAAAGCTTTATAAACAGTATCAGATAGAATGACAAGTCTATTTAGGGTGATAACAGCAGTCCTAAAAATCAAAAAAGGCAGTCCGAACTAGACTGCCTTTATATTTTATAAAGCGTAATATGTTAAGAACATCCGCAGCTACCTCCGCCACAAGAACCTTTCTTATTATTCTTACTCTTCCAAAAGCTTTTTTTTATCAGAAAAGCCACAGCAAGAATAACAATCCCATACGCTATAATTTCTTGATATCCCATAATACTTTTATTTTAAAAATTGAAAAGTCAGCATGGCTGCCAAATAAGCAAAAGCAGTCATAAAGATTAATTGGAAAATAGTCCATTTCCACGATTTAGTTTCTCTACGTGTAATAGCCACTGTTGATGTACACTGCATTGCGAAAGCATAAAATACCATCAATGACAATCCACTTGCTAAGGTAAATACCTTCTCTTTTGTATCAGGCCAAACCTCAGCAGACATACGCTGTTTGATCGTGCCATCTTCATCTTCTTCCCCACTTGACCCAACATTATAAATAGTTGCGAGTGTTCCTACAAATACCTCTCTTGCTACAAAAGAAGAAATCACAGCAATACCAATCTTCCAATCATAACCTAATGGTTTAATCACTGGTTCGATAGACTTACCTATTATACCTATATAAGAGTTCTCTAATTTATACCCTGCAATATGATCTTCCAATTCCTTTTCAGACACAGATTGCCCCTTATATTGTTCCGTCACGATTTCCTCAGCATTCTCATACTTTTCACCTGGACCATGAGCTCCTAAGAACCAAATAATAATAGACAAAAAGAAGATAATCTTCCCGGCTCCTATTACGAATGCTTTTGTCTTTTCGTACATTGTGCTAACAACATTCTTGAAAATAGGCATTCTATAATTTGGCATTTCAATGACAAAATAAGACTTCTTCTCCGAACGAATAAAGAATTTTAATATCCAAGCACCAACCAATGCTGCTAAAAATCCTAATAGATAGAACAACGTCAACGTTAGACCTTGTAATCCTATCACTCCAAATAATTTAGTATCTGGAATGACTAATGCAATTAAAATTATATATACTGGTATCCTGGCAGAACACGTCGTAAATGGTGTCACCAAGATGGTCAATAATCGTTCTTTCGGATTCTCTATATTACGTGCCGACATAATCGCAGGGATTGCACAAGCATTTCCAGAGATTAAAGGTACAACTGATTTACCACTCAATCCAAATGGGCGCATTAGACGATCCATTAAAAAGACGACTCTACTCATATACCCTGTTTCCTCTAAAATAGCGATAAACATAAATAGAATAGCAATCTGTGGGATAAATGGCATAATTCCTCCAATCCCAGGTATAATACCATCAGCTATCAATTCCGTCAGCTTTCCTGGCTCCATTACCTCATGTATCCAAGTAGATAACGATCCAAACAATCCATCAATCCAATCCATTGGAATACTAGACCAAGTAAAAATAGCTTGAAATACTAATAACATAATCGCAAAGAAAATAACATATCCCCAAACCTTGTGCGTCAGGATACGGTCTGCCTTGCTCAATAAATCTGTTGCTGCTTTTATATCTTTTTTATAAACTTCTTTCAACAGATCATTGATAAACTGATAGCGCTTAATCGTTTTCTTTTGTTGTAATCTCTTAACCTCAGATTCTGATAGTTGTATCCCCTTCTCTTCGATTGAAGACTTATTTATACTGCCAATTTCTAAATCTTGTGAATATATCATCCACAATTTATAAATAGGTTCTGTTGGATAAGTCAATGCTAATTTCCCGAAAAACTCTGAAGCTGCAGCTGTTGCATTTACAGATGGTTCAGTAGAGTAGTTTCGAAAGTCAATAATAGCTGCTTTTAGTTCCTCTATACCTTGTTTTTTCTTCGCACTGATTAATACAACCTTAGTATTTAGTTTTTCCTCTAACTGTTTTACGTCAAGTGAAATTCCTTTTTCTGTCATTCGATCAGCCATATTAATAGCTAATACAGACGGTATTCCTAACTCTTTAATCTGCGTAAACAACAGTAAGTTTCTCTTTAAGTTTTCAATATCAGCAACGACAACGACAACATCAGGATATTCTTTATGTTGTGGGTTGAAGAGAAGATCTAAAACAATCTTTTCATCCAGTGAACTAGCATTGATACTATAGGTTCCGGGCAAATCAATTACTTTCGCCAAAACGTCATTTGACAATTTAGCATCTCCACTAATCTTGTCTACGGTAATTCCTGGATAGTTTCCTATCTTATGATTTAATCCTGTTAACGCATTAAAAACAGAAGTCTTTCCTACGTTTGGGTTTCCTATTAAGGCTACGTTTATAATATTCTTCATTAAATACAATTATTCTGTTGACAAACTACTCAACATTTACAAGAATTTCTTTAGCTAACTCTTTTCGAATAGATAAATGGGTATCATTCACATATAAGTAGATAGGATCTCCAAGTGGAGCAACCTCTAGCAAAACCACTTCATTCCCAGGCAGACATCCCATTTCTAATAACTTCAATGGCACTTTCTGCATATCATAATCCGCTATAATACCTTTGGTATTTTTCTCTAATAAGTCTAAAGTTGTATTCAATTTATTTAGATTTAGTTTATATTACAAAAGTAAACAAATATAGACATGTTTACCACAGTGCAGAAAGATTTATTATTACAATTACTACTATTTCTGTTGCTTAACAAAGTTTAACGCTCTTAACCCTAACGATCAAAAGGAGGAGTAATTCAATTGTTGAGCAATAAAAAAGCAGTGTCTAGCACTGCTTTCTCTATCCAAAGGAATTTATTTTATTTCTTCTTTTCATGCTCATATAGCCATTGAATATCTTCCCATAGCTGTTGCATATTTTTATTTTCAGGATCCTCTGTATCAAAGTTTGTACCATCGTAAAAACCACGTATACGACCATCACTATCTACAAGTACAAAATTCTCTGTGTGAACCATATCATATAACTCTTCTGGAGATCCAGTCTTCACGGCTAAATAAGAATTTCGAGCGATATAATAAATATCTCTTTTATCACCTGTCACAAGATTCCAAATAGCGTCATCAGCACCTTTAGTTTCTGCATACTCTTTTAATACTTCAACCGTATCAATATCTGGTGTCACTGAGTGTGATAATAATTTAACGCCTGGTAAAGTCTTCACTTTCTCTTGTAACCAAACCATATTATCTCCCATTATAGGACAAATCGTTTGACAAGTAGTAAAAAAGAAATCTGCTACATAAATATGCCCACGGTAATCTTTCTCTGTAATGGTATCACCATTTTGATTTAAAAACTTAAATGAAGCGATACGGTGACGTTGCTTATTGGCTTTATGCTGAATAAGACTATCTACCATTTCAGGATTAACCATTGAAGGTGTATATACTGGAAGTGATTTTCTAATCTTCAATGCGGAATAAAACATAGTCATTATCCCCGCACACAAAATGAAGAAAAAGAAAAAGAAAAGACGATACTTTTTGAAGAATTCGAACATAGTGTTTTGAGTTTGTACAAACTTACAAATTCACTCGTAAATAAAGGTTAAAGACATTATAAATACGACCTTTATAAAATATTCAACTCTAAATTATTATAACCAAAGATATTTTATATTTTTGTTACCATATCATTAATAAACGAAATGTATTTTATACTATGAACAAAAAAGTATTATTAACTTCTGCTTTTGCAGTAGCTACTTTAGTAGCTTGTAAAGAGACTAAAGAAGCAGATAAAGAAAACCATGGAATCACATTAGAGTACATGGATCAGTCTGTAAAACCAGGTGATGACTTCTTCCGTTATGTAAATGGAACTTGGTATGACAAAACAGAAATCCCAGGAGATAGAACTAGATGGGGAAGTTTTGATGAGCTAAGACAAAACACTGACAAAGATGCACTAGCTATCTTAGAAGAAGCCGTTACGAATCAAAAGTTAGACCCTAAATCTGATCAAGCTAAAGCAGTAGCCGTTTATGAAACGTATTTAGATGAGGCAACAAGAAACAAACTTGGAGTCGAACCATTAAAACCATATTTAGAGAAAATCAATGCATTAAATACAGCTGCTGATGTTGCAAAACTTATTGACGGTTTAGCTGATGAAGGTGGATTAGGTTTCTATTCTTCTTACGTTTATGCAGATGCAAAAGATTCTAAAGCAAACACAATTTACGTAAGCTTAGGAAGTCTTGGTCTTCCTGATCGTGACTACTACGTTGAGGATAGCGCTGATATGAAAGAAAAACGCGATCAATATGTTGCACACGTAGCGCGTATGTTAGAAATGGCTGGAGATTCTAAAGAAGTTGCTTTAGCGAACGCTAACAAAGTATTAGCAATTGAAACTAAAATGGCAGAACCTCGTTTAACAAGAGTTGAAAGAAGAGATAGCCGCTTGACGTATAACCCAATGACAATTGCTGAGTTACAACAGCTAACACCTGTTGTTGATTGGACTGCTTACTTTGATGCTAAAGGTTTGAAAAACATTGATAAAGTTGTTGTTTCTCAACCTAAATATATGAAAGCATTAAATGCTATTTTAGTAGATGGAAACATCGAAGATATCAAAGCGTATTTAAAATGGACTCTTGTAAATGGAAGTGCGAGTTACTTATCTACGGATATGGAGAAAGCTAACTGGGAATTCTATTCTAAAACTTTACAAGGTGCTAAAGAACAACGTCCTGTAAAAGAAAGAGCTTTAGCTGTTGTTAATGGTACTGTTGGAGAAGCTTTAGGTCAGTTATATGTAGAGAAGAAATTCCCAGCTGAAGCTAAGGCAAAAGCACAGGCGATGATTAAAAATGTATTAACTGCTTTTGGTGAGCGTATTAAAGCTTTACCTTGGATGGCTGAAGAGACTAAAAAAGGTGCGCTAGAAAAACTTGGTACTACTACTGTAAAAATTGGATACCCTGATAAATGGGAAGACTATTCAACAATGGCTATTAAATCACCTAAGGATGGTGGTAACCACTTCGAGAACATGAAGAATGCAGAAAGATGGGAAGTTGCTAAAAACAGTGCTGATTACGGACAACCTGTTGATAAATCTCGTTGGGGAATGTCTCCACAGACAGTAAATGCTTATTTCAACCCAATTTATAACGAGATTGTATTCCCTGCTGCTATCTTACAACCTCCTTTCTATGATTACAAAGCTGATGAAGCTATTAATTATGGGGGAATTGGAGCAGTAATTGGACATGAAATCTCTCACAGTTTTGATGATTCAGGTGCTCGTTATGACAAAGATGGTAACTTAAACAACTGGTGGACTGATGCAGATTTAGAGCAATTTACTACTTTAGGAAACAAGTTAGCTGCGCAATACAGTGCTTTAGAGCCTCTTCCTGGAGTATTTGTTGACGGTAAATTTACATTAGGTGAAAACATCGGTGACTTAGGTGGGGTTAATGCTGCTTATGACGGTTTACAAATCTATCTTAAAGAAGCTGGTAACCCAGGTCTAATTGACGGATTTACACCAGAACAACGTTTCTTCATTTCATGGGGAACTATCTGGAGAACTAAAGCTAGAGATGAAGCTATTAAAAACCAAGTAAAAACTGACCCTCACGCGCCAGGACACTACCGCGCTTATGTTCCTTTACAAAATGTTGATGCTTTCTATGACGCATTTGACATCAAAGAAGGTGATAAGTTATACATCAATCCAGAAGAAAGAGTTAAGATTTGGTAATCTTACTTCCTTATAAAAATAAAAGGGTCTCGTACGAGACCCTTTTATTTTTATATTATTCTATCTTATTTGTTTCTTAAGTTCATACTTAGTAAAAGAGTACTAAAAAAGTACATTCCCTAAAGCTACTGCTCTTTCATTTCATCTATTTTCTTCAACATAGGATCTTTCGTCAATATCCAGTTATAATACGCCTGATCTGACAACAACTGTTTAATAAATTCCCCTGTTAAATAGAAATACACTTCTTCCTTTTGTTTGTCAAGTTGTAATTGGAGATTATGTATATGTAAAAACTTAATGTATCGATTAATCAATTCCTTGTCATTCATTACTTTATTGACGATAGCCTCTTGGTCTAACACAATATAAGCCTCTCTAGCTTTGTCTAATTCCTCAAAGACAAAATAGCTTGTGATTCCAGAGGACAAAACACTATAAATAGCTTCTGTACCATGATCACCTCTTAAAGGCACAAACCAATCTGGAACAATACCTCCCCCTCCAAATACGATGCGCCCTTTCAGCGTTTTATACTTTAAGCTATCTGCCACTTTTATACTATCTGCTGCATATAGCTCTCCGTGTTCATAACGCGTTTTAAAATCATGGTTATACACTTCTATACCTTTGTCATAAGGACGCTGTATGGAACGACCTGATGGTGTATAATAACGTGCTGTAGTCAATCGGATTGCAGACCCATCGCCTAGTTGCAACTCTCGTTGCACTAAGCCTTTTCCGAATGTACGTCTCCCCACTACTATCCCTCTATCATTATCTTGTATTGCTCCTGCTATAATCTCACTTGCTGAAGCACTATTCTCATTGACTAAAACATAAATAGGGGCTTTCGTAAATAGACCTTTCCCTTGAGCATAGGTAATCTTTTCAATTCCCTTCTTACTAACTGTTTTGACGATAATTTGTCCTTCAGTTAATACATCTTCTAAGATATCTGTTGCTACACTTAAATAACCTCCGCCGTTATCTCTTAAATCTAAAACTAACCCTTTGATGTTTTGCTTTTTCAGATCTTCTAATGCCTTTTTAAACTCCGTATAGGTTGTACCCGAAAATCGATTAATCTTTACGTAACCAAGAGCGTTCGATAACTTTAGAGCCACATCAACACTTTTGATAGGTATAACATTGCGAACGACTGGTACTTCAATGACTGCTTTAGTCATAGGGCGATAAACAGATAATAGTGCCTTCGAACCTTCCGCCCCTCTCAGTCGAACTCCCACAGTATCACTTGTAATTTCCTTTCCTACAATCGAATGCTTATCTACCGCTATGATTCGGTCGCCACCAATAATCCCACCGTTCGCTGCTGGTCCATTGGGAATACTCTTAATTACCGATAAGGAGTCCTTATATAGATAATAATTAATCCCAATACCGACAAAGCTCCCCTGCATCGATTCAGATACCCACTGCATTTCATCATTGGCAATATAAACAGAATGAGGATCTAATTGTTCTAAAATATTTGTCACCGTATTATCAACAATCGAATCTGTGTTGACATTGTCCACATACTCTTGATCGATAAAATCGATTAGTCTATTCAGCTTCAACTTATTATGATTGGTAAAATACATCCCTTTTGCCCGATAAGAGGCAGACGTAATAAAGCCCCCTAGAAGTATCCCTAAAGAAAGAGCAATTGAAATAATAAGTGGCCAAAAAAACTTCTTCATATCATTAGTCTAAAGTTGCTAAATGAACTACCTCAACACCAGCCTTTACGAGGAATTCAACTCCCTCCAAATCCTTATATCCTTCCAAGTAAACGACGCGCTTTATCCCAGCTTGATGAATCAACTTACTACAGTCTTTACAAGGAGACATCGTTATATACAGCGTAGCATCTTGACAACTTTGCGTTGAACGTGCTACTTTTAAGATTGCATTTGCTTCCGCGTGCAACACATACCAGTGAGTCGTATCATTTTCATCTTCACAGCAATTCTCAAAACCACTTGGCGTGCCATTGTATCCGTCTGATATAATCATGCGATCCTTCACAATGATAGCGCCAACTTTCTTGCGTTTACAATAAGACAACTGCCCCCACTCCTTTGCCATTTTCAAATAAGCTTTATCGTATTTACTGACTTTTGGTGTATTCATATTGATTGTGTTCTTTTTCTTACTATAATTATATAAGCAAAAATAAGTATAAGTTTAAAATATCTGACCTTACTCCTCTATTCATTTAAAAAAGAAGAAAAAAACCAACTCCAAGCTCAATACTTTTTTATAAAAATTAACAAGTTTTAAATAAATAATCACTAAATTAAACATATAAAATAACAACCAACAATTTAACACTCGATAAGATGGCATATTCAGATTTATTTGATGCGGGATTCAAGGATCGTAACAGAGGCCATTTTGCCTCTATTGTAAGAGTTGCCTTAACCAATGGACACATTAGTGAAGAAGAAAAGAAGTTCATTGACCAACTAGCGATACGACTGGACATATCAGAAGAAGATTATAGCAAAATACTGAAAAATCCAGAGTCATATCCTATTAATCCCCCTTACCTAGAAATTAATAGAATTGAGCGACTGTACGATCTAGCTCGAATGGTTTACGTTGATAACGTACTAGGTAAGAAACAAAAGGATATATTGCGCAAATTCGCTGTTGCACTAGGCTTTACTACAAATGTTGACTACATAGTCGACAAAGCACTATCTCTACTTGTGCTAAATGCAGATTTAGACACTTTTATTGATAAAATAAAAACAAAGAAATAACAAAAAAAGCGATGTGCTAGAATACACATCGCTTTTATATTATTACCAAAAACAGAAGCCTATTTTGCAGGATATTGACTCATAAACTCTTCCGCTTTTTCTACCATGTTTTTACTTCCACAGAAGAAAGGTACGCGTTGGTGTAATTCGGTTGGCTCTATATCCATTATTCTAGAATATCCGTCTGACGCCTTACCTCCAGCTTGTTCGATAATGTAAGCAATTGGATTACATTCGTACAATAATCTTAACTTTCCTTTAGGCGCTTTCGTGCTCGTTGGGTAGATATAAATACCCCCTTTAAGAATATTTCTATGGATATCCGATACTAAACTTCCTATATAACGTGATGTATAAGGACGCTCTCCCTCTTCAGCTTGACAATACTTAATATAGTCTTTTACGCCTTGTGGAAAATGCACATAGTTCCCTTCGTTTATTGAATAGATATTACCATCTTCTTTAATCTTCATGTTGGGATGAGACAAATAGAACGTACCGATTGCTGGGTTAAGTGTAAACCCATTAACTCCATTCCCAGTAGTGTACACTAACATCGTAGAAGAGCCATAAACAATATAACCTGCAGCAACTTGGTTTGCCCCTTTTTGCAAGAAATCTTCTTGAGTAACTGGTGTCCCTATTGGTGTAACTCTTCTGTAAATTGAGAAAATAGTTCCCACTGAAACATTTACATCAATATTAGAAGACCCATCTAACGGATCCATAAGGACAACGTATTTATTCTCGTTATTTCCCTTTTTTCCTTGTATCGCAATGAAGTCATCTTCCTCTTCAGAAGCAATTCCACAAACAATCTCTCGATTTACTAATGTTTTGATAAATACCTCATTAGCATAAACGTCTAACTTTTGTTGTTGTTCACCTTGGACATTCTCTTTTCCAAAAGCCCCCACGATGTCAACTAAACCTGCTTGATTAACTTGATGACTTACGACTTTAGCAGCTAATCTTAAAGAGTTGATTAATCGAGTAAACTCACCAGAAGAATACATAAAATCTTCTTGCTTGTCAATGATAAACTCTCCTAAAGTCTGATTTCTTTCTGTTGTCATTTTAAAAATGATTCTTTAGTTGTGTCTTTAATTCTGCAAATATCGTTAATTTTGTTATTCCACAGAAGATTATAGCTAACTAAAATCAAATAAACTATGAATATCCGAAAAGCCACGTCTGCAGACATGCCGCGTGTTTTAGAATTAATACAAGAACTTGCTCTTTTTGAGAAAGAACCTGATGCTGTAGTAATTACTGTTGACGACCTCATAAGAGATGGTTTTGGAGCACAACCTTTGTTTGAGGTTATCGTTGCTGAAGTAAATCAAGTCATCGTAGGTATGGCATTATACTATAATCGCTATTCTACTTGGAAAGGTAAAACGATACATCTTGAAGATTTAATCGTCAGTAAAGAACACAGGGGAACGGGTGCCGGTAGCGCATTATACAACCAAATCATGCACATCGCCAAAGAGCAAGGTGTAAAAAGAGTGGAATGGGTAGTCCTTAACTGGAACACACCCGCTATTGAATTCTATAAAAAATCAGGAGCTACAGTCTTAGAAGACTGGTACACTGTACAATTAGACGAAAACGGAATAAACAATATTATCAAATAATTAATCCATGAGGGTATTCAAATTTGGGGGAGCCTCAGTACGTGACGCTGAAAATGTAAGAAATGTTTGTCAAGTATTGCAAACAATTGGATATGAAGATTGTCTTATCGTAGCATCAGCTATGGGTAAAACAACGAATGCACTAGAGACAGTTGTACATAACTATTTTCAAAATAGATTTGATCTAGCTGAGTCAGTAGATCTTGTCAAAGAATATCACTTTGCTATAGTGGAAGAGTTATTTCCAAATAAGGAGCACGACATTTACAATAGATTAAAAGAGTTGTTCGATTCTATCACCTACTTTTTACTAAACAATAAATCTCCGAACTACAACTTCGTTTACGATCAAATCGTTAGTCAAGGTGAAATTATATCGACAATTATCTTACACCATTTTTTACTAGACTCCAATATTGTAAATGAATGGGTAGATGCGCGAAATTTAATCAAGACGGATACCACTTATAGAGATGCTAATGTAAACTGGAATGTTACAGTAGAAAATATCAAACGCGAAATAAACAGACCTACCCTTTGTATTACCCAAGGGTTTATTGGTTCTGATTACAATGGATTCTCTACAACTATTGGTCGAGAAGGATCTGATTATTCCGCAGCTATTTTTGCCTATGCGATAGAAGCACAAAGTGTCACTATTTGGAAAGACGTACCCGGTGTGCTCAACGCTGATCCACGTTACTTCAATGAAACTGTTCTGTTGGAGCATATTTCTTATCAAGAAGCAATTGAATTGGCCTTTTATGGCGCTTCAGTCATTCACCCAAAAACTTTACAGCCCCTTAGACAGAAAGAAATACCTCTTTTTGTTAAGTCTTTTATAAATCCATCCTTAGCAGGAACAAATGTATCAAAAGGAGCTCCATTGACTCCTGAGGTTCCTTGCTTTATCGTTAAGAAAAACCAATTGCTAATTTCTCTTTCTTCCAAAGACTTTTCGTTCATTATGGAGCAAAATATTAGTGATATATTCAAGTTGTTCTGTGAATACAACATAAAAGTGAATGTAATCCAAAACTCAGCGATTAGTTTCTCGGTCTGCGTAGAAGATAAGTTTAATCTATTCGAAGACCTAAGATTGCGTCTAATCAATGATTATAAAGTAAGCTATAACGAAAATGTATCACTGTACACCGTTCGTCATTTTGACCAATATTCAGCAGACAAAATATTGAAAGATAAAACACTACTACTTAAACAAGTAAATAGAGAGACAATGCAGATTGTCACTAAAGAATAATACAAAAAGAGAGCAATATGCTCTCTTTTTTATTAAAGACAAACCTTAAAAGTTTTCTTCATTTTTTGTTACAATATACAATAATACAAAGTCTACGAAGACCGTAGATAATAGGGCGATATAAAAGAATGGATCCTTTAAATAGTTAGCATAGTCAACTATACTAACCGTATTACCAATAAAGTAAAACTTATATAAACTTAGATTCAACAAATAAATGCAACAGCATTTAA
>NZ_WMJY01000050.1 GCF_009711055.1 Myroides pelagicus
AGGTCTGTCCTTTTTAATTCACACACAACTTTTGAGACTGATCCAAGGTTGTCCATTCTTTATTGACCTATGCTTGCAGTATACGTGCAGTTTCCTTGCCGAGAATGTACTTCTGGGCCACTATACTGCACGTATACTGTACGCATAGCACTAGTTTGGCAACAAAAGTTGTTTTTCTTTCAAGAAGTAGGTTGTATCTAGGAATCAATAGCTGGTCCGATACAGTTCGTATTACATTACTATTTAAAGGTGCTTTTAGTAAATTAGAGGGACGTACGTGAAGTTTTGATAGATATTGTTGTTGAAATTTTTTTCGGTCGTAGATAGAAAAAAATAAGAGCTACCTGATTAGATAGCTCTTTTTAATTTGAAAGAAGTTGTTATTGTTTCATCAACTCATCAATTGTATTTTTGTACTCTTGAATATCGATTTGAAGGTCTTTTACTTTGCTCTCTTGTTTTAAAAGTTTAGCTTTTCCTTTTAACTCTTCCATTTGAGATAGTTTACCCGCTTGTAAATCATTGTGGTATTCGTACTGTGCTAAGTGAAGTTTTTCTTTTTCTTTGTGTAGTTTAGCAGTACTCTTTTCGATACGACGCTTGTATTTGATAATGTTTTTTTGTCTTTTCAGCTCTCTTTTTCTTTCTTTTTGAGCTTGCTTTTGTTCTTGTCTGATTCTTTTTTGTTCTTTTTTAAGTTCTTTTACCTGTTCAGGGCTTAAGATTACTTTTTCTACGATTTGAACATTTTCATTTTTCTTTACTTCCTGTGCAAAACCACACACAGGCAAAGCTGCTATTAAAATAGCAGTACATAGCTTTTTTGAATTCATTTTGTTGTTTTTATTTATATTGAGTTTTTATTTTACCACTCGTTTATTTTGTTTGCATCTAGTTTAAGAAAAATAAATAAAAGTATTGTAAAGGCTATTAAACTCGATCCTCCATAAGAAAAGAAGGGTAGAGGTACTCCAATAGTAGGGAATAGTCCAATCAACATACTAATATTGAATGCAAAATGTATAAACAAAAAGCAGACCACACAGTAACCATAAACGCGATTAAATCGTTTTTTTTGGTTTTCTGCTAAGTAAATGAGTCTGTAGAAGAGGCATAGAAATAATACTATTACTACTGTTGCTCCTGCAAACCCCCATTCTTCACCTACTGTGGTAAAGATGTAATCAGTGTGTTGCTCTGGTACAAAACCACCTTTGGTTTGTGTACCTTTTAAAAAACCAGTACCTGTCCAGTTACCTGATCCAATGGCGATTTTGGATTGGTTAAGGTTGTATCCTTCTGCTTGTAAGTTTACATTCTCCCCCAGTAATACATTGATCCTGTCTTTTTGATGGGCCTCTAGTACATTGTCATAAACATAATCAACTGAGTAGACAAATGCAGAGGATATAATGGCTATAAAAATGTATATGAAAGGGTTTCGATTTATATTTTTATTGAGATAAAAATGAAGTATAGTTAATATAACAATTGTTCCTATAATGGCGGAAGGAGGAACTATCAATGCTGCAAAAAATAAAATAATAGTGATGAAACCTGTCCATAAGTACCAGCTAGGTAAACCTTCTCTGTAGAGAACAAAGACTAAAGAAACAAATAACATAGCACTTCCGGTATCATGTTTTAAAATGAATAAAGTAGGTATACCAATTATGATTAGTGCTGTTAGTTGTTCTTTAAAAGTGTTAAGGTGTCCTTGGTTGTCAGATAAGTACTTTGCTAGTAATAGTGCTGTTGATGTTTTGACAAACTCAGAAGGTTGAAGGCCAAAACCTCCAATAGCATACCAGTTGGTTTGCCCTTTTACAGACTTACCAAAGAAGAATAGACCAAGTATAGAAAGTAAACCTATAATATAGAAGATTAAGGCATACTTTTCATAAAACTTAGCATCAATAGCTAAGATTAATATAATGAATGGAATTGTTAGAATAATGAATATTAGTTGTCGTCCATAAATTTGATTTAGGTCAAACATAGAAGTAGGTTCAGCTGGTAAAGAAGCTGAATAAATAGTAAACCAACCAGCTATAACTAATAGGTAATAGAGGAGAACAGTCAACCAGTCTATATTTTTTTGAACACTAACACTTCTCATTATTTATTGTTTTTATCTACATTATTGTATAGTTTTAATACTTTATCATATTCAGATTGTAAGCTACCGTCTAGCATACGTTTTTCTAAATCTTTTCTAACGATTTCGTTTAGAAGATATTTTTGAATCATTAAACTCGTAATAGGTGCAGCCCATCTTGCCCCCCAGTATCCATTTTCAATGAAAACAGCAATTGCAATTTTAGGATCGTCTTTTGGAGCAAAAGCAACGAATACAGAGTGATCGGTTAACTGATAACGTTTACCATTAATACGAGTAAAGTTTTCAACAGTTCCAGTTTTACCACACATGTCTAGCTGTTCTACTTGCACAGAGCGACCAGTTCCTGTTTTAAATACTTCATTCATACCTTCTATTACAGGGCTGAAGTATTTTTCATCTATTGAGGTTTGATTTTTAGTGACAAACTTTTTGTCTATTTTGTGATGCTCAATGCTTTTAATGATGTGAGGGGTGTAATAATAGCCTTTATTGGCAACAGCCGCAATGACATTAGCTAATTGCATTGGAGTCATAATAACTTCTCCTTGACCAATAGAGTTTGAAATTGTAGTAGTACTTTTCCAAGATCCATTAGGATACCAACGGTTATAATATTCTGAGTTTGGAATATGTCCTTTTCTACCTTCAGGTAAGTCATAACCTAAGAATTGTCCGAGACCAAAGCTTTGTAAGTGCTTGTTCCAAGCATCAATTCCGTCAGCAGGTTCTTTATACTTTTCTATTATACGTCTATAGGTCTGTGCAAAGTATGTGTTGCATGATTTGGCAGTTGCTATATGTAAGTCCCAGTTACCACTATCGTGACATCCCATCCAAGCTCCTTTACCATAATAGAAGCCACGACTACAACTAAAAGTAGTGTGTTCGTTGATGACCCCTTCTTGTAGACCAATAAGTCCTGTAAGTATTTTAAATGGAGAGCCCGGAGGGTATTCTCCAGAAAGGACTCTATTGTATAGTGGCTTTGCTAGTGAATCGTTATATAGTTTGGTATAGTTTTTTGACCTTTCTCGTCCAACTAGTAAACTAGGGTCATAGGTAGGAGCGTTTATAAGTGCTAATATTTCACCTGTTTTTGGTTCAATTGCAACAATTCCTCCTCTTTTATTTTGCATAAGCAACTCCCCATAGGCTTGTAATTCACTATCAATAGTTAATGTAATATCGTCTCCCTTTAAGGCTATCGTGTCGTATATACCATTTTTAAATGAGCCGATTTCTCTGTTGAATCGGTCTCTTTGAATATACTTAACTCCTTTAGCACCTCTAAGTACTTCTTCATATTGTTCTTCAACCCCTTGAATACCGATAAGGTCACCAGGGCGGTAATAGGGATTGTTCTTGATGTTATATTCATTTACTTGACGAATATAACCAAATATGTTTGCACCATGATCTACTTGATAATCTCTAAGAGAGCGCTTCTGAATATAGAAACCAGTAAAGTGTCTGATTTTTTCTTGAAAAGCAGCGTATTCTGCTTTGCTCAACTGAGGTAAGAAAATAGAAGGAAGTCTTGGGCTGTATTTTGTAGCTTTGTTTAGCTTTGTGTCAAACTCGTCTTTCGTTACATCAAGTAGTTTACACAAGGCTAAAGTGTCAATATCTTTTACTTCACGAGGAATAACCATCACATCATAAGAAGGCTGGTTTGCAACCATTAATTTACCATTTCTATCAAAAATATACCCTCTTTCAGGATATTCATAAACGATTTTTAGCGCGTTATTTTCAGATTTTTTGATATATGTGTCGTCGATTACTTGTAAGTAAAATAGACGAGATAGTATTACAATTGAAACAACTGTAATGATTAACGGTAAAAGGTATTTTCTCATTTTCTAGACGGCTTTAACAAGTAGATAATCAATATACAACACAATAGGGTTGAAATCATTGTAATTATAGTACGTGAAAGTATTTCGAATATAAAGTTAAACCTGAAAAATTCTAAAGCAAATAGAACTAAGTTGTGAACTAAGATACTGATAGAGATGTAACTAAAAACTTCTAAAGATTTAAACATATCTTTAGTTACTTTTTTAAGGATATTTAAATTGTGATATTGATAACTAATACCGAATGAGAATTTAAGTATCATTGGTCTTGCAAAGGCTAGAATTAATGAAGCTGCGGCATGTATACCACCAGAGTTGATAAACATATCAACTGCTAACCCTAGAAGGAAACTTGATAAATAAAGTAAAGCTTTATTGCCATTGGTAGGATAAAGAATGATAAAAAGGATATAGGGAAATGGATTAATATATCCTAGTAAGTCTATATTATTGAAGATTAGCACCTGTACTAAAAGTAAAATAATAAAACGACCTATATTCGATAATACAATGCTATTCATTTTCTATTTCCTCTTCTAAAGTGTTAATTTCTTCGATATAATTATTTTTAATGATGTAGACATAACCTAAGTTTGTCATGTCATTAAATAGTCTAACAGAAATAGTGAAGTAGTTAGAACTATTTGTGGTGTATGCTTTTTCAATCACACCGATTGGAATATTTTCAGGAAAAATAGTAGATCTTCCACCAGTAACGATTGTATCTCCTTTGTAAATTTCAGCTAGTCTAGGAATATCAGTTAGGTTGACATAACCCGTATTAATTCCGTCCCACTTTAGTGTTCCAAAATGATTAGATCCCTTAATCTTAGCGTTTATTTTAGATTTTACATTCAATATACTTTGTACGGTAGAGTAGTTGTTAGAAGACTTTTCTACGATACCTAAAATGCCATTACTATTAATGACTCCAAGATCTTTAGTTACACCTTGTTTTGTACCCCCCTTAATTGTTAGGTAATTTTCTTTTGTGTTAAAAGAGTTGCGAATAACTTTAGCAACCAGTATTGAAAACTCATCTGTCTCGCTAGGTCTAAACTTTTGAATTTCGACAGAGTCTTTGGTTGTAAGGTTGTTATAAACAATGGTTTTTAGTAATGCATTTTCTAAAACCAGAGCGTCGTTCTCTGATTTTAGATGCATGTATTCTTTTAGATCGTTTACATTTTCGTAGACATAACCCGTCACACCATTTGCAGAACTGATAAAAGAACTCCTGTGAAAGGTATGTGTTCTTAGAATGAATGCAAATGATATAAGTAAAAGCAGCAAAAACAGTAGCTTAGTACTGTTTTTTATAAAAAAGTTGATTATTTGCTGCATATTTTTTTAATTACTTGATAAGTACACTTTTGTATTTGTCAATGTTTTTAATTGCTAAACCAGTACCACGTACTACAGCTCTTAAAGGATCTTCTGCAATATAGACAGGAAGGTCAGTTTTTTGAGAGATGCGTTTGTCTAGACCTCTTAGCATAGAGCCTCCACCCGCTAGGTAGATACCTGTATTGTAGATATCAGCAGCTAATTCTGGAGGAGTTTGCGAAAGTGTTTCCATAACGGCATCTTCTACACGTTGGATTGATTTGTCTAAGGCTTTAGCAATCTCTCTGTATGAAACAGTGACTTGTTTAGGTTTACCTGTTAATAAGTCACGCCCTTGTACTAGCATATCTTCAGGAGGAGTGTCTAAGTCTTCAGTTGCAGCACCAATTTGTATTTTGATTTTTTCAGCTGTACTTTCTCCTACAAATAAGTTGTGTTGCGTGCGCATATAATAGATGATATCATTAGTGAATACATCACCTGCAATCTTAACAGATTTATCACAAACAATACCTCCTAGTGCAATAACAGCGATTTCAGTAGTACCTCCACCGATATCAACAATCATGTTACCTTTTGGTTGCATGATATCTACACCGATACCGATAGCCGCAGACATAGGTTCGTGTATAAGGTAAACCTCTTTACCATTCACTCGCTCACAAGACTCTTTTACAGCGCGCATTTCCACTTCTGTAATTCCTGAAGGAATACAAACAATCATACGAAGTGCAGGTGTAAACATTTTTTTTCTTAGAGCAGGAATGCTTTTAATAAAGAGGCTTATCATTTTTTCTGAAGCGTCAAAATCAGCAATAACTCCGTCTTTTAATGGGCGGATTGTTTTGATATTTCCATGGGTTTTCCCCTGCATTAAACTCGCTTCTTTTCCTACAGCTATTATTTTACCCGTAGTTCTATCACGAGCAACAATCGAAGGATTGTCAACGACAACTTTTCCATCATGAATAATTAGAGTATTCGCTGTACCTAAGTCGATAGCGATATCCTCAGTCATAAAATCAAAAAATCCCATATAATTAAAATGGTTATTAGAGTTAATAATTTTGTTTGCTATACAAAAGTAATAAATTAATGTTTAAAATGACGTGTACCTGTAAACACCATTGCCATGTTGTTTTCGTTACAATAATTTATACTTAATTCGTCTTTTATAGAACCTCCAGGTTGAATAACAGACTTAATACCAGCATTGTCTGCAATTTCAACACAGTCAGGGAATGGGAAAAAAGCATCGCTAGCCATAACAGCGCCATCTAGAGCAAAGTTAAATGAATTAGCTTTTTCAATTGCTTGACGCAATGCATCTACTCTTGAAGTTTGCCCTGTACCTGAAGCACAAAGTTGTTTGTTTTTCGCTAAAACAATTGTATTAGATTTCGTGTGTTTGCAGATTTTAGAAGCAAATAATAAGTCATCTATTTCTTCGTTAGAAGGATTTAATATAGTAACGTTTGTAAGGTGCTCTTTAGTATCTGTAATATTATCTTTGTCTTGAACTAAAATACCATTCAAACAAGTACGTACTTGTTTTTGAGGCATATTAATTTCATTGATAACAAGAATAATTCTATTTTTCTTTTCTTTTAATACTTCAATTGCTTCTCGATCATATGATGGAGCAATAACTACTTCACAGAAAAGCTTGTTTATTTCTTCTGCTGTTTGTAGGTCTATTTTTCCATTAGCAATTAAAACACCTCCAAAAGCGGAGGTTGGATCACCAGCTAAAGCATCTAAGTAAGCTTCTTTCATGCTCTCTCTTTGTGCGACACCACAAGCATTGTTGTGTTTAAGAATTGCAAAAGTTGGCTTTTCTCCTTTAAACTCATTCATTAAACTAACTGCTGCATCAACGTCTAATAGGTTGTTGTATGAAAGCTCTTTTCCATTAAGCTTTTTAAATAAAGCATCGAAATCTCCGAAAAATTGCCCTTTTTGGTGAGGATTCTCTCCGTAACGTAATGCAATACCATTATCAACACTAATCTTTAACGTAGTTTCTTCCTCGTTGAAGTAGTTGAAGATAGCAGAGTCATAATGAGATGATGTATTGAAAGCTTTAGTTGCTAAATATCTTCGTTGTTCAATTGTTGTAGCTCCTTGATTTTCTTGGATCATATTTAAGAAAGTATCGTATTCATTTACAGAAGCAACGATTACAGTATCTTTGAAGTTTTTTGCTGCTGCTCTAATTAGTGAAATACCTCCGATATCAATCTTTTCGATGATATCAGCTTCACTAGCTCCTGATGCAACTGTTTTCTCAAATGGGTATAGGTCAACAATAACTAAGTCTATTTGGGGGATATCAAATTCAGTCATTTGCTCCACATCTTGTGGGTTATCTTGGCGATTTAAGATTCCTCCAAATACTTTTGGATGTAAAGTTTTTACACGACCACCTAAGATAGATGGATAAGAAGTTACATCTTCCACAGGTACTACAGGTATTCCTAGTTCTTTGATGAACGTTTCAGTTCCTCCCGTAGAATAGATAACTACTTCGTTCTTGTGTAATTCCTTTACGATCGGCTCTAGACCATTTTTATCAAAAACTGAAATAAGAGCTGATTTAATCATTTTAGTTGTGTTCATTGTTGTGTGTTATTTAGTAAGTGGCAAAAGTAAGTATTGTATTGATAATTCTAAAGTATAAACGGTAAGTTTTATCATTATTATTTTTTTTATTTTCTATCTTTAGTCAAGAAAGTATTTGAGAATATGCTTTCAAGTAAAATACATTGTTTTTTATGCTTTTATATATAAGACTTTTTATTAATAGTTTTCAGTTTGCGCTTAAGGCATTGCGAACAAATATGCTTCGTACTGTGCTCTCTTTATTAGGAGTAACCATCGGGATTTTTTCTATCATTGCAGTATTAGCAGCTGTAGATTCTTTGGATAAAAATATCAAGAAAGAGTTAAGTGGTTTTGATACCAATATGATTTATGTTTTTAATTATTCTTTTGGACCGGTGGACATACCTCGCTGGAAGATTGATAGGTTTCCTGAGATGAAATATGAAGAGTATGAGTATTTAAAGCGTAATTTACCTGAGGCGGAGTATATCTCTTACAATATGTTTACTAAGCGAGAGATATTAAAATATGAAAGTCAGTATGCTAATGATGTTAGTATTTCGATTGGAAATAGTGATTTACAGTTTTTAGACAATTTAAAAATTTCTAATGGTCGTTTTTATAATGAATCGGAAGCGACAAAAGGTGCATATGTTGTTGTATTGGGAATGGAAGTAGCTAATGCTCTTTTTAATGGTATAGATCCAATAGGAAAAAGTATTCGTCTATATGGTAGGAACTTTAAAGTTATCGGTGTTATCGATAAACAAGGAGCAACTACTTTTGGAGCTAGTTTTGATGACAAGGCTTATGTTCCAACTAATACGATTCGTATGTTGTATGGAAATAATGCATCGACATTTACTCCAGTCGTAGTTTTAAAACCATTTAAAGGTGTTGAAATGGCTGCATTCGAAAATGAAATACGTGTGAAATTACGTACTATTCGCGGAATGAAAGCGGCAGAGGAGGATAACTTTTTTATTAATGTGTTTGGAGGCATGTTAGACTTTATCGATGAAATTATCGCTCAAATGAATATTGTAGGTTGGATTATTAGTGCCTTCTCTTTGTTAGTAGGTGGGTTTGGAATAGCTAATATTATGTTTGTATCTGTAAAAGAACGTACTCATTTGATTGGTGTTCAAAAGGCAATAGGTGCTAAGCGTAATATTATCTTGTTGCAATTCTTGTTTGAATCAGTAATTCTTGCATTAATCGGAGGAGCAGGAGGAATTGTTTTGGTTTGGATAATTGCTATAGTTGTTACAAATTTCACATCTTTTGCATTGATTCTTAGTTTTTCAAATGTGCTGTTAGGTTTTTTGATTTCCGCTATAATAGGTGTTTTATCTGGGTATTTGCCTGCTCGATCAGCAGCTCGATTAGATCCAGTAGAAGCTATACGTACAGGTATGTAATTGTTTTTTTGTAGGATGAATATGGTCTAAAGTGAATGTGTTTTCTTTAGGCATCAATTAAAAAGTGATAGAAATACACCTTTCGAAAGGTAGTCAAAGTCATAATATTAGCCTTACGAATTTTTTATTATTAATATATAAAAAAGCAAAAGAAGATAGAGTAAGGTATAGTTTCTAAATTCGCTTGTTGCTTTTATTGTCATTATAGAAAGAAGGTGTAATTAGTTAATAAAGTACTCATTCAAAAAAAATAGTGATCAGAAGTAATTCTGATCACTATTAATTATAAAGGTGCTTTTGTTCTTATCTAATAGGTCTGTTTAGAATCAAATCTAAATATAGATTAACATTCTTTTTAAGGTCGCGGCGGTGAACAATAAAGTCTAAGAAACCGTGCTCAAGTAAGAATTCTGAAGTTTGAAATCCTTCGGGTAAATCTTTACCTGTTGTATCTTTTACAATTCTAGGTCCAGCAAAACCAATTAAAGCTCCTGGTTCAGCGATATTAATATCTCCTAGCATAGCGAAAGAAGCAGAAATACCTCCTGTTGTTGGATCTGTACATAGTGATATGTATGGAATCTTAGCATCACTTAATTTAGCAAGTTTAGCTGATGTTTTAGCCATTTGCATTAGTGAGAAACCTGCTTCCATCATACGTGCTCCACCTGATTTTGAAATCATCATAAATGGAATATTGTGTTTTATTGAATAGTCAATACCTCTAGCAATTTTTTCACCTACTACGGATCCCATTGAACCACCAATAAATGCAAAATCCATTGCTGCAACGACTAATTTTTCTCCTTTTGATTCTCCGACAGCAACTCTAACAGCATCTTTAAGTTGTGTTTTAGTCATTGCTTCTTTCAGACGATCTACATATTTTTTAGTATCCTCAAACTTTAAAATATCTTTTGAAGATAGGCTCTTGGCTATTTCTTTGTAGTCGTTGTTGTCAAAAAGAATTTCGAAATACTCTTTACTACCAATACGAACGTGATAACCATCTTCTGGACTAACCCATAAGTTAACTGCAAGTTCGTCAGAATCAATAATTTTACCTGTAGGTGATTTATACCAAAGTCCTTTTGGAATATCTTTTTTGTTCTCTGTTGGAGTCTGAATTCCTTTTTCTTTCCTTTTAAACCAAGCCATAAAATGTTTGTTTTGTTTATATTAAGTTCGAAAACAAGGGGTTATAATGTGTTTACATTATTTAAGTCTTCAAAAGCTTTTTCTAAACGAGCAATTAAAGTTAACTCACCTTGTCTTACCCATACACGTGGATCGTAGTATTTCTTGTTTGGAATATCCGCTCCCTCTGGGTTCCCTATTTGAGTTTTTAAATAGTCTACTTTGCTAGTTACATAATCTCTGATACCTTCTGTATAGGCAAATTGTGTATCAGTGTCAATATTCATTTTGATAACTCCATAACCGATAGATTCTCTAATTTCTTCTACAGAAGAACCTGATCCACCATGGAATACAAAATCAATAGAATTTTTTGGTAGATTGAATTTTTTTGAAACGTACTCTTGAGAGTTTTTCAAAATGATTGGAGTAAGTTTAACATTCCCTGGCTTGTATACACCATGAACATTTCCGAACGATGCAGCAATAGTAAATCTATGGTTTACTTTTGATAACTCTTCGTAAGCGTAAGCTACTTCTTCAGGTTGTGTATATAGCTTAGAAGAGTCAACACCTGTGTTATCAACACCATCTTCTTCTCCGCCTGTGATACCAAGCTCTATTTCTAAAGTCATTCCTAATTTACTCATACGAGTAAGGTACTTTTTAGAAATTTCCATGTTCTCTTCTAAAGATTCTTCTGATAGGTCAATCATATGAGAACTGAAAAGTGGTTTCCCAAATTGTTTCATATGCTCCTCTCCAGCATCTAATAGACCATCAATCCATGGTAATAGTTTTTTTGCACAGTGGTCAGTATGTAGTATTACAGGTACACCGTAAGCTTCTGCTAAGGTATGTACTTGTTTAGCTCCTGCGATTGCCCCAAGTATAGCTGCTTTTTGATTGTCATTTGATAATCCTTTTCCTGCCATGAATGCAGCACCTCCATTTGAGAACTGAATGATAACAGGTGAGTTAAGTTTAGAAGCAGTTTCTAATACAGCATTAATTGTACTTGAACTTGTTACGTTTACTGCCGGTAAAGCAAAACCTTTTTCTTTTGCATAACTAAATATCTCTTGCACCTGATCTCCAAATGCTACTCCTGGTTTAATATTGTGTGCCATGTACTGTTGTGTTAAATTTGTTTACAAAAATACTAATTATAATTGGATTAGAATGGATAATTAATTCCAACATTTAGCACTGATTCTTTTAGGTTAAACTCCTTGAACCATTTTCGCTGTGCATTGATATTTGGGTTGTAAGTTTTAAACCCCATGTCTAATCGGAATACAAAGAAACTAAAATCATAGCGAATTCCAAATCCTGAAGCTACTGCAATGTCTTTAATAGATGAAATACCATTAAAAGTGTAATTCGAATCTTTTACTTCGTCAAAGACATTCCATATATTTGATGCATCTATAAACAAAGCTCCTTTCCAAGGACCTCCTATTGAGAATCGATACTCTGTACTAAAAAATAGTTTCATATTTGCTTCGTTAAAGTCATTGATTCCCCCACTTTTACCTGGGCCTAATCGATACGATTGCCAACCTCTATTGTCATTTGATCCTCCGGAATAATAACTTCTTGTAAATGGAATTGAACTTGAGTTTCCATATGGGATTGCAAGACCTCCAAATGCACGCATAGCGATTACTCTTTGTTTTCCTAAATCCCAATATTTAATAAAGTCTATTTCTGTTTTTACATATTGTGAAAACTCAACATCTAAAATTGTTTTCTTTCCTGTTGGCCCTGTTTTTGTACTAGCTCTTTTCATTAGAGCATTCATTAGACCTCCAGCTGATTCTATTTTAGTTTTTAGTGTATAAAAGCTATTGTCGTTGATAGCTGTACGTGTAGTCTTCGTAAATACTAGATTACTCGATATAATTAGGTTGTTTTCTGATAGTCTAATTCTTCTTTCTTCAATGCTTCTAATAGTATTGCGATCTGCTTCGCTTACATTCATAGGGTTATTGGGGTTGAGTGCATCCCAAATAAATCTATTCGCTCCATTGTCAGAAATACTTAGATTACCTTCTGGAGTAAAGTATTCAGGATTTGCAGCCTCTTTATAATCTTGTGAAATGGTGTTTAATCGACTATATGATGAACGGTAAACACTAAAGTAATTCGAAGGGTTCGTGTTTCTTACGTATTGTATATTCGCTAGGTCAAAACTAAAAGAATTATATTGTGATGGTAACCATTTATAGTTGATAATTCCCGTAAAGTTATCTTTATCCAAACCGATATTGCGTTGTTTGGAAATACCAAAACTCATGGTTGTAGTCGGTAACATAGTTTTAGGAACCAATCTATCAGTATTAATTGGAAAGAATACACGTGGGAATGTTAGTTTTACATCTCCTCCATATTCTGTTACATTAAAGAACACATTGTTTGGGTTGTTCATTTGTCTTGATGATCCCATGCTTCCTTTTATTCCTACTTCTAATATTTCAGCTCCTTTAAATACATTTCTAAATAATATGCCTATATTTCCTCCAATACCAAAATCTTGAATATTTGAATGTGTAAGATCTAAAGATGGGTTAAACGTCATTTTTTTTCGTGAAGTCAAATAAATATTTGAGATGAGCGATTGACCTGTGGTATCTCTTTTGTCTTCTATATATTCGATTACGGGGTAATTGAATACTCGAAGGTTACTGATAGATCGTGAGGTCAATATTCTTTTTTGGTCACTAAACTTACTGCCTTTAGTTATAAAAACGGCATCAGTAAGTGCTTTAGGTTTGTATTGTAGTTTAGTAGAACTATATAGATTAAAGTTGTTGTGTTGTATACTATCTAGGTCTATTTTTTTGTTTTTGCTGACATTGTCGGTGTAGATATTAACTTCACTAATGTCGTAAAGTTTGAAAGGTTTTTCGATAAGAGTATCACCTGATTTCACTGTTTGTGGATCTATAATCAAGTTAATGTTAGCTTTGTTTTTTTTGTTTATAATTGTATCTACTTCATAGCGAATATTCAATTCTTGGAAGTAATAGGCACCTTTATTTCTAAACTGCTTTGTTAATCTTTTTCTTTCGTTTTCAAAGTTTTTTACATCAAATACTTCATTTGATTTAATTAAACTTTTGTTTTTTTCTTGATCGAATAATTCTTGTAACGCTTTAGTGGAAATATTTGTTTGTACACTATCAATATAATAGGGATTACCTGTTTCTACACGATAAGTATTTGTTACTTTTTGTTTTGAAATAGTATCTAATACAGTTAAAACTCTAGTATCAAAGTATCCTTTGTTGAAATAATAGTTTTTAAGTCGAGCAACGGATTTATTTGTTTTTAATGTGTCGTATAATACAGGTTGTTCTCCTGTTTTAATTAGAAAGTTGTTAATCCCACTAATCATGAACGACTGACCTAGTCGATCAACTTGTTTGCGTGAAAGAAGTGCAGATAAGTGCTTTTCTTTCTTAGGGTTGTTCTTTAGCCAAACTTGGTATAGTGAATCAGCATTTGGTTTAGCTAAGTTGTATAGGTGTAGTCTTAGATGAAAACCAGTGAATGGGAATGTACTGTTTGGTGTTTGGTATAGTTGTTGGTAAATCTCTTCTTTGTTTACCTTTTTGTCGTTCTCGATAATTGTATTATCAACTAATAGAGCTCTGTCTTGAGGTACTCTTTTAATAGTTGAACAAGCAAAAAAACTTATGCTTGTTAATATAATTAGTGCTATTTTTGATGAAAATTTGCTCAATGTAGTATCTGTCTAATATCATTCAAAAATACATTTTTTTATGGTTACGAAAAACCAAATAAAATTAATTAAAAGTTTACATCAAAAAAAATACAGAAAGGTTCATCAATTATTTATAGCTGAAGGGTATAAGGTTATACAAGAATTATTGGCTTCTGATTTTACATTAGAAAGTTTGTATTGCACAGAGACACTCGATTTTTCGGTCGACGATAATAGAATGGTTAAGGTATCAAACGATGATATGAAAAAAATGTCTGCCTTAAGTAGTACATCCAATTGCTTAGCAGTATTTCATTGTGGAAAGGAACTAGCTTTATCTTTTGACAATTTGGTAGTGGCATTAGATGATGTTCGCGATCCAGGTAACTTAGGTACGATTATCAGATTGTGCGATTGGTTTGGAATAAAGCATTTGATCTGCAGTAGTGAAACAGTCGATATTTATAACCCTAAGGTCGTTCAAGCGACTATGGGGTCTATTACTCGCGTAAATGTGGTTTATGGGGATTTACTCGAACTGCTCTCGAGCAGAGGAGGGGGGATACCTGTATTCGGAACTTTTATGAATGGTAGAAATATTTATCAAGAAAAATTGCCGACTAGAGGTGTAATCGTTATGGGAAATGAAGCAAATGGGATCTCTCCTATTATCGAGTCTCATGTTGATCAACGTTTAACAATACCGAGATTTGGCGATCTTCAACAGACAGAAAGTCTAAATGTAGCTATGGCTACTTCGATTATTTTAAGTGAGTTTAAAAGAAGTTCTTTATAGAAATACAAGAGAGGGGAACCAAATATTGGTTCCCCTCTTTTGTATTTTAATGAAACGTAAAGGATAAAAATACGCCTCGTTTCTTCATTGATTTTATTCCTCCCGTCCAAGGACTATTTACTGAATTATCACGAATCAATTCATCGCCTAATCCAAATATTCCTTTAATTGCTGGAGTAAATTTGAAATAGTGAAAATAGATATCTATACCTGCTCCAATTTCATAATTAGCTGTCCATTTTTTCATACGCCAAACCCCTTCGTAATTATCTTTTGCAGAATTAGAGTTACTTCCTAAATCTAAATCCATTGATACTCCTCCAATCAGATATGGTCTTATATTTCCCGTTCTCAAAGCTGAAAATTTTAACAACAAAGGGAAATGAATATAAGTAGAGTTAACTTCTTTTATAGAAGAGTTTCTTATTTCCTGATCTTTAGGCAAGGTGTTGCCGTGTTCTTGCTTATAATAGTTGTAAATTAGAACCTTTGGGTATGTTAGCGTACGCTTTGCATGAAAAAGACCAGGTTCAAATCGCAAATCTAAGTATTCAAATAGACGAAGGTTACCAACTAATCCAACGTTAAATCCAGTTGATGAGTGAACTTGTATTTCTGTGAAATCATGTGGATACTTTGTCGCTAAATCGTGTATTTGGTTGTGATAGTCTTCTGTATAACTGATTTGATAGTTCATACTATTAAAGCCTAAATAATACCCCCAATGTACTCTTTGCTTATCCCAATCTTCTTTGTTTAAGATTGGGTTTTTACCAAAGGGCCATTGAGCGAAACTACTGATCGTTCCAAGTATAAAGAATAATAGTATATACAGCTTTTTCATATTATTTTGACGAAGAATAAATTGTTGCAATACCCATAGTTTGAGGATAGTGCTTTACTTCTTTAAACCCAACTTTTCTTAAAATATTGTTTAAGTTTTCGCCAAAAGGAAAATTTTTAGCTGAGTCAGATAGATATTGATATGCTTTTTTGTCTTTTGAAAACATTTTTCCCATAAACGGTAAGATGTTTTGTGTATAGAAAAAATAACCTTGTTTAAACGGAAACTTAGTCGGTACTGAAGTCTCTAAGATAACAAAAATACCTCCTGGTTTTAGCACGCGTAATATTTCAGAAAGCCCTTTTTCAAGTGTTTCAAAATTACGAATACCAAAACCTACAGTGATTGCATCGAAAGAATTATCGTCAAATGGTAAGTTCTCTGAATCTCCTTGAACTAATTCAATGCGTTTATCTAGGTTAAGTGCTTTTACTTTTTGGCGACCAACTTCTAACATTCCTGCTGATAGGTCTAGTCCTGTTATTTTATGAGCATTCGATTTAGATAATAAAATAGCCAAGTCACCTGTTCCTGTTGCTATATCAAGAATAGATTCAGGGTTGGTATCGGAAACCATTTTAAGTACTTTGCGTCTCCATCCTTGGTCTGTACCCAAAGAAATCATGCGATTCAGGTTGTCATAATTACCAGAAATGTTATCAAACATTTGTTCAACTTGTTGCTTTTTACCTAGGGCTGATTCTTTATAAGGGGTTACTTCTTTTGACATCTTATTATAATTTTGAGCAAATATAATTATTAATAGGCAATTTGGTGGTTTCCTATTACTTAATTCCTTTCTGTAAAAGAAAAAACCTTAGCTATACTAGGAGGGCACTGAAAAAGTCCTAAAATAGTATCAGGG
>NZ_WMJY01000051.1 GCF_009711055.1 Myroides pelagicus
CCCTATAGTTATTGCCCATGCTGGGCACACCAAAAAAGGAGGTTGTACACTTGGTACAACCTCCTTTGCTCATAGAACGTAAAACTAACGTACAACTATAACACCGTTCTATTTGCTACTTATCTTTCCGATAGTTCCAATACTACCATCAGCCAAATCCGTTATTTCTAAACCTTTTTTCACTGTAGCTGTAGGTAAATCTAACGTATAAACAAACGATTTAGATTCAGCCGTTACAGGGATGAAAATATCATTCCCTTCTACAAATGGTTCTCCCGCTGATGCAATATCTTGCACAGCTGGTAATCCTTTAATCCAAGTAAACTCTCCTGTTCTTGCATTAAACAATGCTAATTTATTTGCAGGAGCCATATTCCATGCTTCATTTGTATTTGCACGCATATCTAATACAAAATAATCATTATTCAAACTATACACGCGCAATACCTTATGTCCTCCTGAAAGCTCCTCTAAATTATAATAGTAATCTTTATCAAACGTTAAGGTATTCTTGTTTAACTTCAACACTGAAGATGGCTTTTGCGAAAATGTCTCTCCTGATCTATTGATCATTGCTGAAGGAGAGAAAGCGTAGATATCCCCTTGACTATCCTTTCCAATAGCATTTAATCGACCTGAACGACGACGACCAACAGCAAAACTCATTCTATCATCTTTCACTATTTTTTCTACAGACACCTGCTTAGTCGCCTCATCTAATTTAAAGACCACTAACCAAACTCTATTTCTAAAAGTAGATGTATTATCCTCATCTTTGTTTTGTACAATCTTAAAAGGCTCTACTGCCATGACAAAACGGTTATCTCCAATTGGCTCTAGTCCAGCGAAATTGGCGTATTCACCTTGTTCTACTATGTTTTCAACTGGTACTAAAGAAGTAAACTCAACAAACCCTTCATCTCCATTAACGAAGTTAAATGCCTGAGCACGCTTACCATCTTTAGTAGTCACACCTCCAGTAGTGGCAACCATATACTTCCCGAAATCTGCAATAAACTCTTCGCGATTTGGTAAATCTACTGTCAATTTTTCTTCCAATTCACCATTAGCATTTAAGAGCCAACTTTGCATACCTGATGGATCACCTTTTCTATATTCAAATACATATAGTCTGTTTAGTCCGAAGTTAAATACCTTCGTACCGATTGACTGTACTCCATTTCCTTTAGCTGACAATTTACCTTGCTTAAGATCTTGAGTTGTAAACAATAATTTAGTCTTCGATACAGAGGCACCAATCACATACTTCCATTCAGTATTTGGCTCTGTATCTGTATTAGTATCTGTATCATTATTAACTGTAGAGTCATCACTAGAACAACTCATTATACCAAAGCTTCCAAACAACATCGCAAATGCGAAAATAGACAATACTCTTTTTTTCATTTTAGTGTATTTATTTTGATTTATAATTGATTTAGTATGAATACCTTACCTTAAACATGAAGCTTCTACCAGGCTTTTGGAAACTATAATTATCATAAGCCAACTTATCAAACAAGTTGTTTGCTTCAACAGTAAGGTGAATTTTATTATTGAATAAGCTATAAGAAGCACTTAAATCGTGTATAGCTTGAGAAGGAATTATTTCAGGATGAGCACCAATACCTGCAAAATCATAGTAGTAACGATGTATATAACGCAAAGAATAAGATAAATTCAGGTTGTTATTCTCCTTTAAAACATCTTCAAATGTTACTCCTGCATCTACAGAGCCAAAGAAATAAGGTTCATTAGGTATTCTTTCATTATAATATGGGTTTTCAACCCCATAACTACCTATTGTATACTTTTGTTTACTCCTTATGTTTTGAGTTGTAAGGCTTCCTCCCAAATGAATAAAGTTGTCATAAATATAGCGTCCCTCAAAATTAAACCCAACACTTTCTACCCCTCCAATATTAACACTATTGGCGCGAGAGCCTGATCCATATGGATTACTCCGAATATAATCTCGAGTATCACGATAGACAAAACCCGCATCTGCATAAACAGCATGAACTTTACTAATCACACTTGAAAAACTTAAATTAAGATTTGCATTTTTTCCCTGTTCAGGTTTCAAGTTTGTATTTCCCCAGACTAGATCTCCATCACCAAAAAGCTCTGTATCCGTTGGTAAACGGTAGGTATTTTCGTAAGAAGCTTTAAGTTGAAATCCCCTCCATAAATAAGTAGCTGCTAATCCATACCCCATCTTATTACTTGTGGTACTTTCATTCCTATAGGTGTGTTTAATACTATAGCGCTTACCAAATACCGAAACGTTGAAGTTATCTCGTATAGCATATCGGTAAGAAATCCCCGTAATATTCTTAATACTCTCACGCTTTAATTCTGCATTTTTATCTGCTTGTGTCTCTTTTACAGCTAAAGGATCTTCAGTCCTTCTATTAAAATACTGAACCGCATTACTAAAACTAACAGCGTGCTGATCATTAATTTTATAATTAACTCCCATACTAACAGAAGCATTGTTATCAAAATACTTTGTCAATGATGGCCCACCTCCTGACTCTCCTTTTGTAGGAATAGGCTTGCGTTGACCGTCCCAACTATATTTATAAGCTGCCGTATCAATATTTTGATTATATCCACCGTTATAGCTAGCATTTAATGAAAGATCTAGTCCCTCTAGCAAAAGGTTTTTCTTACTATACTCTAAAGTAGGCATTATCGTAACTGAGCGACGTTTCTTCTGACCAAAGACTTTTTTCATAATGGTACCAGTCTGCACTCCACGCTTGCCTTCTCCATAGGTAAAACCTACTAAAAGTCTATCTGCATAAGCCTTATTAACAACTCCAACTTTGGTAACCACAGTTGCCGTCTGAAAGCGATCATTAAAACGCCTATTCCAAGTTTTCTGTTTTGCATACGCATTGTTTTCAAGGTTTAAAACAGGCACTAATACTTTGTAATTATTGTCAGAATAGTTTTGAAAAGCATTTACTTGAAACGTCAATCCATTATCAAAGACTTTGTTTACATTCAAATGACTTTTGTATGTATTAAATGAACCTGTTGCAAAAGAAGCATCTACACGTGTTCGCGTTGACTTGTTAGTCACAATATTTATGACTCCACCTAATGCATCAGAACCAAACTCAATGGGAACAACTCCTTTATAGACCTCAATACGATCAATCAGTGTAATAGGTAGATTATTTATATTAAATTCACTTCCAAATCCTTCCATTGGAACTCCATCTAAAAAAAAACGAACGTGCTTTCCACTAAAACCATTCATCGAAAAACTATATGAAGCCCCTTCTCCTCCATCTCTTCTAACCTTGACTCCTGATACGCGATCGAGTGCTCCTGCAACATCTAAAGAAGTATTGTGTAATGGTTTGGCATCTACAGCAACCACATTATATGCTGTCTCTCTAACCTTTTCGATTGGTTTTTTAACCTGTAAAACTAAATCATCTAAATAAGAAGTACTTGCCTCTAGTACAATGTCTTGCTTAACCGATTGCCCTGTATCTACATCGATTGTTATGGATTTTGTATAATAACTAATATGTTGAACAACTAAAGTGTAAGTACCTGGCTTTCTCAATTTCATCTTATAATGTCCATTTGCACTTGTCAGACTATTGTACTTTTGACTTCCACTTAGACTAACTGTTGCGTAATCTATTCGATTACCATTAGTATCTTTAACTATACCACTAATCACAATTGGTTCACTCTGCGCAATCATCTCAGGCATGTTAATAAAGAAAAGTAAAAAGAATAGTAGTAGTAATTTTCTCATATATCTAGGAATAATTAATTAGAATGCAATTTATTATTTAGAACTGTTTAAAATTGCAAGGCAAATATATATAATCTATATTTATTCTAAATAACTCTTTAGACTAATTTTAAATAACTAATTAGAATGACAGAAATAGACATAAAAAAAACGCACATTATAGTGCGTTTAGTAATTAAAGAAACAAAGTATTTATTCTCATTATGTAATATTATTTTTTTAAACAAAAAAAGAGAGAATTAAAATTAATTCTCTCTTCTTTTACTTAAGCGCTCATTTTTAAGTGATATTCCTTTATTTCGACTATTATTTTTCTCTCGATCGAAGTTCTTTTTCTCTCTTGGACGACGATTATTCTCCTTATCATCGATAGCCGAACGTTGTTTACGTAGGCTTTGCTGACTAATCTCTTGCTTATCAAGACTAGCTTCCTGTGTCTTACTTGAAGGCTCAATCAAACGGTTAAGCTCTTTCATTTCTTCTTTAGTAATCTCGCGATACTGACCAACAGGAACATCTAAAGCTATATTAATAATTCGGATACGCTTAAGAGCTACAACATCGTAATTGAAATACTCACACATGCGACGAATCTGACGGTTAAGCCCTTGAGTCAAGAATATTCTAAATACATACTTACTCACTACCTCAACTCGACAAGTCTTTGTCATCGTATCCAAAATTGGTACTCCAGCCCCCATACGTTGAATAAAACGATCTGTAATAGGTTTATTAACTGTAACTAAGTATTCTTTTTCATGATTATTTTTCTGACGAAGTATTTTATTAACGATATCGCCATCATTAGTCATTATTATAAGTCCTTCACTATCTTTATCCAATCGTCCTACAGGAAAAATACGCTTGTGGTAATTGATATAATCAACGATATTGCCTCTTACTTTTTGGTTAGTTGTACATTCTATACCAATAGGCTTATTAAAAGCTAAATAAATAGGCTTTTCATTTGTATTTTGAATAAGACGACCATTCACGCGTATCTCATCACTCTCTGACACCTTTAATCCCATTTCTGGAACTTCACCATTAACAGTAATTCTTCCTTCCTCAATCAATCGATCCGCTTCACGTCTCGAGCAATAACCAACTTCAGATAAGTATTTATTTAACCTAATTTTGTCAACACTTTCCATACATTTATATCTGTTTAATTATATCGTAAAAAATATTATTATTTAATAAACTCCTTTATATACTCATAGACCTCATCTGATTGTAATGAATGTCCTAATTGATCCGTAAAAATGACCTTATTGTTCATCTCAATCACTTTCTTGTGAAATGCGCGACACTCTGATACAAGTACGGCACAATCACTCTGATCGTGAATAACAATCAATGGTATAGTTACTCCGTTCAAAAAACATACACTACTATAATTTGCTAAAGGCATAGTCAACAACCCTTGTGCATAATCAAGTATTCCATTAGTGATGGATTTATTATACCCCATCATCTTACTATACTTCAGTAAAATGTCTTGAAAACTATCTGGTCCTCCTAACAAAACTAAGCGTTGAATAAACGGATAGCTCTTGACACTCAGACAAGCTAATGAAGCAAAGGCACCTAACGAGTGTGCAATTACATAATCAGGACTAAACTTAGCTAACATCACGTCAATTAAATCTGAAAAGTCAGGAACCTTAAATCGTTTACCTTGACTCTTACCTAATCCAAATGCATCAAATGCAATAAAACGGTACTGATCGTAACTCAAATACTTGACGACTTCTTCCCATCTATTCGAATTGCTTTCCCAACCATGAATGAGCATAATCAAAGGCTTGTCTACATCATCTATATTCCATTGATAATACTGAACGCGTTGCCCTTTAACAAGCATACTACCTTTATCAGCTTTATCTAAAAATAGAGGAAACTCACCTTCAATCTTTCCCTTACGTGGTGTAGAGAATAAAGTAAAAGCAAGCTCAACACTTTTGGATAAGTTGAACCAAGATAAAACATTCAAACCACTACCAATAACTTTCTTCATAAGCCCTATAAAAAAAGCCTCTTAAAAAAGAGGCTTTTTTGTATTATATTTTTGCAATTATTGCATCTATCTTTTCTTTCTCCTCAGCTGCTAAAGCGCTATCAACTAAAATACGTCCACTGTGTTCATCAGTAATAATCTTCTTACGAGTAGCTATCTCTACTTGGGTCTGTGGTGGAATAGTAAAATACGATCCTGCAGAAGCACCACGCTCAATAGATACTACAGCTAATCCATTTTTTACTCCATTTCTAATACGAGTATAAGCTGTTAACAAACGATCCTCGATGTTTTGCATGAATTCTTCAGATTTCTCCAAAAGCAATTGCTCTTCACGCTCAGTCTCAGACATGATACTTTTTAACTCAGCTTCTTTATGTCCTAAGTGTTCTTTTCTAGAAGCCAACTTAGTCTCAGTATCACTGATATTGTTTTTCTTGCTCTCGATACTCGCTTTCATCTCTTTGATATGTTTTTCAGCAAGCTCGATTTCCAAGTTTTGGAATTCAATCTCTTTTTCTAATGAGTTAAACTCTCTGTTATTTTTAACTTGATTTTGTTGCTCAGTGTACTTAACAATTGCTTCTTTAAACTCATCAATAGCAATCTTCTTCTCTTTGATTCCAGTTTCAATACTGCTCAAATCAACATGTAACTTTTCTAAGCGCTTATTAAGTCCAGCTACCTCATCTTGTAAATCTTCTACTTCAAGAGGTAGTTCTCCTCTCATACTTCTAATTTCGTCAATTCTCGAGTCTATTAATTGCAAGTCATATAATGCTCTTAATTTCTCCTCAACTGTCAATTCTTTTTTGTTTGCCATCTTTATAAGTAGTTAACTGGATTCGTATTTACGTTCGATAAAATAACTGCAAAAGTAGTCATTTTTTTCTTAAGATACTCAACAATATAATTTTTAATATATCTTTCGCTTTCGAAATGTCCTATATCAGCCAAAATAAGCTGGCCTTCAGCCTGATAGTATTCATGATATTTCAAATCAGCTGTAATATAAGCATCAACTTTTTGAGCTAAAGCATTTTTTATAGCAAAAGCTCCCGATCCTCCAAGCACAGCTACACGCTTGATCGGCTTACCTAAAAAAGCACTATGTCTAATACCACCTGTTTTAGTCTTTTCTTTCACCATTTTTAAAAACGTCACTTCATCCATTGGTTGTTCTAATTCGCCTATCATACCCATACCCACATTCTGAAGCTTATTTTCTAACTTATAAATCTCATAAGCAACCTCTTCATATGGGTGAGATGCAAACAAACTATTTAATACACCTGAGCGCATGTGTCTTTCGTAAGTTACTTCGATTTTCACTTCTTCTACCTGTTGCTGGGTGCCTCGCTGACCTATCACTGGATTACTCTTTTCATTACCTCTAAAAGTTCCTGTACCCTGAGACATAAAACTACATGAATCATAATTTCCAATACCTCCAGCTCCAGCTGCAAACAAAGCTTGACGCACAGCATCTACTGATGCCAATGGCGCATAAGTAACAAGCTTTTCGATGTATTGCTCTTTCGGTATTAATATCTTTGTTTTAACCAATCCAAGTGTTTCACAAAATATTTTATTTACTCCTTCTTGATGATTATCTAACGCAGTATGTATAGCATAAATCGCAATATCATTTTTAATAGCCTTTACTACCGCACGCTCAACATAATTCTTCCCTGTAATCTTCTTCAATCCACTAAACAAAATCGGATGAAAACATATAACTACATTGCAGTTAGTATCAATTGCTTCATCAATAACTTGCTCCAAAGCATCATGACAAACCAACACTCCAGTAATTGCTGTATCGTAATTACCCACTAATAATCCTACATTATCAAAATCCTCTGCGTAAGCTAAAGGAGCTAATTGTTCTAAAACAGGTACTAATTCTCTAATTTTCATTTATTATCCAGTATATAAGCTAAAAGTAATATAATTTAACAAAGATAAAAAATCATGCAGGAGTATCAATAAAATACAGAATACAAAAGATATCCATCTTCCTACCATTACAGCACTACAAAAATCACATATTTATACAAAAATCACAAAATCAATCAATCGATTAAAAAACACACTAAACTTATCTGTATTTCATTATCTCAATTCGCCTAATTGATTTGTCTTTTATAGCATTCAAAATTACAGTTAAACGAAATCGTCCCCTCTTGTTGTAATTAAAAAAGCAATTCGGTATAAATAATACCCGTACCTCCTATACTCACACTTTATTGACCTATAAGTGCAGTATACGTGCACTTTCCTTGCCAACGATGTGCTTCTAGGCTAGTATACTACACGTATACTGCAGTTATAGTACAAGCTTGGCAACAAATACCTCCTTATTTTATCTTCATTATTCAAAAAAAAGTTAGAGTAGCAACTTGATTAATTAACTTATTTTTAAAAACAAGCACTGCCTTAGTCCCCATTTCCATCCAGGTAGATTTATCATAATCATTAAACATCAAAAAAGAAACCCGCAAACAAATTTCAAAAGATACTATGATAGTAAAAAGTAAACATACGTTTACCTCATAGGACTACTTGGGTAGATAAGCATAAATTACTACATTCGTATCATGCAAACACTACGTAAACTTTTGTTTCCTTTTACTATTCTATACACGTTCATCACGAGTATTAGAAATGGATTATACTTCATAGGTATCTTAAAGCGTACCTCATTTACCACTCCTACAATTGTAGTAGGAAACCTTAGTGTAGGAGGAACTGGCAAAACACCCATGGTAGAGTACCTAATACGCCTACTAAAGGACCAGTACACCCTAACAACACTAAGCAGAGGATACAAGAGAAAAAGCAAAGGCTTTATCCTCGCTAATGCACAAAGCAATATGGAAGATCTTGGCGATGAACCTTATCAATATCACTATAAATTTGACAATATTGGGGTTGCCGTTGATAGTAATCGCGTCAATGGTATTCACACAATCTTATCAGAAAAAAAGGAAACGGAAGTAGTCTTACTTGACGATGCATTTCAACATCTTGCAGTAAAAGCAGGTTTTTATATTCTACTAACTACTTACGATGAACCATATTATAAGGACTTCGTTTTACCTACTGGCAATTTACGTGAATCTAGAAGTGGCGCCAAACGAGCTAATATAATCATCATAACCAAATGTCCTAAGAGCTTAACCAAAGAAAATCAACAAGATATTAGAGAAAAATTAAATCTTAAAACGGGACAATTGTCTTTTTTTACGTATATTGAATTTAGTAAACTTGTATATTCAAAATGCGATGAAATACAAGTTGATTTACTAAATCATGAAGAGTACATTTTGGTAGCTGGAATAGCTAAACCACAGAGCTTCTTTGATCATCTTAATGGTCATTTAACCCGATGTTTAACATTCCCTGATCACCATAATTTCACAACTTCTGATATTGAGAACATCTTGACATTAGCGGAAAAAAAGAAAATTATAACCACAGAAAAGGATTATGTCCGACTAAAAGATTTAATCCCTTCTGATAAATTGTATTATTTACCAATTCAAACAAGTTTCATTAATGACAATGAATTGTTTGACAAAACTATTTTAAACTATGTGGGAACAAGTACAAGAGACAGTTAAGTATCTAAGTGAAAGAACAAACTTCAAACCTGAAATAGGTATCGTATTAGGATCAGGACTAGGAAACCTAACAGCAGACATTAGTATCGAGCATGAAATTCCTTATGCTGAAATTCCTAACTTCCCTATCTCTACAGTAAAAGGACACAAAGGAGCTTTAATCTTTGGAACCCTTGGAGGAAAAAAAATAGTAGCAATGCAAGGACGTTTTCACTACTATGAAGGGTATGAAATGGCAAAAACAGTATTCCCTATCAGAGTGATGAAATACATGGGAGTAGAAACATTAGTTGTATCTAACGCATCAGGAGGTGTTAACCCAACATTTAAAGTTGGAGATATAATGATCATCACTGATCACATCAACGCATTCCCTGATCATCCATTACGCGGTCACAACGATGAGCGTTTTGGACCACGATTTGTAAACATGAATGATGCTTATACAGGAACATTGGTAAAAAAAGCACTTGAAATAGCAAAAGCTAAAAACTATGACATCAAGCAAGGAGTGTATTACGGACTACAAGGACCAACTTTTGAGACACTTGCTGAATATAAAATGGTAAAAATAGTTGGAGCAGACTGTGTTGGAATGTCAACAGTTCCAGAAGTAATCGTTGCTCGTCATATGGATATGAAAGTATTTGGTATTTCTGTTATTTCAGACATGGGCAATGAAGAGGGAATCTTAGAAGCTCACCACGAAGATGTATTAAAAGCTGTTCAAGCAGCCGAACCTATTGCACGTGGACTAATAAACGAGTTAATCAAAACGATATAACATCACGATCACATTATAAAGTAAAGGGAGCCTCTGTGTAACAAGAGACTCCCTTTATTGATTTTATCATTAGCGAATATATCCAATGCCCTACTAAGGCAATCTGCATTCACCATATTATTAGCATTAATACTAATCGATAATTTTCATCTTTTTCATAATGAATGTTGCATTTTTATTCTTACAAACACCATCTCTAATCTTATAATCAAAGAATAAGTCATCTTGTTTTATCTCAACCTCAAAACACTTATTAATCAATACTTCCGGATATTTTACTGCGGTTTCACACACCTCTAAATCATGTGTAGCAATAACACCGTAGGTCTGCTCGCGAATTAACTTTAAGATTACACCAATAGTACCACTTTGCTTATCATCGGAATTTGTACCTCTTAATATTTCATCTAATAAAACAAAACAAGGCTCTTCTTGGACTTTCTCGATAATCATCTTTAATCGCTTAACTTCTGCATAAAAATATGATTCACTGTCTTCTAAAGAATCTGTCAAACGCATAGATACAAATAAAGGCAAAGGAGCCACAATAGCATCTGTCGCACAAATAGGCGCCCCTGTACCCGCTAAAACTAAATTTACCCCTATTGTACGTAAGAATGTACTTTTACCCGACATATTTGACCCTGTTAAGATAACAAAGCGCTGCTGATCAAAAGCGATATCATTACAAACCCTATTCTTTTCGCTTAACAACGGATGTCCTAAATTTTTAAAAAACATTTCATTTGTTTCACCTATAGTAGGAAAGGTATAAGAGCGATTATTATAAGAGTAATTGGCTAAAGAATTTAAAGCCTCCATTTCACCAATAACTTCAATACTAAGCAGAACGAGATGAGCTTTCTGTTTTTTCCACTTTGCAAAACGTCTATATACATGTAAATGATATTGTCCTAAGCCATTAAAAAGAATTAAGACAAAAATATTAGCCATCGTTTCTAATTGCTCAAATAATTGAGATAAGACCTTTAAGTCTTTACTCGCTTGAAAAGAATCACCATTCAATTTAGCGATATAGCCTTTCATTTTATCCGTAGTAAAGTGCTCCTTCTCTATTTTTTTAACAATCGAACTATAACTCTCGATAGTTTCGTGAACCTTATCAGCTCCTCCTAATTCACTTTGGATATATTTAGCCACACTCAATCCACAGACTAAATTCAAAGTAAAAAGCAAAGAAACAGCATAACCAAAAAAATAACTATCTATAAAATAATAACCTAATATTGACAAGGCAAACAACCCAGGCAATACATAACTCAAGACATTAATTACTTTATTAATCTCCCGCACAGGAGATTTACTCCAAACGATTAAACGCTCGTATGCCTTTTGATCAAGATTAGATATTTTACTATAAGCATTGATTTCTTGTCTCCACTGAACCTTTTGAGAAAGTTCTTTGATCGCCTCTTGATTAAGTAATATATCCTCAGAACTTTTAGTACTTATTAGCATATCAGCTAACTTACGTTTGCCAATAAAAGAAGCTGTACGATTCAAATAACCAAAAAGGGATTTGTAACCAAATATATCTAGGTCAAAAGCATAAGGATGGTCAGTAGTTTTGAACTCTTCACCATTTTCAAATGGTCGCTCATCTTTATCAATAAAGTCAATCTCGTTTTTGTTAATTTCCAATAATGCTTGAATATAACGCATTCTCCAAGAATAATTCGCATGCAACTTGACAAGACCAAGGAACAAAACAATAATACCCCCAGTAAAGTACAAGTAAAGCGAATTAGCATTGGCTAACGCTAAATAAAAAGTATAAATGATAGCTAAAAATGCAAGTATTCTAACAAATCCTACAATTTTATATTTTTTTCGAATAGCATTATATTGTAATTGAAACAAGGCTAGTCGCTTACGATAAGTTTCCATTATTAAGTAGTTTAAACAAAGCTTTTAATAACGCTTTACAACAAATATACATCAATAAAAACTTAGGTTTGAATAAAAAAAACAGCAATTCACACAAACCTTTGCATCTACTATTGTCTAAAATCACTAAAACACTCCTTCAAAACCAACTCAAAAACTAACTATCAACAAGTTAATAGTTAGTAAAGAAAAAAAGCGTCGATTGGCTTTTGCCAATCGACGCTAAAGTATTTTATGATAACAATAAAATTATTTAATACTCTCTACTGTAGTTAATTCATTTGATTCAGCATTATAGTCAATTGCATCAAACTCGAAACCAAACAAATTAAAAAAGTCTTTTCTATATCCAACTAAATCAGAGATAGCTTCTATATTCTCTGTTGTTACAGCATCCCAAAGTTTTTGAACTTCTGATTGAACGTCTTCTCTCATCTCCCAATCGTCAACACGTATACGTCCTTCTGCATCTAAAACAACTTTATCCGCATATAATCGATCAGCAAATAAACGTTGCATCTGCTCAATACACCCTTCATGAATACCTTTTTCTTTCATTACTTTATACAACAAAGAAATATATAAAGGAACCACAGGGATAGCAGAACTAGATTGTGTAACTAAAGCTTTATTTACTGAAACATAAGAAACACCTTCTAGATCACTTAACAAGTTGTTTAAATAAGGAACAGTAGCTTCTAAATCATTCTTAGCCATACCTATAGTACCATTTCGGTAAATAGGATAAGTAAGCTCAGGCCCTATATAAGAGTAAGCCACGGTTTTACACCCTGTAGCAAGTACACCAGCAGCTTTAAGGTCTTCTATCCAAAATTTCCAATCTTCACCTCCCATAACCGCAATTGTATTATCAATATCGGCTTGTTCTTCTACTGGATTAATTGTAATATCAGATACAACACCTGTATGAAAATCAACAGTTTTATTCGAAAATGGCACTCCTATAGGCTTTAATACAGAAGCATAATTCACACCAGTTTTTGGATGTGTACGTCTTGGGGAAGCCAAACTATAAACTACTAAATCAATTTGACCTAAATCCTCTTTAATCAAATCTATTACTTGCTTTTTAATATCATCAGAGAATGCATCTCCATTAACACTCTTAGCATATAATCCAGCAGCATGCGCTTGTTTTTCAAAAGCAGCTGAGTTATACCACCCTGCTGTACCAGGACGACCTTCTGTTCCTGGTTTCTCAAAAAACACTCCAATTGTAGAAGCATTAGAACCAAAAGCGGCTGATATACGAGAAGCCAAACCAAATCCTGTTGACGCTCCTATTACTAAAACTTTCTTAGGTCCATTGCTTATAAGTCCTTTAGACTTAACATACTCTATTTGATTTTTTACATTTTGTGCACACCCCTCTGGATGAGATGTCAAACAAATAAATCCACGTGTTCTAGGTTGTATAATCATTATTATTTTTTTTTCTACGATCTGAATAATTCTAATGTGCAAATTACATAATTTCTATGAACAATGCACTAATTGAGTTTAAAATTTAAACATCAAAAAAGGAGTCACCTTAAATGATGACTCCTTTGATTTTTTTTATCTTTTACCAGTTAAAATCCTGTAACGATAAATTCACTTCTTCTATTTTTCTGATGTTCATGTTCTGAACAAGTAACATTATTCTTACAACGGTTGATGATTTGAGACTCACCCATTCCAATTCCTTTGATACGATTTCTGCTAATTCCTTGTTTCACTAACCAGTCCACTGTTGAAGCAGCTCTACGTTCAGACAACCTCATATTATAACCTGCAGGTCCAGTAGCATCTGTATGCGAACGAACTTATAATTGTAAGTTAGGATACATTAACATTAATGAGGCTACTTTAGACAGTTCGATTTGAGCATCAATACGAATATTAAACTTATCCAAATCAAAATAGATTGGTTGCAATTTTAACAATTCTGTCAAATCATCTCCTTCTCTTACAACAACTGAATCTCCTTCACCATAAACATTACCTTGACCATTATTCAATTGATATCCTGGTATTTGCAACTCTTTACTTCTTGACAAAGCAAAATCAACGACAACATCAACGTTCTTAGTTACATTCTCAATTGAAGTTTCTGCAGAGTTATATCCTGGTGATTTAGCAGCAACGTAATATCCTCTATTTACTTTAATATCACTGAATTTATACTCTCCTCGTTTGTCAACCTCCACTTGATCAATTAATCTATGTTTTTCATCATATAAGAACACATAAGCATCCCAAATTGCTTGATCATTTCTTTGATCTACAACTTTACCTCTAATCTCTTGTGTAACATTCAAGTCAGTACCTAACTTCATTCTTACAAAATACAAGTCATCTTTACCTTCTCCATTTGGTCTATTTGAAGTAATAAAACCAAAATTAGCTTCAGGTTCAAGATACATAGCAAAATCATCGAATGGACTATTTATTGAGTTTCCTAAATTAACAACTTCACCAAAACTTCCATCTTCATAAATCTGTACTCCATATAAATCTAATCCTCCTAAACCAGGGAGACCATCAGATGCAAAATACAATACATTATCAGAACTCACAAAAGGAAAACTCTCTCTACCTTCTGTGTTGATTTTATCTCCTAAATTTTCTGGTGTACCAAAAGTACCATCTCTATACAATTTTACTCGATATAAATCCGATTGTCCTAAACCTCCAGGACGATCTGAAGAGAAATACAAATAATCTTGATCTGGAATTAATGCTGGTTGCGATGAATTCGCGTGAGGTATATTGATTGATAATTTTTCAACATCACCCCATTTACCTTCACCAAAAGAGTAAGCTCTATACAAACTCACTAATAATGTACCATCTGAATATCTTGTATTTTTATCTCCTCTAGTACTACTTGAGAAATACATTGTACGCTGATCTGCACTAAATACAGCATTTGACTCATTATAATTCCCATCTAATTTCTTAGCAAATGGCTTAACTCCAACTATATACCCATCGATACGCACAGGCGCTGAGTATAATTTTGTATAAGGATCATTCGTCCATCCATGTATTTTTTCTTTTCTAAATTTGCTTTTTTGAGATGATGCATAAACAATTTATCCTTTATACAATGCTGATCCATACTCAGAAAACTCAGTATTTACACTATTTAACAAACGAATCTTATATCCTTCTCTATTACTATTTACTTCAGTAATGTAATTCGGATCGTATAAGTATTTCTTTACACGTCCATCTTCAGGGAACTTCTCAGCTAATAAATCCATTTTAGCATTAGCTGTAGTGTAGTCACCTAAAGTTTTAATTGTTTGAATATATTGATAGTAACTATTCAAGTCTTCAATCTCCTCTGACGAAACTACTTCACCGAAAGCTTTATCAAACCAATGGTTAGCTTCAATATATAAACCATTCTCGTAGTATGCATTAGCCAAACCTAAAACAACTTCATGAGACGTCTTGCCTTTCGAAACTAACTTTTCATATGACTTAATAGCCTTGGCAAAATCTAATCTCTCAATTTGTTTATTCACACGTGCGGGTTCTCTTTTTGACTGTCCAAATGACAATGTCATAGAAAGAAGAAGCACAGTAAATACTCCAATCTTAAAGATATTTTTTTTCATAACTTTTATTTCTTAGTACACGAAAAAAGTATTAATTAGTTGATTTTAAGAAAAATAAAGGGAAAGATTATTTGTGAAAAAGACTGATATTCAGTATATTAAAGGTTTACTTCTGGCATA
>NZ_WMJY01000052.1 GCF_009711055.1 Myroides pelagicus
ATGACTAATGTTGCATTTATAACTTGAATTCACGTAGGGAAATAATAGTATTTCAAAAAATATAAAAGATAGCATGCCTTCTATTTGAAAAGTGACCACATATTGTTTAGTTAGAGAAAAAACAACTTATGGTTCAGTATTACACCGCATGGACACATATTAGATAATCTATATCTGCATTTTCCCCTCCTCAATAGGAGGCTGCCAAAACAGTTCTTGAAAATTTTGTACTTTATTGTCGATCACAATAACTCCTTCACTTTCTAAAAGCTGTTGCATTAAATTCGTACCATTAAAATGATGCTTTCCAGTCAGTAAACCTACGCGATTAACCACCCGATGAGCAGGCACAGTATCATCATAATGTGAGGCATTCATCGCATAACCAACCATCCGTGCTGATCGTGCAGCACCTATTGCTCGTGCGATAGCTCCATAAGTTGTCACACGTCCATGAGGAATCTGACGGGCAACTACATATACACGCTCAAAAAAATTTTGTTGGTCCATATTTATCGAAGTAACTTAAACACTGCTATCACACTGATAACCGCTGTAATCGAACCGATAATATAGTTAATATTTTTTATAATAAAAGCATCTTCTCGAGTAACCTTCTTAAAAAAATAAATATACACGTAAAACATCAGGCCCGATCCAAAAACAACACCTATTGAAAACAATATAGCACAAAGTTGCTCAAATATAGGGTAATCGTAAGTCGCTAAAGTAATACTTAAAAAAACATAAAAAGGAATAGAAAACACATTAATAGAAGCAAGTAAGAGTCCTTGTAAATAAGGATTCTTTCTTTTTAAAGTTGCCTCTTTGCTTTTCTTTTTCTCTTTGCGTTTCGCAAAGAAAAAGAAATAAACGGTCAAACACGTAAAAATAACGAGACCTATTTCGTGTAATGCCTCAGTAATCGCTGGGCTCGAATCTATTAATCGAGAAAAGAAAACGGCTATATAAGTCTGAAAAAAAATCACAGTAAGGGCACCACAAATATAGGTAAAAGCATCTCGGTAGCCGTATTGCTGTGAGATTTTCACTGCAGTCATGTTCAGCAGTCCTGGTAAAGATACACCAAAGACTGCCGCTACAAAACCGTATAGTAGTAATAATAAACCGTCTACTCCCATCCTATTTGATTCTAAATTGGATATATGTAATTGCCTTATTCTCTTCTAAATATTGTGACTCGTAAAAAGTTTGAATTTCTGTAACTACTGATGGAGCACCTTCATTCTTATAGACATGATGATTGGCGTAAATTACCTCATGCCCTTCTCCATGTAAAAGACCTAAAGTATAACCATGCATAAACTCACTATCCGTCTTAAGGTTCATAATACCATCAGCGGTAAGAATTCTTTTATATCGTTGTAAAAATTCTGAATTAGTCAAACGATGCTTCGTACGTTTGTATTTAATCTGAGGATCAGGGAAAGTAATCCAGATCTCACTCACCTCTCCAGAAGCAAAAGCATGTTCTATTAATTCAATTTGCGTACGCAAAAAAGCAACATTTGTCATTCCTGATTCTACTGCAGTCTTAGCTCCACGCCAAAAGCGCGCGCCTTTGATATCAATACCAATGAAGTTTTTTTCAGGAAAACGCTTAGCTAATTCAACGGTATACTCTCCTTTTCCACAACCTAATTCCAATACAATAGGATTGTCATTGTGAAACACCTCTTTCGCCCAGTTACCTTTCTGTGGTAGATTAGCAACCATTTCTTCTCTAGTTGGTTGGAAAACGTTACCAAATGTTTCGTTCTCTCTAAAGCGTTTTAATTTATTTTTACTTCCCACGATAATATTTGTTTAGAAAAATTTGAGCAAAAGTAATTATTTAAACCTAAAATGTAACAAGTTATTCCATTTAGATTAACACTATTCTTCTTCCATAATCTCTTCATACGCTTCTTTAGAAGCCTTTTCTATCGTAAAAGAAAACTCAGAGCCGTAGCCAAAGCTACTCTCTACATAAATATGTTCTCCATGGGCTTCCACAATATGCTTAACAATAGATAGTCCTAGTCCAGAGCCTCCAACTTTTCTATTACCTGACTTATCCACTCGGAAAAAGCGTTCAAACAAACGAGGAATGAATTCTTTCTTAATTCCTTCTCCATTGTCTGTCACGCGAATAATCAGCTTATTCTTGATCAAATCTTCGATACTTACTTCCGTCGTTCCTTTATTTTTACCATATTTAATAGAGTTGCTAACAAGATTAGTCAATACTTGGCTAATGCGGTCGCGATCCCCTCTCACATAAATAGGCTTAGGATACTTCATATCAAACATTAAAGTAATATCACGCTTATTCGCTCTATATTCTAAAAAGTCAAACACTTCTTGAACACAAGCAACAATATCAAATACTGTTGTTTCTAAATGAATATTACCCGCTTCTAAACGAGAAATCATATCTAAATCACGGATAATAAACGTCAATCGGTCAACCCCCGACATTGCACGTTCCAAGTATTGATCCCGAATTTCCAAATCATCAATAGCACCATCTTGTAAAGTCTCTAGATAGCTTTGTATCGTATATAACGGTGTCTTGATTTCGTGAGAAATGTTACCTAAGTAATCACGGCGATATTCCTCGCGCACTTGAAGCGATTCAATTTCAATTTTCTTGTTTGTCGCAAACTTCTCAATCTCTTCCGTAAGCGTTTGCATATCTGTAGTTACTGCACTCGAACGAAGATCAGTATGCTCTAAAAGAGAGACTTTGTCATAAATTTTCTTGACTCTTCGATAGATGAAATTCTCTACGCGATACTGGATAATAAAAAACGATATAAAAAAAACAAATACACTATGCAATGAATACATCCACCAAGCTATATCTGTGAAAAAAAGCACTAAAGGCATCAATAATACAAAGCAATATAACGTTATATATAGTGATGACTTTAGTGCAAACTTATAGGACTTTTTAAATTTAACCGACATTAATCCTCGTTATTTTCAAACTTATACCCTACTCCTTTGATCGTCTTAAAGTAATTGTCTCCAATCTTTTCACGTAATTTACGAATGTGAACATCAATCGTTCTACCACCTACAATTACGTCCATTCCCCAGATAGTCTCTAATATCTCTTCACGAGTAAATACATACCCTGGTTTTGATGCCATTAAAAACAATAATTCAAATTCTTTTCGGGGTAATACTAACTCTTCTCCTTTATAAATTGCTTTGTAAGTATTTTTATCAATTAAAAAATGACCTCTTTTCACAATATTATCATCCATAAGCTCCTCAACCTTAACTCTTCTAAGCAAAGATTGGATCTTACTCACAATCACTTTTTGACGAATAGGTTTCGTTAAATAATCATCAGCTCCAGCAGCAAAACCAGCCAGTTGAGAAAAGTCTTCTTCACGAGCTGTTAAGAACACAATAACCGTGTCTTTAAAACCTTCCATACTACGAATTTCTTCACAAGCAACAATACCATCCATTTGTGGCATCATAACGTCAAGTATAATTAGATCAGGTCGGTGTTCCTTTGCTTTCTGAACAGCTTCAATACCATTTTCAGCTGTTACTAATTTAAATCCTTCTTTCCTCAAATTATATACCAGAGGTTCTATATTTTGAGCTTCATCGTCGGCGATTAAGATAGTTATATCTTCATTTTTCATAATAAAGTCGTGTGTTTTTTACGGGTTCAAAGATAGAATAATCTAAAATACGAAATATTAAGTTTACATTAATTTAATGTCATAACAATTTTATAACACTAGCTTAATTATTTCATAAAGCTCACTTAACCGCTATTTTACATACAGTTAAGTTATTTGCACTCAAAACACAACTTAATTATTTATGAAGCTATTAAACATAGTTGCAGCTCTTGCAACTACCTGTGCAGTACAAGCACAAGCAATTAAAATATCAGGTACAGTAAGCCATGATATGACTCAAGAACCATTAGCCTTTGCTACTGTAAGTTTAAAAGACAATACTATCGGTACAAATACGGATATAAATGGTAAATACGAATTAGATTTAAAACCAGGAACACATACATTAGTATTCCAATATTTAGGATACACAACAGCGGAGAAAACAATTACTGTTGCAGAAGGAAAGCCAACGACCTTTAATATGGGATTAGCTGAAGAAAGTATAGAATTAGAAGGAGTAGTAGTACAAGCTACACGATCAAAAACTAGAGAGTCTGCACTATTATTAGATCAACAAAAAGCAGCTGAAATCAAACAGCACATTGGTTCACAAGAGCTAGCTCGTAAAGGAGTAAGTGATGTAGCTGCTGCTGTAGTTAAAACAACAGGTGTAGCTAAACAAGAAGGATCTGGAACAATCTTCGTAAGAGGATTAGGTGATCGATACAATAGTACAGCTTTAAATGGATTGCCTTTAGCTTCTAATGACCCAGAAAAGAAAAATATTGACCTTAATATCTTTTCAACAGATATCGTTGAATATATATCTATTGACAAAACATATGGTGTAAGACAATACGGAGATATGGCAGGTGCCAATATTGACATCATGTCTAAAAAGCACACAGGTAAAGATTTCTTAGAAGTAGGAATAGGCACAAACATCAACAGCAATGCTGTAAGCGAATCAAACTTCTACTCAATCGCAGATAGAAACTCATTTGGCTTTTCAAAAACAGACATCCCAAATAACCCGCTAGAAGCATTCACATTTGCTCACTCAGCACAAACTGAAAAAAAAACACCAATAGGTTCTAGTATTAATCTTAACGCTGGAAAATCTTTCTTCTTTGGGGCAGAATCTTCTCTAGACTTATTTGCTACTGTAGCCTTTGGAAACAAATTTAGCTACAAAGAAGGTCTTACTGGATCGGTACAAGCACAAGATGTATATACTAAAAAATTAAATAGACAAGTCTATGAATACAGCACAAATACAACAGCTATGTTCAATGCAGACTATAAAATCAATCCTAAACACAGTATTAAATACAACTTCTTATTTATCAATGACTCTAAAGAAGCTAATGAACAGTATACTGGGTATGTAAGAGATATCACTCCAGAAAATGAAAATAGTGAAACGCTAATTACTAGAGGAACATATAGACAAGATCGTTTATTCGTTAATCAATTATTAGGTGATCACAAAATCAACGACCAATTTAAAATAAAATGGGGAGCGGCATACAACAATGTATCTGCGCAAACACCAGACAGACAACAATACACATTCAATAAAAATGCTAATGGTGATTATGCATTCTCTATAAACTCGAGAGCAGATAACAACCGTTATTTTGAAGATCTTATTGAAGATGAATTAGCAGCAAATGCAGCTGTTGAATACAGCTTTGGTAAAAATAGCGAAAACCTATATAATGGTAAATTAACAGTAGGATATAACTACCGCCAAAAGAATAGAGATTTCAAAGCAACACAATTTAACTTTGCCATAGATAGAAATCACTACACTAATGTAGATCCAAACAACCTTGACAATTTCTTTAATCAAGGAAACTTTGAAAACGGCTATTTCCAAACATTTACCTATAGAGGAGGTGCAAATACACCAAATGCATTAAAACCTCAAACATATACAGGTGACCTAACTATTCACGCTGGTTTTGCAAATGTGGAGTATCGCTTATCAGATCGTTTATCAGGGGTTATTGGAGCACGATTTGAAACAATCACTCAAAACGTAGAGTGGCAAACACAATTAGATGCTGTAGGAAGTAGTAATGAACTAACAAAAAATGCTTTCCTTCCAAGTCTTTCATTAAAATATGAACTAACAGATTTACAAAACTTACGTCTAGCTGCATCTAAAACATATACCTTACCACAGTTTAAAGAAAGAGCGTTATTCATCTATCAAGATGTAACAGAGTCTAAAGTAGGTAACCCATTTGTATATGCATCTGATGACTATAACTTAGACTTGAAGTGGGAAATGTTCCCGACAAATGACGAAGTATATTCGGCGACAGTCTTCGGTAAATACATTCAAAACCCAATCAATGAAGTGACAATCTCATCAGCTGCAAATGACATCTCTTATGTAAACACAGGTGATTATGGATATGCAGTAGGAGTTGAAATTGAAGTAAGAAAAAACCTAGTCTCTTTTGACGATGTAAATACTAATAAATTGACAGGAGGATTAAATGCTTCTTGGATGAAAACATACCAAGAATTAGATAATGAAAAAGTAGCAAAAGAGAACCCTACAAGTACAAGCTTCACAAATGAAAACTCAGCATTCACAGGAGCTTCAGACTTACTATTAAATGCAGACATTTCTTATATCAAAGAGTGGGGAGAAAAGAACTTAACAGCAACTTTATCTTATGCGCATTTCTCAGACAAACTTTATGCTCTGGGTACACAACAAAAAGGAGATTTAGTAGATAAAGCATTCGGAATGTTAGACTTTGCTTTTAAAATGAAGTTTAACGAGAACTTTGGTATTAGCTTAAATGCTAAGAATTTATTAAACCCTGCTATCGAAAGAAAACAAGAAAATAAAACACAAGATGTATTAGTACAATCTTACAAATTAGGAACAAATCTTAGCGTTGGATTGAAATACACTTTTTAAACAAAAGCATAAATTCTAGATCTAAATACGAAAGACAGGCCATCGAAAAATTTGATAGCCTGTCTTTTTTTATCAATACTTAAAAAAGCTAATTCAAACACAGTAAGCAAAGGTGAAAAAACAGCACTTATTTCTTTACAGAATTTATTATTAATAATTAGTTCACAGCTACTTAACCTTCAAATAACATAAGAATATAATATTTGCATCAACAAAATAAGTAACACAATTAAATTATGAAAAAATTATTTAGAAACGGATTATCAGTATTAGCATTATCAGTAGCAATTGCAAGTTGTTCTTCATCTGACGATTCAAACAATGAAGGAGGTAATGGTATTGGAGACAATGGTAAAATTGGGGGGCTGATAACTAAAGGCCAAACATTAACATTAGAAAAAAATAAAGAATATAAACTTGATTCAAAATTAGTAGTTGAAGATGGTGGTTTATTAGTAATCCAAGAAGGAGCTAAAATTATTGGGACAGGAGGAACTTCTGCTTATATAGCTGTATCTCAAGGAGCTAAAATAAATGTACAAGGAACTTCAACTAATCCAGTAGTAATGACTTCAGCTGAGAAAACTAGAGGTAGCTGGGGAGGTTTAGTAATCTTAGGAAAAGCTCCTATAAACTTAGAATCGAAAACTGCACAATCAGAAGTTGCTGATTTAACTTACGGAGGAGACATAGCAGATGATAACTCAGGATCAATCAAATATTTAAGAATTGAGTACGCAGGAGCTAACTTTAGCTCTGAAAAAGAGTTCAATGGATTATCTATGTTTGGAGTTGGTTCAGGAACAGTAATCGAATACGTACAAGCACACGAAGGGTCAGATGACGGGTTTGAGTGGTTTGGAGGAACAGTTAGTGCAAAATACTTAGTATCGACAAACAACGAAGATGATCAGTTTGACTGGACACAAGGATGGTCTGGACAAAATAATGAAAATTGGTATGCTAAGAGAACGGAAGGAAACAGAGGTATAGAAGCAGATAATAATGGTGATAACAACCTTGCTACTCCTTACTCTAATCCTAAAATCAAAAATATCACATTATTAGGAACAGTAGAAGGTAAAGAAGCTCAAGCCTTAAAACTACGCGAGGGTACTAAAGGACAATTAGAAAATGTATATGTTGATTCATGGTCAGTTGGAGCTGATATCCAACATGATCAAACAATCACAAATGTAAATAATGGAGAATTACTTGTTAATGGTATCGAATTTGGTCCAAACGTAGAAGTGAAATACAAAGGAACTAAAAGTGATAAAACAAGTGTTGATGTAAGCAAAGCTATTGTTGAAAAAGCAAATAACGGAGCTGGAAACAAAGACAAAGCACCTGAATGGACTAAAGGTTGGACTGTAGGCTTAGAATAGTAAATAAGTAAATAAAATGTGTTAGAAAAAAGTTTTGCTTGCAAAAGCAAAGCTTTTTTCTTTTTTATTTCAATTATTATAATTACTTTTATGCTAAATAATTACGTATATGGCAAAGAAATACTTTTATACTCTTTTAACAATCATTGGTCTAATAGCGACTAGTACTGCATTTGCACAAACTAGAATACAACCAAATGATGCACGATATTCTACTCAGAGTATTGAGGGACTTTCTATATACCCTAATCCTGTTGTTAATAACAGTAAGATGTACATAGAGTCTACTAAAAATGCTCCTAAAGAAGTTGAACTATACAATGTTGTAGGTAAAAAGATGTTTCAAGTTACCTTAAACTCTAAGGAACTTGTACTACCATATAGTGTTAATGCAGGTATTTATATTATGAAGATTACAGAAGAAAATGCCACAGCAACACGTAAGATAATAGTGAAATAAATTATTTATAAAATATACTAATCAAAGCATCAAATAAGTTTGATGCTTTTTTTATTTGTATTTTTGCACAAATGTTCAAGCCGTGTTTACACCTCAAGATATTATACAAATACAGACTAAAAAAGAGTTTCATAAAATCACAATGAAAGTCTATCGTTTTCAATATGAAAACAACCCTGTATATAAGAACTTCTGCGATCTAATTAAAAAGACACCTATGGAAGTTAATAACATACATGATATCCCGTTTCTACCAATTGAATTCTTTAAATCTAAAGATGTATTAAGCAGTACGGATCCAATAGTGCTAACCTTCACAAGTAGCGGTACTACAGGTATGATTACAAGCAAACATCACATCACTAATCTTGATTACTACGAAGAGAGTTTCAGAAGTGCATTTAAATACTTCTATGGCAACATCGAAAACTATGTTGTTTTAGCGCTTTTGCCAGCCTATTTAGAACGCGAAGGTTCTTCTTTAATATACATGGTTGATGACTTAATAAAAGCCTCTAATCAGCCTGAAAGTGGCTTTTACTTAAACAATTATCAAGAGATAGCATCAACACTTACCAACTTAGATAAAGATGGAAGAAATGTCTTACTAATTGGCGTTACTTATGCTTTACTGGATCTAATAGAACTACAGCACTTCCAGCTTAACAATACAATTATTATGGAGACTGGTGGAATGAAAGGGAGACGAAAAGAAATGATCCGAGAGGAACTTCATGACACATTATGTAGAGGCTTTGGAGTAAATAAAATTCATTCTGAATATGGCATGACAGAGCTGCTTTCTCAAGGATATTCAATGGGAGACGGAGTCTTTGAGTGTCCACCATGGATGGATATATTAACAAGAGATCCAGAAGATGCATTAAGCTATGTGGAAGAAGGTAAAACAGGAGGTATCAATGTAATTGACCTTGCTAATATCAATTCTTGCTCGTTTATTGCAACTCAAGATTTAGGAAGAAAATACAGCGATGGTAGTTTTGAAGTCCTTGGTAGATTTGACAACTCAGACATTAGAGGATGTAACCTAATGGTCGTTTAATACATAAACAAGAAGAGGATAGCGAATGGGCTATCCTCTTCTTGTTTATCACAACTTGAATAATTAACGTCGATTCATATATATCATCACATAGTACAACAAAGTACCTAAAGAAGAAATTGCAGCTACAACGTATGTTCTAGCAGCCCAGCTCAAAGCATCTTTTGAACCCACATATTCTTGTGGAGTAACTATATGTTTAGCTTTTAGCCATTTTAATGCTCTATTACTTGCATCATACTCTACTGGTAAGGTAACAAATGAAAATATAGTTGTCAAAGCAAACAATCCTATTCCAAACAATAACAATTGTGGAAAAGAATTAAGCAACAATACTCCTCCCAATAATACCCATGAAACAATATTTGATGAGAAGCTAACTACTGGTACTAACTTAGAACGCATAGTCAACCAATGATAAGCAGTAGCGTGCTGTACCGCATGACCTACCTCATGTGCAGCTACCGCTGCTGCTGCTGCATTGCGCTCATTATACACTGCTTCAGATAAATTTACTGTTTTATCAGCAGGGTTATAATGATCTGTTAGGCGTCCTGGTGTAGATATAACTCTAACATCTCGAATACCGTGATCCAGAAGCATCTGCTGCGCAATCTCTGCACCACTCATACCATTCTGCAAATGCACTTTTGAATAGTGCTCGAACTTAGACTTCAACTTATACTGTATGTAATAGCTAGCACCCATCATAGCTATCATAATAATCCAAATCATATAAATAGTTTTAATTAAAGAATATTCTACAAAATTTACGCCAAACAACAACTAGGACATTTTGTCAGATTTTAGACATAAAAAAGGTTGCCTCAAATGAGGCAACCTTCATATTATAATATAAAAGCTAGACTATTTAAGCTTCTTCTTAACTTCAACCTCTTGGAAAGCTTCAATAGTATCGTACTCCTTAATATCGTTGTAATTCTTAATCTGAATACCACAATCATATCCTTTAGATACCTCTTTAACATCATCTTTGAAGCGTTTTAAAGCTGCAAATTCACCTGTATAGATTACCACACCTTCACGAATCAAACGAATTCTAGAGTTACGGTAAATCTTACCATCAATAACCATACATCCAGCAATAGTACCAACTTTTGAAATTTTGAACAACTCACGGATCTCTGCCGTACCAGTTACTTCTTCTTTCAACTCAGGAGATAACATACCTTCCATAGCATCCTTCACATCATCAATAGCATCATATATAATTGAATAATTACGGATATCGATTTCTTCTTTATCTGCCAATTGCTTAGCTGAAGCCATCGGACGAACATTAAATCCAATAATAATCGCATCTGAAGCAGAAGCTAACAATACGTCAGATTCTGTAATTGCTCCAACACCTTTATGAATAATATTGATTTGAATCTCTTCTGTTGATAATTTAGAGAACGAATCAGAAAGTGCCTCTACAGAACCATCCACGTCTCCTTTTAATATTATATTCAACTCTTTAAAGTCTCCTAATGCAATACGACGACCGATCTCTGCAAGCGTAATATGACGTTGTGCACGAACAGATTGTTCACGAATTAATTGCGTACGTTTTGCAGCAATTTGTTTTGCTTCTTTCTCCTCCTCAAACACATTGAATTTATCACCTGCTGTAGGCGCTCCATCTAAACCTAAGATAGAAATTGGACGAGATGGTCCTGCTTCTTTTACAGAATTACCACGTTCATCATGCATTGCACGAATTTTACCATGACTACAACCTGCTAATAGATAATCTCCAATTTTCAATGTTCCACCTTGTACTAATACTGTTGAAACATATCCACGTCCTTTATCCAAGTAAGCTTCAACAACTGTTCCTTGAGCTAATTTATTAGGATTAGCTTTCAACTCAAGCATTTCAGACTCAAGCAATACTTTTTCTAATAATTCATTAACATTAAGACCTTGCTTAGCTGAGATATCTTGAGATTGGTAAGTACCACCCCACTCTTCAACTAACAAGTTCATTGCTGCTAATTTTTCTTTTATTTTATCTGGATTAGCCGTTGGCTTATCAATCTTATTAATTGCAAAAATAATAGGAACACCAGCTGCTTGTGCGTGACTAATTGCTTCTTTTGTTTGAGGCATGATATCATCATCCGCTGCAATAACAATAATAACAATATCCGTTACTTGAGCACCTCTAGCACGCATCGCTGTAAACGCCTCGTGACCAGGTGTATCTAAGAATGTGATTTTTTGTCCCCCTTCTAATGTTACACCATAAGCACCAATATGCTGTGTAATTCCTCCTGACTCACCAGCAATAACATTTGCTTTACGAATATAATCCAATAACGATGTTTTACCGTGATCAACGTGTCCCATTACAGTAACAATTGGAGCTCTTGGTAATAAATCTTCTGGTCTATCTGGAGCTTCTTCAATAGTTTCTTCTAAATCAGCTGTAGTAAAGTCAACTTCATATCCAAACTCATCTGCAACAATCGTTAATGTCTCGGCATCTAAACGCTGATTCATCGTAACCATAATACCTAATGACATACAAGTACCGATAACCTTAGTGATAGGTACTTCCATCATAGTAGCTACCTCCCCTACAGTAACGAACTCAGTAACTTTTAATACTTTACTTCCTTCTTCTAATGCTTTTAACTCTTCGTCAGACTTTTTCTTGTGAATATCACGTTTGTCACGACGGTATTTAGCTGCTTTAGACTTGTTACCTTTTCCTTGTAGACGCTCAAGCGTTTCTTTAATCTGGTTTTTAACCTCTTCTTCAGTTGGTTCAGCTTTTACCACAGGAGTAGTGTTTCTCTTTTGGTTACGATTACCAAACTTTCCTCCACCGTTATTATTGCGGTTGTTATTGTTATTGCGGTTATTATTACCTCCTTTAGAATTGTTATTATTCTGACGATTTGTATTATTATCCCCAGTATTACCACCTGCAGTTGTATTGGAATTTGTAGGTTTAGCTATACGCTTTCTTCTATTTTTACCAGCACCGGCAGCATTACCTTCTTTGGCATTATTTCCTTTCTTGACATCTTCTTTCTTCTTTTTAGGTTTGTCAAATTGAGATAAATCAATTGTCTTACCAGTAAAAGTAGTACCTGAAAGCTTTTGATAGTTAGTCTTGATCACCTCATCACCTAATTTAGGCTCTACTTGGTTATCAACTTCTTCTTGTTTCGGGTTCTGCTTTTTATCAGAAGAGTCTTTTACTATTACAGTTTGTTTCTGTTGTGACTTATTTACTTCTTTCTTAGCTTCCACTTGCTTTTCCGTATTCGTTATTTTAGTTGCCTCTTGAGCATCAACTTTTGGAGCTTCTTTCTTTTCTTCAGCCTTGACAGCTTTCTTTTCAGTAACAGGGACAGTAGACTTCTCAACTTTTTTAGTCTCAGTCTCCACTACAGTTGTTTTATTCTCAACTTCCTCCACCTTTTTAGACTCGCCTGAAGCAACTTTAGTTTTCTTAGGTTCAAGATCGATCTTACCAACTGTTTTAATAGCAGCAATTTCTTCTGCTTTAGCTCTGATAATCTCCTGTTCACGTTTGATACGTGCTTCTTCTTGTTTTTTCTTCTCTTCAAGCTCTTTATCGCGCTCCAATTTCAATGCTTCCTTATCTTTCTTTCTCTCTTCGTTTACCTCAATAGAAGCTTCTTTCTTACCCTTATCGGCAGAAAATTGTTTACACAAAACACTGTATTCTTCTTTAGAAATTTTAGCATTTGGTGTTGCATCGATTTCATATCCTTTGCCTTTCAAAAAGTCCACGGCTCTATCGAGAGAAATATTTAATTCCCTTAAAACTTTATTTATTCTAATTGCTCTTTCTTCAGACATATTATCTTTTTAGTGTATTAAATGTGTTGTGTTGTTCAGTATAGCTAACTAGTCTTCAAACTCATTCTTAAGGATATTTATCACTTCTACGATAGTCTCCTCTTCTAAGTCTGTTCTTCTTACTAGCTCCTCTACACCAAGATTCAATACGCTCTTCGCTGTATCCAATCCTATTTTACTCAGTTCTTCAATCACCCAATCTTCGATCTCGTCGTTGAATTCTCTTAATTCCACATCATCGTCCTCTGGGTCTAGCTCACGCATTACATCGATATCGTACCCTGTCAACATTCCAGCCAACTTAATGTTTTGACCTCCTCTACCAATCGCACGTGAAACTTCTTCTAAATCTAGATATACATTCGCTTTGTTTGTACCTTCTATGATTTCTACTTTATTAATACGAGCAGGCGCTAATGCACGCTTAATGAAAAGCTCTGTATTATCAGTATAGTTAATTACGTCAATATTTTCATTCCCTAACTCACGAACAATTCCGTGGATTCTTGATCCCTTCACACCTACACATGCTCCTACTGGATCAATTCTATCATCATAAGTATCTACTGCAACCTTAGCTTTTTCACCTGGAATACGCACTACTCTTTTAATAGTAATTTCACCTGATTCGATCTCTGGTATTTCTTGTTCAAACAACTTCTCTAAGAACTTAGATGATGTTCTTGACATAACAATTTGTGGCTTAGATCCTTTTAATTCTACTGCCTCAATAATTCCTTTTACTGTATCTCCCTTTCTAAAGAAATCTGATGGAATCTGTTGATCTTTTGGTAAAACAATCTCATTTTTACCCTCATCCATCAAAATTACAATTTTTGGACGTGCATGATGAACTTCTGCAGAATATATTTCCCCTACTAAGTCTTTAAACTGTTTGTATAAACTCGTATTATCGTGCTCTGTTACTTTTGAGTATAAATTTTGACGTAGTGCTAAAATCGCTCTTCTGTCAAGTCCTTCTAACTTCACTTCTTCAGAAACTTCCTCTCCTACTTCAAAATCGGACTCTATTCTTCTTGCTTCTGATAAAGAAATCTCAGCATTTTCATCTTCAACCTCACCATCAGCTACAACAATTCTATTTCTAAACACCTGACAGTCTCCTTTATCAGGGTTAACAATAATATCAAAATTATCGTCCGAGCCATATTTCTTCTTCAAGGCGTTTTTCAATACGTCTTCAAGAATAGCCATTAATGCTACACGCTCAATTGCTTTTTCGTCTTTAAATTCTGAGAATGAATCTACTAAATCTCTATTCTCCATCTGATTTTCTATTTTTTTAAAATGAAATTATAACACTTGCTTCTTTTATACTATCAAAAGGAATCGTCACTTCCTTTTCTACAGTCACCTTACCTTTTCCTATTGGTTTCGGTTCTCTCGTTTTCCACTTTAGAGTCAACTTATCTTCTGCAATCTGATCTAGCGTTGCCTCTATCTTTTCTCCTTCCAAAGTTACCACTTTTAATTTTCTACCAACATTCTTATGGTATTGTCTTAAAAGTTTCAAAGGAGCTGTAGCCCCCGCTGAAGCCACTTCTAATGCAAAATCCTCTTCTTCTCTATCTAAATTATGCTCAATAGCTCTACTTACATTAATACAATCCTGTAACACTACCCCTTCATCACCATCAATAACCACAACTATCTTGTTGTCAGACGATATTGTAAAGTCTATCAAAAACAAGTCTGTATACTCCTCAAATGCCTGATCTATTAACTGCTGTACTTTTCCTTTTAACGTCATATGCTATAAAAAGAGGGGACTATGACGTCCCCTCATTATTTAACTTTTTTAATAAATAACGGTACAAATGTACAAAAGATTTATTACAAATAAAACTTTTGTACATTGATAATTATATCCTTAACTTTATTTAATTAATAATACAACAAACTTTATATACAAAATTAATCTAATCATGAAAAAGATTCTCATTCCTACCGATTTCTCTGAACAAGCTTATAATGCTACAAAAGCTGCTTCCGTAATTGCTAAAAAACTTAA
>NZ_WMJY01000053.1 GCF_009711055.1 Myroides pelagicus
ACATTTAGAGTGTAAAGCTATTTCAGGACGAGACACTATCTAATACTATTAGTTAGCATTGTTTTCTAAAACTAATCAGGTTGCTGCGACTAATACTCTCCTTACGGACATCTTTTTTCCATTCTTTCTTGACCTATACGTGCAGTATAGTTGCACTTTCCTTGCCAAGGATGTGCTTCTGGGGTAGCAAACTGCAGGAATACTGCACTTATAGCACAAGCTTGGCAACAAATACTGTTATTTAGAAATCTCTATGCGTAAAAACAAGGCACCTATTAAAAAAAGACTGTATCCCTATTCAGTATTATCCTATAAGTTTAATAGAAAAAAAAGTAGTTTTTCGAAAAATATAGAGGATTGTGTATTGATTTTTTAAAAAGTAATCATCTGGTGATTAGTTAGATAACTATCGTGTTATCTGCCGTTATCACAGCTAACGGATATACATAGCTATAAATAAAGATCTCTTTTTAAATACTAAGGGAAATCTATTTGATCATTGGTGAATATAAAAGTAGGTATAAAATAAAGGAGTATTTAATTATAGCGTGAAATTTTGATCAATTTGTTTAAGAATAATTTCTGCTAGCAGCTTTTTTGCACGCATAATTTTGACTTTGACATTGTTTAGAGGTTCATTCAGGGTTTCGGCGATTTCATTATATGATAACTCTTGAAAATATCTCAGTTCAATTACTTCTTGGTAATGTGGTTTAAGCAGTTTAATATAACTCTTGAAAATAGCTAAATTTTGTTCTTCGATTATATCGTCTTCGATGTTGTTTGAATCATCAACGATATTAGAATAGGTCGCTTGGTTTTCATCATTCATATCCAAGAATGATAACTTTTTTCTTTTTCGAATGAGATCAATATGTACATTTTTAGCTATACTGATTAACCATGTGTTAAAGGCATAAGCATCATTATAGGAATGAATGTTACTGAAAGCTTTAGAGAAAGTTTCTATAGTTATGTCTTCTGCATCAGCCTCATTGCTAATTCGCTTTAAAATGAAAAAATAGACTTCACTCCAATATAAGTCAAGTAAGCTTGTAAAAGCGGATTGATCGCCTTGAGCGGCTAATTTGATATAATCAGTAGTATTTTTTTTCAACTTTTTGTCGGCTAATAAAATGTGAGAAACTGTAGTAAGTACCCATAAAAATATGAATAATTTCTAATAAAGGAAGTGTCCAAACCAATTCTTTTGTATTGAATTGTTTAAAAGTCTTCCCGTAAAATATGTGGGCGATAATACATCTAAATAAGAATACACCTAGGACAATTTCCCATTGGTATAAAAAACTGATTAAAATGGTGAAACTTGTATAGAACAAAATTTTATTAAAGGTGAAGAAACGAATTTTTAATTGAGACAATAAGGATAGTCTTTTCAGTAGAAGGTCTTGTAGCTTCATTTCTTGTTTCCATTCAGAAAGTGTATTGTTACTTTGTCTAACTGTAAAGCTATCACTGTGAAAATTAACTGTAGTATTCTTTTTTGTTCCGATTTGATTGATAAAGTAGTATTCGTCACTAAAAGGGATTTTCATATAGCTAATAAACCCATTTACTTTGTAGAAAAGAGATTTGGTATAGGCTTGGTTACACGCATTTCCATAAAGGGGCTTTCCTGCGTTATTCCAGGCGTATAGATTAGCTGTTTTCATTACATTTTGGTAACGTATAAATTTGTTGATCAGCGACCTTTTTTTATTTGCAATTTCGGTATAGCCAATGACGATCTGCTTTTGAGATGAAAATAAAGCAGACATTTTATTGATCCAAAGACTATTTTCGGGTAAAGCATTTGGTTCTGAAAATAATAGGTGTTCGTATTTAGCTACTTTTATACCTAGCGTTAAAGCGTACTTTTTATTGCCCCAAAAAGCTTCGTTGTTAACTACATTAACTAATTTACAACGTGGATTTGCAGCTACGAAATCTTCTAAGATTTCTAGACTTTCATCTTCTGAAGCATTGTTGATAAAGACGATCTCGTACTCAGGATACGTTTGTGCAGTTAGCTTCTCCAAGAAAAGGGGAAGATTAGCTTCTTGATTCTTTACATAAACCAATACAGATACAGGTAAGTATTCATGTACTTTTTTTGTGATAGGAGAATGAAAAGCTACATTACCATTAATGAAAAAGAAGTAGATTAATTCTATAACTGTAAAAGCAATAAAGCAATAAAGTAGTAATGATAACATTAGTGTAGGTAATTATTAAAGGGACAAATGTACAATTAATCGGTATATCTTTTTTTGTTTTTTATCTAGAAGATATTGACTTCTGGCGTTATTGAAATACCAAATATTGCTTTAACTTGATCTTGAATGATTTGAGCTAATTTTTCGATTTGGTGTCCTTTTGCATTTCCATAGTTAATAAGAACTAATGCTTGTTTTTCATGGACACCAGTATCTCCCAAGCGATAACCTTTAAAACCAATTTGCTCAATTAACCAGCCTGCAGGTATTTTGACTGATTGTTCATTGACGGTATAATGCGGAATATTAGGATACTTTTTTTGCAGAGTGTTAAATTGTTCGATGTCAATAATTGGGTTTTTAAAGAAGCTACCACTATTACCTATTTCAGAAGGGTTTGGCAATTTGTTTTGTCTAATGCTAATTACGATCTTACTAATGTCTTGGATAGTAGGATTAGTGATGTTTTGCTGATCAAGCTCTTCTTGGATTGAGCCATACCCTGTTTTTAATACGTGCTCTTTTTTAGTTAGTTTGAATACTACAGATAAGACAATGTATTGATCTTTTGCAGCATTTTTGAATATACTCTCTCTGTAGCCAAATTGACAGTCTTCGTTAGAAAACGTTACGATATCTTGGTTAGCGATATTCATTGCAGTGCAGTAATCTAGGACATCTTTAATCTCTACACCATAAGCTCCAATGTTTTGGATAGGTGTAGTACCAACATTTCCTGGAATTAAGGATAAGTTTTCAACTCCACCATAATTGTTATCGATACACCACAAAACAAACTCATGCCAATTTTCGCCAGCTTGTGCTTCTATCCATACGTGGTTTTCGTCTTCATTGATAACTTTAATACCTTTTAGGTTAATTTTAAGTACTGTTTTTTCAATATCTTTTGTCAGTAGCATATTGCTTCCTCCTCCCATAATGAAAAGTTTTTGACTTGAATTTCCTTTAAGAATATCTTTTAAGGTGTTAGTATTTTCAATGTCAATGAAGTATTTGGCATTTACGTCAAGCCCAAAAGTGTTGTATGGTTTTAAAGAAATATTTTGTTGTATTTTCATAGCGAGGTGATATTTAGTTTGTTTCGTCTGAGATCTTAAAGATTTCAAATTCTTGTTGAATGCTGTTTAATAAATTTTCTGTACGATCCCCGTGGGTATCAGATATGAATATTTGTCCAAATGTATCTAAGTTGACTAGTTCTAGAATTTTTCGCACTCTGTTCTCGTCAAGTTTGTCGAAAATATCGTCGAATAAAAGGATTGGCGGGATACCTTTCTGTTTTTTTAGAAAGTCAAATTGCGCAAGTTTTAAGGCGATTAAAAAAGATTTCTGTTGTCCTTGTGAGCCAAATTTTTTGATAGGATGACCACTTAGCTCGAATAGTAAATCATCTTTGTGTATTCCGACAGATGTGTATTGAACGGCTCTGTCTTTAGGCAAGAACTCTTGAAATAATTCTTTCATTGTTTTTTCATTCAATTGAGAATCGTATTTCAAGTCTACGTCATCTAAATTATCAGTGATTAGCTGATGATATTTATTGAAAATAGGTACGAACTCTTGAATAAATTTTTTGCGCTTTTGATGTATTGGATCAGCAAGTACTTCAATTTGCTCGTTGTAAACTTCGAGTGTTTCTGCATCAAAGTAATTATTTTGAGCAAAACTTTTGAGTAGAGCGTTGCGTTGGGAAACGAGTTTTTGGTATTGAATTAATTGTTGCAAATATTGGCTATCCATTTGCGAAATTACACTATCAATAAATTTGCGTCTTGTTTCACTACCTTCGATAATCAAATCAGAATCAGAAGGTGAAATAATCACTAAAGGAATTAGTCCGAAGTGATCTGAAAAGCGATCATAGTTTTTACCATTTCTTTTCAAGATTTTCTTTTGTCCTTTTTTCAAACTACAAACAATGTGTTCTTCTTTTTCATCAAGCCAAAAGACTCCATCAATGACGAAGAAATCACAATGATGTTGAATGTTTTGTAAGGCTACAGGGTTAAAGTAACTGCGGCCATAGGCCATATAGTAGATGGCATCTAAAATATTCGTTTTTCCAACTCCGTTAAAACCTACAAAGCAATTGATACGTTGATTAAAATCAAAGGATTTATCTGTTATGTTTTTGAAGTTAAGGATGTTTATTTTTTTTAAATACACGTGATTATCAGGGATTTTAACGTTTTACAACCGTCTTGAGTAAAATTCGGTGCAAATTATCAAAAATATAGATAGAAAGCACTTTTATATTACAATAAAAATCCTATTTTTGCCTCTTATTAAACTATTATATACATGGCAACTTATAATAAAAGAGGTTATAAAGCTCCAAAACCAAAAGACGAAGAGACAGGAAATGAGTTTGATCAATATGCAAATGTAGAAGCTGGGGACAGTGCTACTGCTGAGGTATTTAACTCGTTAGATCAGAGTGCTAATCGCGTAGAAGGTTGGGTTGCTCGTAATTCAAAAGCGATTTTTGGTGTAGTTGGTGCAGTAGCTCTAGTTACTTTAGGATATGTAGGATATGGGAAGTTTGTCGTAGAACCTAAAAACGAAGAAGCTGCAGAACAATTAACTCAAGCACAAAGTTATTATGTTGAAGCATTAAATAATCCAACAGATAAAATTAAAAACTTTGAATTAGCATTAGAAGGAGGAGAAGGTAAGTTAGGTGCATTAGGAGTTATTGAAAATTATAAAGGGACTGATGCTGCTAATCTTGCTGAATACTATGCTGGGGTGGCTTATCTACAACAAAATAAATTCCAAGACGCAATCAATCACTTGAATAACTTCAAGTCGAAAGATGCTTTAATTAACGCGTTAGCTATTGGAGCAATCGGAGATGCTTTTTCTGAATTAGGTCAAAAAGAAGATGCATTGGATTATTACAAAAAAGCAGTAGCGTCAAACACTAATGATTTGACAACACCACGTTTTTTGAATAAAGCTGGGATTATTGCTTTGGAATTAGGTAAAAAAGAAGAGGCATTAAAATTCTTTACTGAGATTAAAAACAATTATATGGGATCACCTGAGTCAGCGGTGGTTGATGCAATGATTGGTAAAGCACAATAAAAATGGCTACAGCAAATAAAAATCTATCTGAATACGATAAGACTACTCTTCCAAATGGGAAAGACTTTAAAGTAGGTATTGTTGTTTCAGAATGGAATGATATCGTTACAAATGGTCTATATACAGGAGCACAAGAGGCTTTAATTGATTGTGGACTTTTAGCTGAAAATGTAATTCGTTGGAATGTTCCAGGAAGTTTTGAACTTGTTTATGGTGCTCGTAAGATGATTGAATCGATGGAAGATTTAGATGCAGTTATTGTAATCGGGTGTGTAGTTAAGGGGGAAACGATGCATTTTGAATTCGTTTGTGAAGGTGTAACACATGGTATTAAAGACTTAAACTTAATGGCTGATATTCCAGTGATTTTCTGTGTATTGACAGATAATAATATGGAGCAGTCATTGGCACGTAGTGGAGGTGTTCATGGTAATAAAGGAACTGAAGCTGCTATTGCTGCACTTAAAATGATTGAATTAAATAGAAAAGCTGAATAGTAAACTATTTATACGAGAGATAGTAAAAGGGATTCTTAATAGAATCCCTTTTTTTGTTCTATCTTTTTGTAAATTTTAGTTGTTGTTGTTTGTTTAGTATTAGCTGCTAAAAGTCTTAAAGCTCGATAAGCCTTAAGAGAGAAAGTATTTTGAAGACAGACTTTGTAGTTTGTTGATTGTAATTTTTTAGTTGGTGTTTTGAAGGTATTTGTCAGTATAGATTTTTGAATAAATTACGATTTTGGAATAGTAAAGGCGGCTATAATTACTTAAATTTGTAGCTTAAGTGGAATTTATCTAAGCGATTAGATTAAAAAGATAGGAGCTAAATAGATGTCAGATATTATTCGTTTACTACCCGATCACGTAGCGAATCAGATTGCAGCTGGAGAAGTGGTTCAAAGGCCTGCTTCTGTGGTTAAGGAGTTGGTAGAGAATTCTGTAGATGCAGGAGCAACGGAAATTAAGTTAGTTTTAAAGGAAGCTGGGAAAACACTTATTCAGGTTATTGATAATGGAAAGGGGATGACAGATACAGATGCACGAATGGCATTTGAGCGTCATGCAACCTCTAAGATTACATCGGCGGAAGATTTATTTGCATTACAAACAAAAGGGTTTCGAGGGGAAGCTTTAGCTTCAATAGCGGCAATTGCTCATGTAGAATTGAAAACGCGTACGGAAGCAGCTGAATTTGGAACACATATTGTCATAGAGGGAACCAAGCTTATTTCACAAGAAATGACAGTGGTACCTATTGGTACTTCCTTTTCTGTAAAGAATCTATTCTTTAATATTCCTGCTCGTCGTAATTTTTTGAAGTCAACTAATGTCGAGTTTAGAAATATAGTCGATGAGTTTGAGCGTATTGCATTAGTACATTGTAATATTCACTTTATTATGATACACAATGGCAATGAAGTATATAATTTACCTTCTACAAATCTAAGGCAGCGTATTGTAAATGTATTTGGAAGTCGTACTAACGAGAAATTAGTACCAATAAAGGAAAGTACGGAGATTGTCGAAGTTTCAGGATTTGTTGGAAAACCTGAGTTTGCTAAAAAGAGTCGAGGAGAGCAATTTTTCTTTGTCAACGATCGCTTTGTGAAGAGTGGGTATCTTCATCATGCAGTAATAGCAGCTTTTGAAGGTTTGCTTAAAGAGAGTACACACCCAACATATTTTATTTATTTAAAGGTACCAACGAATTCCATCGATATAAATATTCACCCGACTAAAACAGAGGTGAAGTTTGACGATGAACAGGCGCTATACAGTATATTGCGATCAACGATTAAGCATAGTTTGGGGCAGTTTAATGTTGCACCAGTACTTGACTTTCAGAGAGACTCTTCTTTTGATACCCCTTATAATTATGAAGGTACAGAAGCATCAACACCGACAATAGAGGTCGATCGTAATTTTAACCCTTTTTCAAGGGAGGAGGTTATATCATCTGATAAGTTTGAGTATAATCCTTTCGAAAATCCCTTTTTAAATACTGAGCAAAAGGAAGAGGAGCCAGCGATTATAGAATCTAAATTAACTAATTTGCCTCATGAAAATGAAGAAGTTGAGTTTGTAGATGTTGATACAGGAGAGATAATTTTAGAAAGTAAGCACTTTAACTCAGGTAGTCGTATAGAGGAAGAGGAGAGGGCTTCTACATTTGAAAGTAAGGTTAATTCAGATTGGAGTAATCCGCAGCCCTATAAGGATTTTTCTCCAAGTGTAAAGCAATCACCTTCTTCTAAGTCGAATAGTTTTACTCGCAAAAGTGATTTTTCGAAAGCAAGCGGACAAGATTGGAATAACCTATATGAAGGTTTACATGATTTAGGGCAAGATCTAGATGTATCTAATTTACAGTTTGAATCAGAAGTAGTAGAATCTACTTTGTTTACAAAAGATCAAGCAGGAGGTACAAATTCGAGAACATTTCAGATAAATCGTAAATATATAGTAAGTCCCATTAAGTCTGGACTAGTTGTAATTGATCAAGGACGGGCGCATCAACGTATTTTGTATGAGAAGTTTATGCAAGATATTACAGATCATCGAGCGTCTACTCAACAGCTGTTGTTTCCTTTAACTTTGTATTATGCGCCTTATGAAGTAGTTATTTTAAAGGAATTACAAGAATTACTTAAGCAAACTGGGTTTGGCTTTGAAAGTTTAGGTAGTGATCATGTTGTTATTTCAGGTTTACCAGTGAACGTAGCGGAGAGCGAAGCATCGATAGTATTAGAGGATCTGATAACCGATTTTCAAGAAGGAATCCCCAATACAAAATTTAGTCAAAGTGATCGAATAGCAAAGTCTTTGGCATATAGTTTGGCTGTAAAAACGGGAGTGACCTTGACCGAAGAAGAACAAGAAAATATTGTTAATACATTGTTTGGCTGTAAAGAGCCAGACGTTTCACCATTTAAGAAACCTACTTTTATCACGATGAAGGTAGAGGATATTGAAAAAAGATTTAGTTTATGATGAGAATTACAGATACCGTTAAGCATTTAATTATAGTTAATATAATTTTTTTCGTAGCTGCTAGTGTGTTAGTTCCAGCTATGAATCAAATATTGCCAATGTATTTTTTTGAGAATCCAAAGTTTTACTTTTGGCAACCCATCTCAAGTATGTTTATGCATGGGAGTATCATGCATATTTTCTTTAATTTGTTTGCACTTTTTTCGTTTGGAACTACTTTAGAAACTATGTGGGGAGGTAAGAAGTTTTTACTATTCTATTTGGTTTGTGGGTTAGGTGCAGCTGCACTACATACGGGAGTTAATTACTATGTAGTACATTCAGGAATGAATGTATTGGTTGATGCTGGTTTAGATCGAGGTAGTATAATAAGCTTATTACAAGAAGGGAAGTATAATCCAGGTTGGGCGACTATTATGGGACAAGAGCAAATGATGAGTATGCTATCGGCATATAATACACCTGTAGTAGGTGCATCAGGGGCAATTTATGGACTTTTGGTTGCTTTTGCATTTATGTTTCCAAATGCTGAACTAATGATGATGTTTATCCCTGTACCTGTTAAGGCAAAGTATTTTGTTCCAGGAATATTATTACTAGACTTATACGGTGGAGTAGCAGGAGGATTTAGTTTGTTTGGTGGTGGTGGAGGTATCGCTCATTTTGCTCACATAGGTGGAGCTGTTATGGGGTATTTACTAATGGTGTATTGGAAAAAGACGCAGTTTAATAAGAATCGTTGGGATTTATAATGGCAAATAATATTTTTAAAGATTTAAAGGAAAATTATACCCGAGGTGGGTATGCACAAAAACTTATATTTTGGAATATAGGAATTTCTGTTATTTTCTTTTTACTGCAAGGGTTGTTTCCTGCGGCATATAAGCATGTTTTTTATTGGGTTGCATTGACAGGTGATGTGCAAAGTGTTTTATTTAAGCCGTGGACATTATTGACGTATTCTTTTCTGCATGCTGGTATTGTACACTTATTGCTTAATATGATATTATTGTATTTTGTCAATCAGTTGTTTAGTTATTTTTTTAATCAAAAGCAATTCTTGACCACTTTCTTGTTAGGAGCAGTTGTAGGAGGTTTGTTTTTTTTATTGTTTGGATTAGGATTTTCTCATGCAGGCGATGTATTGGTAGGAGCTTCTGCTGCGGTCATCGCTCCTTTATTGGCGTTAGTTGTTTATAATCCATACATGCAAGTAAGATTAATGTTGATTGGAAATGTTAAAATATGGTATGTAGCCGCTTTTATTATTCTTATTGATATTTTGCAACTTGTAGGAACGAACAATGTTGGGGGGCATTTGGCACATTTAGGAGGAGCAAGTATCGGTGCGATTTATACAATATTACTTAAGCGTGGTACTGATTTAAGCTCTGTCTTTGATAAAAGTGTAAATTTGTTTAAACGAAATCAAGGTACTAAATTTAAGAATGTACACGTTAATAAGAATAAAAAGACAAAGGTTGACATACCAGATTTTGAAAAGCAAAAGCGAATTGATCTTATCTTGGATAAGATTAGTAAGTCTGGTTATGAAAGTCTAACAAAAGAGGAAAAGAGTTTTTTGTTTCAAGCTAATAATAAATAAAAATATGAGAAACCTTTCTTGGTTTAATAAAGGTATATTTCTGCTTAATGTTGTGTTAGCTATTACAACATTAGTTGGTTATTTTTTGCCTTTTTTAGCTCCCAAGTTGTTTCCTGTTTTAAGTGTTTTGACGCTTTTTTTACCCGGTTTATTAATCGCTAATATTTTCTTCCTTTTGTATTGGGGCTTTCAGTTTAAAAGACAAATATGGTTACCAATAATGATTTTACTATTGGGGATTACCTTTATTAATAAGTTTTATAAGTTCTCTCCAACAAATGAAGTAATCGAAGACGATGATTTAACTTTGTTAAGTTATAATGTACGTTTATTTAATTTGTTTAATTGGATTCCTTCTGATGATATACCAGAAACCATAAAGGAGTTTATTGATTTAAAGGATCCAGATATAGTTGCAATTCAGGAGTTTTCGAGTAATAATTCATTGAATTTTAAGCAGTATCCTTATAAGTATATTGTTTCTCAAGGGAACAAGGTAAAGACCGGACAAGCTATTTTTTCAAAATATAGAATTATAGACAAAGGACAGATCAAATTACCGAATGACTCGAACAACAATGTTATTTTCGTTGATATTTTATATAAAAAAGATACAATACGTGTTTACGGCATCCATTTACAATCATTCAGTGTTAGTCCTGATATACATGAAATGATTGATGAAGAGCACTCAAAAAGAGTTTTTAAGCGAATGTCGGAGGCTTTTGCAGAACAACAATTACAGTCTGAATTGATACGTTCACATATGCACGATGTTGCTTATCCGAAGATTATTTGTGGAGATATGAATAATAGTGCCTATTCTTACGTTTATCAAAATATTAAGGGAGAATTACAAGATGCTTTTATTGTTGCAGGAAAGGGTTTTGGTAGAACATTTGATTTTGATTACTTTCCAATGCGCATTGATTATATTTTTGTAGATAAACGATTAAAAGTTAAAGAGTTTAATACATATAATAATTTTTATAACTCAGATCATTTTCCTTTGATGACTCGATTAAGTCTAGTAGATAAAAAATAAAACCGGAATATTGTATTTCTCAATATTCCGGTTTTTATTTTTATTGAAGTAGTTCTAACACTCGTTCTAATGCCATTCCTCTTGAACCTTTAACTAATATAGATTGGTTTTGGAATGTATCGAGATTAGATTTTATATACTCTTGTAAGTTATCAAATGATTCAAAATAGAGTAGGTGATCTTTTTTTCTTTCTTCTTTTTGTTTGTAAAACTCTTTACCGACAAATATAGCTTTAATACCTGTATTGTCTTGTAAGCTTTCTACTATTTTATGATGTTCTTTAAGGCTTTCTTTTCCCAATTCAAACATGTCTCCTAAGATTAGTATCTTTGGTTGTGATGTTTGTAGCTGAATAAAGTTGCTAATAGCTACTTCCATACTACTAGGGTTAGCATTGTATGCGTCTAATAAAATATTAGAGTTATTTACCATTGTCCATTGAGAACGATTATTCGTTGGGATGTAGTTGCTTATTGCATTCTTCATATCTTCAGTAGATACGCCGAAGTATTTTCCTATAGCAATTGCTGATGCAATATTTGTGGCATTATAAATACCAGTCAAATTAGATTCAATTGTTACTCCCGATATAGATACAGTAGCATTTGGCTGAGCATTGTATAGGTCAAATTGAACATCTGCTTCTTGTTCTACAGCAAAAGTATATCTATCAAAGGTTAAGGTTTTAGCATCTTGTCTAGGATCATCAGCATTTACAAAAGCAGTTTTGTGGTAATCTTGTAGATAGTCATAAAGTTCACTCTTTGCTTTGATAACTCCTTCAAAGCCTCCAAACCCTTCTAGATGAGCTTTACCGAAATTAGTAATATACCCATAGTCAGGATCAGTTAATTCACATAAGAACGATATTTCTTCTTTGTGATTAGCTCCCATTTCAACTATACCAATATCAGTTTCATAATCAAAGGATAGTAAAGTTAGTGGGACGCCAATATGATTGTTAAGGTTTCCTTTAGTTGCTTTTACTTTGTATTTTGAAGAAAGAACTGTTGCAATCAGTTCTTTTGTCGTAGTCTTTCCGTTACTACCAGTTAAGGCAATAATTGGAAGTCCTATTTCTTTTCTGTGAAATTTAGCAAGTTGTTGAAGTGCACCGAGTACATTTGGAACATAAAGCATTTTTTTCTCATCAGTAATGAGTTTTTTATTGTCCATAATTACATAGGCAGCTCCTTTGTCTAAAGCTTCTTGTGCAAATTCATTTGCATCAAAATTCTCTCCTTTTAAAGCAAAAAATAATGAATTGGGATGAATGTTTCTAGTATCAATAGAAACGCCATCGCATTGTAAAAAACATTGATGTAGTTCAGCTATTTCCATACAGCAAAAGTATAAAAAAAAGCCCTAATATAATGAGGGCACTGAAAAAGTCCTAAAATAGTATCAGGGT
>NZ_WMJY01000054.1 GCF_009711055.1 Myroides pelagicus
TTTGGAAAAACTTATAGACTCAATTGATATTCATGATCATTACTGTCCTATTAAAATCTAAAATTATTCTTTTAAATCTTTTAAATTCATATAGTTATGTTTTTTATGAGCGAACGGACTTGAATTTATAGTTTTGGATTAGATAATCCGATAACATATGTTTCAAGATAAATACGTTTTTGCTCAACTGGTCTCATTTTTCAATCGAAGTAAATTCAATCGTATCATATCCAAATATAATGGAGACAAATATGTAAAGCATTTCACTTGTTGGAATCAGCTCCTTGCGTTGATGTTTGGGCAATTATCAAATCGTGAAAGTTTAAGAGATTTAATAAACGCTCTGGATGCTCATCACTCAAAATGTTATCATTTGGGAATGGGTAAGAACGTTTCAAGGTCTTCTTTGGCGAGAGCTAATCAAGATCGAGACTATCACATTTTTGAAGAGTTTGCCTATTATTTAGTAAATCAAGCCAGAGAGAAACGAGTTTCTGAAATCTTCAAACTTGAAGGAAATGTGTATGCTTTTGATTCAACAACCATTGATTTATGTCTTTCTGTATTCTGGTGGGCAAAGTTCAGAATGAAAAAAGGGGGTATAAAAGTGCATACATTATACGATGTAGAGACACAAATCCCTACATTTTTCCATATTACCACAGCTTCAGAACATGATTCTAAAGCAATGAAAGAAATCCCTTATGAACCAGAATCCTATTACGTATTTGATCGAGCATATAACAACTTCAAAATGTTGTATAAAATTCATCAAATTGAAGCGTTCTTCGTTATCAGAGCAAAGAAGAATCTTCAATATAAGTCTGTCAAATGGAAACGGAGACTACCTAAAAATATACTTTCAGATGTAACGATTGAGTTGACGGGGTTTTATCCAAAGCAATACTATACTAAATATTTACGATTGGTCAAATATTGGGATGAGGAGCAAAAACGTGAATATATTTTTTTGACCAATGCTGTACAAATTTCAGCACTACAAGTAGCAGAACTTTATAGAAATCGATGGTAAGTCGAGCTCTTCTTTAAATGGTTAAAACAACATCTCAGAGTTAAAAAGTTCTGGGGAACTACTGAAAATGCACTACGCATTCAACTCTATGTTGCAATAAGTACTTACTGTTTAGTTGCAATAGTTCAAAAAGACATGCAACTTGATAGGAGTACATATGAAATTTTACAAATCTTGAGTATATCATTAACTGATAAAACGCAATTAAAAGATCTTTTTAATAAAACTAAATTTCAAAATAACAAAGAACGAAATAGGCTTAATGAGCCAAGTTTATTTGATTTTTAATACGTCCCTATTTTAATGGGACACTAGTGATTCATGGTGTTACATTAAAAATAATAGAAAATATCGAATCTTTTGGTTTTTTATCTAATAATTATAACTTTAATTATCAGCCGAATACATGAAAGTAAATAGGTGCGAAACTTGAGTTAATATTAATTCCGAACTGAGGATAAGCACCTTGAGCAATTAACACCATAAACAGCATTACAACTATACTTCTCATAAATACACTTTTATTTAACTCAATTGAACTATAAAACAGGAATTGCATAAAAATAATTCTCCCAATAATTAGGAGTAAACTTCCAACTACCTTTATCTTCAATCAATAGATAAATGGTCGCCTGTGGGGCGGTTACATCAATAATCGAACTACCTGAAACCAATCCGAAAACATCGTCAGTAGATAAGATCAAACGAGCAGCATAAGCAGTCTTACTACCTGAAGGCCCTAAGAATGTAAACCCCGTACTTTGCTTAGCTGTTTTAATACTTGATAAATAAGCGTGTAACCACAAATTTGTGTCGCTAGGCATTGACAAAGTTACAACCGCATTAACAATCCATTTGCCCTTTGTCAAAGTAAACAATCCATTAGAATACAATAATGCTTCCGTATTTAACGCATTAACCACCTCTTTTTCAAAAGTACCGAGAACAGTTAGAGTTGCATAAGGAATTGCCTCCCAGTAATAAACTCCCTGACTATCAGCCCTAAGTAATTTATTTGCTGCCTCTTGACCATCTACTACTCTTAGTTTACCATTAATATCTAGCTTTGTCGTTGATGTAAAGACTCCTAAACCCACATTGCCCTGTTGGTCAATAACCTCATCATTTTTAGCGTGTTCTGCTGTAGGGTTTACTCCTTTAACATTGTCCTTGCCGCCATCAATATGCAAAGGCTTTAAGGGCAACTGAGTATTTATTCCCACTTGCGCATAGGTTGATAGGGAAATCAAACAAAAACTTTTTCAGCATAACCACAATTTAATTACTTTAAATAATAGTATAAAAATAATAAATAAAACACAATCAATTAAGCAAACAACACATAAAACAAATAAAAAACGAACAAAAACATTGACATTAAGTAGATATAATTCTAACTTAAAACTATTTGATTTAAAATAAAACACTAATTCTGCCTCTTTCTAACAAATTAGCAGTACTTTTGTCAAATATTTATTAGACGAGATAAAGTCTTTTTTTGCTTTACTTTAAATTCACAACTGTTTATTCGAACTAGCATTCTCATTCTTTATTCACCTATAGATAATTCATATTTATTGGTTTCGAGAAGAAATGAAAGCACATCATAGCCAATCAATATGTCATAAGCTAGTAGCTTGTGTATTCTATACTAACAAATACCGACCTTCTTGTTTTCGGGTCTGAAGACTATAGAAGGGCACACATATAGTAAATTTTTTAAAACAATAATATTTATGGCAGACTCTTTTTCTAAGAAAGAAAAGATTAAAAAGAAGTTACAAAAACAAAAAGAAAAGGCCGAGCGTAGAGAAGATCGCAAAACCAATAATAACAAAGGTAAAAGCCTTGAGGAAATGCTTGTGTATGTTGACTACCTTGGTAATCTAACAGATATCCCACCGGATCAACAAGAAAAAGAAAGAGAGAAAACTAAAAACAACACCAAACAACAAACTGAATTCAAAGGTACAATTACCTATATCAGCGAAAAAGGTTATGGTTTTATCACTGAACAAGGAAGTAAAAACAATGTATTTGTTCACAGTAATGATGTCGGATTCCCCCTTACCAAAGGAGAGTTAGTATCTTATCAAAAAGAAGAAAACGCCAAAGGTGTCCGCGCAGTAAATGTTCAGAAAGCTTAATAAGTCACTAATAAACAATTTTTTAAATATTAATACCATGAATGAAGGAAAAGTAAAGTTCTTCAATGAAACTAAAGGATTCGGATTCATCACACCAAGCAATGGAGGAGATGATATTTTTGTACACGTTACAGGTCTAGTTGACCGTATTTCTGAAAACGACGAAGTAACTTACGAAATCGAAAAAGGAAAAAAAGGATTAAACGCTGTAAACGTTCGCAGAGCTTAATTTGCTCAAAAATAAGTAATATAGATTTTTACAATTATTTTTTAAAGTATGGAGCTTGCTTCATACTTTTTTTATATCTACAAGTCTTATAATCCGATTTTAAAAAAAAAGCAGTAGTCAATAATCACCATTGCTTTTCACGTCTTAGATTCAACAAATAAATGCTGTTGCATTTATTTGTTGAATCTAAGTTTGATAAAAAACAGAGGGGTTTCGAAAATAAAACAAGATAGTGTATTGGCTTTTTAAAAAAAATCAATCCCCAGTAAAAACACCACCTCAGCCCTGTAAAATCAGATTATTTCATATAAATCCCTAGGTTTTAAACCTAAAATAATTAACTTTAAACAACTTATAAAACAAACACTAACTACCCCACAAAACTATGCTTAGTAAAATTGAACTTAAATCTACGTATGGTATCGATGTAGGAACAGCCTCTTACCTTATGCACGTCCAAGAGCCTTTCACACAGCACAAAGATGTTTACCAACTCTTGTGGCTGGAAAAAGGAGAGGTAACCATAACTCTACCAACTAACCAAAAACTCATCAAGCAAGGCGACTGCTTATTTTTAGGTAAGAACGAACTCTTTAGACTTACAGCTCACAGCCCTTATAGCTTGTGCTACGTCCAATTTACTGATAGCTTCTACTGCCGAACCGAATTAGACAAGCACTTTTTAAATGATTGTAAGTTCTTTGATAACTCCAAAGCCATTAATTCCATTAATTTAAAAGAAGAGCAACTTTCTTTCGCTCATTACTACGTTCGATCATTGATAAAACTCAATACAGAAGACTATAGTGATATTAATTATATGCTTGCTCATAACATTGTAGAGCGAATGCTACTATTTATTATTAATTGCCATATCGATAAATACGTTCAATACCACAAAGAGAAGCTCACTCCTTTGGAAATGCAATACACTATTCGCTTTAACGAACTATTACGCAAAGATGTAAAACACCAAAGAAGTGTAAACTACTATGCCAAGCAAATGAATATATCAGTAGCTAAGCTCACCCAGATTAGCAAGGAGGTTTTTGGAAGCACTCCCAAAAAAGTTATTAATAGCGTGGTGGTCAACGAAATTAAACTACTACTCAAACACACTCCACTTACCGTCAAAGAAATCGCATTTGAGCTAAACTTTGAAGATGTGAGTAACTTCATCCGCTTTTTTTCAACCACCACGGGTATGAGCCCGACTGAATACAGAGAATTAAAATAAATCTAAAGCCTTACATTCCTAACTATAAGGCTTTAGATTTTTAGTATATGCCCTTTAATATTACAATAGGTGGCAAGTAATTATTCTTCTAACTAAACAACGTAAGCCTTCTTTAAAAAAATCAGGTATGCTATTCTTTCTACTTTTGAAAAAGCAACTATTTTGCTATTCAATTACTAGTATGATTCTAAAAAGAGAAACGTTTTTTATAAGGAAGTAACATGTTCTTGTTCTAGCTCATAGTGGTTTTAAAATAATGGTATTTATTCCAAGCTATAGTGCTATAAGAGCTGTATACGTGCACTATATAGCCCACAAGCCACTCATTGGCAAGAAAAGTGCACGCTTAGATCAAGAAAGCAAGGAAAAGAAATGTCTGTAACTTATATAATGATTTATAAATTGTTTATGAATATTTACCTAGGAGCACAAAGAATATAATAGAAAACACAAATACGTATTTTTTTAATACCTAATAATAGATAAAAACCTTCGTTGACTAAAAATATACTGTATTTTTTATTTAAAAAGCTTCTCTTTTGAACCAAAAATAAGTCACTACTCGAGGTTTCTACCTTATTTAAAACTAATTAAATAAGGACATAAAATAACAATTCTGTAAAAAAGGAATATCTCCATTGACAAAACTTATCAATTCACCACAACATATTATCAAAAATACATTCTATTTATTAAAATATTCTTAAAACAACTTATAATATTCTCTTATTAAACTGATAAACTCATAAAAATTGCCAATTTGAGAAAAATGACAATATTTTTAAGAAAAATGACAATTATTACATCACAAGACTACCCTACTTTTGCACAAGAAATCAATAACAAAGCTTAATAAAAGAAAAATGAAAACAATATTCAAATTAGCAGTAGTAACAGTAGTAGCCTTAGTAAGTGGATCAACTTTTGCACAAGACAAAAAAAGTTCAGCAACAACTAACCTAAATGTAAACTTAGCTGATATTTATGAATTAACGGTTAACGATCCAAGTGTAAACATTGACATGAACACAGTAGAACATTTCCAGCATGGAAATACTTCTGGAGAATTAGCTAATCACGTACAAGTTACAGCTACTCAAAAATACGAAGTGAAAGTTGTCGCTAGTAGTGATCTTACAAACAACGGTATTACAATCCCTGTTAACACAGTAGAAGTGCGCGTTAAAGGAAATACTAACCTTGCTAAAGGTAGTGCGCCAGCTAACTTTACTGCAACGCATAATGTAGCTGCTTTAAACACTACTGAGAGCAACGCTATTATTACAACTACATCAGGTAGCGCTAAAATGGGATATGCTATCGAGTATGCTATTCCTGCTGAACAAACAGCTGCTTACACTGATAAAGCGGAAGGTACTTATTCTACAACAGTTACGTATAATTTATACGCACTATAATAAATACATCAAATCATTTAAAATCTACTACCGAGCTAGCTCGGTAGTAGATTTTTTTTTATCGTATTCTTTGCCTTTTCTCTTGGCTTTATCTGATTTATTGCCTAACTTTAAGACTAGTAAACAATGCGAATATGAAGCCAATAATACTCTTTTTGTTTTTAGTCTTATCTAGTGCTTTCGCTCGCGCTCAACAGTCGGCAGATAGCTTGCTAAAAATAGTACTTACACCGATACAATCCATCAAAGTTAATGCCGCTCAACACGAGGTTAATCTTGAGTTTGACTCAACACTTGATTACACACACGGAGTGATTAGCTCTCAAGAAGACCACTTAGAGGTTATGAGTAGTCAAATGTATGAAGTGCGTGTAGGAGCTAGTACTGATTTGACTAATCAACATGAAAGTATAGATCTAAACCTCATCAACCTTACTCCTTCCTTAGGTAGTATAGGCGAACCCCGAGAAAATATTAACTTGTCTGAAGTTCAACTCTCGTTAAGTGATACCCATATGATACGGTCTGAACAAGGTGACGTCAAGCGTTCATACAACATAGACTATAAAATGGAAGCAGACAACCAGTTAATGAACAAAACTCAAGGAGAGTACAACACCATTATTACTTACACTATATTGTCTTTATAACAACCTGTTGTGTTTAAAAAATTACTACTCATTTGCCTGATCATCTATTGTATCACACCTAGCTTAGCACAGATTGGCTCTGCTAAAGCTAAAATAGTGCTTAATTTCCAAGAACAACAATCCTTAGTGGTCAAGCATCCTTTTGTCGATATTGACCTAACCTCTAGTGATGCCTTCTTAAATGGTGCTCAAACAGGCTTATTGAAAAATCATATCACTGTACAGTGCTCTAAGCCTTACCAAGTCTCTGTCAAGACGACTACTGCTTATTTCTTGCATCAAGGAAACACCTCTTCCCTACCTGTGGGAATTGTAAAAGTAGTCCCCACTGCCCATTCACAAACAGCTATAGAAACCCCGATTGATACCCAAGAAGTTTATTTATCTACTACACCCATTATATTTGTACAATCAAATAATAAAGGAAATAGCCAAAACATAGATATCAACTATATTATCCCAAAAGAAACTACACAATCATTGATTAATAGACCTGCTGGAACTTATCAAACAGAGATTATCTATACCCTAATTCCTCATTAATAAACATCATACACCATGACAAAAACAAACGTTATCTTATTTGCTTTTCTTCTTTTTTGCTCGGCCTTATTTGCTCAAGCGGGACTTTCAATATCTCCGGGTAAAATGTACTTTCACAATACAGAAGGAACTATTGCTACGCAAAAACTCACCATCGCCAATCCAAATAATAAAGCAATCGAAGTAGGTGTGTCTCTGGGGGATTGGGATTATTTAAATAATGGAACCAATAACGTTGTTGCTGCCAATACTTTAAGCAACTCTGCAGCTGATTGGATTCAAGTCCTACCTAGCTCGTATTTTGTCATTGAGCCTAATGAAGTCAAACAAATTGAAATTGCCCTGAATGTACCTCAGGTATTACCTGATGATATTCCTGTACATACGGCTATGGTCTTCTTTACACAGCTCAACCCTGGGCAGTCTGTGGATAAAAGCGGAGCCGCCATTAAAGTAACTGTACGCATGGGACTTAAAGTATATCACGCTAATCAAAACAATACTGCCTCTGTTGAAATTGTCAATATGGCTCCAAACAAAACTGAAGATGGGCAAAAAGTAATTGATGTCTTCTTCGAAAACAACGGCAGCCTTTGGAGTGATGGACAACTAAAAGCAAGCTATTTTAACCAACAAACTGGTGAGCGTATCACATTAAATCAAATAGATTTTTATAGTCTGCCAAAGGACAAACGCAAACACAGCTTTGTCTTACCCGAACAACTTACCCCAGGCAATTATACTTTTATTGTAGAATTAACCTATGGACAAAACAACACTGTCAAGGTTGCTGAAATAGACTTTACCCTATGATAACTAAACTGTTTCCTAAATTCCTTATACTCTTCCTAATTGCTTACACGCCTGTATGGTCTCAATACGACATGAATATACACGGAGGTGGACAAGCTATATTTAACTCATATAATGACCTGAAAAACGGACTAACTGAAAACAGACAAATTACTGTACAGTTCAAAGGTTCTAAAAAAGTAAATACTCCAAAAAAATGGAAACTAACCGTACGTCTATTAGATGATTTTTATGAGGGTAATTATAGTGTTGCTGCCGAAATGGCGTCCCTTCGCATTAATCTTCAAGGGGGATCAAACGATTATCTAGCTGGTAGTATTATTGGTCGTGAACTGCCTTTGAGTAAGTTTCAAGAAAGTGTAATCATCGAAACAACTGCTCCGATTAGCCAAACTAAACCGCATAAGTTTTCTTTTGACCTAGCTATTAAAGGAGGTACTCACTTATTGACAATTCCAAATGGTACTTACACCAGTACCTACGAGTTTACCTTATACGATACTTCTTCTGGTATGGATCGCTTACTCACCAGACAGACTTCTTCCTTCGGAACAGCGCGCTTTCAAATTAACTACAATGGTAATTATGGTAATCAATTAGCCGAACTGCGAAATGGAGCAAGTGAATTTGTCTTTAACTTTGACACTCCTGCTCAAAGAGCACAAGGAATGACTATCGCTATTGACAATGCCTTATATATCAAATCGTATCAAGGACATCAAGTGATGGTCAAAACTGCGGATAATCTCATGTACAATACCGACATGACTCATAGCTTACCAGTGTCTCTACTAAAACTCAAAACCACCTTTAACACTATTGAGACTGGTAATCAATCCGACGCTAGACTGGTACAGACCTATGGTCCTATTTCACTTTCTACACAAGAGCAAACTATTGCTGCATTTCCAAAGTGGAGTCAGTCTATTTCATACAATCTTGAGCTTAGTATACCCCCTGGATTAAAGGAATTACAACAAGCCTCGGGCAGATACGAAACTTATTTATACTTTGTTATAGTACCTAACTAATGATAAGAACACTTTATCTCTTTTTGTTTTTTTGCTTCTTTACTTCTGTTTATGCACAGGACTTACCTGTAGGCATTGAATTTCCAATACCTGAAGTGATCGCTGAACATTCAGGAAGTGTCTCTTCCAAAGTAGTCATACGCAACAATAGTTCGCTTAATTGGTCAGGGGTCGTCCTAATCCAGAGCAACACCCCTGCACTTCAACTATCAACCAATCCTGCTAAAAAAATACAACTCAGCCCTGGCCAACAACTCTTTATCCCAATTATTGCTTGTGTTACTCAAGGGGCTAATCAACAAGAAAACATTACTTTAACTGCAGCTGTCGTAGGACAAAATAATCAAACCCTACAAACCGCTTCACAACGTGTATTAATTGAAAAAAACAGACGAATTCTATTAATTAACCCTAATCGTTATCTACAATTTCAACAGGTTGGAGACAGCATCAACATAAGAACAATCGTCAAAAATAAAGGTAATACTAAAGAAGAAGTTCACCTAGTGTATTCATTACCTTTTGAATTTAACAAACACAAGACAATCACCAAACAATTAAGTATCGCTCCGGCTAAGGATACTATCCTTAATTTATATATTCCAATAAACAAACAAGCTGTCAAATTAGAAGATTTTGACATCAATACCACCCTATTGTATGCCAATGGTGACTTTATTGCGCGTACCACTTACCTGGCTAGTTCACTTAAAGCTAGGCGAAAATATAAATCCCCAGACCAACAAATGGACTATTCCTTTACAGGAAATGCAATAGAAATCAACAGAGTAATCGGCAACAATGTAATGAAAGCAACAGAACTTATCGGTGGTACAGATATCTATTTCAACCAAACCAACAGACTGGGCTTATCCACCAATATCATCTATTGGGAAGAATACAAAAAAGCTAACCTACGCCAAGTACTCCTTGATTATCAAACCGACAAACTCTATGTAAAAGCAGGTAATATCTATCAGATGGGAGAACTTTCAATTCAGGGAAGAGGGATACAATCTAACTACAAAATATCGGACTCTATAACCTTATCTGCAGGATATATTGACAAGACATACTTAGTAACAGATCCTACTGATCGTTCGATTGGATATAGCACGTGGGTAGGCTTTAACAGTAAACACCACTGGAAACAGTCTGAAATAACCTATGATCTCAATCACCAGTTAAGTGAAAAGAAAATCTTGTGGCACAACGCCTTTGACTTATATCAAACAGCCAATTTCAACCTTAGTTTTAATCAAGGACTATCGCTTATCAATACAAGAGAGAATAATCACTTGGGAATCTTATTAGGTGTTAATAGTTTTGCGATGTGGAAAGACTATCAATTCCAAACCAATAGTTTCTGGAGTAGTCCCTACTATGGTGGAATGCGCCAGGGAACCACCCAGATTAATACGAATATTAGAAAAAATATAAACAAACACAGCTTTGGACTTACCCAGACTTTTATTCGTTTTGCTCCAAGACACAGCTACACTAACTTCTTGACCAATAAACAGCAAGCCTTGTCTATTGGTCTAAACTATGCTCTGCGCTTAAATGAGAATAGCTTTTCAATCAGTCCTAAGTTTGTTCAAGAAGAGCGGTTTAACTATAAAACACTCGCTGTGGAAAGACTCAATGCCCTTCGATTAGCAACTACGTATAGCAAACACAACTTTTTTAAAGATTTAAGCTACAGCCTTACTTCTGACTTGGGCACCTATACTTCTATTAGTGAACTCAGTAAAAAGCTTCACTATAGACTTAGCGCTAGTTTAAACTACAAGGCATTTAGCTTGGGGACTTCTTATCAGTATAACTATAGCAATCTAAGTGAACTCATCAACTCCTGGTATATCCAGCACCTAAACGCAACGACTTATACCAACTTTATGGTCATGGGTAAACTCAAACAAGAGTTATTTAACAATAAGGTACGTCTACTAATAGATGCCTTCTATACTAGTACATCAACCACCAATGATTTGTGGCAAATCAACAGCCGTATAGAGTATCAATTAACTAAAGACTTTCAAGCGTATGTCAATAACTACAACAGCTACGGAGGGTTCACTACTAATGCCAAGACTAATTATCTTCAAATAGGTCTTATCAAACAACTAGAGCCTTACAGACCTTATATAAAGACATACAACCTCAAAATACAACTCTATTATCTAGACGAAGATAAACGGATAACCATTGCTGCTAATCGCATTATCTATATCAATGGAAGAGCTTTTATCTCTAATGCTCAAGGAATTGTAGAGTACAGAAAACTGCCAACTGACAGCTATACAATTGAAGTGAAAAATGACAAACACTGGTTTGCCAATGCTGAAACTGTGCTGTTAAACCAAGATGCAATACAAGAAATATACCTTAAACAAACCACTACGCTATCAGGTAAAATAAGTTACTCATACAACGATAGAAGTTATTTAATCAACAAAAAACACGGTGGTCAAAAAGTGGTTGCCACTAGCCAAACTGGACAGACCTACACGGCTTATACCTCTGATCAAGGGGAATACATATTCTATATCCCAAAAGGAAAATATAGCGTAATGCTATATCCTGAAAACAGCCAATACCTAGAAATAGAAGATAACGGTAGTAGTATAAACACCTATATTAACCAACCCGTAGAAAAGGACTTTGTCTTAATAATCAAGGATAGAACCGTAGAAACAAAGAAATTCAAAGCCATCTCCTTTTAAAGAAAGCCATAGATGACTTCTCTTTAATACTCAATGCGACAAGGAGTACGCCCCATCTTACGCGCCTCTGACACACTGACCCGATAAACATCAGTCGAACAATTACTAAGTCCTCTACACGAGCTAGACTTGTGAAACCGCTTGCTCGAGTTACCTTTACAGATATATACACTAGAGGAAGAAATAGAAGAAAACGAGAGCATAAATATAGATACTCCTGCTATTATTATTGTTTTTAAACGCATAGGCAATTTCATTAATCACACTATAAAATTACAACTTTATCACCTCATATACAATCTACTATTACCATATCACATACCTACAAATACTTATAAATAAAAACAAGTGATGGTACCGACAACAATAAATAGCAGACTACCCATAAAAACTTTGATAGAAAGGAAGAGTAAACTGAAGTATTTATTCATAACCCTGTTTCTTTTTATTAATCAAGTAGGAGGCTAAAGATTATTTCTTCAGCCGACCTCTCACACCACCAGG
>NZ_WMJY01000055.1 GCF_009711055.1 Myroides pelagicus
AGGTCTGTCCTTTTTAATTCACACACAACTTTTGAGATTGATCCCATTTTTGAATAAAATGCGATACCCTTAAAAAAGAAAAAACCTATAACTCATTGTGAATCATAGGTTTTGTGCTTTTTTGATGACTTTTAAAAAGTTATCTTTTATAAATCAGCGGAGAAAGAGGGATTCGAACCCCCGGACCTGTTACAGTCAACAGTTTTCAAGACTGCCGCAATCGACCACTCTGCCATTTCTCCAGTAGTCTGCTTTACTTTCGTATTGCGAGTGCAAATGTACAGTAAATACTGGGGTTTGCAAGAGTTTTTGTGTTAAAAAAAACAATTTGGAAGAAGCTTTTGTGGTAACTGTTTAATTTTTAAATAAATAAAGTTGTGATTATTTTTAATGTTTTTTAAAAAATGTGGAGAGAAACGGTAAGACTGTAAGTGAAAGTGGGTGAGATGAAGTATGAAAGAAAGGGAAACGAAGATTAGCGACCGTAGGAGAGGCTAAGGAAAGATATGAAACTGAGAGGGAATTAAGTGAGTTAGATTGTTAAAAAAAATGTGTAAAGGGGCTATGATTCTTGTGATTCTGTAGTAAAATCTCTATATTTGCACTTTATTTTTTAAAACTATTATGATAAAAATTACATTACCAGACGGTTCAGTGAAAGAGTTCGCTTCAGGTGTTACTCCTTTCGATGTTGCAAAAAGTATAAGTGAAGGTCTAGCAAGAAATGTTATTTCTGCAAGCTTCAATGGTACCACCATCGAAACCACAACCCCAATGACCACCGATGGTAGTTTAGTTTTATATACATGGAATGATGATCAAGGGAAGAAAGCTTTTTGGCATTCGAGCTCACACGTAATGGCGCAAGCTTTACTAGAGTTATACCCAGGGATTAAATTAACTATTGGACCAGCGATTACAAATGGATTCTACTATGATGTAGACTTCATGGATCACAAGGTAACTGATGCAGATTTTAAAAAGATAGAGGATAAAGTTTTAGAGTTGGCACGTGGTAAACATAATTTCACTATGCGTTCTGCGACTAAAACTGAAGCTTTAGAATTATATAAAAAAGAAGAGAATCCATACAAAGTAGAGTTAATCGAAAACTTAGAAGATGGAACTATTACGTTTTGTGATCACGACAATTTTAGTGATTTGTGTCGTGGAGGACATATACCTAATACAGGGATTATCAAAGCGTTTAAGGTTTTATCTATAGCAGGTGCTTATTGGAGAGGTGATGAGAATAATAAGCAATTAACTCGTGTATATGGAATTTCATTTCCTAAGCAAAAAGACCTGACAGAGTATTTAGCATTATTGGAGGAAGCGAAAAAACGCGACCATCGTAAGTTAGGAAAAGAGTTGGAGTTATTCACTTTTTCACAAAGAGTAGGTCAAGGGTTGCCGTTATGGCTTCCAAAAGGGGCAGCGCTTAGAGAGCGTTTAGAACAGTTCTTGCGTAAAGCGCAGAAAAAAGCAGGATATGAGCAGGTAGTAACACCTCATATCGGACAAAAAGAATTGTATGAGACTTCAGGTCACTATGCAAAATATGGAGCTGATAGTTTCCAGCCTATTCACACACCAGTAGAAGGGGAGGAGTTCTTGCTTAAGCCTATGAACTGTCCTCATCACTGTGAGATATACAATTCAAAACCGTGGTCATATAAGGATTTACCTAAACGATTTGCAGAGTTTGGTACTGTGTATCGTTATGAGCAGTCAGGAGAGTTACACGGGCTAACACGTGTTCGTGGGTTTACTCAAGATGACGCGCATATTTTCTGTACACCAGACCAGTTAGATAGTGAATTTAAAAAAGTAATTGATCTTGTGTTGTATGTGTTTGGATCTTTAGGGTTTGAAAACTTTACAGCTCAGGTGTCAGTACGTGATTTAGATAATCCAGATAAATACATTGGTAGTGTAGATAACTGGGAAAAAGCTGAACAAGCGATTATCAATGCAGCAAAGGATAAAGGATTAAACTATGTGATAGAAAGTGGTGAGGCTGCTTTTTATGGTCCAAAGTTAGACTTTATGGTAAAAGATGCTTTGGGGAGAAGCTGGCAGCTTGGAACAATCCAGGTGGATTACAACCTTCCAGAGCGTTTTGATTTAAGTTATAAAGGATCAGACAACGAATTGCACCGTCCTATTATGATTCACCGAGCACCGTTTGGATCAATGGAGCGCTTTATAGCAATTTTATTAGAGCATACAGGAGGTAATTTCCCATTATGGTTGATGCCAGAACAGGCTATAATCCTGTCTTTGAGTGAGAAATACGAAAAATATGCAGAAAAAGTTTTAAATTTGCTAGAAAATAGCGAAATTCGCGCGCTGGTTGATAACAGAAATGAGACTATCGGTAAGAAGATTAGAGAAGCAGAAGTTCAAAAATTTCCATATATGTTAATTGTAGGGGAGGAAGAGGAGCAAAATGGAACGATTTCTGTAAGAAGACATGGGGATTCTGGTAAGTCTAACCAAACAATGAAGATTGAGCAGTTTATCTCAATGATTCAAGAAGAAGTAAATAACTCTGTGAAACAATTTGGAGAGTAAAAATATTATGTATAACGCTTGGTAAAAACAAGCAAAAAACTTTTAGAGCCATAGCAGTAAGACACAACAGAGGTTTTAGACCTCGCGAAGAAAAGAAGGATGCGCACAGAACAAATAATGGCATCCGTGTTCCAGAAGTTAGACTTGTGGGAGATAATGTTGAAATGGGTGTATATAAGATAGCTGAAGCATTGCGTATCGCAGAAGAGCAGGGGCTAGATTTGGTTGAAATATCACCAAATGCTGAACCTCCTGTATGTAAAGTGATTGATTATAAAAAATTCCTTTACGAGCAAAAGAAGCGCGATAAAATGCTTAAGGCTAAGTCTACTCAAATCACTGTAAAAGAGATTCGCTTTGGTCCTCAAACAGATGAACACGATTACGAGTTCAAGAAGAAAAATGCTGAAAAGTTCCTAAAAGAGGGATCAAAACTTAAAGCATTTGTATTTTTCAAAGGTCGTTCGATCATCTATAAAGATCAAGGACAAATCTTATTATTAAGATTAGCTCAAGATCTTGAAGAATACGGTAAAGTAGAATCTATGCCTGTGTTAGAGGGTAAGCGTATGACTATGTTTATCGCCCCTAAGAAGAAAAAGGCGTAATCCTTACCAAAATTAAAGAAGAAATAGTAAGTAAGATAATCATTAATACCTAGGAAATAATGCCTAAAATGAAAACTAAATCTAGTGCTAAGAAACGTTTCAAGTTGACTGGTTCTGGAAAAATCAAAAGAAAACACGCTTTTAAAAGTCACATTTTGACTAAAAAATCTAAAAAGCGTAAATTAGCTTTAACGCACTCTGGATTAGTGCATAAAGCAGATGTTAACAGCATCAAAGATCAATTAAGATTAATCTAATCTTAATTACGGTTAAACAAAATTAATAACCCTGGAGTGTAGCAAACTAAGATTTGGAAGTACTTGAAAGATAGTCGCTCACTACAAAAAAACATTTAGAGAAATGGCAAGATCAGTAAACTCAGTAGCTTCAAGAGCAAGAAGAAAAAGAATTTTGAAGCAAGCCAAAGGATACTTTGGAAGACGTAAAAACGTTTGGACAGTAGCTAAAAACGCGGTAGAAAAAGCAATGCTTTATGCTTACCGTGATAGAAAACAAAAGAAAAGAAACTTCCGTTCATTATGGATTATGCGTATCAACGCAGGTGCAAGATTACACGGAATGAGTTATTCTCAATTCATGGGTAAATTAAAAGCTAACAATATCGAATTGAACCGTAAAGTTCTTGCAGATTTAGCGATGAATCACCCTGAAGCTTTTGCAGCTATCGTAAATAAAGTAAAATAATAAACGTTTGTCAAATCTGATTTATCTTACTTAATATATAAAGAGCTCTACCTTGGTAGGGCTCTTTTTATTTAACGAAAAAATTGTCAAAAAAGTAGTAAAAAGTATTTGCAGATATTAAAGAATAGTTTACATTTGCACTCGAAATACGAAAGTAAAGCAGACTACTGGAGAAATGGCAGAGTGGTCGATTGCGGCAGTCTTGAAAACTGTTGACTGTAACAGGTCCGGGGGTTCGAATCCCTCTTTCTCCGCGAAATTATAAGAAGCTACCAATTAGGTAGCTTTTTTTGCATATATAAGTTATTGTTATTCAATACTCTATATCTAAAGTAGAGTATTTTACTTATTTACTACTTATACAGCCTTATCTTCTTAATAGGTATACAAAAAGGTAGCATGTTTTTTCTAGAGGTAGCATATCTCATTTCACTAAAATTTACTGATACATATGAACAAAATACATAAACTAAATATTCTGTTTGTTATATCTAAACACAGAACTAATAAATTGGGTGTAGCCCCTCTAGCTTGTAGATTAACCCAGATTACGCATTAGGTATATTTAAAGGTAAGTCTAAAGGGTAATCCCATAAACCTACGAACCATTTTCGTCGTTTCTTGACCAGTGCTATTTTAAGCTTGATTGTGTCTTTTGTTTTTTCAAAATAAGCTCCAATAGCAAAGGTTCTATATCTTAATGTAGAAAGTGATTTTTGTGTTTTCTCCTGTAAAACAAACATTCTAAAAAGAGCCATTAGATTGTAAGCAATCATTACAAAGATCAAGGCAGCTTCGGTAGCATAGAAGTCTTTTAGATTAAAAGATTCTGCTCCAAAATCTTGTTTTAGCTCTTTGATTCTATTCTCTGCATCACCTCTTGCTCGATAGTTTTTCCATACGTCATAAGCTCCACATTCCAAGTTTGTAACATAAGCGGAGTACCTGTAATTTCTGTGTATTTCATCTTCTGGAAACAGACTTAATGTTTTTCCAGGCGCTTGTGGGCGTTTACTTATTTTTTGTCTTACAATAATAACTCTTCTAGGTTTTTCCCAATTCTTAGCTTGGTAGAAGGTATCATTTATTTGGATACCTTCATCGACATTTAGCCAAGAGGTTTGGTTATCTACTAATCTTTGTACTGGATGAGTAAACTTAGCAGCAATGATGTAGTTCATAGGTTTAGACTCTAAATGATCTAAAATATCCTTTTGAAAAAAACCACTATCTAACCGTATTAAGCCTACTTTCTTATTTCCAAAAACAGATAAAGTATCCTCTAAGAAGCTAATAAAGTTATTAGCAGAACTTGTGTCCCCACTTCGCAACCAAAAGTTGGCTACCATACGAATATCATTTACAAAAGCTATAATTGGATGATGAGATCTACGTCCGCGTTTACTGGGATTATATCCTCTTTTAGCTCCTTGTTGCTGTTCTCCATAGCGAGTTATGACAGTAGAGTCAATATCCAAGGTAAAGTAATTTAAGTTGATGTTTTTAAAAAACCACTCAAAGAAGTGCTTAGCAGTTTCAATGTTACTACTAGCATCAAACTTGGAGAAATAACGTTTATACGCATCTTGACCTGGTGAAGTTCGCCAGTTAAAGATTTTACCAAGAGCTTTATCATGTCTAGTTACTTCTGTGTGTAAAAAACGATTTGCACCACACCAAACACTAGTCATAAAAGACTCTAAGATCACATCAACATCATGTGCCCTATTAGAATTTTGACAAGGAAGACTTTCACAGGAATTAATCTGAGATTTAAAGTCTATTTTATCTAACATTTGCTTTAAAAAGACCATTCCACCCCATGGTGTAATCTCTTTGTTGGTAAAGGATAGATCAAAATTCATAGGCTTAAATTTTCTAACGCTACGCGTTAGGAATTACACTTAATAAATATACATCTTTTTCTAATGCGGAATGTGGGATTAACCTACAAAGACAAAAGGAAGCAATTTGCTACAGGTTTATTTGTAAAACCTAAATTATGGCAGAATACTAAACAAAAAGTACACCCTCCTACTGAAGAAAATGAATTTATAAATTCAAAACTGAGCCTGATTAAGAATAAGATTAATCAGGCTTTTCTATTTTTAGAACTACAGAAAACAGATTTCTCTGTTGAGCAAATCTATAAACAGTACATAGGAGAAACTCAAGATAAAGATAAATCTCTAATAGATGCTTTTTACTATCATAATAATAGAATGAAGAAACTAATAGATATAGAAATATCTCTGAATACATTAGAGAAATACATACAGACATTAAATCATCTAATAGATTTCCTGTGGTTTAAATACAAGAAGAAAGATTTCCTGCTGAAGGAATTAAGATATAGCTTCATTACAGATTTTGAGTTCTATTTAAAGACTGAAAAGAAGTTTCAACCCAATACTATTATAAAAACAATACAGAGGTTTAGAAGAGTTATTAAAGTAGCTATTGCACAAGAATATTTATTTAAAGATCCTTTCATACTTTATAAACCTCAAAAACAGAAAAAAGAAATAATATACCTGAATCAAGCAGAATTAAAGAAGCTAGAAAATTATAACTTCTCTCAAAAGAGAATAGAAAGAGTAAGAGATATGTTTGTTTTCTGCTGTTATACAGGATTAGCCTACAATGAAATGAATGAGCTAAGTAGAAAACATATTATAAAAGAGTTTGATAATAACCTGTGGATTAAAATGACACGTAGAAAGACAAGTAAAACTTTATCTATTCCTTTATTACCTAGAGCCCTTGAGTTATTAAAGAAACTAGAGAATAAAAAAGAAGAACAAGAAAAGCTGCTGCCCAAGATAAGTAATCAAAGGTTTAACTCCTATCTGAAGGAAATAGCTTTTATAGTAGGTATAGATAAATTACTAACTCATCATACAGCTAGAAAGACTTTTGCTACTACAGTACTATTATATAATGATGTACCTATAGAAATAGTTTCAAAGCTTCTAGGACATTCTAAGATAACTATGACACAAGAACATTATGGAAAAATAGTTAATACTAAGGTTAGTGAGCATATAAATAGACTCTCTAGTAAATTAAAGTAATAATGTTTATATATTTAACTGTGCCTAATATATAGGTACAGTTAAATTTATTACTAATGGAAGAACTAATTACACCATTCAATGATTACCCAATTGAATTTAAAGAACTAAATCCTGAAGATTTTGAATCTTTTAATGTACCTGACAAGATTATTATTGAACCTAATACAGATGGTTATATAAATGAAGTATTACAAAATGCAATAGAGCTGAGTACTAAAAATACTGTTGTTGTTAATGCAGGAGTTGGACAAGGTAAGACTTATTCAATAATACAACTAGTAAAGAAATATTATGATTTAGAAGGAGAAGAGTATGTTATATTTATAGCATCACCTTATATGAGCTTAGTACAACAGTACTATAATAAGACTATTGACAGTGGTATTCCTGAAAATAAAATATATAGATATGAAAACATTGGAGTAGACAGAGATATTAATCCTATAGACTCAAGAGTACATATACTTACTGTTAATGCTTTATTAGGAAATCCAGGTGAAGATGCACTAATTAACTCTCAAGCTAAAAGAGATTATATTAATGCAATGGTAAAATACTGTGAAGATAACAATAAGAAAGCAGTATTTATATATGATGAAATTCATGATGCCATACATAATTTTAAAGAAGAATATATTTTTACTTTATGGAAGTGGAGAAATGTAATACACAAAAACCTAATCATTAGTGCTACATTTAATGAAGCATCTAAAATTGTGATACAGTACCTAGCCAATCTAACTGATAAGAAGATACAACTTATAGAGTCAAAGAGAATACGTGTACCTGAAAATCAAAGTGACTTATATCTTCATTATAACAATAACCTAAGATATTATCATAATGATGAAAGTATTGTTAATCTTGTAGAATCATTAATTGCAGAGGGAAAGGATGTAGATATATTAAGTTATTCTAAGAATTTAGCAGATAATATTTGTAAAAATACTACTGAAGAAAATAGTATTGGAAATATCTTAATCAAAAAATACGGTGAGATACAAAATTGTACAACAGGTTTAGATAATAATCAAAGACCTAACAGAGAAATACCTACAAATAGATATGATTCTTCAAAATGTAATGTTGGTACTAACTTTAAAACAGGAATTAGTATTGAAAAAGAAAATCATGCTTTTGTTATTATAATGCCTCCTAAAGGAGCAAAGAGTTTATTCAAGAATGGGTATGGTATCTTCACAGATGGTATTAATGCAATTATCCAAGCATTTGCAAGACAAAGAAAAAAAGGAGAAATACATGTGATTCTACCTAGCCCTGATATAATTGATTATTCTACTGTACCTTTTTTTAGTGAAGAAGATAAAATAAAAGTGTTTAGACAGTTATATACTAATGGAAAAGAAGCATCAGAAGGTAGTGAAAACTTAGTTAAGTACATTCCTATTAATAATCAAAAGAATATTTTAGAAGATTACTATAATGATGTCTATAGAAAGAATGTAGAGGATGAATTAGAGTTTTTTAATACTAGTGAGATTCTACATACTCCTGAGATAAGATTTCCTAGTTTAGAAAGATTTATAATTACTTCAGGTGAAAAATATTTAGTAAACAAATATCCTTTCTTTGGAGGTGATTTATCTTCTATTGTAACTTATTATGCTATTACTAATCAATTTATCAATTGTAGATTAGTAAAGATACATGGCAAATCTGGAATTACAGTTAATCAAGAAACCTTAGTTGAAGATTTAACTAGATCTTATAGTAATATAATAGAGTCTGACTATTATCAGAATGCCTTATATTATACTGATTTGTTTGTTAATAATGATTTGAATAATTTTTGGAGACAAGAAGAAAATAGGGATGAAAATTACTTTTCTAATATTTTAGATAATACAGATAGAGAATTTTATATGTATTTAAGAAATGCTTTGTTTGAACATTTCAATATTAATATGCTTAGAACTAATGGGCAAATAATAACTGTAGAATCTACAAGTAACAATAAATATATTGAACAAGCAATCTTAGCTGTTTATCATAACTATAGATATTCACCTTATTATAGTATTAATACTAATGGGGATAGTTTTGCTCAACCTTATACTAGAGCAGATTATTTTAGAGCTAATATTCTACATGCTATTAATTTAAGTAATAAAATACAAGAGGGATTAATAGGAGTTGAAGATAGTACAGAAGAATTAATAGATGCTTATATGTCAATGAAGTACTTTATTTCTAAAATTACTGTTTCTAATACAACTATAAGAAGTGGAAGTAGAATTGTAAACTACATACCTGTTAGTCCTGATGCTGATTTTATTTTTATTACTGAAGATGAGTATCCTAGATTTAATAGGATGATAGATACATTACTTGCAAAAGATTACTTTATTAAAAATAATATTTTTGATTTTAAACTAGGTTTTACCAGACAAAATTCTAGTATGTCTGATAAGATTAAATATTTTTATAATGTTATAAAAGAAGCTTTCTTTAAAGGTAATAGATATAGGATTAATAACGAGGAGATTAATAAAAATGTACATAAGGTAACAGAAGAATTTTTTATTGAAGACCACCAATTAATCGAGTATCCTAATTTTCTAAACTTATTAAATTCATAAAATATAAAATCCTTCCCGTTTTGTTTTGCCCCCTATATAGTATTAAAACAAAATGGGAAGGATTTTTCAATATATACCTAAAGACACTTTTTTTGCTTACAAAAAAATCCAATTAATCCCCTGTAGTTAAATATTACAGGGGATTTTCTATATATAATAATTATTAAACTAAAAAAATTATGCAATTAAGACAATCTGAAAGAAAGAGAGCCAAGATTAAAATGGCTCTCCAAGGAAGTGCAGGTTCAGGAAAAACTTATTCAAGTTTATTACTAGCACAAGGTTTAACTAATGGTGACTTATCTAAAGTTGCTATTATAGACACAGAGAATGGTAGTGCTGATTTATATGCACACCTAGGAAGTTATAATGTACTATCACTTCAACCACCTTTTACTCCTGAAGCTTATATTAAGGCAATAGAAATATGTGAACAAGCTAACATGGAAGTTATTATTATTGATAGTATATCTCATTGTTGGGATGAATTATTAGATTTTCATTCTAAGCTAGTAGGTAATTCTTTTACTAATTGGGCTAAGGTAACACCTAGACAAAAAAGTTTTGTAGATAAGATACTACAGAGTTCAGCCCATATAATAGCTACCATGAGAACTAAACAAGATTATGTACTCAATTGAATATTCCACTGAAAGTGAACAGTCTATTCCGGTATGAAAGTGAACAGTTCTTCGCCTTGTTTTTTAGTAGTATAAATATAGCTAAAAAGTGTTATTGTTTTTTGATTATTTTTCTGAGAGATTCACCTTCTAATTCAAAACGAATAGCAGAGTGAATTATTCTATCTAAAAGCGCATCTGCAATTGTTTTTTCAGAAAATAAATCATGCCATGCTTTTACAGGTATTTGTGAGCAAAAGATAGTTGTTTTATGATGGTTACGATCCTCAATAATATCCATTAGTATAAGTTGCTTATCACCAGTAATGGGGTGTAATCCAAAATCATCTAAAATAAGTACATCAGTGGCGCTTAATTTTAGCAATTCCTTTAAATAACTACCATCAGCTTTAGTCATAGCCAAACGATGTAATAGTTTACCTAAATTGTAGTATTTTACTTTATAACCCGCTACACAGCATTGAAAGCCAAGTGCAGTAGCTAAGTAGCTTTTTCCAGTTCCAGTACAGCCAGTAATGATGATATTTTCATTTCGATCAATGAAGCTACAATCTGATAACCTTATAAAAGTATTTTTATCTAAGTTTCTCTCAGCAGTAAACCTTACCTCTTGTAGACTAGCTTGATAGTGGAATCTAGCATTTTTTATAAGCCGCTGAGTCTTATCATTATTTCTTTGGTTATCTTCTGCCTCAACTAACCAGGCTATAAACTCGTCATTGGTAAAAGAGTCTATAGTCTTAGTTTCTAAGGATGATTCATAGGCCCTTTTCATACCATTAAGCCTAAGTTTTTGCATTTTTTCAATTGTTGCGTTAACATTCATAAACATAAAGATTTAGTTAAAATAATTATTTCCTCTGATATTTTCATGTTCAGGGATAGATTGTACGTCTTGTTCTAATTCCTGTTGATCTAATCCGTTTTTTAAAATATTCTCAATAGCCTTATAGCTTATATGTTCATAAGCTAACGCACGTTTACAAGCTAAGTTTAATCTATTGTTTCCTACTTTACTGGCAAAAGATAAAACAGCTACACATGATTTAAAGCTTTGCTCTACAAAGGTTTGTTTTTGCAGTACTTTCCCAATAAAAGCTTTTGTTTCAGGGCCTATTTTATTGGCCCAACTAAGAAAATACTCTTCACTCCAACCCGCATTATATTGGCTTTTTGGCGGCAAATGCTCCTTTAAGGTTGAGTATCCACTAGTTCTCCTATTACGAGGATGAACAGCAATGCGTTGATAGTTATGATAGATTTCAACAATATTTTGATCTACAATAAGAGTTACTTTCTTTCCTAAGTACTGATATGGAACACTATAGTGGTGTTTGTCCTCTCTAAAATCAACGTGGTAGTTTTTTAATACAGTAGCTGTTTTATAAGTTTTAATAGGATATAAATCAATTGGTAAAGATTTAAGTGCTTGTTTTTCAAAGTCTAAAAACATCTCTGTTCGGCTGCTTTGTTTCTTTTGAAAAGGATGGTCGTTGTAAGGCTTTAAAAGTTTTTTGATAGCTGTGTTTAGCTGATTTAAACTGTAAAAGACCTGACCATGTAGTTTGGTGTATATTCGGCTATAGGTAATGTTTGGATATTCCACCCAATACTGCACCACTTATTCCGG
>NZ_WMJY01000056.1 GCF_009711055.1 Myroides pelagicus
AATGACTAATGTTGCATTTATAACTTGAATTCACGGTATAATAAAAAAATCAGTCCTAAAAGACTGATTTTTTATTTTGCCAAACTACTCCTTTATGGCATGTATAAACTGATCGACAGCAGCCTCATCGGTAGCCCATGAAGTAATCAATCGAATAATAGATTGATATTCATCGACTTCTGCCCATACATAAAAATCAAACTGCTTTTGCAGCTTCTCAATTAAAGATTTGGGTAAAATTGGAAAGAGTTGATTTGTTGTTGACTCCCCAGAAAAGGCATACCCCGCCTCTTGAAGAGCTTGTTGAATACGATAAGCCATATCATTAGCATGACGTGCTAAATCAAAATACAAATGGTCCGTAAAGAGACATAAAAACTGTATCCCTACTATTCTTCCTTTAGCTAGGAGAGCTCCCCGTTGTTTAAGATTATAATCAAAGTAATTCGCTAAGGTCTCCTGACTAAAGACAATAGCCTCTCCCAACAATGCACCATTCTTTGTACCTCCGATATAAAACACATCGACTAAAGCAGCTAGGTCTGCCAGCGTCAGATCATTATTATGAGCTGTTAATGCGTGTCCCAAACGCGCACCGTCAACAAACAAATAAAGATCATTCTTTTTACAACACTGACTAAGGTCACTTAACTCTTGTTTGGTATAAATTGTCCCTATTTCTGTCGAATTAGAAATATAAACTACTTTTGGCTGTACCACATGAGGACGTAAACCATGCTGACGAACCACTTGCTCTACGGCAGATGCTGTTAGTTTTCCATCTGTTGTTTGTACAGGGATCACTTTATGACCTGTCGCTTCAATTGCGCCTGTTTCATTAGCATAAATATGCCCTGTATGCGCACTAATTACTGCTTGATGAGGCAACAATAAACTAGACAAAACCAATAAATTGCTCTGTGTACCGCCCGATACAAAGTATATTTCTGCCGCTGGAGATTTCATTTCTTCTCTTAGGATTTCTTTTGCGAGCTTAGTATATCTATCCTCTGCGTACCCCAAATCTTGTACTAGATTTGTCTCTACAAGTTTATCTAAGATAGAAGGATGACATCCTTCGCTATAATCATTTTTAAAACTATACATCTTTTATATATTATTGAACTTGGTTAAAGTGGACCCAATTTAATAAATCTCAAAATTACACTAAAGCAACTGAATTATCTTTTTTTGAAAAAAGCGATATGACAATCTTCGCTTGCGATCACAACTATAATTTAAAAAGAAAATAAATAACCATCCGAAAAACATAACAAACTATAGTACAGACTTCAAAAAAGTAGTTTAACATTCTCTACCTAGAAAAGTATTAACTCGTTCCCTTCTAACAGCAAACAGATATTTGTAACTGATAATCGACTTATAACTATATTCTTTCCTTGCTTTCTTGACCTATGCGTGCATTTTCCTTGCCAAGAAGATGCTTCTGGGCTCGTATACTGCACCTATAGCAGAAGCTTGGCAACAAATAAGATTACTTTGAATCACTCTGTGCTAAAACAAATGACCTTCTTTTCGAAAAATAGTAGTTTTTCTAAAAGAATAATATACCGTTTTTTCTAAAAGTAATCATCAATTGTTTAGCTAAATAAAAATCAACAAATCTCCCACTATGTCATCTAAAAGACATAAACAAATTGAAGATAGGCAAACCAAAAAAGGTCACTCCATAAGGGCAACCTCTTTTATCTTTTCACACCAGTTATTTGACTTGTGTTTTCTTTTATTTTGCTTCTTCTTTTTTTATAGCTATTGGATTTAGGACAAACGTCTCTACATCGAGGATATCACCAAAATAGTAAGTATCATCCGCTTGACCTAGCGCCATAACTTCGTTCTTCTTATATTCTCCTTGACTATCCACCGTCCATAGATATAGTTGATCTCCCACAACCTCCACACTTGTCTGTGGAATTGCTACACTGTTTTTATATCGACTCACAAACATTGCCTGGAGAGTCAACGTATCATTATAAGCTCCTTTGAGACCAATGCCTTGAGCGGTATATCCATCTTCCTTTTCCTTTTGTAATTCCCCAAGAACATAGTTTTGGTTATTGTAGTTAAACAAAAAACTACGCTGAACATGATTTGAATCAGGCCTACCAATATACTTCGCCTGTTCAGCTGTAGGAAATACTTCAGCTTGATAAGGAATTAGATAAGAAAGTAATTGCTTGGCTCCTACTTCCCCTCCGAAAGCAACCGATAGATGATCTACCAATCCGTCAATAGGCGCATAGACATTAACAATCTGTGTACTAGTCTTACTTTCTGGATCATTCATTACTTGCTTAGCCAATACCAAAGCATGCCTTAACACCCCTAAACGTGAATTCAAATTAACCTGCTGCGCATCTGTAAGAGTCTTATCTGTATCTTGTTTCTTTTCCAATTCCAAAATATCTTGTTCTAATTCGGCTACTCTCTTGCTGGCTGCATCGAGATTTACCTTAGATACATCTCTTAAAAGTTGAAACATTACTTCTCCTTTTTTGACAAACTGTCTATTCTTTACCATTACTTGATGTATAGAACCCGAAGACGGAGCGACTATCAACAGTTCCTTACTCCATTTCCACTGTACGCGAATTGGCTTTTCGGTCAAGGTATCTGTTATTCTTTTGATACTTTGCTCCTGCACTATCACCTTGTCCTCTCCCTTATCATCTGACTTGGTACGATATCCATAGATAGCTACAAAGACTAGAAAAAGCGCAGCAATAGCTGTGGTTATATATTGTTGTATTTTCATATACTATTTATATATCAAATAATTACGACTAAAAGACAAAGATAATGAAGAGTTTATTATTATTTAGCATAAGTCATTTATTCCCTTGAACTAAATGCAATAACCTTCCTTTATAAAGCGATGTACAAGATTAGTTGCTTATAAACAAAAAAGCCACCTGCAAACAGATGGCTTTCTAACCTAACTAAAAACACTTTAATCCTTTAAATAAAATTGATTCTTTTCAAGATATAACTCATGGATAGAGGGCAGAACCCTCATCCACAAATCAAAACAAATAAATTACACTATGTAATCATAATACACAGTAACAAAAACAGAGCCAAAAATTCTAATTGATTGAAAAAAAGTAGTACTAGCTAAGCATTGAGCAGCTAGCCTACTAAAAAGCTAAGTATATTTACCTTTAATAAACAAAATATAAACCTTATAGTAACCTAAAGAATTTCAAATCTACTAAAAAGCAACAGCGTAGATGTACAACGCCCTTCTTTAAGTACTTTTTGCATACGTCAAACAAAACATCTCACCCAGCAGACATCATTAATATCTCTGCTCAAAAAAGGATATGTTTCAGAAATGCCTAAAAAAACTTTATCCATCGAAACAAAAACACCATAAACTCAAGTGATAATAATTATTCTTTTGTACCAATTCCTTACCATATAAATTATACATTTGTTATATAAAATACCCGCAGTATGAATATTCTATTGATCGAAGACGAAATAAGTGTATCAAACTTTATCCGTAAAGGACTTGAAGAGAGCCAGCACAAAGTAACTTTAGCCTATGAAGGAACTATGGGTTTAAAATTGGCAATGGAACAAGAGTTTGACTTAATTATCACTGATGTGATCCTTCCCAATATGAATGGTTTTGAAATCTGCAATCACGTCAAGAAATACAAATCAGACGTCCCTATTCTGATGTTAACTGCCTTGTCTACTATTCAGGATAAACTCAATGGATTCAATCAAGGAGCAGATGACTACCTGACTAAACCATTTCACTTTGAGGAACTACTTGTACGTATAAAGGCAATTACAAGACGCAACCAAATGGCTGTGCCTACCCTCAACTATACGGCTAAAGACTTGAAAATGGATTGCTTCAAAAAGGTAGTAACGCGCGACAATAAAGAAATTACGTTAACGCAAAAAGAGTATATGTTGCTAGAATATTTTTTAGTAAATAAAAACCGAGTACTCAGTCGTACCCAAATAGCAGAAGCTGTATGGGGAATCGGCTTTAACCGCGGTACCAATCTGATTGATGTCTATGTCAACTATCTGCGTACGAAAATAGACAAAGGCTTTTCGAGTCAACTCATTCACACTGTGATCGGTATGGGATATATACTTAAAGACGAAGACTGATTATGAAAATACGCACGCGATTGTCCTTACAATTTCTCGGATTATTTGCCATATTGCTCTTAGCAGTATTGGTGACCATCTATACTATTGTCGCTTCACAGTGGCAAAAGAACTTCTACCGTCAGCTTGAAGACAGAGCTGTGACTGTAGGTCATAATTATCTTGCCGAAGACAATTTCACTACAGACGAGTACAATGAGGTACGCTTGCAATTTCCTCGTACCTTGCCCAAAGAAGAAATACGCATCTATGACGCGAGAGACTATACCCCTACATTCATCAGTGAAGGACAGCTGAAATGGGACAAATCACTACTCTCCACAATTACTAAAGAACACAAACTCTACAAGAAAAAAAATAACGTCTATATCGTAGGGATTTACTACCAGGACAATGAAGGAGACTTTATCATCATGGCAAAGGCTATAGATGAAATGGGAAGTGCCGCATTGCATCAATTGCGAACAGTCATGCTAATGGGATTGCTTATCGCCTTAATAATCACTTTTTTATTATCCCGTTTATTTGCACAGTATTTACTTACGCCGATTACAAATATCATCTATCACATACAGGACAAAAACATAAAAACGCTCGAAGAGCCCATATCTACAGAGGGAATGTCTAAAGATGAAATACACACCCTGAGTCAAACAATTAATACTCTCTTTAAACGACTACACGAATCCTTTGAAAACCAACAAGCCTTTGCCTCTCATGCTTCTCACGAATTAAAGACACCCATCGCATCAGTATTGGGCAATGCTGAAATAGCCTTGCGTCAACCCCGAGAACGCGAAGAGTATGAACAAGTACTCAAAGGGGTGGTCAAAGATGCCATACACATGGATCAAATCATTAGTAATCTATTAGCACTTTCGCAAATAGACAGTAGTGTTTACACGCTAAACCCTATATGTTTTGAAGAGTTTTGGTTTGCGACAATTGATCATCTAATTGCACAAAAGTCAGATATTAATATTAATCTAAACATTGACACAGATCAAGACCTACACAGTCTATACCTAGAGGGAATTAGTCAACTCTTGGAACTGGCTATTATAAATATAATACTAAATGCCGATAAATTCTCTAACAGTCAAACCGTTGATCTTAACATGACTACTACAAACAAAGAGATCGTCATCAGTGTGACAGACAAAGGAATAGGTATTAAAAAAGAAGATCTTGAAAAACTAACCCTTCCATTTTTCCGTTCAAGTAATGCTTTTGGGGTAAAAGGTACCGGGTTAGGACTTTCTCTATCTTCCAAAATCATTAATCTTCACAAAGGACGATTAACCATTGATTCTGAATTAAATAAGTTTACAACTGTAACAATCTACATACCGTATATTAAAAGAGATTAGAATATTTTAATGTCTTTTTAATCCCTTTTTAAGAAGTCCTTTAATTCCTTCTAATACTAGGTTAATAAGTTTGCCAAAGAATTAACGCAATACTTATTTAACACTATATGCGAAGAATTAAAAGATCATTAACCGTTGCTATGCTATGCTTTACACTAGGGATAGCTGCACAAAACAACCCTGGCAAAAAAACAGTGGTTGTTGTAGATGCTGAAACACAAATGCCTCTACCAGGTGTAACAATAGAAAACACCACTAGCAACGAATACTTGTTTAGTAGTGAAGAAGGTTCATTCGAACTTGATCCCAAGCAAAATAATGAAGTCGTTATAAAGATTACCTATTTAGGCTATGTAGAACAAGAAATAATAGTCGATGCTAACGATATTCCATCGAGAATAGAGCTGGAAGTAGAAGACAACTTATTAGATGGAATTATCATCACAGGATATACAAGACAGTCTAAAGCAAGAACAACGGGATCAGTTGCAAAAATAGAAGCGGCAAGCATCAATACAGTTCAGGTAAGTTCAGTAGATCAAGCTCTTCAAGGGCAAGTGCCAGGACTTTATGTAGCATCGCCATCAGGTCAGCCAGGAACACCAGGTCGTGTGACTATTCGTGGAATTGGCTCACTACAAGATCAACAGACCACTCCCCTATACATTTTAAACGGTATGGCTATCTCGGCGGCTACTTTTTCATCACTGAATCCAGATGATTTCGAAGAATTAGTAGTACTTAAAGATGCCTCAGCGACGGCACAATATGGGTCAAGAGGAGCCAATGGTGTGATCGTAATCACAACTAAGCGCGGGGATAACGAACAAAAAGACTTGCGTGTAACTTACCAAACACAATATGGATTCTCGAATGTAAACAACTCTAAGTGGGATATGATGAATACAGATCAGCGCCTACAATTTGAAGAGATGTTAAAAGATCCTGATATGCCAGGTTGGGCGTACTCACGCAATAACCCTTATAAGATCGTTAATGGACAACAAGTTCTAAAAACAGAACAAGACTATCAAGAAGGAGATTACAAACTTGCTCAATTAAAACAAACCAATACCAATTGGAAGAAAAAGTTGATGCGCAATGGTATTACCCAATCTCACAACCTAACTTTTGATGGAGGTACTGACAATACACAACACTATACTTCAGTAAACTACTTCAAACAAGAAGGAGTACTGTACAATTCAGATCTAGAGCGATTCAATATCAATAGTAATATACAACATCAATCTGGTCGTTTGAGTACAAACTTCTTTGTAAATTTAGCTAGTATAAACAGCCATGTATCAGAGTCAGACTTTGACGTGAGTGAGACGAATCCAGTTGCGTCTTTATACTTTGCCCTACCCTACGAAAATCCTTATGACAAATACGGCAATTTGACACCAGGCGTTAATCGATTTGGAACCAATGCATTGCAAATGTATCAAGATGTTACACGCAAAGAAAAGCAACTTAGAGGAGTAGTCGGTAGCAACTTTAATTATGAATTAACAGAAGACTGGAAATTGACAAGTACAATCGGTGTGGATTATGCAAAAATATCAAACACACATATCATCAAACCAGACACTTACTTTGGAGACTTAGTAGAAGAAGGAGGTCAAGGAATGTACAGTCAAGGAGATCAAACAAATATCGGTGTAGTGGCCAACTTCGGTACAAACTATAAATATCGATGGGATGCTCATGAGATTGAAGCTATAGCCTTAATGGAGATGAATAGACAGAAATATGACTACTACGGATTTACAGGGTATGGATTAATCGGAGGACTAGATGGAAATGCAGGAGGTACAACACCAGGAACTCCCGAAAATGACTTTATACCAAAGATTAGTGGTAGCACATCAGAAAACTTATTACTTTCTCAATTAGCCTTAGTCCGCTATTCATTTGAAAACAAATATACCTTCAGCACAAGCCTTAGACGTGACGGTTCATCGCGTGTGCCATCAGACAATAGATATAAATATTTCTATGCCTTTGGTGCAAGCTGGAATATCAAACAAGAGAACTTCTTAGAAGATATTGACGTACTATCAATGGCAAGAATACGAGCTAGTTATGGGTTAACGGGAAATGCTAATGGATTTGCTAGTGATTTTGGATATAGACGACTATATGGGCCAGGACAGTATAATGGACAAATTTCTCTAGTACCTACAACACCTGGAAACCCAAACTACAATTGGGAGATGAATAGAATACTAGATATTGGTGTAGAATTTGGTCTATGGAATAATAGATTAGTCGGAGAAGTAGATTTTTACAACCGTATTACAAGTGACTTATTTGTAGACAGAAGTCTTTCTATAACCTCAGGGTTTGAGTCAATCGCAGACAATATGGGTAAAATCAGAAACCGAGGAATAGAACTACGCCTTTCAGGAGATATCATCAAACAATCTGATTGGAATGTAAATGTAGGTCTTAACTTTGCTTATAACAAGAATAAAATCCTAAGCCTAGGAGAAGAAGATGAGATCATCACAGAAGACTACTCAATTCATAAAGTAGGAGAATCATTAGGACACTTTTACATGGTGCGTTGGGCAGGCGTAGATTCACAGACAGGAGCACCCCTATACTTAGATAAGGATGGAAATGTGACTACAACATTTGAACCAGATAATGCAGTATTAGTAAAAGGATCTTATGACCCAGCAATCAAAGGAGGATTTACAACAAATATTCGTTATAAAAACCTTGAAGTAAACGCTTTGTTCTCGTTCATACACGGTATGTATCGACTAAACACTGGAGAGTTTTATAGAACATCAGCTGATCCAAACTATAGAATATACAATCAATCTACGTCTATGTTGGATATGTGGCAAAATCCAGGAGACATAAGCAACAATCCAGGAGCTACTCACCCTAGATACATGACAGACAGAGAGCTACAAAAAGCAGATTACTTAAAACTAAGAAATTTAAGCATTAACTACAAATTCAAAGATTTAGGAAAGTACAATCGTTATATCAAAGAGATCAATATATTCGGACAAGGACAAAACTTAATAACTTGGACCAAATGGAGAGGTCAAGATCCTGAAGATGACAACAACTGGTACGAATACGAGTATCCACTACCACGCACCTTCACAGCAGGTCTAAAAGTTATTTTCTAATTCAATTAATCGATAATCATGAAAGTTGATAAAATATTCAAATATACCCTAACGATGCTAATCGCACTAGTGACATTCACTAGTTGTGATAGCATGTTAGACATTGACCCAACAGACAATGTAGATTCAGAGCATATCTATAAGTCTGTGAAGAACTTTGAACAAGGAGTTTTGGGAGCTTATAGCGATCTAAACTTAGAATACAATGCGTTAATCGGATCTATACTAGCAGATGAAAACAAGCTAGCACCCGAAAACAATGGTGTAGATGGGTATGCGGTAAACTTACATCGTTGGACATTCGCCTCAGATGACGATATCCTGTTAGAAGTTTGGAAAAACTACTACAATCACATCTATAGTATCAATACACTACTAGAGAATGTACATAAAGTGCCCGCAACTAATACAGAAGAAACAAATCAATTAAACAATTTAATAGCAGAGCTTCACGGATTACGCGCTTTAATACACTTTGAATTGCACCGTGTATTTGGCGCAGGAGACTATTTAGCTAGCAGTACTTTGACTATACCTTATGTTACTAAGGCAGGTATCTTTCAAAAACCAGGAAAAATAACACTAAGCGAATATTACCTAAACTTATGGAAAGATATAGAACAAGCCGATGAATTAACAGGGGCTTATACAACAGGAAATCACCGATTAACAAAAATGGGAATCAATGCTTTAGCATCTCGTGTAGCTTTATATCAAAAGAACTATATATTGGCTATCAAGTACAGTACAGAAGTGATCGATAACGCACCTCTAGCTAATGTAAACACTTACGCTAATATATGGACAGACACCAGCAATGATGAAGTAATATTCAAACTAAAGAGAAATACAGAAGATAAAATACGTCCAAATACCTTATGGTATAACTACGCAACAGGAAAGACATTATTCTACGCTTCAAACAAACTAAAAAATCAATACAATGCTACTACAGATGTTCGATATGCTACATTTATTGATGAAGATGACAACAGAAGTATCAACAAATATGGTGGAAATGAGAACAGCAATCGTATCAATGACTATAAAGTGTTCAGAAGTAGTGAAGCTTTATTAATACGTGCAGAATCTTACTTTCAACAAGGAGCACAACAACAAGCTTTAGAGGACATCAATACGCTTCGAAATAATCGATTTACTCAGGATAGTAGTTATACGGCACTTACACTAGAGAATATCTTAAATGAGAGAATGCTAGAACTACCTTTTGAAGGACATAGATACTTCGATAGCAAACGATTAGGTAAAGCAATACAGCGCGATATAGTTGATTTAATCACATCTCAAGATCAGAAAGTCCTTGAGCCAAATGATGAAAATTATCAGCTACCTATCCCACAAAAAGAGATACAAGCCAACCCAAATTTAAAATAGTCCTATTTGCCCTGTTATACTTACGGGGCTAAGGTAAAAATAAATAGCAGGCCCCCGCCTGCTATTTATAGAAACAAACTAACCATATTGCTTGCTTAAAATTTGAAAAACACCCTCGCAAGCAATACTTAACATTAATTCCCCAATTAATGTACTTTTAAGATTACACGTGAACTTCTATAGCTCTGCGTAATTCTCCTATTATTTCTTCTCTTAAAGCCATTGGTTGTTCCACTTTTACGGATTTACCAAACCTTAAAATAATCTGTTTTAAATCTTCATTCGGTCTTACTTTTAAATTAACCTTAAACCTAGCACCATCTTCCTCCATTGTCAATTCTTGTGAATGATGTAATGGAATAGACTCTAGATAGTTCTTGTAGTATTTATCAAAAGATAATACGATAGTCTGTAATTCTGTCTGAGCCAAATGTAGTCCAATAATTTCAGAGTAGTGAGCCCTAATCCTTTCAATATTTTCTTTAAAGCGTTCTTTACTTTTAATCACTTCTACTACACGTTCCATTTCAAAGCACTTCAAATCTCTACCTTCTTTTCCTACTAAGAACCACACTCCGTGGTGTTGTTTAAAAAATAAGGGAGAAATTAAGTGTTCTTCTACACTATTGCTATACTGTGAATGGTATTTGATTGTTGTCTTATAGTTCTTAATCATCGCTTGAAACAAGACTTGAATCAGCTCAATAGGCACTACACCTACTTTATCTTCAAACTCAATATACGGACTAACAGCAACGCGTTCTTTTTGAGAATTAGCCAAGACATCATTTAATACTAAACTTGTAATACAGTTCAATACCATATTGGTCTCGTCCAAATAACGAAGAGGTATAAAATATCCTTTTCTCTTTACATCTAATTTGACCTCTACACCAAAATCTGTTTTTAACTCTTTTATTGCACGGTACAATGTTCGCTCGCTAATCTCGATATCGTATCCTTGCAAATACTCTAATAAAACTTCTCTTGTGGGGTATGCTCCTTTTTTAATAAAATTCAAGAGCAAGAAGTAATAGCGCAATTTTTTCATATTTCCAATTTAAGTTGTGTCGTCTGCTCATAGCAAACCTTAATTGGAATGCTAAGATATAGCTTTAGTTGTTTTTTTAACAAATAAAAATGGTGAAACTACTATTTTTTTGAGTAAAGCACACTTAAAAATACGCAAATTGCGATTAACAAACAAATACATTCTTTACTTACCGCACACTTTTATATTATAAAGTTCTAACAACTAGTATTTTATAACAATATTAAATAAAATCATGCCAAAAAACACTCTTTAAAAAAAACTCTATTCAAATCCTGTCTTAGATTCAACAAATAAATGCAACAGCATTTAAAA
>NZ_WMJY01000057.1 GCF_009711055.1 Myroides pelagicus
AACCTTCTTCAAAGGCTAATCTAAGAGCAGCTCTAAATTTGTTTAGGTAAGAGTATTTTGAGTTTAATGAAAGAGGGAGTTTACTTTTAGTAAGCGCTTTTGTATCAAAGTAATGTCTGACTTTTTTTAAAAATTCATCATCTACTTCATCAAAAGTAAAAGTAGGGGAGACACAGCGTTTTAAATGAAGAAAAGAAGCTGTCCAATTTCCGTAGTTTTTAGGACTTTCATATTTTTCTTCAGTTTTCTCAAGAAAGAAGGCCAAGAAGCAACGTTGTCCTTTGTGCTTGTTTTTAATTCTGTGTTTACCTCGAAGTTTCAACTTTGTCAAATAGCCTAGGTGAGTTTTAACTGTCTAGAGCTTTAACTTTTTTGATACTTAGAGGACAAAGAGAATATGGAATATCAATATAAGTTTATCAAAAAAAACGCGTGTCTTTTTCTTATATAATACTTGCTCTTGATACAACTCAGTTTTCTTTTGTCCTTGACAAGATGAAAGTTTTTTTCCATTATACTTGTGTTGGAACGTTTTGTTTTGATGACGATATTGCAAATGAGATCATGGGTTTACATCCTCATCTAGTGCTAATACTGAAAAATAAGACAGATTCGAATATCTCTTTACAAATAATAGGTGAATGTTTGACCTATCTAAAAACCTCCCCTTATTTCGTTCTTCTTTCGGACACAGATTCTTTTGCATTAGAAGCCATTCAAAATGGGGTATCCGATTATTTGACTAAAATCAATACACATAGTTTAGGAATGAGTTTAGCTAAGTTTGAAGCTAGGTCTTCTCTTGTTCCGCCTAAAACTATTTGTATCAAATCCTACAGTGATTACCATTTTATCAATTATAATGATCTTGTTTATTTAAAGGCAGATAACAATACAACTGACTTTAAATTATACAACAATAAGATTGTTACGGCTTATAAAACCTTAAAGTATTTTGAGCAAAACTTACCTTCAAATTTCGTTAGAATTCACAAAAGCTATATTGTGAATGTAAGTTATATCTCTAGAATACATTTTAGTAAGAATAAATGTTATTTGAACTTTAATGAACAAATTCCTTTTTCTAGTACATATAGAGAAAGAGTAGAACGAATTTTAGCGTCGATGGCACATGTATGAAACTATTTTATTTTATCAAGAATACTACTGTTTTTTTTAATATGCAGTTTCACCCTGCTAAACCTTCAAAATCCTCACAGAATAAGATTAATCACTATATCCTTTATCAAATTATCATGTAGTAAGTGAATTTAAAGTTTCTTTGCTATACTTATTAATGATAAAAAAGCTTCTTTTATCAAGAAAAGAGAAGTTGTAAAAACGGAGAAGTCGTTTTTGCAGCTTTTAGAAAAATTACTTCTCAGTTTTTCTCAAAGTAAGCTGTACCTAAAGATTAGGGACAGTCTGTTAGCAACTTTTTAAAACACATAAAATGAGAAAGATTTTTTTTGTGATGGGTGTACTATGCCTATTACTACTTACAGGATCATGTTCCAATGATGATCAAATAACAAAAGAGTTAGAATTAAAGGAAATTCAGTTAATAGAAGTGTCTATTCCAGAAGAAGTTCCAAGTTCCGAATTTAAAAATGACGAACCGAATAAACTCAATCGAGGAGATCAAGATAAAGATAGAGATAGAAGAAAAGGTAAATAATTTTGAAAATATAGCGACTTTTTTTAAGTCGCTATATTTTTTTATATTTGTTAAACAGCTGTTTTTTTTAATTCTTTATGCGTATTCGAATTATTTTTTTGTTCTCTTTTTTTGTTATTTTTTATTCTTGTTTAAAGTCAGAGAAAAGAACTGCGCGTCTGTTGAATAAGTACGAAGTATATACTAAAATTGAAAACAAAGAAGCTTATCTGGACAGTATATATAATCTAATCCTTTCTGAGACGAATGACTCTTTACAGCGAGAGGAACTTTTACAAATCGCCACAAGATATGAAGGGTTAGATCAAGTACCAAAATTTAAACAAACCTTGTATAAAGCTTACGACCTTGCTGTAAAGCAAACAGACACTTTACATCAAGCACAGGTTTTTTGGTATTTGGGAGATTTCTATGATCAAAAACAGATTGCTGATAGTTCATACTATTACTTTCTTAAAGCAGAACATTTATACGCTTCACAGCAGGACAGTCTGAATTGGGCTAGAATGCTTTTGTACAAAGCGGGTGTTTTATATGATATTGGAATTTATACAGAATGTGAAACTGCAACCGCTCAAGCTCTAGAAATTCTTTCCAAACAAAATGAAACTAGATTGTTATATGAAGCCAATGTTCAGATGACTTTAGTTTTAAAAGAATTGAAAGAATATAAGGCCGTTTTAAAATATTATTTAAAAATCCCGACTTTGCTTCTTCAATTGGAAAGAGAAGGATATGATAAAAAAAGATTGCAACGTTCCTGGTTGTCCTATTATAACAATATAGGAGACTATTATAATGAAATGAACAAACCCCTAGAGGGGAGAAGACACTTTGAAGAGGCTTTAAGCCAAAATACTATAGATGATTTCCCTAAGTTGAAAGCCATGCTGTTGAGCAATTATGCTTATAATCTAATGTTAAGTGATTTAAAGAGTTCGAAGATAGATTCTCTATTAGACTTGTCTCTAACACTGAGAAAAGAGGTTAACCATGTACAAGGAATAATTAATGGAAAAATATACAAGGCAGAATTCAACTTACTAAAAAATGATACACTTGGCGCGATAATAGGGATGAGGGAAGCCTATGAATTGGCCTTAGCAAACAATAGTGGCTATGAACTGATGAATAGTCTAAAGTTTTTGGCAGAGTATGACCAAATGAATACAGAAAGCTATTATGTAACTTATTTAGAACTACAAGATAGCTTACACAATATTGAGCGTCAGACTAGAAATAAATTTGCTCGGATTGCCTATGAAACGAGTGAAATAGAAAAAAAGAATGACATTCTAATCAAAAGAAATAGTTATTTATGGGGAATTACAATTGTAATACTATCTTTTTCATTTATAGGTTTTATGGCGTATCATCTTCAACTGAAAAATAAAAAACTAGTATATAAGCAAAAGGAGTTACAAGTCGTTCAACATATTCAAGAATTGCTTCTGCAAAAACAAGAGATAGCTAATCGGGTTAGAGATCAAGAACGAGAACGAATAGCTAGAGATCTGCATGATGGTATTGTAAGTAATATACACGTTCTTAGGAGTAATTTGATGCTTTTACCAACATCCGAACCTCAAAAAAAGATAAGACTCAATAAGCAATTAGAAGAGGCAGAAGAACAACTAAGAAATTTGTCTCATGATATGTTTAAAAAGCTATTTAAAAATAACGATAATTTTTCGGATATAGTAAAAGACCTCGTACTTCAGCAAAAGAATACATTTGAAACGAATTTTGTATTTATAGCAAATAACAATATAAAGTGGGACTATTATTCGAATAACCAAAAAATTCAGATCTATTTAATTTTATTAGAATTACTACATAATGTTAATAAACATTCATATGCTTCAGAATGTAAGGTTATACTAATAGAGATGGCTCAAAGTATTATCATTCGAGTTTGTGACAATGGTGTTGGCCTAGCTAATGGAAAAGTAACCCGTGGGATGGGGTTTAAAAATGTACACCATAGATTAAAGGGTTTGAAAGGAGTATTTACAATATCCAAACTTGATGATATGACAATGATGGTTATCGAAGTACCTTACGAGAAAAAAAATACCAACCTATGAATATACTACTAGCTGATGACCATTTAATGTGTTTAGATGGCTATATTGCTGCTCTAAACAATCCAAGTAATAGCTATACTTTGGCTTATACTTGTGAGGAGGTGTATCGATTACTTGCACAAGGAGTTGTTCCTGATGTTGCAGTTTTAGATCACGATATGAAATCGTTTGAAGAAAAAAAGCTTCGCTCGGGAATAGATTGTGCAAAGTATATTCGAAAACATATTCCTACTTGTAAAATAATCATGATAACAGCGCATGAAGATGCGGTGTTATTATACAATATTCGCAGACAAGGAGTTCTTGATGCTTTACTTGTAAAGTGTGACTTCACACATCATCTTCTTATCAATTTAGTTGTTCATACTATTGAGGAGCCTTATTATAGTGAAAGTGCAAAAAAGGCTTTTAAACAACTAACAAGAATATCTACTCTTTTAGAATCAAAAAATAGAGAAATCCTAACCTATCTAGCTGCTGGATTTAAGGTTTCTCAGCTAGATGATCTCGTTAACCTAAGTCAGAGTGCTATTAAGAGACGGATTGGCAAAATGTTACAAGAGTTTAATGTAACAGATAATCAAGAACTCGTACGATTAGCTAGGGAACAAAACTTGTTTTAAGAATACCATTCTGCTACTGGATTTTAACATTTCTTGTATCTCAGGCATTAACTTTGTTAAGTTATTGGTTATTAGTTTATTATGTTTTTTTGTATTGATAGATTTAACTATCTTTCAATTAGAAAAATAGAGGAACTTCTAAAAAAATAATCAACATGAAAAAATTAAGTCTTAAATCATTGTCTGAAATTAAAGGTTCAGGTAATACTACAACTCAAACAGTTACACTAGGTTCAATTCGAATAATTAGAAATCAATTTATGCAATCGATAGAAACTGAAGTTGCTGTAGATCAAGAATTAGAAATATCATATTAAAATTTAGAATTATGAAAAAAATTAGTTTAAAAGCGTTATCGAATGTAATGGGAGGAGAGGCTACTGTTAGACGTATCGCTCAGGTTACAAAGAAATTAAATCAGATGCAACGCTCTGATATTGAAGTTAAGTTAGAAACAGAAATAACAGTTACTGTAGAATCTTAATAGATATTAACAAAAGAAGTTCCTCTTCTTTAATATATATATTATGATTTTAATTTTAGGTAGGGAAGATGATTTGTCAACAACAAATGTTTGTGAGTGGTTATATCACTATAATGCTAAATTCTTTGTTTTAAATACAGATGATGACCATTCAAAAATAAAAATAGACTATTTCAACTTTTTAGAAAAAAAATTTTTAATTAGAAAAAAAGGAATTGAGTATAACTTATTTGATGTGAATGTTGTATGGAATAGGAGACATGGTTTAGATCCTAAAAAATTCACAAATACTTATGTAACACTAGATAGTCAGTTTTTTCCAGAAGAAAAGAACAAATTTCACTATCATCATACCCTAGAAGAAACAAGAACACTCTTTGAATTTATCCACCATTTTATTGAAAGTAACGTTAACTATAAATTAGGCTCTTTTTTTGCCAATGATGTTAATAAACTAGTGGTTTTACAGTCTGCGTTAGCTTTTGGACTTAAAATTCCTGATTCGTATATTTTGTCAACAAAAAAAGATTTAATAGAAAAAATTAATTTACTTAGTCCTAAAAGGTTAATCACTAAACCTTTGACACAAGGTGTTTACAATGCTGGTTTAGATGGTAAATATCAGTATTATAATTATGTTAATGCTGTTGAAATTGATTTTGTGAACGAAGTAGAGGAGGTTTTTTTTCCCTCTCTATTTCAAGAGGAAATTGAAAAACAGTTGGAATTACGTATTTTCTTTTTGGAAGATGATTACTACTCCATGGCGATTTTTTCGCAAGAAAATGAAACTAGTAAGCAAGATTTTAGACAAAATGAATATTGGAATGAGCCTTTAAGATGTGTGCCATTCGATCTTCCTCATGAAATAGTTGAGAAGTTAAAGTCTTTAATGAAAAAGTTGAAATTAAATACTGGATCTATCGATATGATTTTAACTCCTGAGTTTGAATATGTTTTTTTAGAAGTTAATCCTTGTGGACAATTTATTATGACTTCAGAACCATGTAACTATAATCTAGAACAAAAAGTAGCTTTAAAATTATTACATTATGATAAACGATGAAGATAACTTTATAATAAAAAATCCGTTACAGTCAAGTTTACCTTTTTTTTACAATTATGTACGGTGTGTTAAAAATAATGAAAATTTAACGTTGGTTGATAATTCATATCGATCAAAGGCTGTAGATAGAACGAAGAATAATGTAAAACCGTATCCACCAAGAATCATTTTATACAATTTAGAAGACGAGAAATGAAATATATAAAACTCTATGCATATTGCCTGCTAACAATCGGTAAGAAGAGATTTACCATACTTGACACATTACATAATGATATTTTTATTTTTGAGAATAGTTATTTAAAATATTTAGAGGGTCTACAAAAATATGGCTTAAGTAAAATTTTGGAAATGGAAAATCATGATTCAGAACAAATAGTTAAGTTTTTTGATTTTTTGTATACTAATAAAATAATATTTATAACAGAACAACCCGATTTATTTCCAGAGATTAAACAAATAAGGGATACCAATACAGATGTAAAAAAAGCTATTATAGATATAAGAAATAAAATTTTTGATTTCAATACTATATTTAGCCAGTTAGAATATTTAAAATGTGACCTAGTTGAGATTAGAGTATTTAAATCTTTGAGTTTTGATGTTATAACTAATATTATTCAATCTTTTTCTACTGTAGCAATTGACAAAATAATACTCTTGATTCCTTTAAATTATGAAGTTGATTTTTATTGTTTTTTAAATAAAGTTGAGGAGTTAATTTTATTAGATTATAGAATACATTTTCTAATTTATAATGTATCAGAGCATATTTTAGAAAAAATAGAAAGTAAGGAATTTGTAATCAAATCATCAATTTATTTCAATATTCAGTTTGTGAAAAATAGCGTGACAGGTTGTGAAAATTGTGGAGATATTAAACCTGAAAAATTCTTTTCAAGTTCGATTGAAGAGTTTATGGAGAAGCAGCTCTTTAATAGTTGTCTAAATAGACAAATTTCAATTGATGAAAATGGTGAGATTAAAAATTGTCCTTCTATGCAAAAAAGTTGGGGAAATATAAATGTAAAGAGCTTAATTCATACTTATAATTCGAAAGATTTTAGATTTTTTTGGGATATAACTAAAGACAAAATAGAAGTATGTAAAGACTGTGAACTGAGAAATTTATGTCATGATTGTAGAGCATACACAGAGGGAGATGCTTTAGATCACTATAATAAACCTTTAAAATGTGAATATAATCCGTATGCCTAAATTATTATTATATACCTTTATTTTGTTCCTGATTATGGGTAAAATGTCTGCACAATCAACAGTAGCTAATTCTTATGATAAACTGATTTTTGACTCTTACCAAAAAGATCAAAAAATTAGGATGGAGCTAGATTCATTATTGGAAAATAAAAATAGGAGTAATGAAGAATTAGTTTCCCTTTTATCTAGGATTGAGAAAATTGATTTTGATAATCAATGTGTAATATTACCTATACTTGATCAATATTTAGAACAGAAAATTGAGTTAACAGATATGTCTTTATCTCATGTTTACTATATTATTCAACATGCAGATGGAGATATTCAAAGTAAATATGCTGTTTTTGTATCAGAACTTTTTGATAAGGGGTTGGTTGATAATCAGGAATTTGCATGGTTTATTGATCGATTAAATGTTAGAAAAAATAAAGCTCAAAGTTATGGTTTTCAAGTAAAAAGTTGGGCTGATACTAAAGAGCGTTTTCCTTATCCGATATCAAGTAGTTCAGAAGAAAATTGTCAACAGATTAATTTGACCTCAAGTAAAGAATATTTAGAAGAAAATTTTATTGGAGTATACCTTCCCCAATATCTTACAAAAGATGAATTTGTTGTTTTTGGACATGTGAGAGGAATTACACAAAATCTTAAAATTGTTATAGATGAGGACTTCGAAACGAAGGTTAATGATAAGGGGTTTTATGTAATAAAACTTAAAAAAAATGAACGTAATAGTTTTCATTTATGTTTAAAAAAAAATGACATAAAATTTGACTGTAAAACTATAACTATTGATGGAAAAGATTGGGAAGAGATAGATTTTTTTTCACAGTCAAATTAGCCAATAAATATGTATAAATTCCCGAATTTTAAGCAAGCGGATTTTAAAGATTGTGGACCTACCTGTTTGAAAATTATATCCAAGCATTATAAAAAAAATGTTCATATACAAGAGCTAAGAGAGCTTTCAGAAACCACACGAGAAGGTAGTAGTTTACTTGGTATAAGTGAAGCAGCAGAACAGGTAGGATTTCGAACATTAGGAGTAAAGCTTTCAGCTAATGATTTAAAGGAAGCTCCTTTACCTTGCATATTACATTGGAATAAGAATCATTATGTGGTTTTGTATAAAATAAAGAATAAGATTTATTATATATCGGATCCTGCATTTGGTTTATTGCAATACACCCAAGAGGAATTTCTAAATCATTGGATAGGTAATAATGCTTTAGATACTATGGAAGAGGGAATTGCACTATTTTTGGAACCAACGCCTCATTTTTATTCTAATCGGTTAGAGGAAGATATCAAAAACAATTTTGGTTTTAGCTTTCTGTTTAGGTACTTAGTAAGGTACAAGACATTTATAGTTCAATTAGCTATAGGTTTATTGGCTGGTTCATTGCTGCAATTGATATTCCCATTTTTAACACAAAGTGTAGTAGATGTGGGAATTCAAAATCAAAATTTACATTTTGTCTATTTGATTTTGATTGCTCAGCTTTTTTTGTTTTTTGGTAAAACGGCATTAGAGTTTATACGACATTGGATTTTATTGCATTTATCTACACGCATTAATATTTCTTTAATCTCTGACTTTTTTATCAAAATGATGAATTTACCTATTTCTTTTTTTGACGTACGCATGACAGGTGATATAATGCAACGTGTTAATGATCATCAACGTATAGAACGAATTTTGACTAACTCTTCTTTGGATGTACTATTTTCTTTCGTGAATATGTTGATAATGGGGGGCATATTGTTGTATTATAATGCCTATATTTTCCTAGTTTTTTTTGTAGGAAGTTTCTTCTATTTTGGATGGATTGTTTTATTTCTAAAGAAGAGAGAAATTTTAGATTACAAAAAATTTTCTGAGGTGAGTCAAGAACAAAGTAAGGTTATCGAGCTGATTAATGGAATGCAAGAAATAAAATTGCACAATGCAGAAAAACAAAAAAGATGGGATTGGGAGCATATCCAAGCTCGTTTATTTAAAGTTTCAATCAAAGGATTAATATTAGAGCAAATTCAAGGTATTGGATCAAATTTTATTAATGAATTAAAGAATATTATAATTGTTTTTCTGTCTGCAAAATTAGTTATTGATGGAGAAATTACTTTAGGTATGATGATGGCTATTTCTTCTATTGTAGGAAATTTAAATGGCCCAATCACTATGTTAATTAGTTTTACAAGAGAAGCTCAAGATGCTAAGATTTCTTTAACACGTTTAGCAGAAATTCACGGAAAAGAAGATGAAATAATGTTAGATGCAGAGTCACTTAAAGAAATACCTAAAACAGCTGACATACATCTTAAAAATGTTTCGTTCCGTTATATGGGATCCCAAAATTTGGTTTTACAAAATCTAGATTTAAAAATACCACTTCAAAAAACTACAGCTATTGTAGGAGCTAGCGGAAGTGGTAAAACAACTTTAATGAAGTTACTCTTGAAATTCTATAGTCCAAATGAAGGGGAAATATGTTATGGACCAACCAATTTAAGTAAAATAAATCAAAAAACGTGGAGAGAACACATTGGAGCAGTATTACAAGAGGGGTACATTTTTAACGACTCAATTGCCAATAACATAGCTATTGGTGATTCTATAATAGATAAAGAAAGATTGAAATATGCGGTAGAAGTTGCTAATATTAAATCTTTTATAGAAGAATTACCACTACATTATAATACTAAAATTGGTATGGAAGGAATGGGAATGAGTACTGGTCAAAAGCAACGTTTACTTATTGCCAGGGCCGTGTATAAGGATCCTGAAATGTTGTTTTTTGATGAAGCTACAAGTGCTTTGGATGCGAATAATGAAAAAGAAATTGTGAGTAATTTGGATGTTTTTTTGAAAGAAAAAACGGTTGTAATTATAGCTCATCGCCTCTCTACAGTTATGAATGCCGACAATATAGTAGTACTTGATAAGGGAAAAATAATAGAACAGGGGACCCATAAGGAACTTGTTGCTTTGAAAGGAAATTATTACCAGTTGGTTAAAAATCAATTGCAATTAGGAAATTAATATGTCTAAAGAAAATGATATAGAATTGCATAACGAAGAAGTGCAAGATATACTTACAGTTATACCTCATTGGATGATTCGATGGGGAAATGTTATTATATTACTTATAATAATAGTTTTATTTTGCTTTTCGTATTATGTTAAGTACCCAGATATTGTACAAACTAAAATAATAATAACTACACAAATTCCGCCAGAGAAAGTGGTTGCTAAAACAACTGGCAGAATAGAATTAATATTTGTTGAGGATAAAAGTTTAGTTTTAAAACACACACCTTTAGCAGTTATTGAAAATTCAGCTAATTATCAGGATGTATTAACGCTTAAAAAGATAATGCAAAATATTAATGTGACTAGTGTAGATATTGAATTTCCATTCGAATTGACTTCATCATTGCAATTAGGAAGTGTAGAAGCAGCGTATTCTAATTTTGAAAAAAGTTATTTGGAATATAGTGTAAATAAAAATCTACAACCTTATCTCATAGATAAACAAGCTCAGCATTTTGAACAAATTCAGCAGGAATCTCGATTACAGTTATTGCTTCAACAAAAAGATATTGTCTATAAAGAATTAGCGTATTGGATATTCCGGTTTGATTTGTGCCAGTGATTTCGG
>NZ_WMJY01000058.1 GCF_009711055.1 Myroides pelagicus
AAATGACTAATGTTGCATTTATAACTTGAATTCACGCATTAAAAAGTATGGATAAAAACATAACTTGGATAGGGGAGAGTAATTTGTCTATCGAACGCTGTAGCATTATTTCCAAGGAGAACAGTTTTCACATTAAAGGGGAGCTCGTTGGTAATAAAAACAATCAAGTTTACGGTGTAGAATATCAAATAGTAGTAGATGAACAATGGCAAACGCGTTTCTTTTCATTGAATACTCATATTGGTCATCGCAATAGTTTTACCATGGCGCATAAGATTAATGGAGTTTGGCAAATTGATGAGGTAGAGCATTTAGAATATAATGAGTGCATCGATATTGATATAGCGGTGACGCCATTCACCAATACGATTGCGATCAATCGCTTGAATCTAGCAGTAGGAGAGTCACTTGTTCAGACAGTGATGTATATTAATCCGATAGATGATCGTATATCTCCAATGTTGCAAGAGTATAAAAGACTATCGACTAATAGCTACTATTACAAGAACCTTGGAACAGAATATGAAGCTGTGATAGAAGTAGATGATACGGGACTAGTAAAGAATTACCCAGGACTGTTTACTTCAATATAACATTAACAAAAAAACATCTACTGTAGTAGATGTTTTTTTTGTTATTTATTCAATTGTTTTTTGTTTTTCTCTATAATTCGAAGGTCTTCAGATTGGTTTATTTTGTTTCCTTCTAAGTCGTACTTCGTATTGTTTTCAGGGGCACTTGTGTTTTTGTGTTTTTTCGATTTATACAGCGGAATGAAGTAAGTTATCGAGTAATTAAACCCAACTCCAATAGCTCCACTGTGTTTTTTGTTAAATCCAGGGATATATAGGTTTTCAAAACCATCTGGTTGTTTTTGAGCGATTAACCCATTTAAACGCAAACTAAAGCCCATAAATACATTATTGATTAGTTTGGCTTGCACACCTGTGACGAACTCTACCCAGTGTGCCGATAGTCCGTTGTATTTAGCATTTGGTCGTTGGATTGGACTAGGGAAATAAGGGTCTGTTGTATATACCTTATACCAATCTAAGTTTTGAGAGAAGGTGCTAAATCCATATCTAAAACCAACGTAAATAGCGTTTTCTTCATCTAACCAGTTATCATATACGTTATAGTTTCCCCCAATACGAATATAATTCCCCTTAGTGGTAAATCCATAGGTTTGGTTATTTCGCTCCATTTTATCAGTTCCCAATTCCGCTGCTGCCCACCAGTTTTTATTGATTCGATAGTCTCCGACAATTTCAAAGCCTTGATATGTCTTGTCATACATTCCACGTGTTAATTTGAATAGGTCAACTCCCACGCGTAATCCAAAGCGTTGTGGATAAGTATCTGGTGCTTTTTGTGTAGTCGAAGCTTTAGTTGCTTCTACATTCGTCTCAGTTTTTTGAGTTGTTTGTTTCTCTTTTGGGTCGTTATTTTCTTGTGCATATAGTGATAAAGCACCAAGGAGAATAACCCCCTTAATAGTAGATTGTAAAATGTGCTTGATCTTCATTGATTATTTCGTTTGTTTCTGTTATATATAGTTTTATCCAATTCCCTTGTTTATTATTGCGCTTTCCATTTAATAGTGGAGAGCTACCATCTTGATTTAAAGAGAACGTAGAGACATACCCACAAGCTTTATTTAGATAAGTGCTGTTTATTTTATAGGCATAGGTAAGCGTGTCTTTAATGGCTATGGTTTGCTCTTGCTCACGAACGGTTCTAGTAAGTACCCAGCTGGTTTCTTGTTGATCTAATCGCAATGGAAGAGACAGCTTATTTCCTATTGAAGTTATTTTTTGCTGTTCATAGCCTAAAGCATAGGCTTCTATCGTTTCACTTCTTGGTCTTTCTTGGTCTTCATAATCGAAAAACTCAATTAAGAAACTGGGTGTTGTTGGTTCTGTTTCAGCGCAGATATCGTCTTTTTCACAAGAAACAAAAGTGACTGTTCCTAGTAACAAGGCAATGCTGGCGTATATTATTTTTTTCATAGCGATTGATCGTATTCTATTTACCTGGTCAAAAATAAGAAAAACAAAGTTATTTGTATCAATAAAAAGCAATAGCTTATCGGAAAGCTTATTTCTAGGATATTCAATAGTCTTGGTATTAAATAAGGGCACTGCTGGATAAAAAAGTGTAAAAACTAAGACAAAAAGTGTAATTTAATGTTTTAGATTGCGTTTTATCCTATATTAATACACTTACAAATGACATTGAAAGGAGCTTACCTATTTCTACTTTTGTTTATTGGGCTGTCAGTAACGGCTCAGACTATTCGCCTGCCTTATAACGATAAGGGGGGATGGATGCTTGTTGACTTAAAAGTTAATAATACCCCCATGACTTTTTTGTTTGACACGGGTTGGGACGGATTGGCGATTCGAGGGAGTTTATTGGATCGATTCCATAAGGCTGGTGCTATTGATGTGGTAGATGCCAATAATATAGCTCAGCAGGTAGAGCTTATTCACGTGGATAGTATGAAGGTGGGCAGTTATACCTTTCGGGATATTCCCTTTACGGATTTAGAGAAGTTTCCCATGTTGTCAGACCCTATTTTTGATTGTTATAATATCGCAGGCATTCTGGGTAATGTGATTTATCAGGATAAGATCTTAGAGATAGATCCAGTCAAACAAGAGATTATTTTACAAGATTTCAACCCAGAGCTTGTTGATCGGCTATTAGCAGGAGGGTTTACAGAGGTTAAAAATAGCAATAGGAGTTATACTCCTCGCATGGTTATCCCCATGAAGGTTAATGAGCTGGAACGCTATTTCTTATTGGATACAGGAGATAATAGTTATCTGAGTATGAGTGTAGATCCGCAAGTGCTTCAAACTTTAGAGCCAGCCCAAACACATAAATACCTCACTACAGGGAGTGTTAGTGCCTTTGGTCTAAATGAGTCTTTGAATTATACTTTAGTCTCTAGTGGTAATACTATTAAAGTAGGTAAGCAGTATTTTGACAATCAAGAGATAACCTTCTCTCTAGGGGAGAATGCTAATCAAATAGGTGTAGAGTTCATCAAGCAATACCATTTGGTGTATTTTCCGGATAAAGCAACACTGTTTATGAAAAAAGTAAAGCAGAGTACGGTAATCTCTACACTCGAAAAAGTGGGTTATGGCATTGCTTATGTGGAAGGACAATACAGAATAGCGGCCATAGGAGAGAAGAATAGACAAGTTCGGCTTGGAGATATTGTGCTAGCACTTGATGGCATACCGATGGATAAGCTGTGCAACTATCGAAAGTATATTCAAGCTAAGTCAACTCCTCCCGTATTAACGGTTAGTAGAGATGAAAAGCAATTGACTATTAGCCCCAATGGAAAATAGCAGTGAAGCTTATTGAGCATAAAAAAACGCCTGTATTGTCAACTGAACAATAACAGGCGTTTTTGGATATTAAAGTTGCTTAAAATTCGTAAGTATAACTTAGGGTAAAGGTGCGTCCTCTACCATTGTATTGAAATAGTTCAGGAAGACCATACCCAGCGTATAGTGTTTCGGCACGTTTACTCCAGATCGTTTGGTAGTCAGTATTTAGCAGGTTTTGTACCCCTAGGCTAAGGTGTCCGACAGGTAGTTTGTATCCGATCATTAAGTCTGCTACATTATAGGCTTTGAGGGTTTGACTATCCTGATCGGTCAGTTTGATACTTTGGGTAGATTGAAGGCGGAAGTTGAAGTCTTTCAATGTATATCCTACATATCCTACTACTTTTGACGGGCTAGCACTGGTGATCTCTTGTTTTTCCCATGTACCGTTATTTCTAACTTCCGAACGTAGAATCATGGTATTGGCTCCGAGGTAGAAATTGTTTTTTGTATAAGATACTTCTGCCTCGATCCCCATATTTCTCAAGCGTTGATCTAATACTAGTACTTGGTAATTTTTTCGGTCGATCTTTAAAGTTTTGTTTGAATTACTGATAAAACCTGAGATTTGCCCTTTGAAGCCATTGTTTGTTTTAAAGCGATATCCCAATTCGAATTGGTTTGTCTTTAATCCAGTTAATGGGTGGTCGTTTACATTCAAGCTACTTTGTAGGTCCCAGTTTTGGGTTTGCTCATTGAGTGCATAGCTTCCATAACCGTAGTATTTTGCTGGATCAGCCAAGTTTACTCCTTGAGAGAATGTACCCCAAAGCTGTTGATCTGTACTAATTTTGTAGAGTATCCCAGCATTGGCTGTGGTAGTGTCATAATGACTTTTTCCACCAGGTATGACATCTGCTGTTTTTCCATAGCCCATGTGTATTTGCGTACTTTGTACCGAACCGACAATGTCATCAATCTCAATGGCTGATTTTTGATAGCGAATACCAGCCGATAGTTGCAGTTGAGCAGTGATATCGTATTCTGCTTGCAAATATCCAGCGAAGGTAAAAGTCTTATTTGTAGGGTAGCGGTCGATGGTAAAAGCTGTTTTGTTTACCAATCCACCAGAGGCTAGTGAGGTCTCATGGTCAAAGACATTTTGTACTCCGTTGAATTTTTCAAAGTCTAAATCAATACCATAAGTTAGCTTTAAAAAGTCAAAATTCTTGGATAATACCGTCTTTAAACCAGTATAATTTGTGTTTTGCTGTGAAGCAGACATATAGGTTAGCTTTCCTTGAGGTAGTGTTACATTCCCAGGAAATGGGTGAAAGCCTAGTTTTTCTGTACGATGAGCGAGCTGTACATAGATATCTTGCCCACCTAGTATATTGTTCCCGTTATAGCTAAGGGTAGTCATAAATCGGTCTGTACGAGGCTTCTGATCAGTTTCAAACCCATCTCTCATACTGATCTGGCTTTTGTCCTTTGCAGTAAAGGCTCCTAAGTTTTCACCTAGGTAAGCACTGCGATCACCTTGAAAACTAGAACTATAATATTGTACTAGTGCGCTAATCTTGTGATTGTCATTGAAGGCATAAGAAGCATTACCGATTAAGTCTAAGGTACGATTGTATTGTAAGTCAGTTTGAGAAATATCCGCCATGACTTGATCTTTGTTTGCATCATAGGCGGCTCCGTTGTCTTGAAAGGCAGCCGAAATTCTCGAGGCAAATTTATCGCTTTTGTAGCTTAGGGATTGGGCTATTTTTAGGTCTCTATCTCGACTTCCAGATAGTCCACTGCGAGTTGATAGTTCTGACTCTCCACTCCATCCGTAGTTCTTTGCGCGTTTGGTGACGATATTAATGATCCCTCCTGTAGCATTTCCTCCATAGATAGAGCTTGCTCCTGAAAGTACTTCTACACGTTGAATATTGAACGGGTCTATGGCATCTAATTGACGACTAATCCCACGTAAACTATTCATCGATACTCCATCGATCATCACAAGCATAGAACGACCGCGAATATTCTGTCCATAGTTTGAGCGACCTTGGTTTCCAATATCAAGTCCTGGTACGACGATAGCTAGTAGTTCTTTTAAGGGAACACCGTTTTTAGCTTGTTGCTGAATTTGTTTTTCTGGGATTACCCATACGGTTCCGGGTATATCTGATATTTTGGTAGGTTTGCGCTGAGCGATGATGACAATGTCCTCTAGGGGGGTGTCAATGGTATCTAATGCAGGGGCTAGCTGCACTGTATTGCTCTGTTGGGCGAATGCGTTTAACGATAAAAATAATCCTAATACGAGTGTTTTATTTGTTTTCATGGATTAAAAATTTTGGCAAATATAACATAAAAACTATTCTTATTAAGATTTGTTCTAATTTAATAATAAGGATTAGTACAAAAAAAAGCATGCTCTAATTGAGCATGCTTGATATGATTAAGCTTGAAAGCGCATTATTTTAATTCTAATAAAACGACGTTTTCAACGTGATGAGTCTGAGGGAACATATCCACTGGACGTACTTTGATTACTTTGTATTTTACATCCATTAGGGCTAAGTCTCTTGCTTGTGTTGCTGAGTTACAGCTTACATATACTACGCGTTTTGGTGCGATTTTAAGGATCATATCTACTACGTCTTTGTGCATTCCATCGCGAGGAGGGTCAGTGATGATGACATCTGGTTGCCCATGTGTAGCAATGAACTCATCGTTAAAGACATTTTTCATATCTCCTACGAAGAAATCACAGTTAGTGATATTGTTGCGTTGTGCATTGATTTTAGCATCTTCAATAGCTTCAGGTACAGCCTCTACACCAATTACTTTCTTTGCCTGTTTAGAAACGAATTGAGCAATCGTTCCAGTACCTGTATAAAGGTCATATATCAATTCATTTCCAGTCAATCCAGCATATTCTCTAGTTATTTTGTATAACTCGTATGCTTGTGCTGAGTTGGTCTGATAGAATGATTTAGCGTTAATACTAAATTTCAGTCCTTCCATTTCTTCTAAGATATAGTCGCGGCCCTTGTATAAGACTACGTCTTGATCATAGATGGTATCATTTGCTTTGCCATTGATTACATATTGAAGAGAAGTAATCATTGGGAAGCGCTCTGCTAAGAAGTCTAATAGTAATTCGCGTTCTTCTTTGTTGTCATAGAAGAACTGAATCATCACCATGATTTCACCAGTAGAAGCTGTTCGAATCATTAATGTACGCAATAGCCCTTCATGTTCTCTAGGATTGAAGAAGCTCAGTTTATTTTCGTTTGCGAAACGTCTGATTTCATTTCTTATCTCATTAGAAGGGTCTTGTTGTAAGTGACACTTCTTAATATCTAAGATTTTGTCCCACATTTTTGGAATGTGAAATCCTAGGGCATTTTCTTTGCCCATTTCTTCTCCACTGCTGATTTCTTCAGGAGTTAACCAGCGTGCATTCGAAAATGAAAATTCCATCTTGTTGCGGTAAAACAACGTCTCTTCCGAACCTAAAATAGGCTCAAATTCAGGTAATTCAATTTTACCAATGCGTTTTAGGTTGTTGAATACTTCTTGATTTTTGTAGAAAAGTTGTTGGCTATATTTCATGTTTTGCCATTTACAACCACCACAAGCTCCAAAGTGTTGACATACGGGCTCTATTCTATGTTCAGAAAGTTTGTGGATTGTCGTTGCACGCCCTTCATAGTATGCTTTACGCTTTTTGAAGGTCTGAACATCTACCACATCTCCCGGAACTACATTAGGAATAAAGATTACTTTCCCATCTGGAGCTTTAGCTACCGAAACGCCTTTTGCACCTGCATCAAGGACTTCTACGTTTTCGAATACGATTCTTTCTGTTTTTTTTCTTGCCATGGCGCAAAAATAGGTTAAAAATTAATTGAAAGTTGTATTTTTAAGGTAATTGAGTGTATAATTGTAGTCTTGTATATAGTTGGTTATTAATGAGATAGGTGGTTTATTGGGTTATTTGTAATGACTCTAATTTATTTTGAGTCAAAAAATGGAAATTATTAACCCTAAAGTCCATCTATGAAATGAAAAAGAGGTCAAAAAGAGACGAGTATTTAGCAGTCCACTTTGATAGGTATAGATCATTTGGGGAGATGCTTGAGGTATACGTGCAGTTTTCTTGCACTTTTGTTGCCAAGAAGAGCCTTCTGGGCTACTATACCTCAAGTATTGTGCACGCATTCCCAAGGAATCGGCACGCGTGGGCAACAAAAAAGGGTATTGTCATGTGGAAATTAAAAGATAGTACATGAGGAGTAATATAGTGAATAAAAAAAACTATCGGATATTCCTAAAAATTGACAAGGCGTAAAGCTTTGATACTTCAGAGGTTTAGCGAGGGACTTACTAAGTAATGGAGTAACGCTATAAGGGAGAAAAAACGTAACTGTTAGGGTCAGAGGATAGTTAGCCTTTAGGGAGGAAACAGATCAGTAAATAACCTTAAAGTTTGGTCGATAATGCAAAGGGAAATTACATAAAAATAGTTATCTTGCAAACAGATTAAATACATTAGAAACAATAAAACAAGTAAATAATGTCACAAACAGTTACATCAGCTCAAGCGATCGAGTTAGAAAACAAATATGGAGCACACAATTACCACCCGCTACCAGTAGTATTAGCAAAAGGAGAGGGAGTATATGTATGGGACGTAGAAGGAAAAAAATACTATGATTTCTTGTCTGCCTATTCAGCGGTAAACCAAGGACACTGTCACCCAGTTATTGTTAAAGCAATTGCCGATCAAGCAGCTACATTAGCCTTGACTTCAAGAGCGTTTTACAACGATAAATTAGGTATTTACGAAGAGAAAATTACTAAACTTTTTGGTTTTGATAAAGTATTGCCGATGAACTCAGGGGCAGAGGCAGTAGAAACAGCGCTAAAATTATGTAGAAAATGGGCTTATGAGGTAAAGGGTATCGCTGAGAATCAAGCTAAAATCATCGTATGTGAGAATAACTTCCACGGAAGAACAACGACGATTATCTCTTTCTCAAATGATCCAGATGCTCGTAAAAACTACGGACCATATACAGACGGATTTATCCGTGTAGCTTATAACGATATAGACGCTTTAAAAGCGGCTATGGAAGCAAATAAAGGAAATATCGCAGGATTTTTAGTAGAGCCTATCCAAGGAGAAGCTGGTGTATATGTACCAGATGCTGGATACTTGACTGCTGCTAAGGAACTATGTAAGCAAAACAATGCATTATTTATCGCAGATGAGGTACAAACAGGTATTGCACGTACTGGAAAAATGCTAGCGATCGACCACGAGAATATCAAAGCTGATATCTTAGTGTTGGGAAAAGCACTCTCTGGAGGAGCGTATCCAATCTCTGCGGTATTAGCAAATGACGAGGTGATGAATGTAATCAAACCAGGACAGCACGGATCTACTTTCGGAGGTAACCCAACAGCTGCTGCTGTAGCTATGGCTGCACTTGATGTGGTTTTGGACGAAAAATTGGCAGATAATGCTGAGAAATTAGGTCAATTATTCAGAGCTGAATTAAACAAATACATTGCCAATAGTAATATATGTACGTTAGTTCGTGGAAAAGGATTGCTTAATGCAATTATCATCAACGATACAGAAGAAAGCGATACGGCATGGAATATCTGTTTAAAATTGAGAGACAACGGATTGTTAGCCAAACCAACTCATGGTAATATTATTCGTTTTGCACCGCCATTAGTGATGAATGAAGAGCAGTTGTTAGACTGTGTGCGTATTATCACTGAAACATTAAAAGAGTTCGAAAGATAAACATTTTTCATAGTTAATTTTTGAAAGCTCATGTCTGTATAGGCATGAGCTTTTCTTTTAGTGTGCCCAGCATGGGCAATAACTATAGGGTG
>NZ_WMJY01000059.1 GCF_009711055.1 Myroides pelagicus
TATAGGTATAAAACTACTTTAGTACTGCTTGCCTCTACCCTAACAATATCTCAGGCAAATGCAGTGTCTGTCTACTTAGAAAAAGACATAATAGAAGATCAAGTAAAAACCTCCAAAATTACCGGTAAGGTAAAAGATGCTAATGGTAACCTACCTGGGGTATATGTATCAGTTAAAGATACCAATAAGGCTACCTCAACTGATCTAGAAGGTAACTTTTCAATTGAGGTAGCTAAGGGACAAACCTTAGTGTTTTCAATGATTGGATTTAAAGATTATTCAATTGTTTATAATGGTCAAAGTATTGTAAATGTAACCTTAAAACAAGATACAAGTACACTAGATGAAATCGTCGTTAATGCGGGATATTACTCTGTAAAAGATAGAGAGCGAACAGGAAGTATTGCCCGTGTAACCGCCAAAGATATTGAAATTCAGCCTGTAACAAACCCACTTCAAGCCTTACAAGGAAGAGCTCCTGGAGTTAATATTACAAATATAACTGGTATAACTGGAGGTGGAATAGACATTGAAATTAGAGGACAAAACTTCATGGGAGCAAAAACAACAGGAAGGAATATTCCATTTTATGTAATTGATGGAGTTCCCTTTTTATCACAACCCTTAGGGATGAACAATGGAAACTTATCCCTTGATTTATTCAATGCTAATATTAGCCCATTAAATGCTATTAATCCACAAAACATTGAGAGTATTGAAATCCTTAAAGATGCAGATGCAACAGCAATCTATGGATCGCGTGGAGCTAATGGTGTTGTACTTATTACAACTAAAAAAGGAATCCAATCTAAAACCAATTTTACAGTTTCATCTGCTGTTGGTTTTAGCAAAGTTTCTAAGTTCCTTAACATGATGAATACCCAGCAGTATATCAAAATGCGAGAAGATGCTTATGCTAATGCTGGTAGAGACATACCTGCAAATGCCTTTGATATCAATGGAGCTTGGGATAGAAATAGGTATACCAATTGGCAAAAAGAACTAATTGGTGATACAGCTACTATGCAAGAAGTATCTTTAGGCGTAAGAGGAGGAAATGAATNCTACAAAAGAAACTCTTTTATAGCCAGTTATAATTACAAAAGTAAAAGTAGAAGGCTATCTGTAAACTCTTCTACTTCCTACTCTAATCAGAATAACAATTTACCTACATCTGATTTAACTAAAAAAGCGACAGCTCTTGCTCCTAATGCTCCAGCTTTATACAATGAGGATGGAAGTCTTAACTGGCAAAATGGTACTTGGTTTAATCCCATGGCAGAGTTAAATAGTTATTATGAGAATAAAACCTCAACTATTATACTAAATTCTAGCATTTCTTATGAGCTTTTTAAAAATCTTTATACAAAACTAAATCTAGGACATACTACGAATCAATTTGAGGAAAGAAAGATTATTCCACATACAATGTTTAATCCAGCAGCAAACCCTACTAGTGAAAACTCAGAATCATACTTGTCTAATGAGAATCACAAAAGTTTTATAATAGAACCTCAACTAAATTATATTATATCAAAAGATAAGCACCTTATAAACACACTCATAGGAACATCTTACCAACTAACAGACTCAGAGTCCTTTAGGTTCATTGGCAAAAACTTTACATCTAACGCATTTATAAAAAATATTGGAGCCGCTAAAGAAAAAACTATCTATCCTAATAAAAAAAATCAATATAAGTACGCTTCTGTGTTTACAAGAATTAACTATTCCTTCGATTCAAAATACTTCATTAACCTAACAGCTCGTCGTGATGGATCAAGTAGATTTGGAAACGATTATAAATTTGGAAACTTTGGAGCTATTGGTGCTGCTTGGATATTTACTAAAAATAATTTTGCTAAAAAAATCACCTGGTTATCTTTTGGTAAACTTCGATTAAGCTATGGAATAACTGGTAGCGATAATATTGGAAACTATGCCTACTTAGACACTTATACTGTTGGGACAATATACAACGATACTCCTACATTAAAACCTACAGCTCTTTTTAACCCTAAATACAAATGGGAGAAAACAAAGAAATTTGAGATTGCTACTGAACTTAGCTTCTTCAACGATCATTTAAACACTACTATTGCTTATTACAACAACAAATCTTCAGATCAATTAGTTGGATTAACATTACCTACAACTACAGGCTTTTCAAATATTACAGCTAACTCACCAGCAGTAGTAGAAAATAAAGGGTGGGAGTTTTCAATTTTCAGTCAAAACATAAAAAACAGGGAATTCTCATGGACAACAAGTTTTAATATTTCCTTTCCTAAAAACAAACTTAAATCATATCCTGGCTTAGAGGAAGGTACTGAAAGAAGTTTTTATGTAATTGGAAAACCATTAAATATCGTTAAACTATATGAATATGAAGAATTAGATCCAGAAACAGGTAATTTCTTGTTTAAAGATTATAATGAAGATGGAAAAATAACATCTGCTGATAAGCAATATGTAGCTGATCTATCACCAAAATTCTATGGAGGATTACAAAATACTATTTTCTACAAAAACTTTAGTCTAGATTTTTTATTCTATTTCACAAAAAGAAATAATTACAATATTAATAGATACTATAGCTCTCCAGGAGCCGGACTTCTAAACCTACCAGAGGTTATGACAGACTATCATTCATCTCTTAACCCTAATGCTACGTATATGCCTGCTAACATTAGCAATCCTAATAATGCTCTTTTAAAACCATTTATAGAAAGTACTGCCACGATTTCTGATGCCTCTTATGTTAGGCTTAAAAATCTTTCACTATCCTACACTTTACAAATTCCGAAACTAAATATAGAATCCTTAAAAATATACCTACAAGGTCAAAATATTTGGACACTTTCATCTTATAAAGGAATGGATCCTGAATTTATCTCTTTCGGAGGATTACCTCCCCTGAGAACATTCACTTTTGGAATTCAATTAACTTTTTAAAACTAGAAATATGACACACTACACAATACAATATAGAACAGTTTATGCTACTTTAATTAGTATACTATTATTTACTACTTCATGTACAAACTTAATCGAGGTAGACCTACCTACTGATAAGATAGATAAGTCTGAAGTTTTTAACGACATGGCCACGACTAAAGCTGCATTAAACAATCTTTACTTAGATTTTTATTCCTCTTCTATCTTCAGCAAAGCTAATAATGGAGCAAGTTTTAATTTAAGTCTTTTTACCGACGAACTAGATTTTTATGGTACAAATAGTTCTACTAAGGATATGTACGAGAATAATATTTCTGATATTCATTCTAACATCACCTCTTGGTGGAATACCTCTTACCAAAACATATACTCTATAAATTCTTTTATAGAAGGAGTGAGTAATTCCTCTTATCTAAATAGTGATTTAAAAAGACCACTCTTAGGAGAAGCCTATACACTCAGGGCATTATACTTCCATTATCTATCAATACTCTATGGTGACATTCCTTATACAACATCAACAAATTATAGTTACAATAAATCTCTAAACAAGATGCCATATCAAGAAGTTCTATTACAAATAGAATCTGATCTTAATAAGGCTATAGATCTACTAGATTATTCTTATAGAGACCCAAACAAGTTCTATATCAACAAAGCTGTTACGCAATCTATACTAATAGAAAACTACATTTTTCAAGAACAATATAATAAAGCAGAACAAATTTCTCGTTTAATACTAAACCAGAACCTTTACGAGATAGAAGAAAACCTTAGTAGAACCTTTAAAAAAGATTCTAAAAGCACTATTTGGCAAATTTCACCAAAATTCGCTTCAAATATTACACAAGAAGCTTCACTTTATCTTTTTTCAAATTTCACGCGATATAGTGCTACAATAACAGACAATCTTTTAAACCTTTTCCAAGACCATGATAAAAGAAAACAAGATTGGTTGCAAAAAATCACTTTATCCAACCAAGAATTCTATCAAGTATACAAATACAAAAATCAACACAACAATACAGATGAATTTTCAGTTTTCTATAGAATTGAACAAACTTACTTTCATCTAGCTTATTCTCTAGCGATGCAAGGAGATGTTAAACAAGCTATTGAGACATTAAATCTTTTGAGACAAAAAAGAGGTCTCGACAACCTACCGCTTAATTTAAGTAAGCTAGAATTTACTACTAATTATCTAGAAGAAGGCACTAGAGAGTTTTTTACAGAAAATGCAAGAAGATTTATTGATTTAAAAATCACTAATAGACTAAATGATATAAAACTAACTAAAACAAATCTTCAGCCTTATCATAACCTACTCCCTATTCCATTTAGACAAATAGAAATCAATAAAAATCTACTTCCAAACAACCCAGGGTACTAATCTTTTAAAAACGCAAACAATGAATACAAAAATAATCGTAGCTACATATTTAATACTATCATTTTGTCTTTTTTCTTGTCAAGAAAACAAACGAAGTAATTCTATTGAATCTGAACAGAATTATTCCCAAGAAAACTTAGATGGCAGTATAACAATTCAAGGAAAAGTAACACTCAAAGGAAATCAAAAAGCTCCTTTAGGTGTTACAACCATGAATGTAAAAAACAAATGGGTTTACACTAAGGATATGTCTAAACCATCCGCAAAAAAGAAAAGGATAGCACTAGGTGAGAATAAAAGAGTTTTTATAAACAAAGATGGGTACTACAAAATAACAATTTCTAAAAACGATACTCTTGCACTTATTCCTGCTCCCTATTTATACAAAGCACCTAAGCATATAACTGGTCTTACTAAAAGTCAAACTATTAATATAGAACTTGAAGCTTTACCCTTAGAAACTGTTGAGGACTTTAAAAAACAAAATCCTTTAGGATATCAAGTATTTTATAATCAATTGAAAAGTGTTAATCCAGATAGTTTAATTACTATTTCTGGTACCGTTTATAGTGCAAAATCTAAAAAACCTTTGAATAATATATCTGTAGCTACAAGCTTTATAGCTAATACAAATGGAGTAGCTACATTTCGCTTAACAGATAAATACGGACAATTCACAATACAATCACCTAAAAACAATCATATTGTAATTAATGGGTTAGCTAGGAATTATGTTTCATTTGTAGCTATAAACGATACAATCATTAATATTAAATTGTAACAAATGAAGTCTAAACTATTGACATACACGTACCTTAGTATTTGTTTTCTTTTCATTCAAAAAGGAAGTGCTCAAAAAAACAACAATGATTTTTTTGAAGATTCAACGTGGAGTGTTCTAGCCCCTCTAATTTTATCTCCAGATGGACAATGGGCTGTAGTTGGAAAAAAATTCAATGATAACCCTAAGCCAAATCAAGTTTTTTTCATAAACACCGCTACTAAAAAGAAAAAAGATCTCACCCATTTTTCAAATTTTTACAAATCACTACTAAACAATGGTCTTGTTATTGGAAACATAAAAAAAGATCTTGCAATCTTTTCTCTAAACCAAAACGATTCTCTCATAATTAAAGACATTAAGAAGTTTGATACTAGCAAAGATCATAATCTACTTTACTATATAAACAGTAATAATGAGCTTCTTATTACTAAACTTAATGAAGCTTTACCTAGAACCAAATTAAAGCTCTTAATAAAAGGTATAAACAAGTACTACCTCTCACCAGATTCAAATACAATTATTGCTCTTAATAAAAAAAATGAATTATTGTATATAGACTTAAAAAAATTCACTTATAACAAGCTACTTACAATTGATGCTAAAATAGCATATTTCAAATGGAATATTAACCAAGATGGATTCGTATTTAAATCTGACAATAAGATCCATATTGTAGATCTACTAACAAATCATGTTAATAGCATTGCTATTCCTGATAGTGGTGAAATCGAAAATTTAAAGCTTAGCTTTTTTATGAACAATGATTTATATTTCTCATACCAAATCAATACAAGTCAAGTAATTAAGGAAAGTGATTTTGTTGATATTTGGCAAGGCAACTCAAAGCTTCTTGTGCATAGCAACTTTAAACCTAAATTTGAAAAAGTATACAAATCATTTATATATCAAAATCACAACAAAAAGCTTATTCAACTTGATAGAAATATTGACAAAGATTACATAAATATTGGTATTCCTGGTTACTTACTTTCATATAACTATTTTAAAGACCAAGAGTTTAATACTTATTTCCCCCCCATTGAATACTCACTTTATGATATTCAAAAAAAAGAAAATGTTCTTAGTTTAGCATCTGTTAATCAAAAACCTTTTTATCCTTCTGTTAGTGGAAAATACATCTTATATGCTACAAACTACAACAAAAGTAAATGGGAAATACTAAATATATCAACTCTTCAGAAGCATACATTTAATGTTGATCAACCTAATATAGGGGGATTGCTCCCTATATGGTCAAGTGACTCCGAAACAATTATCTACCCACAATACGGCAATTTATATTCTTATAATATAAAAAGTAATAAAACTATTAAACTAACTAAGTTTAAACAAAAAGACAGTGCCGTAATAGGTAAGATAATTAATACTAAATCTATTCCATCTTTTTCTAAATATATAGACACTAATAGTCCTGTTTATCTAACAATTAATCAAGACCAAAAAAAATATCTTTATATCTATGATCAACATAAAGTTAAACCGGTTTACAATACGGATAAACATTTATCTTTTAATAAAACACATAACCGTAGCTCAAGCGATGATGGAACTACACATATATTTACTATCGAAGACTATAATCTTCCAACAAAAATCCTTAGCATTCAAGATAAAAAAATTAGTACATTAATCGAATCTGATATAGATAAAGACCTTTATTCATGGCGAAAAAGATTAGATTTTACATTTTTTGATAAACTTAACAAGAAACTGCATGGATACTTATTCTATCCTAAAAACTATAATCCTAAAAAGAAATACCCAATGATTGTTCAAATTTATGATCTAGGATTACATTCTCCATACAACGAATTTTCTATTCCTGTTCCTGTAGCTTCAAATAGTGGATTTAATAGCTCTTTACTCACAGAAAATGATTTTTTTGTACTAAGGGCACAAACTTATGTGACAGAAGAAGGTCCTGGTGTTAGTGCCGTCGATTGTGTTACTGCAGCTGTTAATAAATCATTAGAAGTTGAACCAAGCATAGATAAAGATAATCTAGGCCTGATAGGGCATTCTTTTGGAGGGTATAAAGCTGCAGCTGTATCTGTACTTTCTAATATGTTCAAAGCATCAGTCGCTGGAGCTGGGGCATATGATTTTATAGGTGGATTTATGTTTAGGTATAGCTATTATAGAAAAATGCCAGATTGGTTTATGGCTGAAAACTCTCAATTTAATATGGGGGTAAAATTCTCGGAAGATCCTGAAAAATACTATAGAAACTCTCCAATACTTAATGCTCATAAAACACAAACTGCGATGCTTTTATTCACAGGTTTACAAGATGAAAATGTTAACTGGGAAAACACTAGAAAAATGTTTATTGCTTTAAAAAGAGAACAAAAACCCGTTATTGCACTTTTTTATAAAGATATAGTTCATGGCATTTCTAATATAGAACCAAAAGAAAATCATGATTTAAGTAAAAGAGTTTTAGATTGGTTTGATTACCATTTACAAGGTAAAACGAACATACCTTGGATAAAAAAAGGACTTGATTATAATACATATTCAATCAGTCCACTTTAACTATTGAAGAAGGAGGCCTTAACAAGACCTCCTTTTATTACCTATAGTTTAATTCTTATAAGTTTTCATCTTGATAAAGTTCAGCATAGTTTCCAAACGCATCCTTTCCCCATAAGTAATGATTCATACCTTCCACTATAGTAGAACATCTTTGAGCAGTTACTTCTAAAGTACATTCACCTTCATCAATTTCTCCCACTTTTGAATAGATATAATTTGAAGTCCCAGGCTCTAAAACTCTAATAAAAATCTCTCCGCTATAAGGATTTTGTGGCTGCTCAAAAACCGCTAATTTCACATTAGTTTTCACCTCACTAGCATTCACTGAGAATGCACCTACAGCTAGCATTGCAATTAAAGCTAATGGAGCTAGTAGGTTTTTTATAAATTTTTTCATGATTTTAAATTTTAAATTTAAGCAAGTAGATACTCTATCCACTGCTATTGAATATTGTTGGTTAGATTTTAAAGGTTAATAGATTTTATTGTGATAGCTGATTCTTTTGGCCGCAAAGTATCAGTCCTGATGATTTACAACCTTGAGCTACATAGGCTGTAATAGTTGCTTTTCGCTTTTAGAAAAACCTCCCTGTTCCCAAGTGTTTTTCTAAAGCCAATACAATTATTATTTTATTACTCTACAAAGCTCTAAACTATTTTTGACTTTTTTATCCCAAAAAAGGACATTATTATCCCAAAAAGGGACAATCTTATCCCAAAAAAGGACAAACGCACTTTTTTAAGGTAATTTCTTACTTAAATAATTGATAGTCGCTTGGATTTAATTCTTGATCTTTATTAAATGCTCTGATAAAAACCTTATAACTTTCATAACCGCTAAATTGGGCTATTTGTGAGACTGTGTATGGGGTGAAAAACAAAAGATAAAGACCTTTGAGTAGTCTTTGTTT